>PAFU01000037.1 GCA_002704225.1 Gammaproteobacteria bacterium | reverse complement strand
CACAGGACGGCAGGTATATTGTTTGTCCGGCCTTTTCTTGCACGGGGCGGATCCTTGTGGAAAATCCGCCCGTCCGGACTTTTTTCTCAATTTTGACAGCTTCATCCGCGACGCCATTCAGCGTCCGACGCGCAATATCGTTCGCATCACGGATATTACCGGTGACAAGCCTCTGTCGATAAACGACTCGCTCTCATTCGGCGTGTTGAACGCCGACGAAGAAGCCGTTGCCTTGGTCGTCGTGGGTAAGAATTTGGTGGATAACCTTGAGCTGTTTAGCGAAGACTTTGAGGTACGGTTGGCCGTGCGTTCAAACGGTAAGAGCATCAGCTTGGATGACTATTACGACGATGGCGGGTCAGAATCCACGGAGTATGGTGTTTCCAACCTACGTAAGTTGGTCGCACAAGGTTCACAAATGGCTGAAGAATCTGCGGATGCGACGTTCAGTGAAGTGATCACCGAGTTGGGTGTGTCCATCACGTCCATACCGCTGAGCTATCAAGCGACGGCTGAAGAAATCAGTTTGCTCATTTTTAAGGATCAGAGCGAGAGTATCGGTCAGCAGCAGCAGACGACGTTTAATACCAACGCCAGCGTTGTTGCGACCGTGGTTTTGGTGGTTGGCGTTATTCTCGGTCTGATTTGGGGCGCGTTTGGCCAGATCAAAGTGGCGATTGATGTGCTTCGGGGCATGGCGCAAGGCGACTTGAACCTAGAGATGCCTGAACGCAGTCGGATATTGGCGTCGGATAAGGACGAAGTGGGCCGTTTGTCTGGCGCTATCGATCAATATCGTGAACAACTTCTCGAGGCTGAAGATCAGCGTGTGGACCGTTCGCGTCGACGAATAGAGCGTGACAACCTGATGTTCGAAAAAATGGAGATTTTGGCGTCAGAACTGGAGGGTGGCGCTAAAGACCTCATGCTCGAAGACATCGAGCATATGCGCTCCGAAGTTGAGTCGGGAGATGATGCCGCGAAAGAGCGTGCGTCTATTGAACTGATGGGCGTGGCGTTTTCCCGCATGTCAGATGAAGTTTCTTCTTTGATTAACGCGCGGACCGAAGAGTTAGTTCGCACGAGAGATGAAATAGACAGTTCGATTCGCTACGCGGCGCGTCTGCAAAACGCCCTGTTGCCGAAGCAGTATCCGGGAGACATTTCGTTCAAGGTGCATTGGCGACCGCGAGATCTGGTGGGCGGGGATATCTACTTCGTCCATAGCCTGCCTGATCGTGTCTACATCGCGGTAGTGGACTGTACAGGGCACGGTGTACCGGGAGCCTTCTTGTCGATCATCGCGCGTTCGGTACTAGAGCGAGCGATTGATGAGCGTGAAATTCAAAACGCTGGCGACTACTTGACCAAGGCCCATGGCTTGGTAATGGAGACTCTGAGTCAGCAAGACAACGCAAAGGAGAAAATCGACGAGGGCTTTGATGGTGGGGTGTGCATCTACCATCGCAAAGAGCGAAGGCTAGAGTTCGCCGGAGCCAAGTCGTCACTGTTTTGGGTCAACGACAAGGGCGCCGAGGAGATCAAAGGCGACCGCAAATCGGTTGGTTCTTCTCGCTCTGGTGGAGCATTTCAATTCAACACCCACGCGGTCGAAAATCCAAAAGGCGCCTTCGTGATGCTCACAGACGGTATTACGGATGTAATGAGTGCTGAAGACCGACCGATCGCATTCGGTCGTCGGCGGGTACTCAGGACGCTTCAGAATTCTCCTCAAACCACACCCGAAGGTTTAGTGAGCAATATCATGANAAGTGTCGACCTCTATCGAGGTGGTGCGCCGTATCGAGACGACCTGACGTTGTTGGCGTTTTCGATTAATNGGGATGGAGACGAAGTCATCATTCCAGATGCAGAAGAGGTATAGAGATGGAACAAGCAGCAACCCAACGAACACCGCTTATTGAAATCAATGAAGCAACGTGCCGCATGGTGGGTGAGTGTTACCCGGAGAACATTCAGGAGTTTTCGGCTCCAGTGATGTCCACGCTACGTTCGGTGGTGCCCGAAGCAGGCTCTTTCACGGTCGACTTGGAACTCTTTTACTTTAATAGCTCATCGGCCAAGTTCTTCTTTGATTTCTTCGAGTTCTTTGAAGAGAAGGCGGCGGCGGGTTTGGCGGTCAAAGTAAATTGGAACTACCGGGCTGATGACGACACGATGCTGGAAGCCGGCGAGGACTTTGGGGAAGACCTGGAATCCTGTGTGTTCGAGTTAGTCGAGGTTCAGGCACCCACTGCGGAGAATGCCGAATAGCGCGCATTGACCTGACGACAAGGCCTCGGAATCCAGCGGAGACTATCCCATGATTAATGACGAAACTCTTGAACTTCACAAATTTATGCAGGCTCGACGCACGCTCTTTTGCTATTCGGGTCCGCTGTCAGAAGACTTGCTGACACAGATATCTAACCCAGTCNGACAACAGNTGAGCGAATCAGATTCTGACGAAGGCGTGGCCAAGCGCGTCTTTGGTGTNTTTGTGGAGCAAGCCCAGAATATCATTCGCTATGCCAATCTGCGCGCAGATACGGGAGANGGTGTNGGNACNATNGCNATNAGCATNACTGAGNACGANGGCTTTTTGATCGAAGCGGTNAANGCCATNGATTCGGATAAACGNACTGCTCTTGAGAGNACGTTGCTCGAATTNAGCATGAAGGATGCCAAAGAGNTGAGAAAGATGTACAAGGACCGACTGCGNAGCGGNCCNCCAGAAGGNTCANAGGGTGCGGGTTTGGGCTTCATCGAAATGGCTCGCAGNGTGCAGCGTTTTGAATTTGAGATCGCCGATACNGAGAACGGCCCCGTTTTCGTATACCGGGGCTACGTCTCCTAANAGCCCTTTCGTCCAGCGGCACAGACAGTGCTGCCGNACAGTCAACCAATTGGCCTGATCCCTACAACAAGGACTCTTGAGCCGAACCCTCCTTCAAGTGCNTCTGCACTTTCTCCATGGCTTTCTCCAAGGACGTCTTAGCGGTCTCAAGCTCGTCTGTGCTGAGGTGACTGATGTCTGTGTTCACGACAGAGGTGCCAATTTCCAGCGTCAGGCGAGACAAGCCAGTTTCGTCATCGGTAATCGGTCGAAAAGTCCTGACGGGGCCGATTCCCTTCAGGTGGATGGTATCGAGTTCCTGGCATGGAATGCGGTCGCTGACCAAGGAGTAGGTGTCAAAGGACATCAAAATGTCACCATTGTCAGCGGCGGTTTCCAATCGTGACGCCGTGTTAACGCCCGAACCCACTGCGGTGTATTCCAGACGCAGATCGCTGCCAAAGTTCCCAACGGTGCAAAAGCCTGTTGCGATACCAATACGCATTTCCAATGGTTCCTGCAGGCCGTAGTGATGCCAGTTGTCCTGCATGCCCTTCAGCGTTCGCTGCATTTCCAAAGCCATGTTGACGCAGTTGATGGCGTCTTCTTTAACGCCCTTGGATTCNGGATCGCCAAAAAACAGCATNATGGCGTCGCCAATGTANTTGTCCACGGTAGCCCCATAGCTTAGGGCGATTTCTGTCATCGTGCCCAGATACAGGTTGAGCATTTCGGCAACATCCTCGGATTCCAGGTTTTCCGCGATGTTGGTAAAGCCGCACAGATCCGCGAAAAACACGGTGAGCTTTTTCCGGGAACTTGTTCGGGCCACGGCTTTCGAGCCTGTGAATATCGATTGATAGAGCTGGGGTGACAGGTATTTGGACAGCTGGGTTGAGAGCCCCTCCAGTTGACGGTTGGTTTCTTGAGCCTCCTGCGATAGCTCCGTTAGGCGTTTTTCGCTCTTGTCACTGAGTTTGATAATGCGGCGCGTGGTTTTTAGGAGCTTTTGATACTCCTTTGTTAGTTTTTGGTGGTCATCCGTAGATGCCTCACCAGAATCAACAAGCGCCAGTGATGTCTCCAATACCGACGTTTCGTGATCGAATATGTCTCCAGAATTTTCCCCAGAAACCATGCCTAACCCCTCTTATTATTTGATATGAAGGTACCAGAAGGGAGACATAAAATGTATGTTGTCCAAGGGTTGATCAGCGCGTTTTAGTCACTTTTTAGTGTTCTCTAGACATGCTGGGTTGGTGATCGCGCTTCTTTTTAGGGGTTTTTATGAAAGCAGTCGGATTAATGGTCCATGGCGGGCCAGAGGTACTCGAGGTTGTGGACTTGGAGGAGGTTACCGCCGGTCCCGGTCAGATTCGTATTCGTAACTTTGCTGCGGCGGTGAACCCCACGGACATTGTTGCCAGGGACGGTACGCGAGCAAAGCTGCAGAGTCAGTTTCCGCCGCCCTATGTGCCCGGTATGGACGCTGCGGGTATTGTCGACCAGGTTGGCGAGGGGGTCGCGACGGGGATCAAGGTTGGCGACCGCATCATGGCCATGGTCGTCCCCAAGGCAAGTCACGGTGCCTATCGAGAGCAGTTGGTTCTGAACCAACATGCGGTGGTGCCCGCGCCAGCCGACACCACGCATGTGCAAGCCTCCACGTTGCCGATGAATGCCTTAACGGCCCGGCTTTCTTTGGATTTATTGGCACTTTCTCCCGGTCAGGTGTTGGCCGTCACCGGCGGTCCTGGTGCTTATGGCGGCTACGTGATTGAGCTGGCAAAAGCATCGGGTCTGACCGTCATCGCCGATGCAGTGGCTAGCGATCGGGCGCTGTTGGAAAGTCTGGGTGCCGATGTGGTCATTGCCAGAGGCGAGGGCTTTGCCGAACGCATCCGACAACACTTCCCCGATGGGGTCGATGGTTTGGCGGATGGTGCGCTGTTGAACAGCAAAGCGATACCTGCGGTGAAAGATGGTGGTGCTTTTACCGCGATTCGTGGCTTTAGAGGCGAGCCCCAGCGGGACATTCGATTTACCGAAACCTGGGTGACCCAATACAACGAACGCTACGACTTGTTGGATACGCTGCGTCAGCAGGCGGAACAAGGTCAGTTAACCCTTCGGGTGGCGGATACGGTGCCTCCAGAGCGAGCTAGCGAAGCGCATCGGCGTCTGGCTGCGGGGGGTACACGAGGTCGGATGGTGATCGATTTTGCTTGAGTCGCATTGAGGCAATACGCGGTCAGTTAATCAGTCAGGTNATAGGGAGAGAAGATGAGACTTGGGATAAACGGCACAGGCTTGGTGCAGCAAGCTTCGGTCCAATCGGTTACAGATCATGCAAGGCAGGCGGCTGAAGACGGTTTCGCCCACTACTGGCTCGCAGAACACCCCACCGGTGGTTTTGATGCCATCACAGTCTTGGCGCTCGTAGGAGCTCAGGTGCCTGATATCGAGTTGGGCACAGCGATCGTGCCGACGTTTCCCAGACATCCCATGGCTCTTGCAGGGCAGGCGCTCACTGCAGCCAATTCACTGAGCGGGCGTTTTACACTGGGTATCGGTTTATCTCATGAGCCCATGATGGCGCAACTGGGTATCGCCTTCGATCGCCCGATTCGCCACTTGCGCGAATATTTGAGCGTTTTGACGCCTCTACTGAGAAACGGTGAGGTGGATTTCATTGGCGAACTCTTTCGTTCCAACGGCCGCTTTTTTCAGCCGCCTGAGAAACCGGTGGAGGTATTGGTTGCTGCCCTTGGTCCCCAGGCTTTGGCCGTTGCCGGTCGTTTAGCCCAAGGCACCACGTTGGCATGGGTAGGACCCAAAACCGTAAAAGCGCATATTGTGCCGACCATCAATGATGCCGCCGCCACAGACGGGTTGTCTGCGCCGCGAATACTGGCCACCTTGCCCGTCTGTGTGACGTCGGAGCCTGACCGTGTGCGAGAGTCCATTGGTCGGGGGTTGTCGATGTATGGAAAGCTGCCATCTTATCGAGCCATGTTCGAACGGGAAGGGGTCGAAGGCCCGGCCGATTTAGCGATCGTGGGCAGCGCGGCAGAGGTCGAGGACGGCATTGCGACNCTGGCTGCTGCGGGGGTGACAGATTTCGCTCCCTCGGAGTATTGTCTCAGCACAGAGCAGCGTGACGATACGCGTGCTTTGCTAAAAAAACTGATTTCGGAGGGGTAGTTGATGGAGCTAAAAACACTGGGGCCAGAAGCGGAAGTAAANGACGTATTGGCAGCGTTGGACCAGGCCGGCGCGGTGATTGTGAGGGATGTTCTTGACAGTAAAACTGTGGACCAGTTTAACGAAGAGGTCATGCCNTTTGTCGATCGAACCGTCATGGGGCGAGACGACTTTTCTGGTCGAGCGACGAAGCGCACCGGCGCGCTGGCCGCTCGCTCGGCCACCTGCCGAGATTTGATTGTTAACGAGATGGTGCTCGGCGCTGCGGAAGCCTTTTTNCAGCCTTTCACCAGTAAAATTCAGCTGCACCTTACGCAAACGATTCAAATTCATCCGGACAGTCCAGCCCAGCAAATTCACCGAGACCGGTACGCTTGGGGCACGTATTTACCGGTCAGTGTTGAACCCCAGTTGAATACGATTTGGGCGATGACGGATTTTACTGCGGAAAACGGAGCCACTCATTGCGTTCCCGGCAGCCATCGCTGGCCGTGGAAGCAAAAGCCCGAGCCTGAGCAAGTGGTTCAGGCAGAAATGACGAAGGGATCCGTGTTTTTCTATACTGGAAGCGTTTTGCACAACGGCGGCGCCAATCGCTCGAATGCGCCGCGGCTGGGTCTGAATTTGACCTATTGTTTGGGCTGGCTGCGTCAAGAGGAAAATCAGTATCTGTCCTGTCCGCCGGAACTGGCGAAAGATTTTGATCCTAGGCTGCAAGAGCTGCTGGGCTATACCCAAGGCGAGTACGCGCTGGGTTATTACTCAGACCCATTTGACGATACCGGCCGTCGAGAAGTCCTGCCTCCAGAGCATGCTCTGGGGCGAAGCTCCAATGCACCTGACTTTACCGACCTGCCATAGACCGGCGATAGGGACCGCTAATCGGAATCGGATAGCGCGTCGCTTACCATGGCCTTGATTAGAGCGACGGCCATCAGGGCCATCACGATGGAGAAGGGTAAGGCTCCCAGGATCATGGCTGAGCGCAGCGCGTCCATGCCGCCAGCGCTGAGCAGTGCGCCGATCAGCACCGCAAAAATTCCACCCCAGATCACGATATGACCGGCGCCTTTTTGGTTTTGGCTACCACCGGACGCCAAGGTATTGATNATCAGAATTCCCGAGTCTGCCGAGGTGATCAAAAAGGTCAGCAGAAGAAGGACGACCACGACGGACAAGGCAACAGCCCAGTCTGGTGACAGCATCAGATTGATGGTGGCGAACAATTGGGCCGAGATGTCAGCGTTCACAATGCTGCCTCCAGCGATGCCCTGTAGCTCAAGATCAATGGCCGTCGCGCCAACGAAGGTCAGCCAAGTCAGGCAAATCATGGCGGGCATGATGATGGCTCCCAGCACGTACTCGCGGACGGTTCGCCCGCGCGAAACCCGTGCCAAAAACATGCCAACAAAGGGTGCGAAGGCGATCCACCATGCCCAGTAAAAAATGTTCCATGCCCCTTGCCACTGCTGCAGCGCCGCACCCACCTCGGTACTGGTGTCTTGCCACACCGTNACGGACATGACCGGTAACGCAAGCAGGTAGTCCCAAATCGCGAAGCCAAAGGTGCTGAGTGCGAACGCGGTAGAGCCGAAGATGATGAAGAAGCTCACCAAGAAGATGGACAACCCCATGTTGACGTTGGATAGCCATTTAATACCCCGCTGAATACCCGACAGAGCAGACAAACACGACGCGCTGACGATCAGTATCAGGCCTGTGATTTGAGCGCTCAGGGTGGGTTGGCCACTGTCGTTCACCAGAAATGCCAGGCCGCTGATGTTGAACAATCCAGCAGAGAACTGGGACACGCCATAACCGATCGTGACGCCCAAGCCGATGAGGGTGGCCAGAATGGCAGCAATGTCGACGAGATGCCCGAGCCATCCAGAAAGAGACGAACCAAAAAGGGGCTGCAGCCCTGAGCGAATGGTGAGCGGCATGCCCTTGGCGTACCTTAGGTATCCAAGCGCAATGCCAATGACGCCGTAGCAGGCCCAGGGGGTCAGTCCATAGTGCAGGAGGGCCCATTTGTAAGCATTTCGGACGTTGTCCGCATCCAGCGNTGTGCTGGTGCCTTGGATGGTCTCCGGGTTGGTGGCGAAATGAAAGATGGGTTCAGCCGTAGAGTAGGTGAGCATGCCGATACCGATGCCTGCACCAAACATCATCGATAGCCAGGTGAATTGCGAGAACTCTGGACTGTCCCCGGGCTGGCCCAGTACGAGTCTGCCTGTGCGTGGCCACAGTGCCAGTGCGAGGCAGGTTGTGGTAAAGAATGCCGTCACGTAGATGTACCAACTGCCAAACGACGCGGTGGACCAGGTTTGCAGGCTCTGCAATTGCTGGCCTGCTTGGCTGGGCGACGCAGCGACCCAAGCAATCAGTGCCAAAATCACCACCTTGGGCACCGCAGCAACCCANACGTTGAAACCGGCATAAAAGCCCGTGGATTGAGTGGCGATACGGATATCGTTACTGGGTGCTTCTTGGGTCATGCTGGTTCTACGTCAGGTGATGGGTTGGGCGGTTAGGGGGTATCTAAGACGGTTCTGCGATTTGCAGCAGCTGTTTGCCCAGATTCGCTCCGGTGAATAAACGCTGTAGCGTGTCGGGGATATTGTCGAAACCTTGCTGTAAATCCACTTGGTACTTCAGTTCGCCAGTGCCAATCCACTGCAGCAGGTCGGCGATGGCTTCACCAGCCCGTGGCATGTAGTCGAGGATGATGAAGCCTTCCATTCGGGCTCGCATGGTGACGATATTCATCAAGTTTGCGGGGCCGGGCACCGGTTCCGTTGCGTTGTATCCCGAGATGCCGCCGCACATGACTACCCGTGCTCTTAGGTTGATGTGATTTAGCGCCGCCTCAAGAATTTCGCCACCGACATTGTCGAAGTAGACGTCCACTTTGTCGGGACAGGTGGTCTTGATCTGATCGCTCACGTTGCCCTGTTTGTAATCAATGACGTCGTCGAAGCCAGCTTCTTCCTTAAGCCATGCGCACTTTTCAGGGCCGCCAGCAATGCCAACAACGCGGCAGCCTTTGATGCGTGCAATTTGGCCTGCGACCGATCCGGTGGCGCCGGCAGCGCCAGAAACCAGCACCGTNTCACCCGGCTTGGGGTCGCCGAGATCCAGCAGTCCGAAGTACGCGGTAAGACCGGTAATGCCGAGCACAGAGAGCATCATTTCGGGTGTGACACCTTCGGGTAACTTGGTCAGGCCCATGGGGCCCTGATTGGGGGCCGCGACAACAAAGTCTTGCCAGCCGCCAGTGGTCTGCACGATGTCGCCAATTGAGAAATCAGGGTGCCGAGATTCTGCTACTTGGCCGACGGAGCCTGCGCGCATCGGCTCACCGATACCGACAGGTGGCAGATAGCTGGGTCGATCTTCCATCCAGCCTCGTTGGGTTGGATCAAAAGAAAGAAACAGGTTACGAACAAGTACTTGCCCGTCTGTCGGCTCGGGAATTGGATTTTCCGCGTAGTCAAAATTTTCTCGAGTCACCAGACCGTTAGGTCGCTTGGCCAGTAACCACTGTCGATTGGTGTTCATATCAATCTCCCATAAATCAATGCGTCAGTATGGCGAAGCATTCATTCATAGCAACGGGGAATGTGAACTTTGAATTATTGAGGCCCACAGAATGGGGCTCATGCGTCCTAGGCAAAGACCACGGTTCTGGGCCCATTGGGCAGTACGCGGTGTCGAATATGTAATTTGACCGCCCGCGCCAGCACGGTTTTTTCCAGATCTCGGCCAATTTCGACCAGCCCTTTGGAATCCATNGCATGGTTCACTCGAGCCACATCCTGTTCGATGATCGGCCCTTCGTCGAGATCTGCTGTCACGTAATGGGCCGTTGCCCCAACGATTTTGACGCCTCGTGCGAAGGCCTGGTGATAGGGTCGAGCGCCTTTGAAGCTTGGCAAAAACGAGTGGTGAATGTTGATGACCGGGCAGGGNGCCTGCTGGCAGAAGTCGTCGGAGAGAATCTGCATGTATCTGGCGAGTACTGCGAGATCAACGCCGCGTTCGGCCATGATTGAGAGAATGCGTTGCTCTGCGGCGGCCTTGCCTGATACGTCGATGTCTAGGTGCTCAAAAGGTACNTTNTGCTGNCTCGCGAGCTCCGCAGCTTGACCGGNGTGATTGGACAGGATGCCCACGATTTCAACGTTGAGTTCGCCCGAGCTGTAGCGTTGCAACAAGTCGGCTAGGCAGTGGGTCCACTGGGAAGCCAAAATCAATACTCGGGGGCGCTCATNCTCGGCATGGAAACTCGCCTGCATATCGAAGCTGGCGGCTANTGCTGAGAACTGGTCGGCTAGNGTTTCCGTCGTACCGGTTGTCTGAGGCAGGTCAAAGGTCACCCGCATAAAAAAACGGTCCGAATCTTCGTCGTCATATTGTGCGCTTTCGGTAATGTTCGCGTGTCGTTCGAATAGAAATTGAGAGACTCGGTAAACGATGCCAATAACGTTGGGGCAGTGCAGGACCAAGGTAAAACGGTTCAGAGCGGACTCCATTAACTGATGAGTGGGTGTTGCGAGTACCAATGTGATGTTGAGCTCCGGCGCTTCAGAGTACGTGGCCTTAAATGCCGGAAGCGGGAGATTTTAGAGTGCGCGCGACCACCTGACCAGAGAAACGCCCGTTATCGTGGGGAAATGTCCTTAAAGGCTGTGGGTTTGGATCGTGAGAGCTCCCTGGCTGACTTGCAAGGGATTGGTGGGGCGCTGGCATGTCGCCCGTTCCTTCTGCATGTGCGAAAAACCTACCACAGTCGAATCAGAGTCAATGTTTGTGCCCGTTGTCGAGGTTTTGGTGATGCTTGAATGTTACCTTTGGTAATCTACGTGATGCGTTATACGTTACTTGTGGTAACATTNTCNACNTCTCAACAAAGGAAACAANCTCATGAAAGCATTAACAACCGCTTTGACCACGATCGCGCTAGCCTTTTCAGCTTCGGCGATGGCAGGCAGCACGGCAGAGGTAGAGAAAGAACAGGCGATGGATACGTTGGTTAAAAAGTTAACCATGAGCTGCTACCGCAACCGCGAGGGTGATCGACTCTTCGTTGGTGCAGTCGAAACAGTCCGTTTTTGCCGCAGCGCAGCGAAGCAAACCGTTGCAGCCGCTTTTGAACAAAAGGGCGTAGAGTTGGCGAGCGTATCCCAGCAGCAGGCGGGCGAGAGCATCAACTGATCTGAGCCCGAATTGCTGTCCGCACGATGAGTGAGCGTGACATCGTGCGGGAACATCGCAGATTCAGCCCTCAGAGAGAGGGCNTAGCGACATGACAACGCCAANGGCTAGGACGAAAGGCGTTGATCATTAGCGCCGATNCCCAGCCCGAGCGTGATCCAGAAGTCGAAATTCATGTCAAACCGGCCGACCGCGATGCAGGTCGCTGGCGCTTTCCAACCANTCATTCCGTTTGAGNGGGCGCTCNGTTGAAAGGAGCGCTCCTTCCCCCGTTTTTACCGCGTTAGTCCATCTTGCTTCCGTCTTTGGGAGCTGCCTCATCGCGGTTGGCTTTTCTTCCCGCGCAAGGTCGCATTGGGTCTCCCCATGATTCGTCGTTTGGATTCGTCGCCCAAGGGGTTTCACTTCAGGCTGGGGCTGCAGACCATGACCGTGGTCTTTACCCTTTCACTGGGGCGTGGCAGCTTCTGCTAAATTTGGTATGTTCAACCTGTACTGGAACTTCTGGTACGAGGGTTTTCGGTTTTTGAATACACGATACGTTTTTCAGGTGAGGTGCCAGATGAACCACGACCTTCAGGTAACAATCATCAAGGAGTTGATGAGCCAATTGGATGAAGGCAGAAATGTTGATGCCGGTGTCCAATACCAAATGCCGACACAGTCCTATGTCTGTCCTGAGATTGCCGAACAGGAGCACAAACACTTTTTCATGGATCACCCGCAGCTCATCGGTTTGTCCGGAGACCTGCCTGCCCCGGGGTCTTTTTTGACCCTTGACGACTTTGCAGTGCCTATCCTAGCGACCCGCGATAAATCCGGCGAGTTTCATGCATTTTTGAACGCTTGCCGTCATCGCTCGGTCAAGGTGGCCCAAGAGGAGCGGGGCACGAAACATGTGTTTACCTGTCCGTTTCATCATTGGAGTTATGCCAACAGTGGCGAATTGATCACCATTCCCAATAACGATCACTTTGGGGATGTAGACAAATCCTGCAGAGGACTCATCGAACTGCCGTGTGCTGAAGAAAGTGGCCTGCTTTGGGTTCACCCAAACCCTCAAGGTAGTCTTGACGTGGAGGCGTTGTTGGAGGGGCTAGGTGACGAATTTCCCTCCTTCGAGATGAGTCGCCAAGTCAGCGTCGGTCAGACGACGATCGATAAGGCGCTTAACTGGAAGTTTGCCAACGACACCTTCGGCGAGACCTATCATTTCGGCAAGCTGCACAAAGATACGCTTGGTCGTTTGTATTACGGCAACAACTTACATTTTGAAGAATTTGGGCGTCACCATCGCTTCGTTACGGCCAATCGAGGCATGGATGCCATGCGTCAGTTGCCTCAGGCCGAATGGGACATTAGCAAATGCACCTTCGTGCTCTATCACCTGTTTCCGAACGTGCAGCTGATTACGAGCAAGGCATCGACGACACTGATTCGCATCTATCCGGTGAAGGGTGATCCTTCGCGGTCGATCACGCGCATCAGCTTCTACTATGCGCCGGAACTGGCCGATGAAGCGTCGGATTTAGATGGCGATGCGACGGAAGGCAGGGACGCCTACGATTTCGAAAGCGAGCGTGCGAGCCTTTCGAATGCCTTGGAGGTGTTCAAATCCACGGTGGAGAACGAGGATTACGTGATGGGTGAAATGCAGCAGCGAGCGGCAGAAAGCGGCCTCTTGAAAGAGATCATATTCGGTCGAAACGAACCGGCCCTGCACCATTTCCATAACAACTATCGCGAAGCATTGGGCCAGCCATTGTTGCAAAAGCTCTAGCTCGGATGACAGATTTCACAACGCAGGATTTGCCTCGACCGGAATATCCGCGCCCCTTACTTCGGCGTGAGCAGTGGCTGAATTTGAACGGCGTTTGGGCATTTAAACCCGACCCGGCCGACCTTGGGCAGGCGGGGTCGTGGTATGTGCCAGCACAATGGCCTGACGAGGGATCTACTGAGATCACGGTTCCCTATGCCCCGGGCTCTCAAGCCAGTGGTGTCGACTGGGCAGAGCCAGCGAACGTTGTCTGGTATCGCCGGCTTTTTGATCGGCCGGATTGGTCAGCCCAAGATGTCTTGCTGAATATTGGGGCCTGCGACTACACAACGGATGTATATCTCAACGGGCACCATGTGTGCCGACATCAAGGCGGCTACAGCCCCGTGCAGTGTGCGATTGGCCGTTTCCTACAAGAGACCGACAATGTGCTGGTCGTGCGCGCCGCGGATACGGATTCCTGGCAGCAGCCCAGAGGTAAGCAGGCCGGCGACACGCGTTGGCCAATCGATTACGACGCTGTGATCGGCATTTGGCAGAGCGTCTGGTTGGAGCCGACGCAGCGGAACTACGGACGCAGCATTTTCAGTCGTTATGAGGCGGGTTCTCGAGAGCTGAAAGTGACACTGACATTGGCGGAACAGTGCCAGGGCAGTTTAGAGGTCGAGGCGTTCCTCGACGGTACCAGCGTTATGCTTGGGCGATCGGCTTTTGCCAATCGTAACGAGAGCACTGTGACGCTTGGTGTTGAGGCCCCGCAGCTGTGGTCGCCGAACAACCCGGTCTTGTATGACCTATCGATCAAGGTGTTGAGCGAGAGCGGTGAGCTGATGGACCAGATCGCAAGCTACACAGGACTGCGAGAGGTGCGCTGTGAAGGTGGCGCCATATTGTTGAACGGCGAGCCACAATATTTGAAGGGCGTCTTGGATCAGGGCTATTTCCCAGGAGGCTGGTATACGGCTCAAGATGACGCGGCATTGCGCCGTGATGTCGAATTGACGAAGGCCATGGGCTTTAATTTTGTTCGTAAGCACCAAAAGATCGAGGACCCGCGTTATCTGTATTGGGCAGATAGGCTGGGTTTGATGCTTTGGGCTGAGATGCCTGCAGGTCGAATTTTTTCCACCGAACTGAGCCAGGCTCTGTCCGAGCAATGGCCGCGAGCGGTGATCCGAGACCGCAGTCATCCGAGCATTGTTGGTTGGGTGGTGTTTAACGAATCGTGGGGGATTTGGCATCAGGGCGAACGGGCTGAGCAACGCCATTTGGCTGATGCGCTATACCATTTAACAAAATCGCTGGACCCGACGCGCCCGGTGATCGGCAACGACGGCTGGGAATTTTCTACCGGTGACGTTTGGGCTGTGCATTCCTACGAGCATGGCGACGGGGCATTGGCGCGTTGCATCGAGGGGTTGTTCGATTCGCCTCAAACTCAGGTCACACAAATTGGGCGGCCGCGGCTGGGCGCGCTGGCCGGTGCCGATCCGCGGGCCTTGCCTCTGGTCCTGTCGGAATGTGGCGGGGTTGGTTTTGTCGATGCCCAGAAACGAGAGGGTCAGGAGCCCGACTTTGCTTACGGAGACATACCGGAAACCGCAGAACAGCTGTCGCAGATTTGCCAGCGATTGCTTGTCGAAATTGGCGAAATTCCTCAGCTCAACGGATTCGTGTGGACCCAACTCACGGATGTTCAACAGGAAGTGAACGGCCTTCTGTATTTTGATCGCCGGGCGAAGATTCCCTTGGCGGAAATTGCAGATTTAGTGGACAGCACCCACTTGGTTAAGCAAACCCACACGTTAATAACAGGCGGAAAATGATCGGGCCGAGGCGCCTCGGTTTCGTGTCGCAGGAACGATAAGTACAAAGGATAGCCAGATGAGCACACATCGAAAGCGTGACGATCGTAAGTTGGAGTTGCCCACGGTGGATTGGTTGGAGCGACAAAGTAATCCCGAAAAGTTCTTCGCTGACCTGTCTTTCGCGTTGTCGGAATTCGGTTTTATGGTGCTGACCAATGCGCCGGGGTTAGACGACGAATTTCAGCATCGTGCCTTTCGAGAAGTACGAGGCTTCTTCGATGCCCCGATGGACATTAAGAAAACGGCCCACATTTCGAACACACCCTATTTTCGTGGCTACACATTGCCAACGCCAGCGGATCGCGGGCACGGTCAGGTGATTGAAAACTTTCAGTATGGCTTTGAACAAGAACCGGTATGCGCGTACGACGATGCGTCTCAACCCATTCATCGACGGCTGTTTCGCGGTCCAAACACCTGGCCTCAATCCACGGAACTGTCAGGTTTTCGGCCACTGATCGAGGAAATGAACTCGATTTATCACCGCCTGACTCATCTGTTAGGTGAAGCGATTGTGGAATCCTTAGGAGAAGACCCGGCTGCATTCCGCGAGTATTTCGACTTCGACGAACCCGATTTGGCTGCCAGTTTGAATCATAATTTCAGCATGGATGTGTTTGATGAAAGCGCCAAGGCACTTGTCCGCAGTTCCTATGAAGCCTTCGACAGTCAGAACGTCGGTGCGCATATCGATGGCCCACCGTTCATCGCGCTCTTGATTAATGACCGTCCTGGACTCCAAGTCGTGGCCGGTGAAGGGCAGTGGATTGACGCACCCGTCACCTGCAGAACAGCGGAAGGTGACTATGAAGTACCGGTGATTCCCGGCTCGGTCATCGTGAACACTGGGGGCACTCTGATGCATCTTAGCGAGGGTAGGTATTCCGCGACATTGCATCGTGTGAACACCACACTGATTCCAGAAGGGGAAACTCGTGTGTCGATGCCCTATTTTTTACTACCCAAAATGGAGGACGACCTTGTGCCCTTCGGCAAGACTCGAGCAGCGCAACAAGGCGCAGCCGGTTATCAAGCCGGGCGCGATCGTGGAGCGAACGCCTGCGTGAATCGCATGGGCACGTTCCCGCAGGTTACCAGGCGTTGGTGGGCGGAGGAGTTTGAGGCGCTGAAGCAAAAACAGCGCGAAGAAGTGGAAGCCGAAACACAGGCCGCTTTCCGGCTAGCAGAAGAGCGAGCCCAGCGTTTCAAACAAAACCGGTCGACTCAATGACCTGAGCGTCTTGGACCGGGGAAAAAGCGGTTCGTGCGCTGTTGATACGCCTTATAGTCAGGTCGTTTTTGCTCGGAGTAATATTCGGATGGAATGGCGCCCGTCAGATGGACGAGGGTCCGATACATGAAAACAGACGCCAGCAGCAGGCCAAGCCCCAGCAATGACCAGATGACGAAGGTTTCCTGGCTCCTAAGGGCGATCCAAGACGGTATTGCTGCGACGATCAGGCCGTTCCAAACCATCCACTCAAAAAAGTAATTCGGGTGCCGTGAATACTTCCATAGGCCGACATCGCATACTTGGGCGTGTTTGCCCTCTTTTTTCATCGCTTTAAGAAAGTTCAGTTTCTGAAAGTCTGCAGTGTTCTCCGCGGTGAGTGACAGCGCCCAGATAATCAGCCCCACCAGCTCTAAGGGAAAAATCTCTGCTGCCTTGTTGGTGCTGATGATGAAAATTGGCAGGGCCAGAAAAGACGCGTTGGCAAGGCCCTGAGTGATGGCCTCAACCTGAGCAGCCAGCGCCACGTTGTCTTTTTCGTCACGCTGCCATCGAACACGTTGGTACTGATAGCGCGGGAACTCTTTGTTAAGAAATCCTCGACGCCACATGTTGACCGCGCCTAACCCCATGCGTAAACCCACAATGGCCACTGCGAAGGTCACGATCAGTGAACGTAGCCAGTGACCATCGCTGAAAATGAAGCTTGTTGCAGCCAGTACCACCAAGCCCCAAGGCCAACCGATATCAACGTAGCTGATCCGTCCGGTACGCTTGATGGGGATGCAGACGACGAGGGTAAACAGCAGGGCTTGCAGTACGCTGTTGACGAATCCAACAGCGAAAAAGGTATGGCTGGCTAAAATGAGGGCCATGCCGAGAAGAAATGGGAAAAGGGGCTGTAAATACTTCAAGCCCATAACGAGTGCTCCGGTTGGTGTTTTGGTGGTGGATCTGGGAAGGGGCAACTCTGAAGAATTCGCCTATCCGGTGCAATGGTTGCTTGTCCGCTCTGAGTGAGCTTGCAGGCTTGATGTGCCTGCTCGGGAGGTCTTGCAAAAAACACGCAATCAAGGAAGTCTTCGGCATCACTTATTGCAGGCACCCGGTCACTATGTCTCATATCATCAAGAGCGCCGTGCGCTCGATCCGTGTCACTCTCGTTCTTTCGCTTCTGGCTCAGGCTGGTATCGCTTTTGCCGGCTACGATCCAAACGGCCCCATGTCCACAACCCGAAACGGCGACGTGGAAATCGCTTATAGCGTTGTGGGCGACGCGGGAGCAGAGCCAATTCTGATTGTGATGGGTCTCGCGGCCTCTCATCGCGTCTGGAATCCTGCGATCATTGATGGTCTGGTCGACGGAGGCTATCGCGTTGTTTTATTAGACAATCGAGATGTCGGTCAGTCATCCAGAATTGAGGGTCGGGGCAAGCTGTGGCTGGGTTGGCAATTACTGAAAGATCAGTTCGGCTGGAAGGTGAACTCTCCCTATACATTGCAAGATATGGCCGCCGATGCGGTCTCTGTTTTGGACGCGTTGAATATTGAGCGTGCCCACGTGATCGGTGCATCCATGGGCGGCATGATCAGTCAGGTGATTGCCTACGATCACCCCGAGCGGGCTCAGTCCTTGGTATCGATTATGTCCACCACCTGGGCGCCGCATTTGCCGCCTCCCGGCAAGGCCCAGCAGCAGGGCATTGCCGATATGAACGATAGTTCGGGCGATGAGACTGAACGCTTAGAGCAACTGGGTTTTTACACCAGCGCGCTGCCCAATCAGGTAACGGCGATTTTAAACGCCGGAGATCGCACCGAGAGGGTGGCGCAAATCACTGCTCCAACCTTGGTACTGCACGGCGCTGAAGACAAGTTGCTGACCGTTGAACATGGCCGGCACACCGCGGAAACCATTGTGGGGGCGAAATTTAAGGTGTACGACGACATGGGCCACAATCTGCCCGATGACATCGTGCCGATTATGGTGGGTGATATGTTAGGGCACTTGCGCAGCCATCCGATGGACGCCAGCAGAACAGCAAAGGTCGAGTAGCGTTAGTGGCGGGGCGCTTGTATCTAAATCCGCCATTGGATGCGCCATAGCCCACCATTGTGACTGCAGGGTTCTAGCGCAGCGCATGTTTTTTTTCGCAACTCGCAAAGGCGAGACTCGAAGAAAGTGCGAGAAATGCTGCTATTCGTTTCACTTTTGATTGGCTGGAAGGCGATGGTTTGTAGATTTAGATAGCATGCAAACCGTTACGTCGTTACATGGATTTCTTTGTCTGTGTCTCAGCAGTTACTCAGTCGTGATCGAGGCAGTGCAGGTGCTAAACTGAGTCATCAACGAAAGGGATAGGGCAAATGGCGACATCAGTACCGATCAAACACACGCAAAGCGGAATCATGAAAAAGGGTTTTTACGGCTTTAGCTGGACCTATCTGTTTTTTGGCTGGTTTGTTCCTCTGTTTCGGGGCGAACTCTTCAATGGCGCCCTGCATTTGTTGTTTACCATCGTGACATTGGGTTTCTGGCAGTTGATCGTTTGTTTTCTTTATAACCGGCAATACATGACCCGCATGTTAACGGCGGGTTGGGTACTGAATGGGACTGAAGATCAGAACGCAGAGGCCCGGCGAGCGCTTGATATCGCAACTCCACAGGAGGGGTAATGATCCAGAACAATAAAGCCAGCCGGTTTTCTGAGTTCGGATGGGGGGCGCTAGCCCTTGCTGGAGGATTGTTTTTTTTCCTTCTGTCCCTGAACGGGTTGAGCGATCGAGGTTTTTCCCAGTTCGTTGATGCCACATGCGGGATCATCTCGGGGGCGTTCCCCGTCCTAGTTTCGACCTACCTTCGATACCGTTACGGGTTTTCTTTTGGGAAATTGCTGATGATTTTGGCGCTTCCCATCGGTCTTCTCTACACCAACGTTGGCCTAATCGGTATGGTCGCAGGGACGAAGAGCTCTGCAACCATTGGGCCAGCAAGTGCGATCTTGCTGCTAACAGGGCTTTACGGTGCCGTATTGTCGGTAATCGGCTACTTCTGGGATGACGGACAAATCGACTCGGCAAGCAACAAACTGTCCCTAGCAGACTTGGTATCCCTTCAACTCTGTCTGCTAGTGGTTACCCTGTGGACGATGGATCTGTCTTCGGGCATCTTCTATTACGTTGGGCATGCACATGTCCTTGCGCTGTACGCCGCTATTTTTCTCGTGGCCATTCACCGATCCAAGAGTCAAGAAACGGCGCTCTGTACAACGGTTGCCAACGGTGCCTTGGTTGGCGTTCTCCTGTCTCTCATCATTTCTTTGATCGCTTGGTTCGGTTCATCGGTCGATGTGGATTCCGTAGCGATAAATTACGGTGGTGTCGGGATGATGCTGGGGACCTACGTCTACATCGCTGCGTTTTTGTGCTCGCTTCGCTACGGTGGTGCCTCTTCGATAGACCATGTGAAGAAAAATTGGCACTTGGTCGAAGCTAATACGTTTTTCATTTTTTTGATATTTGCGCCGCAAAATCTTGGCGAAACCCTGAGGGAGATTGAAGACCGGGAACCTGCGCGAATAATGGAGCAGCGAATCGAGACATTGACCAAACGCATCGAAGCCCTAGAAAAAAGTGAATGATGCTCGCCGTATGCGATGTCATAGGTGATCAATCCCTCATCCAGCATGCGGCTTGCAAGGAACCGAATCTCGCTCTGGGGGTGATCTTAGGAAAAAGGTGGCGTTACACCCTTTGCTTGAGATAGACGGCGAAAAAGACATCAAAACTTGGTTAACTAGCGCTGGGCGCAAAGCCCTGAATCAGAATAATAAAGGAATGAAAGATGAAAAATAAAATCCTCTCTGTGCTTGCGGGCATGTTAATGATGGCGTCAGGCCTGCTGCATGCAGCCCCCACAGTGCTCGTATACGAATGGGCAGTAGAGCCAGGAAAGGTGGGCGAATTTGCTGCTGCCTTGGACGTCTTACAAAAAACCGACATTGCCCAGGATCGAACGGCGCAACTGCATCTGGAGGCCATTAGCTTTAATGGAGCCAGTCCGGCTACACACCGTGTCGTGGTGTTGTATCCCAGTATCGCGGAAATGGAGGCTTGGACAGAAAAATTTGCAGGCTCTGAAGCGGGTGCGGCATTCATGCAGGCCATAGGCGGCATAGCAGTTCCTGTTGGACAATACATGGAGCAGCCTGTTCGAAATTGGGGCACGGTTTCCAATGACGATAAAGTATTTGACGTGGTTCGACTGCAAGTCAGTGACCCGACCGCAACACTTGCGGGTCTTAACGCGCTGATGAACGCATCTGAATCAAATGATTTCCCCGGGCAGATCTGGTTGATTCAAGTGTTGCGAGGCAATGCTGCGCCTGACGGTCGAGTCACTCACCAGATCGTGGTTGGTTACGAGTCCCTCGCGGAGCTGGAAGCGTGGCAAGACTATGTGGTCAGCACGACCGCATGGCAAACGTGGGCCGGTGTCGCTCAGAACAGCTTTATTGTTACAAATCGATTCATTGTTGAGTGGTTGTCGGTTTACGACCACAACTACACGTTAGAGGACTTCGACTAACAACTCAGGCGCGGTGTCTAATGAAAGGGTTGTTAGGCGCCTTGCCCTTTGGTCAGAGCGTTCGCGCTGTGTGGTTTGGTCTACCCCTGAGTCTCACGTTAAGAGTCGGTGAGCGCAGGAAAAACGAGAAGCGCAAGGGGCAACGTAGCCCGTAACCTTGCAACAGCACTTGTCCGAACGTCCGGCACCAAGTGCCTAACGTAGTCGTTTTGCATCCAATCTGTGTTGAGGTTGAGGTTGAGGTGCGTCAAATTGTCAGGCCTGTATTGTTCGAATCGTGCCAGTCTTTACACTGGTGCAGGGTGGTGGTCTGAGCTTGTGCTTTGGGAGGGAAATCATGGATGCACACAAACAACGTGAGATGCTTGAGCGCCTGAGAGCACATCTGGAGCACAAGACGACCGACCTTTCAGCCTACGCACTAAAAGTACCGGCCGAGCATTACGTCAGTGACGACCAACTGGCGTTGGAAGTCGACGCACTGTTTAAGCAGCGGCCTGTATTGGTCGCGCTTACCCCGCATATTCCCAATGAAGGTGACTACCTGACTCACGAGGTGATTGATACCAGCCTACTGCTTGTCCGGGATAGTAGTGGTGAGGCGCGTGCTTATATCAATGCTTGCCGGCACCGAGGAGCGCGTATTGCGGAAGGCAAGGGGTCCAAGGCCTCTTTCTCGTGTCCCTTTCATGCGTGGAACTGGGGGTTGGATGGCCGCATTATTGCCCGGCCAAACAGTCATGACGGATTCGCTCAGACAGATGCTCGGTTCGACCAATTGCTTGAGTTACCCTGTTACGAAACAGCAGGATTGATTTTTGTCTTGCTCAAAGGCGACGACATCGAAGCTAAGGTTAACGAACTGATGGGTTCGTCGCTGTCGGATATTGCCAACTTTGATATTGCGAACACGCAATACATCGACAGTCGAGTGACTGAGTTGGATTGCAATTACAAATTTTTTCTCGACGGGTTCGCCGAGACATATCACATCGCGCCCCTCCACAAAAACACCATCAGCCCTTATTACTACTCGAACGCCACCCTAGTGGAGCGAATGGCCGAGGTGGTGCATTTGGTCTCGCCACGCAAAACAATTGACAAAGAATTTGAGAAACCGCTCGCCGAACAAGGCTTAGTTCTGCCTTATTGCACCACGGAATACCTGCTCGCCCCCAACGCCATGCTGACTCATCAGGTCGACCATATTCAGTTTTGGCGCGTCTATCCCGTTGGTGGGGCGCACCGGTGCCGGATAGAGCTCAATGTGTTCTGGCCAAAGCCAATGGATGAAGAAGCGGAACGTAAGGCGCATCTCAATGTCGATTTAGTGTGGGATGTAACCACCCAAGAAGACTTTCCGCAAAGCGTTGCCATTCATCGAAACTTGGCCAGTGGCGATGTGCCGGAACTGGTGTTTGGACGCAATGAACCCGCCCTGATTTACTATCACCAGAATATTGCGAAAGCGATTGGTAGTGATCAACTCATTCCCATAACCGAGCTAAAGGACGAAAATTCCTAGGGCTTTGGGATGCAAAGCCTGCTCTTCGTTGGTCTGTCGTGTGCCCTTGCGGCGCCGGGTTCGTAGCTAAGGCCGGGCAGGGCCGCAACGCTGCCACCGCCCGAGTTGTAAATTTCTCAGTCTTCAAAGCCCAGAAAAGATGTCGCTTCTGCAACACTCTTCCGCTCGGAAACCACGGCGTTTGCAGGAAAGCTGTCATCGGGCCAACCCAGTGCAACGGCTTTCATAATGACCTGATCGTCCGCAATCTTTGCGTGTTCTCGCACGACGGGAGACTGCATGATGCCTTGGCTGTTGATCACCGCGCCGAGGCCTCGCGACCATGCTGCGTTTACCAATGCTGTGGTGACGGCCCCGCAGTCAAATGCCGTATCGTCGCTGTCCGCGAGTACCGCATCGTAAGTAATGATGACGCACACTGGGGCATCGAACTGACGGAAGCCGCGTAACACCCAGTCTTGGCGCTTTTCTTTGTCCTCGCGGGCAATGTCCATGGCAGCAAACAATTGCTTCGCAACGCCGACTTGACGGTCACGATGTTGGCCGGCGAAGGCTTGTCCGATACGAAATTCTCGAGAATGCGGCACACCGGCGAGATTGCGCTCTGTATTGCCTGCTCGAATGAGGTCCAAAGGCTCGCCAGAGACCACGGTGAAATTCCACGGCTGGGTGGTCATTGAAGACGGAGAGCGCATTGCCAGCGCTAATACTTCTTCGATCAGCGCCTTGGGCACAGGTTCACTCTTATAGCCTCGAATGCTTCTGCGCCCGGTGACGACATCATCAAACTGCATTTTCTATCTCCTCAATTATGTGAGGCGACAGTCTAGAGGAATATGCAGGCTACAAAAATTGATTTACGTTTTTTCTAGCTCGATACCGTCAGAGGGCTCAGTCAACAGGCGATCGTTGAGGATCCGAATGTTCTGCTCGTGAGTGCTTCTATCGATTTGATACAGGCTGATGCAGGCAATGGCGCCCAAAATAAGTGAGCAGTAGGCGGGCAAAAATAGCTGGGCCAGCTTGACGCGATGATCGCCGGTAAAATCCGCCACGGTGGTAATCGTGTCGAAACCGACTGCGGTAATGATCAGACCTGCGCTGATGATGCCTGACGCGCTGACGAATTTACCGGCGAAGCTTCTAGCGGCGAAAAACAGACCCTCGGATCGCCTGTTGGTCTGTTTTTCGCTGTCTTCGACCACATCGGCCATCATTGAGTCCAGCATCACTGCCGACACAATAAAAACCGCGACTTCGGTAAATATAAAGGCGGTGTAGATGGCGATAGACGCGGTGGAGCCAAGCGCCGGCCACCAACCCATTAACACGCAAATATAGGGAATCGGGTAGAGGGCCAGGCGCGTTAACTGCAGCGAGATGGCGGTGACTTTCTTGCCCAATAGGAAACCCAACTTCGGGGCTAGGGGCCATGCTATGAACGGGGCTAGGAGTACGGCGATACCGGTAATCCCGATCTGTGCGCCGGTGAACTCGAAGAAAAACCGAGTGATGTAGAGATAGAGCGCCGTGCTCAAACCCGCCGCGGCGCCGAACAAGAGCGAGTAAAAAAACAGTGCTGCGAAGTTACGATTTTTTAAGGATTCGAAGATTTGGCCAAATTCTTTGCCGATGGCGTTAAAGCGGAACGGTTCTTGGGGGCGGGGCATTTGTGCTGCGGCTCGCTGGGTGCCTAGGCTCGAAATGAGGATCGCCAAGGCGATGATCACCGCGCCGACGGTACCGTAGATCATGTAGCCAGTGGCGGAAGCAAATCCGTAAGCGCCGACCCAGAAAGTCACATTAATGGTGTGTAGGCCATTGCCCCCGGTCCAACCGAAAAGGTGGCGGAGGGCGAGCCAACGGTTACGGCGGTCGTAGTCTTTTTCAAGATCCGGTAGCAGTGCAGTGCAGGGCACCTCAAACAAGGTGGTGCCCGTACGAATCAAGATGGCCAGAATAAAGACGTACCAGAACGCGTCTTCACCGCGTACGTCGATCAGCGGATTGAACAGCGCATAGAAACTCGCTGGCAGAATGAACAGAGCAGCGTACATAAAAGGATGACGACGACCCAGTTTCGACTGTGTCTTGTCAGACCAATGGCCAAGTAATGGGTCGGTCAGCGCGTCCCAGACAATGGCAATGGCTAGGGCGAGACTAGCAAGGTAGCCGGGAACGCCAAGTGCTTGGTTGGCAAAGGTCAGTAGCAGGTAGGAAAACGCGTTGTCCTTGATTCCATAGGCGATGGAAGAAGAACCGTAAAACCAAAAGATTGGTCGTCGCTCCAGCGCTTTTTGTTCGTCGCCGCTGTTCATCTTGAACTCCCTAGAGGCTACTCGGGTGTGCACATGACGCTTTGGTACGCGCGGCCGGTATAGCTGTGCCTTGATGGCACCGCGAAGTGCCATCTATTGCAAGCGAAATGTTAATTAAAAGTTGTTGAAATTTGCGGACGGAGTTGGCGTGTTCTGGCCCAAGTAAGAAGTACTAGCCGATTGTGCTGGCGTGATACCAACGGCTGCAGCCAGCATCAAGAAATCATAGGGCCATGACAGCGCTCAAAATTCATTGAACAAGTTGTTCGTTGGCGAAAGAAATGTTCCGCTCGTTCAATAGGTGACTTGCCTTGATTCGGGAAGCGAGATAAGCCCGGCCGAAGGCAGTCGAGTGGCTAAAAGGGATCGGGTTATAGCGGGTTGGGTTAACGCGGCTGAGGTCTGTGTCTATCCAACGGTTTTGAATGCGAAAGGCAGTTAACGTCGCTTGCTCAGTTTGTAACATAGCCCGCCAAAGTCGCTGTCGACCACCGACCCTTGGTAGAATTTGAATGTGCCGGTTATCGCGTAGCTATCGCTGTTGAAAGAGACATTGCCCATGGGCATCTGGGACTCTTTGTTCAAAAGACGCGCTGTCATCACGCCGTCCCGATGATCAAGGTGAGTCAGTTCCATCGGAAAATAGAGCCACATTTGGCGACGACTTAAGAACAGTCGAATCTCCATGTTTTGGGTCGTTTCTTCGTCCTTCCAAATCCCCTGGGTTTGGACAAGGCAACGATAATCCTCCTCCCCCCAGCTCGTGACGGTAAACGCCATCAAAAGCAACGCCAGGGCGACTCGATTCATGCTGACAATTTTTGCAGCGACAGTTGAAGACCACGACGGTCAGAACGTCGCATGACTCCGTGCTGACAACCACCTGGCAATGGCATTGTCGGTTTCGGCATATGCTTTTCCTACTGATGGCAGGTGCGAGCCCAATGCTCTCTAACGCGTTTTCTGGGGCAAACAGCGCAGTTGTTCCTGCAGGACCATTGCCTAAGCTAACATTGCCAGGCCTCAGGGCAACCGGAAAAAGCCAGAGGCGGAATGGTTTGCCTAGGGCCGCGCAGCCAAAGGTTTTGTGTTTAGCGCGTTAATTTGTCACGCGTCGGATCGCGAGGTCGGTGCATAGCACCGGTTATCCATTAAACGGCATCGTCTGTCCGGCTAGGCAAGTCGCCTAGCAAAATGCTTGCTTCACTGAGTCCCAGCGGATGGGGGACGAAGAGGAGGCAAGTATGAAAATCAAACGTTTCGTTATAGCGCCAGTAATTTACGGGCTAACGCTCTTTTGGATCGCGGTTTCTTCAGGTTGTGGCTGGCTTCCCAGTCCCGGTGTGGCGAGCATCCCGGCGTATCCGATAGCAGGAGATGAAGACAAAATTAAAACGTTGCGTGAGAAGTATTCACAAGCAACGTTCGATTCGGAACTTCGCGCCTGCGCTAATAATTCATGCCGAATTCGGGCCCGCAATTTAATCCTCGAAGAACTTATGCTGATCGTGGATCACGAATACCAAAAGTATGAGGGGAATTTGATCGCTGGCCGAGCGAAGTGGAAATTTGGATTTGGCGCAACGACTCAGGCTCTCAGCTTGGCTTCCACGGCATCAACCGTCGAAACCTCCAAAACGATTTTTAGTGGGATTAGCACGCTTGTTGGGTCGACTGCTACCGAGCTCGACAAGAACTTTTATTTGGAGCAAACGAGCTATGCGCTTGCGTATCAAATGCAAGCCCAGCGGCTGACCATATCGACGCAGATGCTCGTAAACATGCACGACAAAACCAAAGCGTACGCAGACTATTCTTTGGAAAGAGGACTTGCTGATATTGAAGCCTATTACCGCGCAGGCACCGTAGCGACGGCCGTTCAAAACGTATATCAGGGTGCTTCTGAGAAAATCAGTGCGGCAGAGACGACAAGGAAGGAAAAGGGGTTCTAATCTGTAAAGGCTGTTAGGGTTAGCAGAGGGCGTGCCGTCGATCCTTGGGTGAGGTCGAGCCTATAGTCTGGAGAAAAATAAAAAATGACGTCGCTCCGTTTGTTTTTGAGCTTGTGGGTTTTAGCCCTCAGCGCGCATACGGCTGCCGCTGCATCAGCAGAACTCGGCCATGCTCAGCCCAAGGAAAAGTTGCCGGTATCGGTCTTTAGCGGCGATTCAGCGATTCGTCACGCGCAAATTTCGCCTGACGGGAGCTATTTGGCTGTGATCTTTCGAGATGATGGCGAAGAAAAGCTAGCGGTCTTGCGGACGGAGACAAAAGAAATTGTCAGTAGCTTTTTTGTGAAAGGTCGAAACCGAAGCGTCGGAGATGTGACTTGGGTATCCAATGAGCGTCTCGTTTACGGCACCCGAGAGTCTACGCCTTGGGACAATACACCGTACGACCTGGGTGAACTGATTGGCGTAAATGTCGATGCTTCCAAGCATAAATTTTTGCTGGGTTATCAGTCTGGCAACTCTTGGAGCGGTTCTCACCTGAGACAGAAGAAGAACGATTACGGTAACCACGCAATCATCCATACGCTGCCTGACGACGACGAACACATCCTGATCGCGTTCTACCCTTGGCGAGTGAAGAACAGGATGTGGGTCACGGATCAGGATGCGCTGCCAATTGTCTATCGGTTAAATGTTCTTACAGCGAAGAAGAAACAGGTGGGAAAACTGCCGATGCCATTGGCCCGTGCTGTTGCTGACACACGTGGTCAGGTTCGTTTTTCAATAGCGCTTGATGAAAACAATGAAACGGTCATCCATTATCGAAACAGAGCAGACGAGGAATGGCTCCTTTTTGCGCTTTCTAATTTTGAAGGAACCGACCTAGTACCGATCGGTTTTAACGACGGCGACGACGGCGTGTATTTCACCGCGTACGTCAATGAAGGCACGAGAGCCGTCTACCGCCTCTCTTTCGAAAACCGAGGCATCGAAAAGATATTTCACAATGAGGCTGTTGACCCTTCTGGTTTGATCTTTGACGACGAGGGTCGCCGTCTGGTCGGTGTAAAAACCTCGCAGGGCTTGCCCGAGTACCACTATTTGGATGATCGAAGTCCAATTGTGGCGCTTCATCGAGCGTTGGATCTCGTTTTCGAAAACTCAGATGTGGTGATAACCAGTAGCACCAGAGACAGAGAAAGAAGTTTGGTGCGTATCTATTCCGATAAAAATCCGGGCGACTACTTCTTGTATTCCCAGCAGTCGAAAAGTCTCGATTTCCTCTTCAGCTACAAAGAAGGGATTCCGGTGGAAGCGATGGCCACAACGCGAGCGATGACGTTTGCAG
The DNA here is from genome assembly GCA_002704225.1 of Gammaproteobacteria bacterium. GTDB lineage: Bacteria > Pseudomonadota > Gammaproteobacteria > Pseudomonadales > Azotimanducaceae > UBA4421. Next base: position 48,764 of record PAFU01000037.1, on the reverse strand, counting down.
CCCGGGACGGCCTTGCTCTACACGGTTACCTGACGCTTCCTCAAAATCAATCCGAGAATCTCGCCTTGGTCGTGCTCCCACACGGGGGACCCCACCATGTGCGAGACTCGTGGGGATTCGATTCCCAAGTGCAAATGCTTGCCCATTACGGTTACGCCGTGCTGCAGCTTAATTTTCGTGGTAGTGGCGGCTTTGGTCAGTCCTTCGCTGAAGCCGGTGAGGGGAATTGGGGCGCTTCGATGCAAGACGACTTGACCGATGCCACTCTGGCCCTCATTGAGCAGGGTATCGCCGACCCAGAAAAAATCTGCATTTACGGGTCAAGCTATGGAGGTTATGCAGCGTTGATGGGGGTGGTAAGAGAGCCGCAACTGTATCAATGCGCCATTGGTTCGATGGGAGTATACGATCTGCCCATGATGTTTGAAAAAGGCGATATCCCTGAGTCTTCAGGTGGGATTGCGTATTTGAAGAAGACCCTTGGAACGGATGTTGAGTTGCAAAAACAACGTTCTCCCGCGTTCAACGCTGAAAAGATTAAGGCCAATGTGCTGCTGATTCATGGCAAGGCTGATCGTCGAGTTCCGATCAGTCAAGCGAAGGCCATGAAGTCCGCACTGGACCGAGTCGGGAAGGACTACCAATGGTTGCAGATTGATGCCGGGGGGCATGGCTACTTTGATGATGAAAATCGGGAGATCCTTTATCGTCAAGTTCTTCAATTTCTGGAACAGAATATCGGCGCATCGAGGAAGGCACCGGTGCACGAGTACTCATCTGCAAAAAATTAACGTAAGTGCTGATGTCTGCGGAATACAGTTGTGCGCTGAACGTCTGGCAAGACAGCAAGCTGCGGGCGTATTCGTTAAACGAGCCTTTCAAACGCCAGCGGTGCAGGCAAAGCGCATGGCCATAGCCCCGACGGGCTGTCTCGGAATCAATATTTTGAGCGTCCATGCCTGACGCCTCGTTCACACAGCAGTTCGGCTGCAAAAACCTCAGCTTTCGATAATTTATACGACAAGTAGATCCCCAAATTTTCTGTTACTTTCAATAGTTGTCGAATTAAAAGGAACGTTTATCTCATGCCTAGACCAAAGCGCCCTCAGCACTATTACGATGAAATCAAAGATAAATTTCGAGAAGAACGGAATCTGCGATTAGGGTACCGCCCGCCAGGCACAGATCAGTACACCTCGGAGTTAAGCGGCGACTTGGCAAAGTATGCGGTTGATCCCTACGCGAAAGATGTTCCGACTAGGGAGCCTATTACCGACGAAGTAGAAGTCCTGTTTATCGGTGGGGGCTTTTCTGCCCTGTTAACTTCCGCTCGGTTAAGAGAGCGCGGTCTGGAGAGTGTTCGCATCGTGGAGCGTGGGTCAGACGTTGGGGGCACGTGGTACTGGAACCGATACCCCGGCGCTGCGTGTGATGTGGTGAGTTACGATTATTTGCCATTGCTCGACGAGTTGGACTACGTGCCGGTGAATCATTATTCACGCGGNCCAGAAATTTTNAGCCACTGCCAGGCGATCGCCCATAAGTACAANTTGTACGATCTGGCTGTGTTTAANACCACGGTTACNGAGACCCGCTGGGATCAAACGGANCAGCTTTGGCANGTGAAAACTGATCAGGGCGATGTGATGCGCGCGCAGTTCGTNATTTGTGCAAANGGGACATTGGCCAAACCGAAGCTCTCAGCCATTGACGGAATGGAGAGTTTTNNTGGNCATTCTTTCCATACGTCTCGGTGGGACTACGACTANACCGGCGAGAATTTGGANCANTTGAAAGACAAGGTGGTTGGCATCATTGGNACCGGCGCCAGNGCGGTGCAGATCGTTCCAGAACTTGCCAAGGTGGCNAAGGAAGTTTTCGTATTTCAGCGCACGCCTTCNTCCATTGATATTCGAGATGACTGGCCTACGGATCCGAATTGGGCNCGTAAGCTNCAGCCTGGTTGGCAACACAAAAGACGCGAAAAAGTGCTCGCCGCGGTTGAAAACTCNCTCGAGAAGCGCGCTGCGAAGGGCGCAACGTCACCCGAGGAAAAGCTCCGGAAACAGGAAAACGCCAATATCGANTACATGATGCGTATCCACAGACGCATCGATGAAATTGTCGATGATCCTTCGACNGCCGATGCGTTGAAGCCGTGGTACATGTTTATGTGTAAGCGTCCCTGTTTTCACAATGAGTACCTGCCATCCTTCAACTTGCCCAATGTGCATCTGGTGGATACGCAAGGGCAGGGCATAACGCAGATCAGTCCTCAAGGCCCAGTATTCGACGGTAAAGAATACGGTCTAGATTTGTTGATTTACGCAACCGGCTTCGAGGTTCAGCAGACCGGTATTTATAACGACATTGTCGGTGCGGGTGGTGTGAATCTTCAGGACAAGTACGCGCAGGGCATCCGAACTTTATTGGGTATTCATACTGCAGGCTTCCCAAACCTGTTCATCATGGGTGGATATCAAGCGTCCTTCCAGTTCAACCTCACGGAGATGCTGCAAACACAGGGCGATCATATTGCTGCGTGTATCGATTATGTTCGCGCTAACGGCCANCACGTTATTGATGTCAAAGATGAGGCCGANGAGTGGTGGGTGCAAAACGTCATCCAACATCGAGGCAAGACCAATCGCTCTGAAGANTGTACGCCCGGTTACTATAACTTTGAGGGCAATGAGCAAAGACGTCAGGACGGTAACTATAACGGGGGATTTAGACAGTATTTTCAGCACCAAGGGCAGGTGCGCGAAAANATNGAAGACAACTTTCATCTGGCCGCGAGAAAAGATTGATCGAGGCATGCTAGGAGTAAGGAATGAGTTATCCACTTGCCGGACTTAAAGTCCTNGATTTATCGCGTGTTTTAGCGGGGCCATTTGCAGGACGAATGCTCAGNGACTTGGGTGCCGACGTTGTCAAACTNGAGCCGCCGGAAGGTGACGTTACCCGACACTGGGGAGTCAAACGTNGNGGTATTTCTGGNTACTACCATCAGCAGAACGCTGGAAAGCGCAATATTGCGGTAGACCTACGACATCCGAAAGGCCTGTTGGTTGCAAANTCACTTGTGGCAGAGGCAGATGTGCTGATCGAAAATTTCCGGCCGGATGTTATGCAGCGATTGGGNCTCGATTACGACACGTTGGCCGACATAAATCCGCGCTTGATCATGNTGTCTATCTCCGGTTTTGGCGCAAACAATGCTGACAGCCGNCGAGCAGCCTACGCTCCCATCATTCATGCTGAGACTGGGCTAATCGCTCGACACGCAGAGTTAACGGGTGCGTTTCCGGCGGAACTGCCGCTTTCCGTTGCAGATACGAATGCCTCGATGCATGGCCTNGTTGGTCTGCTGGCAGCGTTATACGCAAGAGAACAATCCGGGCGAGGCGACCATGTGGAGATCTCNATGGTTGATGCAACGGTGGTGACAAACGATGGGATGCACTATGCCCTCGAAGGCGTAAATATGGGCGTCACCAATGAAGTGCACGAAACNGCTGGNGGTTTGCTCATGCTCGCNGGTGAGTTNAGATACATTTGGAAATTACTCAGCACGGTNTANAAGGTGAGCGACGGCCTGGAAGAGACGCAAGACGTTTCGCTTGAAGAAAAAATCAAAGCGCGTCGTGCGGCCTCCAAACATTTTTTCACAGAGACCTGCCGCAATAGGGAAGACGTCATTCAGGCGCTCGATCGAATGAACATCGCTTGGGGCGATGTCAGGTCGGCATCTGATGTGCAGGATCTGGCCTCGGTGGCAGCGCGAAACTCAATTGCAGAGGTCGATGATCGAGCAGGCGGCAAGCGCTTGATTCCGTCATCACCTTATCGATACAGGCACCTGGAGTCACGAGTCAGGGCCGGAGCCCCTCATCTGGGCGAGCATAACGAGGAAGTATTGAAACAATGGTTGGGTTGGTCACCGGAGCAAATCAGCAATGTCGAATCAGCATTTTTAACCACAACACGAGAATAAGAGGGAGAGTGCGCGATGCAGGAATTTTCCGGGCGAACTGCGGTCATTACCGGTGCTGCCAGTGGTATTGGGCTAGGCATGGCAAGGTCTTTTGCAAAGCGCGGCATGCAGTTGGTGCTTGCCGACTTAAATGAAGAGCTCTTGCAAGCTGCGGAGCAGGAATTTTTGGATGCCGGTGTCGAAGTTGTAAGCCAAATTTGTGATGCATCCAAACTTGATCATGTGGAGCGTCTGGCTAATACCGCTATGGATCGCTTTGGGGGTGTTCACGTGGTGTGCAGTAATGCCGGTGTTGGTATTCCAACCTCCGCTCGCAACGTCAAGCTGTCGGACTGGGAATGGATTATCAACGTCGACTTGTGGGGGCCGATCTATGCGGTGAAAACGTTTTTGCCGCTAATTGAGGCTCAGGGCGAAGGGCATATTAACGCGACCTCTTCGATGGCGGGTTTGATCTCGTCACAAATGATGGGCGCTTACAATGTTGCCAAACACGGTGTTGTCGCACTGATGGCGGCCACAGAGCGGGAGCTGCGAGCCAAGCAGAGCAATGTAAGGGCTTCCGTATTGTGTCCTGGGCCTATCAACACGAACATCAGTCGCCATTCGGTCGACTATCGTCCGGGCCGGGGTAAGCCCAAAAATGACAATGAAAAGGCTGGGAAACTAGCGGGGAATATCCAGTCGGCGTTGGAACAGGGTATGCACCCTGATGAGGTAGGTGAACTTGTTGCCAGCGCCATTGAAGAGGAAAAGTTCTGGATTCTGACGCATCCTCGTTGGGCCAAGGCGGTACAAAAACAACTGGATGCAATGGTGGATGAACAGACACTCACGCGCGCATGAATGTTTTGGCAAGCAGGGGCGACATCAAACCACGTCGTAGCGGTCGCGTTCAGGTGAGTGTTAACTCAAACCAACCGAGTCACAACACGACGCGGCGAGTTTCTTGTGTCAGCAAATTTCGCAACATCAAGGGCCACCCGCCGCTTGCCCTCTGGAGAATCATAAAACTTATTCCGCAGGTCGTCTTCGTTAGCAAAACAGCACAGCGCTAAACCGTTCCAGTCTTCGCCTGAAAATCGGTGCACGACGGATAGTTGATAGTAATGCGTCATGGCGGTATGCACATCCAATGCGATAGGCGCATGCTGCTCGCGCCAATGCGTGTCCGCTGCCTTGGGGCCAATTTCTGGATTTGCCACCATTGGAAAGACGCCCGCGATCACCGGCAACATATCGTGGTCAAGCATGCTCAGAGGTTGATTTAATACGGCGCGCTCATTGACGAGATACAAACCCACATCTGTGTGTTGCTTGAGATCCATGAGGCTTTCAGAAGTGCCGAGAACAAGCGCTGCGAAGGGGAGGTGTTCGGTCGTTTCCGCTGACGCCTCAAACATAAGGCTTTGGCTCGCTTTAGCCACTTTCCTCGCTTCTGGTTTATCCGCAAAAACTGCCGCTATTTTTAGTGTGGACATGTAAATTCTCCTTAGCGTGTTTTGTCGCCTGGGGCGCGAATCACATAACGTGGTTTATCTGCACGCAACCTGACCCAGCTTTTGCCACTCTCGGGTTCTTCCATGAGTTCGACCACGTCCTTCGCAAGATCCTCAGGGGCCATAAAAAGGGCGTCATTGGTCTTTTGGGCGTGAGGTATGATTTCAGTGGCTACGGCGCCAGGGCAAAGGGCATGTATACGAATGCCTCGTCTGGCGAGCTCTGGTGCCAAGCTTCGCACGAGGCCAACCACCGCGTGCTTGCTCATCGCATAAAGCGGGTCAATTGCGTAAGGGGTTACACCAGCGAGAGATGCGGTCACAACGATTGCCGCGCCAGGCGCCAACAGCGGCAACAGCGTCTGCAAGCCGAACACGACCCCGTCGACATTGACACTCATCATACGCCTGTAGCGCTCTAAGGTTGCTGCCTCTAGCTGATACTCAGATAACGGTACGTCTGGCGGCGCAATTTGAATGCCTGCATTGAGGTGAATGTACGTTGGCGAGCCCAGACGTGCGCTTTCAGAGGCTAGGTAGTCCGCGAATTGCTGCCATTGATCGAGATCGCCAACATCCAAAACCCGGTACAGCGCGCCAGTCTCTTCTGCTAGCGCTGAACCTTTGGCGTCATCGACGTCCAGCGCAAGCACATTAGCCCCAGAGTGTCTCACAGCTCTGACAACGGCTGCGCCGATACCCGATGCCGCGCCTGTTACAATCCAAAATCCAGCGTTGTCGTTTTGATCCACGTTTAAATCTCCTGGCGCCTAGTATTTGACGAATACCACGCAGTGCCTTGTTCTGCTAAGCCGCTTCCGACTTTACGAAGACAATTATCCGTTACCGAACACTGATTGATGTAGAGCGACCGTGCAAGGTGAACTTCAGCACCCGCCGATTGTGCCTGAAAGTCGTTCTCTGTTCCGGCTGAGGCTGGCATGATCTCTTTGGTGAAATTGCGGTGCTTACGGATTGACAAGCGATTCGGGCTGCAGAGAGTTCATGGTGATTGAGATGGGCAAACGGTGAGTAAAGGACTGCTGATGCTGGATGGAAGGCAGGTAGCGATAAAGGCTGATGCTCGGCAGTCTAGCGTAACCGTTGAACAAGCTGCCTTGGTGTTAGCTGTTTCGAGGCGTGATGGACTTTAGTGGAGACAAGAGTAGATGACCCTTACTGTTAGAAATGCAAGACAGAATGACAGCCAACGCTGCATGGAATTACTTCAGAGCCTCGCAAGTTTTACCGGTGGCTCAACCGACCCCCTAGCGCCCGAAATTTTCGACCAGCTTCTCGATAACACCCGGGGCGAGGTTTTTGTTGCGGAAGGAGGCGGTAGAATCCTCGGCATGGCTTCAGTTTCATACAACCTCGCGATGCGATATGGCGGTGAGTACTGCCAACTTGAGGAGCTAATCGTCGATCCCGCCGGTCGTGGTCAGAACATCGGAGGCCGTTTGGTGGAAAAAACGGTCGAGCAGGCAAAATTGCGGGGATGCGCGGAGTACGGCCTATATCTGGTTGAGACCACCGAGCAAAACCTGCCTTTCTACGAAAAGTACGGATTCAAAAAGGTTGGCTCAGAACTAAGGCAGTCCTTGAGAAGCGAATACTGCCAAAACAGGTAGAGAGTAGCGCTAACGTAGCGGTCTAAAGAGGAGATACGAAATCGGTGAGACGGTTGGTGATGGGGCTGATGTTGGTGTCTCTCGTTCGCTCAAGTTGGGGTGAGCAGCAGCTGACGGACGTGTCGATAGAAAAACCCGATGCGTTTTCGCTGATATGTGCCTTCGCCGCGAAAAACCAAATTTTTGAAATCACCTTGGTGTTTGGGGAAAAACAACGAGAGGGGAAGCTCGAGGTTTTCGATACTCGCCACAAAGTCGTCGTTGAGAGTGTTAGGGCGCCGGTGACGCACGAAAACGGTTCTTGGGTCTTAAAGACAATCAACGACAGCGATTCAGTGGCGACGTCTCGAGAACACAGAATTGGCAAGTCAAACTTCGCTTACGAAAGACGCTCACTGATACAGATGGGCAAAACACCGCCACTGGTCACGTTAGATCGAGGCCAGTGCAGTAGGCTAAGGGAGCTTCATAGGAAGGGACAAACCTCTGGAGGTCGCCTTGAAGAGAAGCGGATGGTTGGTGAGGTCATCGAAGAATGAGAACGGTATTGAGTGGTGTGTTCTTGCTGTGTCTGACGGGCTTAAGTTGGGCTGAGCCCTGCTCAGTCCCATTGCCTGACCAATGCTCGAATCTCGGTTGCGTTAACGATGAAATGCGATCCTGTGAGTCTAAGGCTGACGTCAAAAGACTCAGTCAAACGCCGGCCGCAAAAGAAAACATCAATATTTGCCTTCGCAAAGCGGTCAAAGATCAATCGAAAGCCTTAACAGTCGATGCTGTCGTTGCCGCTCTCGTTACTTGCCAGAATGTGGACGCTGCTGAGTCGTAAAACGCACCAACGCAGGTTTGCTGTTGCCACTAAATCGGGTCACGCTGGCGATGTATTGACAAAAGAGGCTAAATTAGAGGCGCGACGCACCACGCCCAGACATCAGAACAGGAGAGATCGAATGTCTAATCCCTTTGAGCCTCTTTCGGCAGCAGAAATCCAAGAAGCTGTTGCCATATTCCGCCAAGCCCACAGCGACGAGCGAGCAGTGTTCTGTTCATCGGGTCTAGAAGAGCCGGCAAAAACCGAGGTAAAAGCGGGTAGGGCCGCAGACCGAGTAGTACGATTTTTGGGTACGGACAGCGAGTCCGACGGCGGCTTTGAGGTCCTGGTGAATCTCTCGAAAAAACAGGTGGATCGACTGGACCGATTACCCAATGAGGCTCAAGCCCCGTACGGTTATCTGGATCTGGGTGTTGCCATTCAACTGACCAAGAACCATCCCGAATGGCTGGCAGCAGTGAAAGCCCGAGGGATTCCCTGCGACACCGATGAAGATCTTAAGCGTATTCAAATTGACCCATGGCCTGCAGGCGGGTATCCCGTGGTCGAGTTGCCAAAAGGGCATCGGGCGGTTCGCTGTATCGCCTTTGTGCGCGAAGATGCGACAGACAATGGCTACGCTCGCCCCATCCATGGTCTGATTTGCCACGTGGACGTGACGGATCAGCAGGTGGTTTTGGTGGAGGACTCTGGCGTGATACCCATGCCGCCACATTCTGGACGTTTCGATTCGGCTCACCAGCAAAGCACGCGGACTGACCTGAAAGACTTGGAGATCGTACAGCCCGAGGGGCCCAGCTTCGAGGTGGACGGTTACCGAGTGAAATGGCAGGGCTATGAGTTTTCTGTGTCCATGCATCCGGTGCACGGTTTGGTCTTGCATCAGCTGTCGCTGCAGGATCGGCCACTACTGTATCGAGCAGCGCTATCGGAAATGATCGTGCCCTATGGGGATAGCGACAACATGCACTCGTGGAAACACGTGCTGGATGCCTCGGAATACAACATGGGTATGTTGGTCAATTCCTTAAAGCTGGGCTGCGATTGTTTAGGTGAGATCTTCTATTTTGACGTACATCAGGTGACTTGGGAGGGCAAGGTCAAGTCTGTAGAGAATGCCATCTGCATGCACGAGGAAGACTACGGTATTCAATGGAAACACTACGACAGCGAGTCTCAAACCAGTGAAGTGCGGCGCTCTCGGCGCTTGGTCATCAGTTCGATCTTTACCATCGGAAACTACGACTACGGCTTTTACTGGTACCTGTACCTCGACGGCACGATCCAAATGGAAATTAAGCTAACGGGCATCGTCGGCGTCAGCGCGGTGACGGCAGAAAGTCACAACCCCAGCCAATCACCATTGATTGCCGAGGGGTTGGCCTCGCCAGTACACCAGCATGTCTTTTGTTTTCGCCTAGACTGGGATTTAGACGGCGGTGCGAACTCGTTGTATGAAAGTCAGATTGAAGTTTTGCCGGTCAGTGATAGCAATCCAGACGGCACTCAGTTTCAATCCGTCTCCCGTCATTTGACCGGCGAGACTTCGGCAAAGCGAAACATTGCCCCAGAGCAAAGTCGCCACTGGAAGGTTGTGAATCCCACATCCTTGAACGGTTTGGGTAATCCCGTGTCGTACAAGCTTTTGCCTGCTGGGTCTCCGTCGCTGTTGGCCGCAGACAATTCGGCCGTGGCTCGTCGGGGTGCTTTTGGCAAGCATCATATCTGGGCAACGCCCTACACAGAGGGTGAGTTCAGCGCGGCAGGGGCGCATACCGTCATGCACGACGGTGGTGGCCTGCCCGAGTACACCAAAAACGATCGAGACATTGCCGAATGTGATCTGGTTATGTGGCATACCGTGGCTCTAACCCACGTGCCACGGCCCGAAGATTGGCCAGTGATGCCGGTGGAATACACCGGTTTTCACCTGATACCCGTGGGTTTCTTTGATCGTAATCCCACATTGGACTTACCCTCTAAGTGTCACTCGTAGGAAGGGGATTTTGAGGCCGCAGCCGTAATTCAGCGAGAAGCCGGTGCAATGTCCCGGCATCTCGAGGGTTCCGCCCTAGGCTTCGGCACTGGGGCGGTATTGAGGTCTGTCTGGGCGACCCTCTGGCCCGTCGAGAGGGCCAGTGAGGTCTACCAGTGGCTGCAACGGCAGCCTAAGCAATCACCTGTTCGGCTACTTTGTGCAGGCGCTCTACCGGGTCGCCTTCACCCATCATGGGCATGACAACCCGAGTTACGCCGACGGCTTCCAGTTCAGCCAAAAACTCTTTTCCGCCAACGCCTGGCCACATGCAGGTGATTTCAATCTCGGAAAGGTCTCGGCCAATGGCGTCGCATTCCTTCCTCAGGCTGTCCATGTGCCCTTTGAGTTCAGCCGGATCGCCACTCGGTGCAAACCAGCCGTTGCCCAACTGGGCGGTTCGCTTAAAGATCTTACCTTTGACGCCGCCCATGACCACGGGGAAAGGGTTTTGAATGGGCAGTGGATAGCTTTTGAACCCATGCCAAGAAATAAAATCACTCTCGTGTTCAACCACCTCGCCAGACCAGATTTTGCGCATGCCTGCCACGTAGTCGTCAAAACGTGCACCACGGCGCTCGAAGGGCACGCCCAAGGCATCGAACTCTTCCCGCAGCCAGCCGATTCCTACTCCCAGCATGAATCTGCCGTTAGAAATGAAGTCAAGGCTGGCGGCCTGCTTGGCCATGTAGATGGGATTTACTTGCGAAAGAATGTTCACCCCGGTAGCCAGACGCAGGGTCTTGGTAGACGCTGCTACGGCGGACAGGGCGATCAGAGGGTCGACGAAGTTGGTTTCGGGGGCTGCGCCCATGTTGCCAGATTTGTTGTAAGGGTATTTTGAATCGTAGTTCACCGGCACGATCACGTGTTCGAAAGTCCACACCGACTCATAGCCCAGTGATTCCACCAATTGCGCTGTTTGTACGATTTGATCTGCCGACTGCACGCCGATGTTGATTGGAATGATGCCTACTTTCATTTTCTGACCCTCGTGCTGTAAAAGCCTTGATGGTTCGGGATATTGTCTCTAGATGCAATGCTCTCGCCTAACGTAAAGCTCATCTAGACGTTTCGGGCAGCATTGTAGGCCGTCGAGGATTTCGAGTCGCAATGGAGCTTTGGGGAAGTTCCGGTGACCGCGAACAGTGCGAGTTTAATCCTGCAGAAAGTGGCTGACTCTTGCATGCAGTTGGTGGCGATGCTTTTCCAGTAACAGCGAGTGAGTACCCTGACCAATCACTGTAATCTCTTTGCTTGGTGCATGAGTTAGACGCTCAAACAGCCGTTGCCCTTGAGCCGGTGTGGTTTCGACGTCTCGGTCCCCGACGATGATAAGCACAGGTGAACGAATCAGGCTGGGATCGTACCAGTCAGCGCCTGTTTCTCGACATTGGCTGTAGTCCTTCATGACGCCGGTAGGTGCTCGTAACACGCCTGTTTCATCGAATCTGGGGTCGCAGCTGGCAGTGTGCTGGCACCAACGTCGGCGCGCCTGTTCGCTGATCATGTCGTCGATTTCCCGAGCGTCCAGTCCTGTGGCCCACCGACGCATCATGTTTTCCACGTCCACGGTCCGATAAGCCCCAAGCGCGTTAGCTGGCTTCCCCGTCGGTTCTAGCCCCTCAATCCACAGGGCACCGCTGAGCACAAGGCGGTCTATGTTGTCCGGGTGCTGTCCCGTGTAGCTGGCGCAGATGGCAGTACCCCAGCTATAACCGATTAAGTTAACGCTCTGAATGTGTCGGCTATGGAGAATGTGCGAGACGGCATTTTCCACCTCCAAAACTGCGTGGGCGGTGTCCACCAAGGGTGGGTGGTTCGTCGGAGCCTGATCCATTTCATTGGGACGGTCTGATTGGCCGTAGCCCAGCAGATCCAAGCACCACGCATCGAAGCCTTGTTCGGCCATGAGGTCCATCCATGACTGACCATCAATCGCGTAATCAAAGGTGTCCGTGGCGCCGTAGGTTGCACCGTGAACGAACAGTGCGGTTTTGCTGGCCGAGCCAGATTGGGGATTTTCTAGGCGCTTGTTGCGCAGCAGCACTTCGTAGCCGTCTAGGGCGCTGGGGATTCGATGATCAGTGGTCACAATCATGGGGGGCTCAAATGCCGGCTAAGGGTTTCGAGGCCCGAGGCGGTATAAATAGGTTTCCTCAACGCTTTCGTTTTGTGGACGATTACCGTACTTGGCTTCCCACGCGTCAGAAAATGCCGCAAAAATTGTCGGATCGTTCACTCTGACCGCCGCCAGTTCAAAAATTTCATCGCCAGAACGCAGTCGAACGTTGCTGTTTTGCTCGATATCTTCAACCCAGTTAGCTTTGTTATCTCCCGCAAACACGTGCAGATGACTCGCAACCTCTACGACCCACAGGTTGACCGAGTAAGCTTCATCGACTCGAGTTTCCAATTGAATGATGTTGTCTTGAGCGATCTTGTCTAACGATTGAGGCAAGGGTGAAACTCGACCCTCTAATGAGCCGCCAGAAATGGGCAGATATTCTGCACACCCCATAACGAGCAACCCAATCAATCCGGTCGTAATGAATTTTCGCACCTACCGTTCCTCCCTTAAGCCCATTGCCGCACCGCAACGTTGATCGGTTTTCACTCTAAAAGGTCTCAAACCCCACCATAACCTCTTCAAGCTGCTTAACTGAAGCACCATGTGAATCGCATCATGTGTTCTTCTAGAATGTCACTCACAGGAAATGCTGTTGCAAATACAGCCTTAAGTGCCCACCAATGGGACGCGAAAGCCCTAGATTTATCGAGCTTTTGCTTTTTATTAAGCATTTCAAGCGGTAGTTGAGGAGGCTTTCCTTCGATTAGAGTGGTGGCAAGATCTTCGCACAAAGATTTGGAGGCGAGACATGAAAGCACTTAAGTGGTTGGGCGGCACCCTGGGCTTATACGCGTTGTTTGTAGTGATTTTTGAAGCAGGCTACTTGGGGTACGCGCAACCCTCATTTGAAGACTCTGGAATACCCATGCTTGTTCTCACTACCACGACGACGTCTGGTGAGACCCAAAATACGATGCTCGCTCGTATAACCGTAGATGAAAAAATCTATGTTTCGGCTCACCATTGGTCACGGGGTTGGCACTCGAATGCGATAGAGAACCCGGACGTGTTGGTTACTATCGAAGGTGTGCGCTCCGCCCGAAGAGCCGTGCCCGTCGAAGGCCCAGAGTTTCAAAACGCTGCAGAAGCATTACCACTAAACTTTCCCGTTCGTTTGTTGATGGGCTTCCCGCTACTTGAGCGACAAATTCTGAGGTTGGATGAGGTTTAGCGCAAATTAAGCCCTATCGAACCCCTGTCTGGTCTCGTAAATCCGGCTTAAGGGAAACCTGCCTAGAGCGACAGGGCTAACTTGCGAGACTGATCGATGGGCCCAATATCGCGCTGATTTGGTAACGAGGGACGAATTCAATTTCCGTTGCCGAACCGTGTCCCCGCCTGAAACATCGGGCCCTTTAGGATGGAAGAAGGGTAACCCAGTGCAGGCGTCTCGAACGCATCGACATTATCGAGCTGCAGTTCTTTTAAGTTATCAAAACGTTCGGCAATGATGTCCATGGCTCCAAAGGGAAAGTCGTGGTCGACGTAAGGCCTCACGTTGTCGGTAACGAGATAGAATTTTCCGTCTGCAATTAGATCGAAGACCTGTTGCGCGTGCCGCTCTGGGGTCATACCCATCAGCATTTCATTCGGTTTAATCGGTGCAACATCGGTGCTAGCGGGCGCGTTTTTGGCTGATTTATTCAACTGACTCGATTGCATCAAGGCGGTACTCACGATGCAGGGGCATAGCACCCGAATATGCACGTGGGGTGATTTCCTCGCGATTTCGAAGGAGAGCGATTCGGTGAGCGCTACGACAGCATGTTTGCTGGCCTGATAAGAAGCGGCTCCGCCATCACCGCGCACCAGTCCACCCACAGAGGCCGTGGTGCAGAAAATCGATTTTTGAGTTTGCGCCTGCAGTCTTGGCACGAAGGCTTTGATGGTCTTAACCACACCCAGTACGTTTACGTTCAGTGTGGTTTCCCAATCCTCGATGTCACTTTTTAGGATGCTGTTGTTGAAAATGACGCCGGCGTTGGCAAACACGACGCCAATACTCACGCCGCCAAAGGCAACATCGATTTGGTCAAGAGCGCCGCTCAAATCGGTGCTGCTCGTTACGTCGCAGGCCAGAGCCAAAACAGTAAGGTCAGGGGCAACGGCGCGCAGATCAGCTGCAGCGCGTTCAACCGTTGCTTCATGCAAATCGATTAACGCAACATGCATGTGCAAATGGAGCGCTGCGTATTTTGCCAAACCCCAGCCGATCCCAAAGTTACCCGCGCCGGTGATGACCGCTACACGACCCTCTAGATCGGCAAGTTTAAATTTTTCTTGTTGTCGACTCATTGCGATTTCCTTCTGAGTTGATCGGCGGGGGCAGTTTCCCAAAATTTGTTATCGCGGCATAGCGGGGCGTTGAGATGGACAACGTTCAGAGTGAAGCGGTTTTCGTGCGTGATCTGTGCCTAAGTCTGGCGCCCTAAGCTACGGCGTCTAAAACCGGTGCGCTTATCAGTCTGCGGTTTTTTGAAAGATTAACATTTGATTGTTGGCTGGCATCTGTCGGTCCTCGACTAACCGAAGGCCAGCGTGGGTGGCAAGATCAAGGATCCACTCAACATCACGTACGCCACTCTGCGCGTCACGTTCTTTGAGCCATAGGTCAAAGTCTGCGTTGGACGGTGTCGTAAAATCTCCCGCATATTTGAAAGGGCCGTAAAGGGCGAGCAGCCCTTCGTCTGTCAGTACCTTTGCTGCTCTGCGAATCAGGTTTTCACCCAGTTCTGAACTGACAATGTGCATCACGTTGGCAGCGTAAACGCAGTTATAGGTTTGAGCGGGCCACGTGTGGGCGGCCAAATCAAGGGTAATAGGCCCTAAGATATTCGCAGGTCCGTACTCGTCGATGTTGCTTGTTAATGCTGGGAGCACAATTTCACGATCACTAGGCTGCCAAAGAACGTGATTTAGCGCGGCGGCCAGGTGAATTGCGTGCTGGCCAGCGCCACTGCCGATTTCGAGTAGTTTGGTCTGATTTGGCAGCCATTCGGCAAGCACAGCCAAGATGGCGGCCTTGTTGTTGTCAGCAGCTTGAGAAAATCCTTGCATGTCACGAGCCTACCGTAAGTGCAGGCTCGTCAGAAGCTGGGTATCGCATCAAAGTCTGAAGCAGCTCGAGGTTCCTCACTGGGACTTCAAGTTCCGGCCGGTCGCGCTTAAATACGATGAGATCTGCAATTTGGTGATTTTGAAAAAGAGCGCTGGCTCCCGCGCTGGCTATCCAACCTTAAGTCATCATCGGTGAGGCTCAAGAATGCTGAAGCAACCGCGCTGACGATATTGATGGATTGGTTCTTTCTATTCGCCGGTAAAACTCGCTTCTCGTCGTTCGCGAAAGGCATTGATGCCTTCTTTAAAGTCTGAGGTTTGGCGTGCCGTGTTTTGTCCCCAGCTTTCCAGTGCGGCGCTGTCCCAAGGCTCACGGTTCAGAGATTTCAGTACAGCTTGTTTCGTTAGCGCATATTGGACTGTCGGTCCTGATGCCAGAGTGTCGGCAAACGCCATCGCTGAGGGCATAAGATCCTCATCAGTCACTAACGGTTCAATCAGACCGGCGTGTTGAGCATCGCTCAGCGGAATGTCGGTACCAGCATATAGCCATTTTAATGCTCTACTGTAGCCAGCTAATTTGGGCAGGGTCCAAGTGACCAGGTCGTCAGGATGAATGCCTCGTTTTGCCCAAACTGGCAGCAGCCGAGAAGATGGTGAACAAAAGCGAAAGTCGCACAGGAGTGAAATGCCCAATCCGCCTCCAGCGGCTACACCATTGACAACGGCAATGGTAGGTTTAGGCATCTGCAATAGATCTACGCACCAAGAAAATTCTGGGTCTGCGGGTCCTCTGGGCCAGGCGCGGCTGTCTTTCGCTCTTAGGTCCGCGCCTGAGCAAAACCCGTCGCCCGCCCCGGTTAGAACAAGAGCTCTAGCCAAGGGATCTGCGCCTACTTGGGTAATGAGCTGGCGTATCCCAACGCGCATGGCACCGTTCAGGGCGTTAAGCACCTCTGGTCTGTTTAACGTGGCGACGACAACGCCATTTTTTTTATGTTCGACTTTTATTTCAGGTGGGTATTCAGACATAAGGCAATCTGCAGCTAGGGTGATTTCGCCTCTCATCATAAAGCAGTGCAATAACAATGATAGAAGTAACAAGATGAAGTTCGCGATCTAGGCCCTATGCTTCATCCAATGTGATTCCACGATTCACCGGTATTTTACTTTTCCCGGTGATCCTGACGGATGGCGCTGGAGGTTCGTATGGCGGAAGAGGTAGGAGTCGAACCCACCAGGCACGTAGTCGCGCCTCAACGGCTTTGAAGGCCGCGCACCCCACCGGGAGCGATGCTCTTCCGCGAACAATACTATGTCCGCTCAGGGGCTGTGACCAGCGCAAATATGCCCGCGGTGAAGCAGAGTTTCGTTATCGGTATACTCCCAGAAAACAAAAATAAGGAGTGCTTTACGATGTCGATCAGTTTCAGCGAACTTCGGGATAAAGCTGTCAGACCCGACCTTCAACGGTTAGCCGCCAGCGTGGCCGGCGCGAGGCAGGGCAACGCATCCGATCAAGCGACCCTCTGTGGCGCAATGATCTGGGCGTCTTTCAGTGCACCTGCTGCAATTCCCACTGTGTTTGACACCATCTGCCGCACTCAGCTCGGGTTAGAGCCAACATCTTCAGAGTCGGTATCTGCTAATGCAGAGCTGCCTGAGGCTTTCTGGGCGCAATTTGAAGAGACCTTAGTGGGTCCTGAGGCGGGTTACGACGCCACGTCCATTACCGTAGCCGTAGCTGGCTTGAGCGTAGCGCTGAATGAAGGCTATGCCGCGCTGAGTGAAGATGCCGCGCTTTCCCATCCTGGATCCGACAACGCCCAAAATAAGCCTATTCCACCGATGATTTCGTTGTCAGAGTTAGGCGAATGCCCAGATGGTAGTTTGGCGAGAGAGCTGCTGAGTATGTGGGTCGACAATGGTTTCGACCCGGAAGTGCTCGACCGTGATGCCATTGGGCTGAATGGTTTGAGTCCAGCGATGCGTTATTTGAACACCCGGATTTTGCAGATGCACGATACCTGGCATTTGGTGGCGGGCTATCAAACAACCAGCCTGCATGAAATGGCGATTTCAGCGTTTCAGTTGGCTCAGTTCGGACACAACTATTCCGCCATGTTTTTGACCACGGTTTGTACGATGAGCTATTTGCGCCAGCCTCAGGGGTTCGTACTGCTTCTGCAAAACCTCTCCGAGGCGTGGGTTCATGGCTGCGAAGCGCCAAAGTTTATGGCCATCGAATGGGAGCAAGACTGGCATATGAACATCGACGAGGTTCGTGCCAAGCATGGAATTAAGCCGTTTGCTGGGAGCTTTCCTGCTGGTTTGCTGGAGCAGCTCAGTCAGGCCTCTTGATCCTGCGCGTCTTTCCTGCGTTGACGGATGAGTTGCTGTAATCGGTCTAGCTGGTGACGATCGAGCCTGTAGTTGCGCATCAGTAAAATGGGTATGAGGTAAAAGGCGGGCACCAGCAGGCCGTCGACCGCGCCAAGGCGAGTGACGACGTCTTCAGGCATCGATTCAGGGGTTGCGCCTGCGGGTAGGGCAATCACCCAATCGAGTAACAGGCCGCCGATGATTAGTCCGAGACCTGTTGTGCTTTTACCTGCTAATGACACGCCGGCTGAAAATGTGCCTTCTTGGCGCATCGAGGTGAGATGCTCTTGTTCATCGACAATGTCGGCGATCATGGAGGCGAACATGATTAACACAAGCGATCCGCCGTAGGCCATGATGCTTGCGTGTACGATCAGCATGGGCAGCAGGCTTGGTGCGCCGTTTTCTGGCCAAACCTGCAAAAACCGCAGGCCGACTTTGAGCATGGCCATGACCATTAGCACTGACATGGCATAGATCATGATTTGATGCTTTTCATAGCGTTGCTGTAGGGGCCCAACGCTGACGAAGGCCAGGGCGGCGCCCAGAAGCGCGAAGCTGAACCAGCGGATGTCGTCGGGTCCAAACTGCCAGAAATACAGATTCATGTAGATATCAAATACTTGTCCTGTGCCGTTGATGGCAGCGCTTAGCAGGGTCGCCAAAAACAACAGACGAAAATTGCGGTTGTGTAGGGCGCTCAGGGTCTGCTGCAGTATGGACGCCAAGCGAACGGCTGGCAGGCTCTCCGTAGGCTGGGGTAGGTAGGGTATTTGGTTGAGTGTGCCTACGGTACTGACGGTCATCCAGCACATCATAAGAAGGCTCAGCAGCAGGCCAAAACCGGCGTAATGGCGTGGATCAAGCAAACCATTTGTGTGTTCGGGGCTGTTGGTGAACATGACCGAATACATGCAAAAAATGAAGATCACTCCAACCAACCAGCCGAGTGCAATTCGGTAGGTCATGATGGTAGTTCGTTCTTCATAGTGCTCGGACAGCTCTGCCGCCAAGGCGGCGTAGGGTACCGAGAAGAGGGTAAACGACAACCGAGTGAGTACGGTGAAGGTGATCATCCACGCGGCAAGCAACGGTTGGCCGAGACCTTCTGGCGGTTGGAAAAGCGCAAAGACCGACAGTCCGGTCGGCACGATCGAGGCCAGCATGAACGGGTGTCGTCTTCCCAGACGAGAACGAAAATTATCCGATAGGCCGCCGACGAGTGGGTCAGAGACCGCGTCGATCACCAAGGACAGGAACAACGCGAAGGCAGCCACGGTGGCGGTTAGGCCCAAAATTTGCGAGTAGTAGAGTAACAGGAGTGTGCTGAAAGCCCAGTCTTTGTGTTGACCTGGAATGGTTCCAAACCCCTGAAGCAGTTTGATCCTGAGCGGTACGTTACCTTGACGTTGGCGCGACCTAACGAACAATATCTGCGTCTGGACGGAGTTAGGGTCTTGGCTTTGTGTTGGGGGCGTCATGGCGGGTCAGGAGCTTCCTTCTGTTCGCCCTAGTCTGCACAACATACGACACAGAGCGGTGGAGAGACCGGATTTGTACCGTATTTATGGATGTTAAAACAGTTTGACCAGAAGCAAAGGAGGTATACAGTGAAAGCACTAACGAACTTTTGGAGGACGCATGGCTGACAATGTCGCCTTAGGCCCCCTCAATGCTGCGAATAATCAGCGTATGGCGAGCGATAAGTCTCTTGCGATCAAGCAGGTTGAACAGTCTTTCGAAGCTGCCACTCAGCGCGCCAAAGACATTTCTATCGACTTGGGTGTGGAGGTGCTGATAAGCGATCGACCTCGGGCATCCGTGGATCCGACCTACGAAAACCTGGGAGCTGGGCCTCGTCGTAATGGATAAGCGGTAGTGAGCCGGACCTAGCGGGTCACAACCCTCCTCTCAACACTCATCAAACGGGCGTAAAATCACGCGGTCATTGCCCTGTCTTTTCGTGAATCCCCGTCCATCGAAATACTCCAAGACCTCAATGGCAACATTTCTGCCGATGCCGGTCTGATCGCGAAACGCCTTTACCGTTATTGAGCCGTTGGCACTGCTGTCCGCCATGGATTGGACTGCATCGGCCACCTCCAGCAGCCGCTGCGGTAAATAAAATCGGTGCGTTCCAATGTGTGTGAGCAGTCGCTCTTTTGCCAAGGCGAACATCTGCTTTTCCAAGCCGGCGAGCGGTCGGTTCAGCTGTTTGGCTAAATCGCCGGAACTGGGGGCTTGGATCTGGTCGAGCAATGGCTCCAGCTTTGCCCACAGCTCAGCCAGTTCGGGTGCCAGTGATGCTTTTTTGTTCGGCAGCAAGTAGTGGCCAGTTTTCTGCTCAATGTCGCCGCTTTTCAGTAAGGCGTTGAGTGTTGGTTGGCGCAGCGAGCGCGGTATGTTGACCAGCTCTTGTGCATGCAGTGCGGGCTGTCCTTGCAGCGTTTGTTTCGGTGGGGCGGCGGCTATCTCTCTCAGGCAGGTGTCTTTTAGGGTCTGCCACTGATTCTCGCTGACGACGACGTCATCAAGAGCCACCAGCTTTTGCTGTTGTTTGAGTGCATTCAAGCCTGCCTCTGGCACATTCCAGATATGGCCAAACTCTTCCAAACGAAGCTCGCCAGCAGCCATAAGCTGGTCGAAGCTTTGCTCCATGGAGGGTACCGCATAGGCTGCGACCAAGGTTTGATGTTCGACAGTGTTGCGTCTTCTCGCTTGCTCCGCGCGTACGTAAAGCACTTCGCCACCGCCGAGTGTGGCGTCCAGCGCCTGATCACGCAGCACGATGCGATCGCCTCGGTAACAGGCCAAGGCGTCATCGCAGACAACTTCTGCCCAGACCTCGTCGTCGGGGGCGTCGGTAAATATGGCCAGCCGCCCAGTGCTGTGACTGGTGGCGTGATAGACGTGTACCGGCATCCAGTGTTTCAAGCCCCTTGGGAAACTCGCGGCCTGATCCAGTCGGATGGTGACGGAACGATTGCCCGCGGCAGGTTTGGCGGTGATCCAGTCGCCGCGCTTAAGTTCATCCAATGACGTTCCCACCAGATTCAGCGCGCAGCGGTTACCCGAATATGCTCGGTCAGCGGTTTGGTCTTGTGCCCGAATGGAGCGTACCCGTAGGGTTTTGCCGCTGGGGAAATGCGTCACTTGTTGATCCACGGCGACAGCCCCGCAGTGCACGGTGCCGGTGACCACGACGCCGGCACCTTTGACCGTAAAAGCACGATCGACGGCCAATCGAAACGACGATTCGTCGATCAAGGTTTGCTCGGCAGCAGCAATCTCATGCAAGTGATCATTGAGCGCTTGATATCCGGCCGAGCCTTGGGGACTGGTCTCGAAAAGGGGGGCGTCTTGCAGGAAGGTACCGCGCATCAGTGCCGCAATTTCGTCGCGACACGTGCTGAGGCGCTGGCTGTCAACCAGATCGCACTTGGTCAGCGCGATGGTGCCTGTTGTGACGCCGAGTAGGGTCAGTATCTCCAGGTGCTCGGCGGTTTGCGGCATTGGCCCATCGTCAGCGGCGATGACCAGTAAGGCGTGCTGGTGTGAGGCTACACCGGCAACCATGTTGTGAATAAACTTTTGGTGTCCGGGTACGTCAACGAAACCGAGGTGTTCGGTGTAGGCAAAGCCTAAGTCGATGGTCAGGCCGCGGGCTTTTTCTTCGGCTAGCCGGTCTGTGTCGACGCCGGTAAGAGCGCGCACCAATGAGGTTTTGCCATGGTCTACGTGGCCTGCCAAGGTGATGATCATGACGTCATACAGTTCCTAGTTCGACGCGTTGCAGCGCGTTAATCAATTCTGGCATCGGCTCCGCGCCGCGCATATCCAAGAGCACCTGATCGTCTTTGATGCGACCGACAATGGGTGGCTGCGCGGTTCTCAGCCCATCGACCAGTTTTTGTGCGCTCAATGAACGGTGCGTCAAAGTGATCGCAATGCTGGGGATGGTCTGATCGGGTAATGCACCGCTGCCTATCTGCGCTTGGCTGTTTACGATCTCGCCTGTCAGACCGGCGGGTAGGTGTGCAATAAGGGCCTCCGCTCGGGCGACCAAAGTGTCGGGAGTCAACGTCAGTGTCTTAAGCAGCGGCAAATGATCCGGCAGCACCGCAGGGTCGTTGTATAGCTTGAGGGTGGCGTTGAGGATGGCAAGGGTAACCTTGTCCACTCGCAGCGCGCGTTTCATGGGGTTCCTGCGTATTTGTTCGATCAACGTTTTTTTGCCTGCAATGATCCCGCACTGCACTGCGCCCAATAGCTTGTCTCCGCTGAAGGTGACGAGGTCAATCCCTTGCTCCAGCACACTTTGAGGCGTCGGCTCTTTCGGCAGGCCCCAGTGACTTAAGTCCACCAAGCTGCCGCTGCCCAGGTCGACGCAGCTGGGAATGTTATGGGCGCCCGCGAGGTTTGCCAGTTCCGGCGCTTCGACGGATTCGGTGAATCCCTCGATATGATAGTTGCTGGGATGAATTTTCAGCAGCATGGAGGCACGCTCAATCACCACAGCGAAATCGTCGAGGCGGGTTCGATTGGTGGTGCCGACTTCTAATAAACGACAGCCCGCGCGGCTCATCAGTTCCGGCAGGCGAAAGCTGCCGCCGATTTCGACCAGTTCGCCGCGCGATACGGGTACTTCTGCGTTCAAACCGAATGTGTTGAGCACGAGCATCAGTGCGGCGGCGTTATTGTTGACGATGGTGACGGCCTCGCAGCGCATTAGCTCGCATAGCCGCTCTTCGACCACCGTGTCTCGCTGGCCGCGAGCGCCCTTGACCAAGTCGTATTCCAGATTCATTGGGCGCGTGACCAAGGGCTCTATTGCTCGCCATAGGTCCTGACTGAGTAGGGCGCGGCCTAAATTCGTGTGGATCACTGTACCGGTTAGATTGAAGACCGGAACGTAATCGGTCTTCACCAGCGTTTTTTCAAGTTCTTTTGAGTATCCAGATGGATCTGTCGCCCAGTCAGGCACGCTCCGTTCCTGACGCATGGCGTTTTGCAGGTCGCGTAAATGATCCTTAACCACTTGCGCCCCGTGAATGTGGATCATCGGAGCGATGGCGTCACTTTGCATCAGTGTTTCGATGGCTGGCAGGTCGCGAAGTGTTGGCATGAGGTTCCTGATTTTGAGTCGCTCTAACATACTGTGCCGTTCACACAGGCGCAGGAGCAGTGTTATAGCCAAGGGTTGCGCAGGTTGCGAGAGAAAAATTTCTGCGGTGAGTCTCCGGCGCTGGAAGAAGATTTGTTCGCAGTAAGCTTTGTGCTCTCACGAGTTCTCTTGGCATCATAGCGCGAGGCACTGGCCTGCTTACGCATTTTGCTGAAATAACCATTGAGAGAAAAATCATGTCAGAACAAATCGGTCGCGTTGCTTTCATTGGACTCGGGGTTATGGGGTATCCCATGGCGGGGCATTTGGCGAAGCACGCCAGTTCGGTCACGGTATTTAATCGCAATACCGCCAAAGCCACTCAATGGTTGGAGGAGCACCAAGATAACGCTGCACAATGCGCGATTGCCCTGACCCCCATGGACGCTGCCGCTGCGGCAGATGTGGTGTTTGTTTGCGTCGGCAATGACGACGATGTCGCGCAAGTGGTGCTGGACGATGCGGGAGCCTTGGCGGGCATGGCATCGGGTTCCTTACTGGTAGACCACACGACTGCTTCAAAAGCGTTGGCGGAGCGGGTGGGTTTGGCCTGCGCTGCGCAATCGGTTGGCTTTTTGGACGCACCGGTGTCGGGTGGCCAGGCCGGTGCTGAAAATGGGGCGCTGACGGTGATGGTCGGCGGGGCCGACGCGGATTATCAGCGTGCAGGCCCTTATTTTGATTGTTTCGCCAAGAAGCACGCCCTCATGGGTGAGGTCGGTGCTGGCCAACTCACGAAAATGGTTAATCAGATTTGTATCGCCGGCATTCTGCAGGGGCTAAGTGAAGGGGTTCATTTTGCCCAGCGGGCAGGCTTAGATGTGGACGCAGTGGTCGACGTGATCTCTCAAGGTGCGGCCCAGAGCTGGCAGATGAACAACAGAGCGCAAACAATGGCTCGGAATGAGTACGAATTTGGCTTTGCGGTGGACTGGATGCGGAAGGATTTAAATATCGCACTGGATACGGCGAAGCAGCTTGAGGCTCGATTGCCGTTAACGGCACTGGTAGATCAGTTTTACGGGGATGTGCAAACCTTGGGTGGTGGGCGCTGGGATACGTCCAGTTTGCTTAAGCGTTTGAGGTAGGTCTTGTCTCGATCTTCCAGCACGGCCTGTTGCGTGCTGGAAGAGGGTTCTTGCTGTCTCTATCGCTCAGCCACGTCAACAAAATCTCTTTTCGTATTGCCCGTGTAAAGCTGTCGAGGGCGGCCGATTTTGTAACTGCTGCCGATCATCTCGCACCAGTGCGCGATCCAGCCGGGTGTGCGACCGGTTGCAAAGATGACGGTGAACATTTCAACCGGAATGCCAATGGCTTTCAGAATAATGCCGGAATAGAAGTCCACGTTTGGATACAGCTTTTTCTCAACAAAGTACTCGTCTTCCAGCGCAATGCGTTCGAGTTCTCGCGCCATTGCCAGCACGGGATCGTCTTGCACACCAAGCTCTTCCAATACTTCGTGACAGGTTTGTTGCATGACTTTGGCGCGTGGGTCGTAGTTTTTATACACCCGGTGACCAAAGCCCATAATGCGGAAGGGATCGTTCTTGTCCTTGGCGCGGCGCACGTATTCGGGAATGTTCTCGACGCTCCCAATTTCGTCCAGCATGGTGAGGACGGCTTCGTTGGCGCCCCCATGGGACGGTCCCCACAGTGCTGCGATGCCCGCGGCGATGCTGGCAAATGGGTTTGCTCCAGTGGATCCCGCCAGTCGCACAGTGGATGTTGAGGCATTTTGCTCATGATCCGCGTGCAGTAGGAAAATTCTGTCCATTGCCTTTGCAAGGGTTGGGCTAACGTTGTATTCCTCACAGGGTGTGGCGAACATCATGTGCAAGAAGTT
Organism: Gammaproteobacteria bacterium; assembly: GCA_002704225.1. Taxonomy (GTDB): domain Bacteria; phylum Pseudomonadota; class Gammaproteobacteria; order Pseudomonadales; family Azotimanducaceae; genus UBA4421. Next base: position 24,190 of record PAFU01000037.1, on the reverse strand, counting down.
CTCGGCATAACCCATGTCATTGCGCGGATAGATGAAGGGTTGGCCTTGGGCGTGCTTGTAGCTCATGGCTGCCAGAGTTGGCATCTTTGCGATGAGCCGGTGTGCCGTAATCATACGATGCTGCGGATTATCGATGTCCGTCGAGTCATGGTAGAACGCCGACAGGGCGCCTACAACGCCGCACATGATGGCCATGGGGTGCGCGTCGGGGCTGAAGCCCTTGAAAAAGCTGCGCAGTTGCTCGTTCACCATGGTGTGGTTTTTGATCGTGTCGACGAATTCGGTTTTCGCCGCTGCGTCGGGTAGTTCACCGTTGAGCAGTAAGTAGCACAGCTCGAGATAATCAGACTTGTCTGCCAGTTGCTCGATGGGGTAACCACGGTGTAGCAGAGTGCCTTCGTCGCCATCAATGTAGGTAATGCCCGATTCGCAAGCAGCAGTGGAAACGAAGCCAGGGTCGTACGTGAAGTGTCCTTTGCTCGTGAGCTTGCCAACGTCGATGACATCCGGTCCTAGATTGCCAGAGTAAATGGGTAGCTCGATGGGCTCTTCTACCCCTGGAATTTTCAACTCAGCAGGTTGTGTTGTTTGTTCGGACATTGTCTTTCCCCAGTTCTACTGTCTTTACCCGCGCAAATTTTGCTCGGCGAAAACAGCCCTTTATTTGACGGCATTTCACTGTTCCGTTGTGAGATGACGACCCAATTTACAAATGGGTAGACATCTACGGGCAGTTCAAACGCCAAGATGTATGTATTCTGCGTGATTCTTCTTAGGTTGCTCTAAACCGCTCAACCCCACATTTAGAAGTGCCTTGTCATAGGCCGGGTACGCTTCCGCAGTGTGCTCGCCAACTTATCGTCAGATCACGAGCCAAGCGCCAGTATCATTGACGAAAGTCAGCGGTATTTCCAGCACTGTCGGTATTTTTGATAACCATAGGTTGGTATTCGCCGTCTTGGGACTGCCTTTTGTTTCTTGTCGGTCGAGGCTTTGGGCTACATGGGGCGCTCCAAATTGAAGGGATTTGAGGTACTTTTATCAGGCGTTGCCAACGCTTCCTCGGCGGGATCAATGATTCAATATGGCCGGGCGGCGGGGCGAGTGCTCAGCGGGCAAGGGGCCGAAGTAAAAGTTTCAGGGGATCGTTCTTGGCTTTAACGCTCATGGCGACTAAAATGCCCGCGCCTGAGATCACCCAATGTCGTCGTGGCCGGGCGCAAAACGATATCGACGCATTGGGCATCTAAGACGCACCTGATTTTCATCACATGTAGGATTTGGCCATGAAGACAGACAGACCTGTCAATTTGAACTTGCTCGCCTTCAGTTTCCCGTTGGCAGCTCTTGTTTCCATTACGCACCGAGTCACAGGCGTCATTTTGTTCGTGGGTGTGGCCTTTGCACTCTATGCGCTCGACATGGCTTTGGCGTCACCCGAGGGTTTTGCTGCGGCGCAACAACTCATTGCCGAGCCGTTGGGTAAGTTTATTTTGCTTGGCCTAATCGCGGCCCTCGAGTTTCATATTTTGGCTGGACTAAAACACATTTTAATGGACTTTCATCTGGGCGATTCTGTCGCCGCTGCCCGACGCGGGTCGGTGATCGTCATCGTTCTCACCATCATTTCGACAGGATTCATCGGAGCAATCTTATGGTAAAGCAGGTTTCTCAAGTAATGGCTCTGTCCAATAGTGGTCTATCAGATTGGGTTGTGCAGCGTTCAACGGCGGTTATTCTTACTGTGTACTTTGGATGGGTGATGGCCTTTTTCCTTTTCACCCAGAATATCGACTTTGCAGCGCTGACTGCCTTCTTCGGATCTCCAGCAATGAAGATCGCCGGCACATTGGCTGTTCTTTCGACAGTAGCGCACGCGTGGATTGGTCTCTGGACCATTGGTACAGACTATTTACGGCCTGCGCATGTTGGGCAGTACGCCACATCCATTCGCTTTGCTTACCAAGCGGTGTGTTTGCTGGTGTTGTTTGTTTACCTCGTGTGGGCAACGCGCTTGGTCTGGCAATTTTAAGAATTCATCTTTAGGAAGTAACTCATGGCTCAAATACGCAAAATGGAATTCGACGGTGTCATCGTCGGTGGCGGTGGTTCCGGGCTTCGTGCTGCGCTGCAACTGGCCCAGTCTGGTTTGAAGACGGCGGTTATCAGCAAGGTATTTCCTACGCGCTCGCACACGGTCTCCGCTCAGGGCGGCATTACCTGCGCGATAGCCAGTGACGATCCCAACGACGATTGGCGTTGGCATATGTACGACACCGTCAAAGGGTCGGATTACATCGGTGATCAGGACGCTATCGAATACATGTGTTCCGAGGGGCCTCAAGCGGTATTCGAACTCGAGCATATGGGCTTGCCGTTCTCACGCACAGAGAGTGGACGTATATACCAGCGGCCTTTTGGCGGACAGTCCAAGGATTTCGGTAAGGGCGGCCAAGCCGCGCGAACCTGCGCAGCAGCAGACCGCACCGGTCATGCCTTGCTCCACACGCTCTATCAAGCCAACGTGAAAGCGGAGACCACGTTTCTGAACGAATGGTTTGCCGTGGACATGGTGAAAAATCAAGACGGCGTTGTTGTCGGTGTGATCGCTCTGTGCATGGAAACTGGCGAAGTCGTACACATCAGCTCAAAGGCGACAGTCGTTGCGACTGGGGGCGCTGGTCGTATTTACGCATCGACCACCAACGCACTGATGTGTACCGGTGACGGCATTGGCATGGCGCTTCGGGCCGGCGTGCCGGTCCAAGATATCGAAATGTGGCAGTTCCACCCGACCGGAATCGCCGGTGCGGGCACCTTGGTTACCGAGGGTTGCCGCGGTGAAGGTGGATACCTCATCAATAAGGACGGCGAGCGGTTCATGGAGCGTTACGCGCCATCAGCGAAGGATTTGGCTGGCCGAGATGTGGTGGCCCGCTCCATGGTGATCGAAATCATTGAAGGCAGAGGCTGCGGTCCTGACGGGGATCACGTCAAACTGAAGCTTGATCATTTAGGCGAGGACGTTCTGAACAGTCGATTGCCAGGTATTTTGGAACTGTCTCGGACGTTCGCTCATGTTGATCCGGTCAAAGAGCCGATCCCAGTCGTGCCCACATGCCACTATATGATGGGTGGCATTCCGACTCAGGTTAGCGGGCAGGCTCTGACGCAGGACGCAGCGGGGCAAGACGTCGCTGTAGAAGGCTTGTACGCAGCAGGCGAAGCCGCCTGTGTGTCAGTCCATGGAGCGAATCGACTGGGCGGAAACTCGTTGCTGGACTTGGTGGTGTTCGGTCGCGCAGCGGGCTTACACATTGAACAGGTCATGCGCCAAGGCGTGTCTTATCGCGACGCGAGCGAATCGGATATCGAAGCGTCCATGGCACGCCTCAACCGCTGGAACGAATCCAGTGGTGGTGAGTCAATTTACGACCTGAAGAAAGAGCTTCAAACCACGATGCAGAACAGCTTCGGAGTGTTCCGCACCGAAAAGAACATGCAGGAAGGTATTAAGCAACTGGCGGACCTGCGCGAGCGCATCGCCAAAGCGGACATGCCGGACAAGTCGTCAGCATTCAACACTGCCCGGTTGGAGGCATTGGAGCTGGACAACTTGTTGGAAGTGGCCGAAGCCACGGCGGTTACCGCAGAGGGTAGAAAAGAAAGCCGGGGAGCCCATGCGCGTGACGACTACCAGACGCGAGACGACGAAAACTGGCTGTGTCACTCAATGTACTTCCCAGAGGATAAGCGCGTTGGCAAGCGAGACGTGAATTTTGCGCCTCGCACCATGGAAGCCTTTGAGCCTAAGGAACGGGTTTACTAAGGCCGTTCTCCCATTTTTACCGTATTAACTAAAATTTAGGTCTACTGTTATGCAAGTAAGTGTTTATCGCTACAACCCGGATCTGGACGAAGTGCCAGTGATGCGTGATGTGGAAGTTGAACTGCCGGAAGGTAGGGACTTAATGGTTCTGGACGTGTTGCATCTGATGAAAGACGCGGATCCTACGCTGAGCTTTCGACGCAGTTGTCGGGAAGGCGTCTGCGGCTCTGATGGCGTCAACATGAATGGTAAGAACGGTCTGGCATGCATCACGCCGGTATCCGAGGTGGTGAAGCGTAACAAACTAGTGCTGCGACCACTGCCCGGGCTTCCTGTCGTAAGGGATCTCGTTGTAGACATGAGCCAGTTTTACAACCAATACGCCAAGGTTCAGCCCTATCTGGTCAACAAAGAAGCGCCTCCTGCCCAAGAGCGTTTGCAGAGCCCGGAAGATCGAGAAAAGTTGGACGGATTGTACGAATGCATCTTGTGCGCTTGCTGCTCGACCTCTTGCCCGTCTTTTTGGTGGAACCCCGATAAGTTTATCGGCCCTGCGGGATTGTTGCAGGCTTATCGCTTCTTGGCCGATTCGCGAGATACCGACACCGAAGAGCGGCTGGCTAACTTGGATGACCCATTCAGCGTTTTTCGCTGCCGAGGCATCATGAATTGCGTCAGCGTTTGCCCCAAGGGTCTCAATCCTACCCGGGCAATTGGCAAGATCCGAACCATGCTGATGCAGCAGGGAACGTAGGAAAACTGCCAAATTTCTCCGGGCAATGCCCAAATCCCGTCAGGCCGCCGCTCTGAGCGGCCCTTTAGTCGATTATTGTGCCCAAAGACCTTGGCAATGCCGCCGCGAAAGCCGAGAATCCAAGATCCTGGAAAGCTCGGTGGATTCAAGGCAGCAGAGCGAACGAAACCCCGCCCAGCGAAATCCAAGGGCAGATGTAGCCGCCCAACGCTAAAGCATCGAAACAGACTGCACACACGCGTGCGTATGAGCACTGATGAGGGCACGCGAGTGAACACAAGAGCGAGCGAGTAACAGACCGAAGGGTGCGAGCGTTAAAACGCGCTCGACAGTAACAAAAGAGGAATACGGTGACTGAAGGATTCATGCAGCGCATGCTGCGCAGCTCACACCTTGGTGGACAAAACGCCGCCTACATCGAAGCCCTGTACGAAGAGTACCTGCAGGATCCCAGCGCGGTTCCAGAGGTTTGGCGCAGTTACTTTGACACGTTGCCGACGGTAGAGAGCACCATTGGTCCAGACACCCCGCACTCTGAAGTCATCCAGCATTTCGAACGTCTTGGCCGGAATCGGCTGAAAGCGCGCCCAGAAAAAGTTTCCACTGAAATTTCCAGTGCCCACGAAACCCAGCAGATGCGGGTGCAAGATTTGGTGGCCGCTTATCGCCACCGGGGACATAAGCGCGCGGACATCGACCCATTGGGCATGATGGAACGCCCTGAAATGCCAGTGCTTGATCTTGCTTATCATAATTTGTCGCCAGCCAGTCTGGATGAAACCTTCCAAACTGGCACTTTTCACTATGGCGATGGGGCCGCAAAGCTCAGAGATTTGGTCGACGCCCTTGAAAGCACGTACTGCGGTTCCATTGGCGCTGAATACATGCACATTGTGGATACGCGCGAGCAGTTATGGGTTCAGCAGCGCCTAGAGAGCGCCCGTGGCAAGCCTCAGTTTGATGAGCACCAAAAGCAGCGCATTCTGGAACGCTTGATCGCTGCCGAAGGGTTAGAAAAGTATCTGCATCGGCGGTATCCGGGCACCAAACGGTTTGGCCTGGAGGGTGGCGAAAGCCTGATTCCCATGCTGCACGAACTCTTGCAGCGTCTTGGTACCCATGGGGTTCGCGAATCGGTGATTGCCATGGCGCACCGGGGGCGGCTCAATGTATTGGTGAACGTGCTGGGTAAAAATCCAGGCGAGCTGTTTGACGAATTTGACGGTCGGGTACTAAGCGAAAACGGCTCGGGTGACGTCAAATACCATCAGGGTTTTTCATCCAATGTGATGACCCCGGGTGGCGAGATGCACCTGGCGCTTTCGTTTAATCCTTCGCATTTGGAGATCGTTGCGCCGGTAGCAGAAGGCTCCGTGCGTGCCCGCCAAGATCGTCGTAAAGACTACGCCGGAGATTTGGTGGCCCCGATCATCATTCACGGCGACGCCGCATTTGCGGGCCAGGGCGTGGTGATGGAAACCTTCCAGATGTCGCAAACCCGCGGCTTTAAAACCGGCGGCAGTGTTCACATCATCGTAAACAACCAGATCGGATTTACCACGCACAAGCAGATAGATGCCCGGTCCACCGAGTACTGCACCGAGGTGGCGAAGATGATTCAGGCGCCGATTCTGCACGTAAACGGTGATGATCCCGAGGCCGTTATTTTTGCGACGCAGTTGGCAGCGGACTATCGTATGGAATTCCGCAAAGACGTGGTGATCGATCTGATCTGCTACCGGCGTCGTGGTCACAATGAAGCCGAAGAGCCCATGAAGACCCAGCCACTGATGTACCAGAAAATTCGTGCGCAAAACACTGTTTGCGCGGCGTTCAGCGAAAAGATGGTGGCAGATGGAGTTGTTCAGACGGATGCGATCGACGCGATGACTGAACGCTATCGCTCGCGCTTGGAGTCTGGAGAGAGTGTGGCGCTGGATCTGGTGCACGAACCGGACACTAAGCTGTTTGTCGACTGGGCACCGTATCTGGGTTCAAGCTTGGATGCGCCGGCAGATACCCGCTTTGATAACGCAGCCTTCCAAGAATTATCCGCTCGCCTGGAAAGCCTCCCGGACGGATTTGTTCTGCATCGACAGGTGAGTAAGATTTTGGAAGATCGCCACCGTATGGCGGCGGGCGCGATGTCGGTTAACTGGGGTATGGCGGAGGTTATGGCCTATGCGACGTTAGTTGATCAAGGCTATCCAGTGCGGCTAACCGGCCAAGACGTGGGCGTGGGTACGTTCTCCCATCGCCACGCGGCACTGCACAATCAAAAGGACGGCTCGCGTTTGATTCCCTTGAATCGGCTTCGCGAGGACGTCACCTTTGATCTTTACGACTCACTGCTATCTGAAGAGGCCGTCCTCGCTTTTGAATATGGCTATGCGACCACGACGCCCGGTACCCTTGTGGTTTGGGAAGCTCAATTTGGTGACTTTGCCAATGGTGCACAGGTCGTCATTGATCAGTTCATCAGCTCGGGTGAAACCAAGTGGGCCCGCCTGTGTGGCTTAACCATGCTGTTGCCCCACGGCTTCGAAGGGGCAGGGCCTGAGCATTCGTCAGCGCGGCTCGAGCGCTTTCTGCAGCTTTGTGCGGAGCGCAATATGCAGATCTGTGTGCCGTCAACGCCAGCACAGGTTTACCATATGCTGCGTCGTCAGGCGATTCGGCCAACCCGAAAACCGCTGATTGCGATGACCCCCAAAAGTCTGCTGCGACACAAGCTGGCGGTTTCCACGGTCGATGAGTTATGCGACGGCCAATTCCAGTTGGTGATCGGCGAAACAGAGGCCCTGCAGAGCAAAAAAGTGAAGCGGGTTGTGCTGTGCAGCGGCAAGGTCTTTTACGATTTGTGGGAAGCCCGAGCGGAACAGGAACTGGACAACGTCGCGATCGTGCGCATTGAGCAGCTCTATCCGTTTCCAGACGAGGAACTGCTGCAAGAACTCAGCAGGTTCAGCAAAGCGGAACAAGTGATCTGGTGTCAGGAAGAACCCATCAATCAGGGCGCTTGGTTCTCGATACAACACCGTATCCGACGTGTGATCAATCGCCTCGACAAGGTGCCTTCGCTGCATTACGCGGGTCGTGAAGCCTTTGCTGCCCCGGCGGTGGGTTACGCCAGCGTGCACAACGAACAACAGCAACAACTCGTTCAAACCGCTCTCACAGAAGAGCCCCGTGACGACATGGAGAATGGACACTAAGCATGGAAATCAAAGCACCAATTTTTCCGGAATCGATTGCAGATGGCAGCGTTGCCCAATGGCACCACCAGCCAGGTGATTTTGTTACCCGAGATACGTTGTTGGTTGATATCGAGACCGACAAAGTAGTTATCGAGGTTTTTGCCCCAGAAGATGGCGTGTTGCAAAACATCCTCAAGGCCGAAGGCGAAACGGTACTGTCAGAAGAACCGATTGCAAACTTTGAACCGGGTGGTGCCGCAACGGGCGATGGCGTGTCGGCTGCTGCGCCGGTAGCAGCCGAGACGCCAGCGGATGGTGATCGCTTCGCCAGTCCTGCGGCGAAGAAGTTGGCAGCAGAGGCGAATCTGGACATTACCGGGGTGGCCGGCAGTGGCCGAGACGGTCGAATCACGAAGGAAGACGTAGCCAGCGCGTTGGCATCAGGCTCGGTGAGCGAAGAGCCCAGCCCAGCGCCTGCTGCACAGGCGGCGGCACCGGCAGCGACGGCCCCTTCGTCTGCAGAATTCTTTGGCGGCTCGGATGAAGAGCGCGTAGAGCGCAGGGTGCCTATGACGCGACTTCGCGCCAGCGTGGCCAAGCGCCTGGTCGAAGCCCAGCAAAATGCTGCGATGTTGACCACATTTAATGAAGTCGACATGCAGCCCATCATGCAGTTGCGAAAGCGTTATCAAAACGAATTCCAGTCGGCTCACAACGGCACCAAGCTTGGTTTTATGTCCTTCTTCGTGCGTGCGGCCACCGAAGCGCTGAAGCGGTTTCCATCGGTCAATGCCAGCATTGACGGAAATGACATTGTGTATCACGGTTACTACGACATAGGCGTTGCGGTGTCGACCGAACGCGGCTTGGTCGTACCCGTTGTACGTGATGCAGATGCTCTGGGGTTAGCGCAAATCGAAGACCAAATTATGGCCTACGGGGAAAAGGCGCGAGCCGGCAAGCTGGGGCTTGACGACATGGCGGGTGGCACCTTCACCATATCGAATGGCGGGATTTTCGGCTCCATGATGTCCACACCTATCCTGAATGCGCCGCAAACCGGCGTGCTCGGTATGCACAACATTCAAGATCGCGCAGTGGTCGTTGACGGCGAGATTGTGATTCGGCCTATGATGTATTTGGCACTCTCTTACGATCATCGATTGATTGATGGTCGCGAGGCAGTGCAATTTTTGGTGGCGATTAAAGGCATGCTGGAAGACCCAGCGCGCATTCTGTTGGAGCTTTAAGATGAGTAACACTTACGATGTGATCGTCATTGGCGGTGGCCCAGCGGGCTATCACGCCGCCATACGCGCCGCTCAGCTCGGCATGAATACCGCCTGCATTAACATGATGGTGGATAAAGAAGACAAGCCCGTATTGGGTGGCACCTGCCTGAACTGGGGCTGTATTCCTTCTAAAGCACTTTTGGATGCGTCACATAAGTTTGTCGAGGCTCAGCACGACTTCGCGGATATGGGCATTAAGACCGGCAAGGTCAGTGCCGATGTGCCTCGCATGATTGCCCGTAAGGACGAAGTGGTCGCGGGCCTCACGGGTGGGGTCGCTGCACTCTTTGACGGCAATGGCGTCACGTCGCTTCCTGGCAAGGGGCGCCTCTATGCGAACCGACAAGTGGGCTACACCCCACACGGCGGTGAAGAACAGATGCTGCAGGCGGAACACGTCATTTTGGCGCCGGGTTCCGTGCCGGTGGAAATTCCCCCGGCACCGCTAAGCGGCGACCTGATCGTTGATTCCACCGGCGCGCTGGAATTTAAACAGGTACCCAAGCGTTTGGGCGTCATTGGTGCCGGCGTGATCGGCTTGGAACTCGGCAGTGTCTGGAACCGTTTGGGTTCACAAACCATCGTGCTTGAAGCGATGGACGAGTTTTTACCCATGGCAGATCACCGTATTTCCCGCGATGCCAAGCGCATTCTGACCAAACAAGGATTGGATATTCGCATGGGTGCCCGGGTGACCGGTACCGAGGTCAAGGGAAGCGGTAAAAGCAAACACGTTTGTGTGACCTATCAAGATAAGGACGGCGAACACACGCTGGAGTTTGATCGCCTGATCGTCGCGGTGGGGCGTCGACCCTATACCGAAGGGTTGCTGGCACCGGATTCCGGTGTGAATCTGGATGAGCGCGGATTTCTCTACGTGAACGACCTCTGCGCGACAGATGCGACAAATGTCTACGCCGTTGGGGACGTGGTGCGTGGGCCCATGCTGGCGCACAAAGGCATGGAAGAGGGCATTATGGTTGCCGAGCGCATCGCCGGCCACAAACCCTTGGTCAACTACGACACAGTGCCCAGCGTCATTTATACGCACCCAGAAATCGCATGGGTGGGGAAAACCGAACAGCAGCTCAAAAGCGATGGCGAAGATTTTAATGTGGGGAGCTTCCCCTACGCAGCCAATGGCCGAGCGCTGGCGGCAGGGGAAAATGAGGGCATGATTCGCGTCATTGCAGACGCTCAGACAGACCGCATTTTGGGCGTGCACGTGATTGGCGCTCAGGCATCGGAATTGATCGCCCAGGCCGTGATCAGCATGGAGTTTAGCGCCTCGGCAGAGGATCTGGGCTTGATCATGTTTGCTCACCCCACGTTGTCCGAGGGCATGCATGAAGCGGCGTTGAGTGCGCGCGGCCATGCGATACATACAGTCAATCGAGTCAAGCGGGGCTAGCGTTCCGTTTTTATTCAGCGGTTGTCGATGTGAGATCGGCGCCACATCAAGCGGCGGTAACCGTTGTTTGGTGAAACAGTAAAAGGGAGGATGAAAACACCATGAATCTACACGAGTATCAGGCCAAGGGTCTGTTTGCGCAGTACGGCTTACCCGTTTCAGAGGGGTATGCGGTGGATACCGCAGACGAAGCCGTTGCAGCAGCACAAAAAATCGGCGGCGATCGCTGGGTGGTCAAGGTGCAGGTTCATGCGGGGGGGCGAGGCAAGGCCGGTGGCGTCAAGTTGGCGGATTCGCTAGACGAAATACGTGCCTTTGCCGATCAGTGGATTGGCAAGAACCTCGTCACTATTCAGACCGATGAAAACGGACAGCCCGTCAGCAAGATCTACGTCGAAAGCTGCACCGATATCGAGCGAGAGCTCTATCTCAGTGCGGTTATTGACCGCGGTAGCCGTCGAGTGGTGTTTATGGCGTCTACCGAAGGTGGCGTCGAAATTGAACAGGTGGCCGAAGAGACGCCCGAGAAAATTCTCCGCGCAACCATCGATCCAGCGGTGGGGGCGCAGCCATATCAGGGCCGAGAGCTGGCATTTAAACTCGGTTTAGAAGGCGCTCAAATTCGACAGTTCGCTAATCTTTTCATGGGCTTAGCAAAACTTTTTGAGGAAACAGATTGCTCGTTGCTCGAGATTAATCCTCTGGTTGTTACGACGGACGGTGACATTCACTGCCTAGACGCGAAAATCAACATCGACGGCAATGCGCTGTATCGTCAGCCTGCCATTGCCGAGATGAACGACCCAAGCCAAGAGGACGAGCGCGAGGCACAAGCAGCTGAATACAGCCTTAATTACGTGGCGTTGGAAGGCAATATTGGTTGCATGGTCAACGGTGCGGGTCTGGCCATGGGCACCATGGACTTAGTGAAGCTGCATGGTGGTAACCCGGCCAACTTCCTGGACGTTGGCGGCGGCGCGACCAAGGAGGCGGTAGCCGAAGCGTTTAAGATCATCCTATCCGATTCGGCGGTAAAAGCCGTATTGATTAACATCTTTGGCGGTATCGTCAGCTGCGCGACCATTGCCGAGGGCATCATTGGTGCGGTTCAAGAGGTGGGTGTAGAAGTGCCCGTCGTGGTGCGTTTTGAAGGCAATAATTCTGCATTGGGTCGTCAAACGTTGGCGGACAGCGGTTTAAACATTATCCCCGGTGAATCACTGGTAGACGCGGTCGAAAAGGCCGTAGCGGCGGCTGGAGGTCAAGCATGAGTATTTTGATCAATAAAGACACCAAGGTCATTTGCCAAGGTTTTACCGGATCACAGGGCACCCTGCACAGTGAGCAGGCGTTGGCATACGGCACCCAGCTTGTGGGCGGCGTGACGCCGGGCAAGGGCGGCACAACCCATCTGGGTCTGCCAGTTTTCGATACAGTATCCGACGCAGTAGCTCAAACGGGCGCGACGGCCAGCGTGATTTACGTGCCAGCGAGTTTCTGCAAAGACTCCATTTTGGAAGCACTGAACGCGGGCATCGAACTCATTGTATGCATCACGGAAGGTATCCCAACGCTGGACATGCTGGCGGTGAAAGCGCGGATTGAGCAAAGTGGCGCGCGCATGATCGGGCCCAATTGCCCAGGTGTGATCACGCCCGGCGAATGCAAGATTGGCATCATGCCAGGTGATATTCACCTGCCTGGCAAAGTCGGCATCGTGTCCCGTTCCGGCACCCTGACCTACGAAGCGGTCAAACAGACCACGGATCGTGGCTTTGGCCAAAGTTCCTGCGTTGGTATTGGCGGCGACCCGATTCCGGGCAGCCACTTTATCGACATTTTAGAGCTGTTCGAGAAAGATCCGGCGACCGAAGCCATTGTGATGGTGGGTGAGATCGGCGGCAATGCTGAAGAAGAGGCCGCTGCCTACATCAAGGCGCATGTGACCAAGCCGGTAGTTGGCTATATCGCGGGCGTCACCGCGCCTCCTGGAAAGCGCATGGGTCATGCCGGTGCGATTATTGCTGGTGGTAAGGGTACTGCTGACGATAAATTTGCCGCGCTGCAAGACGCAGGCGTCCGCACCGTCCGAAGCCTGGCGGAAATTGGCGACGCCTTGGCCGACGTGACCGGCTGGAGCTAAGGCACCTTGCTTTTGCGTTTCAGGGGCATTGGCCCTTGAAACGCTTGAATTCCCCCGGGTAATCCCCATCTTCCTGCGCATACGAGATCTCACTAGCGCATAGGGGAAGAACGCCACATGAGCGATACGCAGTCCGAAAACCAGTCCGAAACTCTTAATTTCCAAACCGAAGCCAAACAGCTGCTGCAGCTGATGATTCACTCGCTGTATTCCAATCGCGAGATTTTTCTTCGTGAGCTTATTTCCAACGCATCAGACGCCATCGACAAGCTGCGTTTTCGATCCATTGAAGAGCCTGCTTTGATTGGCGATGACGGTGATTTTCATATCGACGTCACGTTCGACAAAGACGCGGGTACGTTGACCATCGCGGACAACGGCATTGGTATGTCGCGAGATGAGGTGATCGCGCATCTTGGCACCATTGCCAAATCCGGCACGGCAGAGTTTCTCGCCAACCTTACCGGTGATCAAAAGTCCGACTCCCAGTTGATTGGTCAGTTCGGTGTCGGTTTTTACAGTGCCTTCATGGTGGCCAAGGAAGTGGAAGTGCTAACCCAAAGCGCCGGCGGCGGCGATGGGGTGCGTTGGCGTTCTACCGGCGAAGACGCCTACAGCCTTGATGTCGCCGAAGGCCTTCCTAGAGGCACTCAAGTCGTTTTGCATTTGCAGGAAGATGCTTTGGAGTACGCCGAAGACGCTCGACTACGTCACATTGTCACTCGGTACTCCGACCACATCGGTGTGCCCGTGCGCATGTTCTCCCAGCCCGGCTACGGTGCGCCTGAAGACGAAGCGTTTGTGTCTGAGCTGGAGGGCGTCAACTCCGCTCAAGCGCTGTGGACCCGTTCACGCTCGGAAGTCGAAGACGAGGAATACAAAGAGTTTTACAAACATGTCTCCCACGATTTTGAGGACCCTCTCAGCTGGAGCCATAATCGGGTAGAAGGCAAGTTCGAGTACACGAGCCTGATCTATTTGCCTAAGCGCGCACCATTTGATTTGTACAACCGAGAGATGCCCAAAGGTCTGAAGCTCTACGTGCAGCGCGTTTTCATTATGGACGATGCGGATCAATTTCTGCCCTTGTACCTGCGCTTCGTCAAAGGTGTTATTGATTCCAACGATCTGCCGCTGAACGTGTCTCGAGAAATTTTGCAGCAAGACGAACGGGTCACGTCCATCCGCAACGCCGTAACCAAGCGCGTGCTGAGCATGCTGGAAGACATGGCGAAGAAGGATCCTGAGCAATATCAGGCATTCTGGGATGAATTCGGTGAGGTCATCAAAGAGGGTGCCGGCGAAGACTTTGCCAACCGCGCGGCGATCATGAAACTGCTGCGTTTTGCGTCCACATCTGGCGAAGGCAAAGTCAAAAATGTGGGTCTGGAAGATTATTTGGCGCGCAAAAAGGAAGATCAGGAAAGCATTTACTACATCTGTGCCGAAACCTATGAAACCGCCAGCCGCAGCCCACATCTGGAAATTTTTAAGGACAAAGGTGTGGAAGTGCTGGTGATGTTCGATCGAATCGACGAGTGGCTGATGAGCTCGCTGACCGAATACGAAGGCGTACCCTTTGTCGACGTGATGCGGGGCGACGTCGCCCTGCCCGGTGAATCCAAGGCCGACGAGGACAAAGATGACAAAGAAACCGAAGAACATCCGCTGACCGAGCGCATTCAGGCCGTCATCGGTGAGAAAGTCGAAGGGGTGCGACCGTCCAAGCGTCTGACCGACTCTCCCGCCTGCTTGGTGTTGTCAGACTTCGGAGTGGGCATTCAGATGCGCAAAATACTCGAAGCCAGCGGTCAGACCATGCCCGAAAGTAAGCCGTTTTTCGAGTTCAATGCTGAGCATCCCTTACTGCACCGCCTAGACACTGAAGTGGACGAGGATCGCTTTGCCGAACTGGTCGAGCTTTTGTTCGATCAAGCCAGCTTGGCGGAAGGTGGTACGCTGCAGGACCCAGCGACCTATGTATCGCGGATGAACCGCCTGTTAATGGATCTTTTGCCGCCAAGCGAGAGCTAGCGGCATATCTATCCGGGCAACAAGCCTTCACAATGGAGGCCAACCCTCGTTGCTTGGTTAGTGAGATGGAAGTAGCCATAGTCGGTGGTGGAAATTTCGGTACCGCCATCGCTAATATCATTGCCCGAAACGGCCATACCACGCGTCTGTGGATGCGTGACCCTGAGCAGGTCTCGCAAACCGTGCAGGCCGGAGAAAACCTGCGTTATCTACCGGGTCATCCCTTAGAGCCCGGTGTCCTGCCGACCGCAGACCTCAGGCAGGCTACTCAATCCGCCAGTCTGATCTTTGTTGCCGTCCCCAGCGCCGGTTTCGCCTCCGTATGCCGGGAGATGGCGGCCTTTCTTCAACCCGAAGATGTACTCATTAGCGCAACGAAAGGGATAGAACCCGATGGGTTCCGACTGATGAGCCAACTGTTGAGCGACCTCACCCCGAGTCAGCATGTGGGTGCTATTTCTGGTCCAAATTTGGCCGAAGAAATCGCGGAACAGCAGTACGCCGGTACGGTCATTGCCACCCATCATCAGGCCGATGCGCTGCTCGTGCAGGAGGTCATGCGCAACGACACGCTTCGCGTGTACCCCAGCGCCGATGTGTATGGCGTGGAATTGGGTGGTGCGCTGAAAAACATATACGCCATCGTTTGCGGGTTGGCAGCGGGGTTGGAGGTCGGTCAAAACACCATCGGCTTGCTGGTTACTCGAGCATTGGCGGAAATGAGCCGCTTTGCGGTGTCCATGGGTGGGAACCCGTTTACCTTTTTGGGCCTCGCCGGTGTAGGCGATTTGCTGGTGACCTGCACGTCGCCGCTGAGTCGCAACCATCAGCTGGGGACCTGTATTGCCAAGGGAATGTCGTTGGACGAAGCCGCAGACTCCTTGGGCAAGCTGGCGGAAGGGGTGAATACTCTGCGCTTGGTGCACGCCAAAAGCCGCGAGTTAGATGTCTACATGCCCTTGGTAGACGGCTTGTACAGCATTCTCTTCGAGCAGCGAAGCATCACCGAAGTCATCAGCGCGCTGATGGGCAACAGCGAAGGCGCGGATGTGGAATTTGTGGACCCATCGCGTTGGCAGTAACCGAACACGTGATTGTAGGCGAGTTAATTGAAAGCGTTTACCAGCGCTTCGAGCACGCCCCTCTGAGCTACGGCCACGGCACCGATAACGCTTGGGATGAAGCCGTCTACTTGGTTTTGAGTGTTACCGGCTTCGCTGATCATGAATCGTCGCTGCAGTTGCCCGTTGCGTCAGCAGACTACCAGCGCGTTAAACAACTCGCCGCGCGCAGAGTCGAAGAGCGTGCACCGTTGGCGCACTTGCTCGGCGAATGCCGCTTTATGGGCGAACGGTTTTTAGTGGAGCCCGGTGTGATGATTCCTAGGTCTCCCATCGGCTACCTGTTGGGCGAGCCACTGCAAGCATGGCTTGGGCCAAACGCCAAAAAAATCGTCGATCTTTGCGCCGGTGTCGGGTGTTTGGGCATCTTGGCTGCTCAGCGTTACCCCCAATCCCACGTAACTCTGGTGGAGTTGGATGCTCGAGCTGCGAGCTTGGCCCAGCAAAATGTGGCCCTGCACAATCTTGGTGATCGAGTCCTCGTCGTGCAGGGCGATGCCTGTCAGTGGCTGGCGGAGCAGACGGATCAATGGGATCTGATTCTGACCAATCCGCCCTACGTAGACGCACCGGATATGAAAACACTACCAGAGGAATACCGACACGAACCGGTACTCGGGTTAGCGGCTGGCGAAGACGGTTTGAGCTTGGTTGATCGGTTTCTGCCAGAGCTGGCAGAGCGGTTAGCAGCAGACGGGGTGTTTCTCTGCGAAGTGGGAGCCAGTGCGCCGGCCATGCAGCGCAAGTATCCGGATTTACCGATTCAGTGGTTAGAGTTGCCTGAAGGCGGGGAAGGGGTGTTTCTTCTGGGGTCTGAAAAAAAATGACGGGTATCGAAAAACTGAGCCAAGCGCAGCTCTTGTTCTGACCTCTCCATGGACGGCCCTCGGGCATTTCGCAGATATGCCGCATTGCAGGTTTATCCGTTCAGTCCTTTTTTACTTGATGCTTACCGTACACAAGCCAGATAATGTGGTCTCAATACAGCATTTGTCGTTACCTTCGTTCAGGTGGCGAATCTCACCAACAGAGTAAGACATGGCAGCAAATACGTTTGGCTCACTGTTCACCGTGACCACCTTCGGCGAAAGCCATGGGTTGGCCTTGGGCGCCATTGTCGACGGTTGCCCCCCGGGGCTACCGTTAACCGAAGAAGACCTGCAGCCGGATCTGGATCGGCGCAAGCCCGGTCAGTCAAAGTACACAACTCAGCGCCGTGAAGGTGACCGCGTAGAGATTCTGTCCGGTGTTTTCGAGGGAGTCACAACGGGCACGCCCATTGGCTTGCTGGTGCGTAACGAAGACCAAAAGAGCAAAGACTACGGCGCGATTAAGGACGTGTTCCGGCCGGCCCATGCAGACTACACCTATCACCACAAATACGGGGTGAGGGACTACCGCGGCGGCGGTCGCTCGTCTGCGCGTGAAACCACCATGCGTGTGGCGGCGGGCGCCATAGCGAAGAAATATCTGGCCTCTCATATGGGCATTTCCATCAAGGGCTACTTGTCCGGTATCGGCAGCCTGCGGCCTGAGCCCGTTGATCTGAGTATCGTGGACGACAATCCGTTTTTCTGTCCGGATGCGTCCATGCTGGACGATATTGCCGCGCTGATTGACGAGGTGCGTAAGGATGGAGACTCCATTGGTGCGGAAGTGTCCGTGATCGCCAGCGGGGTTCCCGTGGGTCTGGGCGAACCGGTGTTTTCCCGACTGGATTCGGATTTGGCTGGGGCGCTAATGGGCATCAATGCGGTGAAAGGCGTTGAGGTGGGTGATGGTATGCAGGTATCAAACCAACGCGGCACCGAACATCGCGATGAAATGACTCCCAATGGTTTTACGAGCAACCATGCCGGCGGCATCCTAGGCGGCATCTCCTCGGGCCAAGACATCGTGCTGCGTATGGCGCTGAAACCCACCAGCAGTCTGACCAATCCGGGCCAGTCCATTGATCGCTTTGGTAATCCGGTGGAGGTGGTCACCAAGGGGCGTCATGACCCCTGTGTCGGCATCCGCGCGACGCCCATTGCTGAAGCCATGGTCGCCTTGGTACTGATGGACCATCTGCTGCGCCATCGTGGTCAGATGGGCCGCGAGGCGGGCATGCTGCCATCTCAGCCTGAAGCGTAATTCTGCAACACCGCCAAGAAGGCCTTGGCACTGTTCGATAGCGTGCGTTTGGCGTGAATCACCGAGCCCAGCGTTCGGGTGATTGGGGCGCAGTCTGGCCTGAGCTGATTTAGACCGGCCGCCATGGTTTTGGGTAGCACGCTCCAGCCAACGCCCACGCTTACTAGCATGCTAATGGTCTCTAAATAGTTAGTCGAAAGCGCGGGTTGAAGGCTCAGTCCTTCGGTGGCGAAACGCTGGGTGACAATTCTGCCAGTGAATGTGTTCGGTCCCGGCAAGATACAGGGCAGAGCCGCAAGCTGATCAAGCGATGTGACCGCTGGCAGAGGTGTCGCGTTTACAAAGCACAGTGGGTCTTGCCAGATGGTTTGCGTGGCCAGTTCCGGCTGAGCTTCGTCAACAGCAGGATTCAGGGTGACGACAGCCAACTCGATGGTGCCGGATCTCACAAGGTTGTAAGCCACTTCCGAGTCTTCAAACTGGATATCCAGCTCAACGTCGGGGTAAGCCTTGGTAAAGGCTTGTAGCACCGGTGCCAGACGATGCAGCCCGATATGGTGGGACGTGGCCATACTCAAGCGACCGCTAACGGATTGGGCCAGATTACCGACATCCCGCTCCATATCCTTGGACAGGTCCAGCATAGCATTTGCCTTGCCCACCAGCAGTTCCCCAGCAGGCGTCAATCGCACACGTTTACCCAGTCGGTCGAACAGTGTCACGCCCAGTCGGCTTTCGAGCGACTGTATGCGCTTGCTCATCGCTGGCTGGCTAATGTGCAACTGCTCAGCAGCGGCAGAAAAGGAACCCAAGCGAGCGACATGAATGAAGGAATCGAGTTCGTCCAGGTGCATGGAGAGAGACCACTGATTTAGGACTCTCAGTATGCCTTTAAGTATTCTTAAAAGTTATACAAAATATAAAAAATATCGAATTGTTTTATGGAAAGGCCCGGCCTAGACTGCGCCAAATTTTCGAGGGTAATGACATGCCATCAGAACCAAAAACGCTGTACGACAAGATTTGGGCTGCTCACGAGGTGGGGCGCCGAGCTGACGGTAACTCCCTGTTATATATCGATTTACAGTTGCTGCACGAAGTGACGTCGCCACAAGCCTTTGAGGGTTTGCAGTTGGCTGGCCGCCCGCTGTGGCGTGTGGACGCGAACTTGGCGACGCCAGATCACAATGTCCCAACCTCTGGGCGCGAACTGGGGTTCGCTGGCATCACCGACGAAGTGGCGCTTGAGCAAGTGGTCACCCTAGACAAAAACTGCAAAGCCTATGGCGTACAACAATTTGAAATTCTGGATCCTCGTCAGGGCATTGTTCACGTCGTGGGGCCGGAGCAAGGCGCGACCATGCCGGGGATGACCGTGGTCTGCGGTGACTCGCATACGTCCACGCATGGTGCCTTTGCGGCCTTGGCACAGGGCATAGGAACGTCGGAAGTCGAACATGTGATGGCGACTCAGTGTCTGGTGCAAAATAAGGCCAAGAACTTTGCGGTCAATGTCACCGGCTCGTTGACTGATGGCGTCACCGCCAAGGACCTCGTGCTAGCCATTATCGGTCGATTGGGTACCGCTGGGGCGACAGGGCACACCATTGAATATCGCGGCGAAGCCATTCGCCAGTTGTCGATGGAAGGTCGGATGACCTTGTGCAATATGAGTATTGAGGCCGGTGCGCGAGCGGGTCTGGTGGCAGTGGATGATACGACCATCAGTTATCTTCACGGTCGGCCTTTTGCGCCGAAGGGTGAGCAGTGGAATCAGGCCGAAGATTACTGGCGCACGTTGGTCTCCGACGAAGGTGCGGTATTTGATGCCTCCATCACGATTGACGCCAGTGATGTGGCGCCGCAAGTCAGTTGGGGTACATCGCCGGAAATGGTCGCGGGCATTGATGAACAGGTGCCCGATCCTGCGCAGATGAGCGACGCGGTGCAGGCCGAGTCTACAGGGCTCGCTCTGCAGTACATGGATTTGAGCGCGAATCAGAAGATTACGGATATCGCCATAAGCCGTGTGTTTATTGGTTCTTGTACCAATGCGCGGATTGAAGATCTGCGATCTGCGGCAGCACAGATTCGTGGCGGCAAGGTATCGCCCAATGTGACTGAAGCGTTGGTGGTGCCGGGTTCGGGCTTGGTTAAAGCCCAAGCTGAAGCCGAGGGGCTCGCAGAGCAGTTTACGCAAGCCGGTTTTCAGTGGCGTTCGGCGGGTTGCTCGATGTGCTTGGGCATGAATCCAGATCAACTGGGCGAGGGCGAGCATTGTGCCTCGACATCCAACCGTAACTTTGAAGGTCGGCAGGGCTACGGCGGACGAACCCACTTAGTGAGCCCTGCCATGGCTGCTGCAGCGGCCATCCACGGTCGATTTGTCGACATCCGAGAACATCAAGGTGGAGAAGGCTAATGGATGCATTCACTCAGTTGGACGGATTGGTGGCGCCAATGGATCGCGCCAATGTAGATACCGATCAAATCATTCCCAAACAATATTTGAAGTCGATCAAGCGCACAGGATTTGGCGACTATCTGTTCGACGCCTGGCGCTTTCTCGATCAGGGCACCATCGGCATGACGCCAAATGAGCGTCAGCTTAATCGCGAGTTTGCGCTGAACTTACCCGAATATCAGGGGGCTTCTATCTTGATCGCCCGGGATAACTTTGGGTGCGGTTCCTCCCGGGAGCATGCGGTTTGGGCGTTGAAGGAATTTGGTTTTCGTGCGGTCCTGGCACCGAGCTTTGCCGATATTTTCTTTGGTAACTGCTTCAAGAACGGGGTGCTGCCCATCATTCTGCCAGCCGACGTGCTGGACGGTTTTTTCGAGCGCGTCGCTTCCGGATTGCAGTTGACGATCGATCTGCAGGCGCAGACCGTAACGGATGGCGAGCAGGTACATGGTTTTGAGATCGATTCGGCACTCAAAGAAAAAATGCTCAAGGGTATGGACGACATAGATTTAACGCTGGCGGAAGCGCAGCTGATTCGAGACTTTGAGGTCGGGCATCGTCAGCGCCAACCGTGGCTGTTTCGCAATTAAACACTGATCTGAGGGTATCCCTTGGTTCACTCAACAAGGATTCGATGTGAAAAAAGTATTAGTTCTCCCGGGTGATGGCATAGGCAAGGAGGTGGTTGCTCCGGCAGTCGAGGTGTTGCAGGTCGCAGCACAGCAACAGGGCGTTGCTATCGAGTTGGAAGAGGCCTTAGTTGGCGGTGCAGCCATTGATGACTGCGGCAGCCCGCTGCCCGATGCGACCTTGGAAAAAGCCAAGGCCGCGGACGCCGTATTGTTGGGTGGTGTGGGTGGTCCCAAGTGGGATGACTTGCCTACGGCGCAGCGTCCAGAGAAGGGTCTGCTGGGTCTTCGTCAAGAACTGGGCTTGTTTGCCAATTTGCGTCCGGCGTTATTGGCCAGTTCACTGGCCAGTGCGTCGTCGCTCAAACCCGAGTTGGTATCCGATCTAGACATTTTGATCGTGCGTGAGCTGACGGGCGGTATCTATTTCGGTGAGCCCCGTGGGGTTGAAACACGTGACAACGAGCGCGTGGGTTTCAACACCTTAGTCTATGCCGAGCACGAAATTGAACGTATCGCCCGGGTGAGTTTTGATCTGGCCAGCAAGCGTAATGGACGGCTTTGCAGTGTGGATAAAGCCAATGTGCTGGAAGTCAGTCAGCTATGGCGCGAGGTGGTAACCAGTATCGCCAGCGATTACCCAGACGTTGAGCTGTCGCATATGTACGTTGATAACGCTGCCATGCAGTTGGTTCGCGCGCCGAAGCAGTTTGACGTGATCGTAACGGGCAACATGTTCGGCGATATCTTGTCTGATGTGGCGGCCATGCTCACCGGTAGTTTGGGCATGCTGCCTTCGGCGTCATTGTCTGCCAGTGGCGCGGGCATGTACGAACCGGTGCACGGTACGGCTCCTGATATCGCAGGCCAAGATAAGGCCAACCCGTTAGCGACCATCCTCTCGGTTGGCATGTTGTTCCGTTACAGCCTGAATATGCCCGAAGCCGCGGACAACGTAGACCGTGCGGTGGCCAAGGTGCTCGCGGACGGGCATCGAACCGCCGATATTGCAGGGGATGATCAAGACGAAGCTGTGGGTTGTCGAACCATGGGTGAACTGGTGATCGAAAATCTTTAACTCATAGAAAGAGGTTCTATTTAGGTAATGAGTACGGAAAAAACAGTCAATGTAGCCATTGCCGGTGCCTCTGGTGCCGTTGGCGAGGCCCTGGTGGAGATTCTGCAGGAGCGCAATTTCCCGGTAGGCGAATTGGCGCTGTTGGCGTCGCCACGCTCCGAAGGGAAGCGTGTTCAGTTCAATGGCAAATCTGTGCAAATACAGCGTCTGGACGCCTTTGATTTCAGCAATACCCAAATAGGGCTGTTCTCCGCCGGTGGTTCGGTGTCTGCGGAGTTCGCGCCGAAGGCGGCTGCTCAAGGCTGCATCGTGGTGGACAACACCTCGCACTTTCGTAACGACGACGACATTCCCTTGGTGGTGAGCGAGGTGAACCCTGAATGTGTTGCGGACTACGCACCTCGAAACATCATTGCTAACCCAAACTGCTCGACCATCCAGATGATGGTGGCGTTAAAACCGATTCACGATGCCGTGGGTATAACGCGTATCAACGTGGCTACTTATCAGGCGGTATCAGGAGCGGGTGCCAGCGGTATTGAAGAGCTAGCGGGCCAAACCGCCAAGCTACTCAACGGTCAACCCATTGAACCCGGTAAGATGCCCGCGCAGATTGCGTTCAATGCGATTCCGCAAATCGATACCTTCCAAGAAAACGGTTACACACGGGAAGAAATGAAAATGGCGTGGGAAACCTGCAAAATTCTGCAGGATGACAGCATCGCCGTGAATGCGACCTGTGTGCGCATACCTGTTTTTTACGGCCACAGTGAAGCGGTTCACATCGAAACTCGGCAACCGTTGAGTGTTGAGGAGGCCCGTGCTTTGCTCGCGGCTGCCCCTGGTCTCACGCTGCTGGGCGACCACGAACTCGCGACGCCAGTGGAACACGGGGCTGGAACAGATCCGGTATTCGTGAGCCGGCTTCGAAAAGACATCTCACACCCAAATGGGCTGAATATGTGGGTGGTGGCGGACAATGTCCGTAAGGGCGCGGCACTCAACAGTGTGCAAATTGCAGAGCTGCTCTTGGCACATCTGTAGACTGTCCTATCCCTGCGGGGTTACACAAACACTGTGTTGCTCTATAAAGTCGGTTATAGGTGAGCGGATTTAGCGCCAACGGGCGTGAGATAAAAGGGACAGTATTTTGCGCGTAAACATGTTCGCTAAGTTGATATGGCTCAGCCTGCTGATGCAGGCCCTTTGGGGCCATGCCCAGTCAGAGCCTATAGACTTCTTGGTGCCAGAAGTGGCCTCCTCGGTAGGCGAGTCGATTGAAGCCCAAGTCAATCTTGGCCGACTGGATACGCGATTTGGCCGGGTCAGTGTCGTGTTAGCCGACGAAGAGTCCTTTGCGGCGTTTGGGGTGCGGCGCTACCAAATATTTGATGCGCTGTTCTTGGATCTGCGCGACAACGCTGCCGGTGAATTCGTGCTTGGAATCTTCAGTAATCAGCCGGTCTACGAACCCAGTCTGCGCTTCGTTGTGGAAGTCGAAGATGGCACAGGTCTTCGCCAGATACCCATCGAGCTGCTGCTGCCCACAGATGATGCTGCCGGACAAGAGCGTCGACTGTTGCTCAGTCGACCCAATGACACACTGTGGCGAATTGCCAATCGGACGAAAGACGATTCGGTGACCAACGATCAGCAGATGCTGGCCGTGCAACGTCTCAACCCACAGGCTTTTCGGGCCAGCAACATCAATGGCCTCAAGCCTTGGAATATGCTCACACTGCCTTTATTTGAGGAAGCCGTAACGATTTCCCGGGTCCGTGCTGCAGAGGATGTTGCAACGCAAAATTCCCGATGGCGTTCAGAGCAGATGCTGGATCGTGCTGTGTCGCTGCCAGAGCCCGCGCCGGTACAAGACTATGGCGACGTGCGGATTATTGCTGTTGAAGAACCCAGCGCTGACTCAGAAGAGACAGTTCTTGGGGTTGAAGACGAGAGTTCGGAGGAGGGTTTTGATGCCCTAGAATCGAAAGATTCAGAACCAGCGTTTGCTTCAGAAGCGTTGTCTGGCGCCGGCGAGTTTGAAGCCGCGGTGGACGAGATGCCATCAGAGGCGACGGCGCCTGCGGCTGCGCCAACGACGCCAC
>PAFU01000036.1 GCA_002704225.1 Gammaproteobacteria bacterium | reverse complement strand
GGCCCCATGCCACAGACACGTGAGCACATTTTGCTGTCTCGTCAGGTTGGTGTGCCCAAGATTGTCGTATTTTTGAACAAAGCTGACCTGCTGGCAGAAGACTGCGGCGGCGTTGGTACGGAAGAATACGAAGAGATGAAAGAGCTTGTTGAGATGGAGCTGATTGATCTGCTAGAGCAGTATGAGTTCCCAGGCGATACGCCGATTATCATGGGCAGCGCCCTGATGGCGTTGGAAGGCAAGGACGACAATGAGCTGGGCACGAGCGCGGTTAAAGCCTTGGTCGACACCCTGGACAGCTACATTCCCGAGCCAGAGCGTGCGGTAGATCAGCCGTTCTTGATGCCTATCGAAGACGTGTTCTCGATTTCAGGTCGAGGCACGGTAGTGACGGGTCGTGTTGAGCGCGGCATCGTGAACGTCGGTGATGAGATCGAAATCGTTGGTATCAAAGAAACGATGAAGACGACCTGCACCGGTGTTGAGATGTTCCGCAAGCTGCTGGACGAAGGTCGCGCAGGTGAGAACGTTGGTGTGTTGTTGCGAGGTACGAAGCGTGAAGAAGTAGAGCGCGGTCAGGTACTGACGTTGCCAGGCGCGATTACGCCGCACACCAAGTTCGAGGCAGAAGTTTACGTGTTGTCGAAAGACGAAGGTGGTCGCCACACCCCATTTTTCAAAGGCTATCGTCCGCAGTTTTACTTCCGCACGACGGATGTAACGGGCGCCTGCGAGTTGCCTGAGGGTGTTGAGATGGTGATGCCGGGCGACAACATTAAGATGGTTGTTGAGCTGATCTGTCCGATTGCGATGGACGATGGACTGCGTTTCGCGATCCGCGAAGGCGGTCGTACCGTAGGCGCGGGCGTCGTTGCCAAGGTCATCGACTAGACGTTTGTGATACAGCAGGCGACAGTCGGGATTAATTTCATTTTTCCCCACATCACATGTTGCCGGGTTGTGAATCAGTCTGTATGATTCGCGGCCCAAACCGGGGAGGAGGAAGGCTTAAAATCTAGCCCCTCATTGTCGGATAAAGGGATGTTGCGGCGGGGCGTCACTCAGTGGGCGCCATGGGTCGCAGAGAGGATTAGGAATTTATTGATCGGCTGGCTCAACGTTTGTTGATGAGCCGATGGGTAAACGCTCTTTAACAGGAGAAATGCTTGATTACCCGCGGCAGCGAGGCTCGCCCTCGTTCGCATGTGATCAGCAACTTTAATTTGGGTTTGGAGTTCGTAAGTGCAAAACCAGCGTATTCGCATTCATCTGAAGGCATTCGATCATCGCTTAATTGATGTGTCGACTCAGGAAATAGTAGACACCGCCAAGCGCACGGGCGCTCAGGTGCGAGGTCCTATTCCGCTGCCAACGCGTAAAGAACGCTTTACGATTTTGGTTTCTCCCCACGTCAACAAAGACGCGCGGGATCAGTACGAAATCCGTACCCATAAAAGGCTCCTGGATATCGTAGAACCTACCGAAAAGACCGTCGATGCTCTGATGAAGCTCGATTTGGCGGCCGGGGGGGAAGTACAGATTAGTTTGAATTGAGTTGAAGCTGTCTCGCCAGTAATGGCCAGGCAGCTTTTTATTGTTTGATACCAAAAGGCTCCGATAGGGAGCCGGCGAAAGGCGCAAGCCGGGCTTTAGTCCTCTTCTTTTAAATAAAGAAAGAGGGGCGAGGGTCCGCACGCCGTTGTAATCGCCGCAGGTAGAACGCTTAAGTTAGGAAGACCAATGGCAATTGGATTGATAGGTAAAAAGAGCGGTATGACACGAATCTTCAATGAAGAAGGCGTGTCCGTTCCCGTGACTGTCATCGAAGCAGAACCAAATCGAGTTACTCAGGTGAAGAATCTGGATAACGACGGCTATGTCGCGATTCAAGTAACGACCGGCGAGCGTCGCCGCAGCCGGGTGACCAAGGCAATGGCTGGACACTTCGCCAAGGCGAATGCAGGCAGTGGTCGCGGTCTCTGGGAATTTCGCGTAGACGAGGCTGGCGATCTGGACATCGGTGGCGAGTTGGCTGTC
Source organism: Gammaproteobacteria bacterium (assembly GCA_002704225.1). Classification (GTDB taxonomy): domain Bacteria; phylum Pseudomonadota; class Gammaproteobacteria; order Pseudomonadales; family Azotimanducaceae; genus UBA4421. The sequence continues at coordinate 46,023 of PAFU01000036.1, read as the reverse complement.
GATCAGTTCGAGGCAGGTCAAATTGTCGACGTGCAAGGCACCTCCAAGGGTAAGGGTTACGCCGGCACCATCAAGCGCTGGAACTTCCGCGGCCAAGATAATACACACGGCAACTCGATCTCTCACCGAGCACCGGGTTCGATTGGCCAATGCCAGACCCCGGGTCGAGTATTTAAGGGTAAGAAGATGTCCGGCCACATGGGTGCAGCAAAAGTAACCACCCAGAATTTGGAAGTTGTCCGAGTGGATTCCGAGCGCAATTTAATCATGGTTAAAGGTGCGGTTCCCGGAGCTCCAGGCGGAGATGTCTGCATACGGCCTGCTGTTAAGGCGCGTCCAGGCGCAGGAGACGCGAAATGAATTTAAATCTCGCAGTAGACGGCGGCAGCGTGGAAGTAGCCGACACGGCGTTTAGCCGGGAATACAACGAAGCGCTGGTTCACCAGGTCGTCGTCGCCTACATGGCTGGTGCTCGACAGGGCTCTCGCGCTCAGAAGAACCGATCTGCGGTTAGCGGCGGCGGTAAGAAGCCTTGGCGTCAAAAAGGTACGGGCCGCGCTCGTGCTGGCACGACGCGTTCGCCGATTTGGCGTTCCGGTGGCGTAACCTTTGCCGCACAGCCTCAAGATCACTCAACCAAGGTGAATCGCAAGATGTACCGAGGTGCGTTGCAGTGCATCGTATCCGAGCTGATTCGGCAAGAGCGCCTAGTCGCGATCGAGTCGTTTTCAGTGGAAGCGCCGAAGACAAAGGCCTTGGTCGCAAAGCTGAAAGAGCTGGATATGTCTGGCGCTCTGATCGTCACGGAAGATGTCGACGAAAACTTATTTTTGGCCGCTCGTAACGTGAAAGGTATCGACGTTCGCGATGTGGACGGTTTGGATCCGGTGAGCCTTATCAGCTACGAGAAAGTACTGATTACGGTGCCCGCCCTGAAGAAATTAGAGGGGGTGTTGGCATGAATCAGGAACGCATTTTCACCGTACTGCGTGAGCCGCACATCACTGAGAAGGTGTCTGTCCAAGGCGAAGAGGCAAACCAATACGCCTTTAAAGTGGCGCCTGATGCAACAAAAATAGAGATACGTGCAGCTGTTGAAAGCATTTTCAGTGTGTCAGTGACTAAGGTCACGACCGCTAACGTAAAAGGCAAGCTGAAGCGCACCGCTCGCGGTATGTCGCGCAAGAAGAATTGGAAAAAAGCATACGTCACTGTAGCTGCGGGCCAAGAGCTCGACTACATGGTGGCGGAATAAGGGTTTAGGCATGGCTGTTGTAAAGACAAAACCAACCTCTCCTGGGCGTCGATTTGTCGTCAAGGTTGTAGATTCAGAGCTGCATAAAGGTGCGCCGCACAAAGCGTTGTTGACGCCACAGAAGAAGTCTGGCGGTCGTAACAATGCAGGTCGCATTACGACACGTCACCGTGGTGGCGGCCATAAGCAGCACTATCGAATTATCGATTGGAAGCGCAACAAGGACGGGATTCCAGCCGTTGTAGAGCGCCTAGAATACGACCCCAATCGTACCGCTAATATCGCGTTGTTGAAGTACGCAGATGGCGAGCGCCGTTACATCATCGCCCCCAAGGGTGTGCATGCTGGCGATCCGATCATGAGCGGGCCAACGTCGCCGATTAAGCCCGGAAACACGCTGGCCATTCGAAATATTCCCGTCGGTAGTGTGATCCACTGCGTCGAACTCAAGCCCGGCAAGGGTGCTCAGATGGTTCGAAGCGCCGGTGGCTCCTGCCAGCTGGTGGCTCGTGAGGGTACGTACGCGACCTTGCGCTTGCGCTCAGGGGAGATGCGACGCGTGTTGAGCGAATGTCGCGCAACGCTTGGTGAAGTGGGTAACAGTGAGCACAGCTTGCGCTCTCTCGGTAAGGCTGGCGCGAAGCGCTGGCGTGGCGTGCGACCAACGGTTCGTGGTGTGGCCATGAACCCAGTCGATCACCCGCATGGTGGTGGTGAAGGTAAGACGTCCGGTGGCCGTCATCCGGTGACCCCTTGGGGTGTTCCAACGAAGGGACACAAGACCAGAAAGAACAAGCGCACTGACGATCTTATCGTTCGTCGTCGCGGTAAGCGCTAGTCAGCGCCATAGGAGAACGATAAGTGCCTAGATCCCTATTTAAAGGACCCTTCGTCGACACGCATTTGTTGAAGAAGGTAGAGAAAGCAGTCGAGAACAACGAGCGACGTCCGATCAAAACGTGGTCACGCCGCTCCATGGTGATGCCTGAAATGGTAGGCCTGACGATTGCGATTTATAACGGGCGCCAGCATGTGCCGGTTGTGATCAACGAAGACATGGTAGGACACAAACTCGGTGAGTTTGCGCCAACCCGAACCTATCGCGGCCATGCGGCTGACAAAAAAGCCAAGCGCTAGCGCAGCGAGAGAATAGAGGAAGACGATGCAAGTCAGTGCCATAGCAAAACGTTTACAAATTTCGCCGCAGAAGGTGCGGCTAGTTGCGGATCAAGTCCGTGGCAAGCCCGTTGCCGACGCGCTGGATATTCTGAATTTCAGCACGAAGAAAGGTGCTGTATTGGTTAAGAAAACCGTGGAATCGGCAATCGCAAATGCCGAACACAACGAAGGTGTTGATGTTGATGATCTGCGAATCTCAGAGATTTACGTCAACGCGGGCATGACCATGAAGCGCATTCGTCCTCGTGCCAAGGGAAGAGCGGATCGAATTTTAAAGCGTAGCTGTCACATCACTGTGACGGTGTCGGATACGGAATAAGAGAACAGCATGGGTCAAAAAGTACATCCAACCGGGATTCGCCTTGGCATCGTCAAGGATCACACATCTGTCTGGTTTGCCGATAAGAAGCATTATGCGGAATATCTGCTGAACGACTTAGAAGTTCGCCAGTATCTTCGTGAGAGATTGGCTGACGCCTCCGTTGGGCGCATCGAGATTGCTCGGCCAGCTCAAACCGCGCGAGTCACCATCCACACAGCCCGTCCAGGCATTGTGATTGGTAAAAAAGGTGAAGACGTAGATAAGTTACGCAAAGAATTATCGAAGCGCATGGGTGTGCCAGTGCACATCAACATAGAAGAAATTCGCAAGCCTGAGCTTGATGCGGTGCTGGTAGCGCAGAATGTTGCCCAGCAGTTGGAGCGACGAGTTCAGTTTCGTCGGGCGATGCGCCGTGTGATTCAGAACGCGATGCGCCTGGGTGCTGAAGGCATCAAAGTGCGAGTAGCGGGCCGACTGGGTGGTGCCGAGATCGCACGTTCTGAGGTCTACCATGAGGGCCGAGTTCCTCTGCATACGCTGCGGGCCGACATTGATTACGCCACGTTTGAAGCCGAAACAACCTATGGAATTCTGGGTATTAAGGTGTGGATTTTCAAAGGCGAAGTTATTGGGTCGAATGCTCCTGCAGCAGCGCCTCAAGGATAGAGAAACTGGGAACAGTTTGTGCTGGCACATGGTGCTGGTCGCAAGCGGGATTAGTACCAAATAGTTAAGTACAAAAATGTTACAGCCAAAAAGAACGAAATTTAGAAAAATGCACAAAGGCCGCAACCGCGGTTTGGCGTTGCGGGGCTCCAAGGTCAGTTTTGGTGAGTTCGGTTTGAAGGCCGTCGGCCGAGGCCGGATGACTGCGCGTCAGATTGAAGCCGGTCGTCGAGCGATGACCCGTCGTATTCGACGTGGTGGAAAGATCTGGATCCGAGTGTTTCCCGATAAGCCAATTACGAAGAAGCCTCTCGAGGTTCGTCAAGGTAAGGGTAAGGGTAGCGTCGAATACTGGGTTGCTCTGATTCAGCCGGGCAAGGTCCTGTACGAGATGCAGGGTGTTCCTGAAGACGTGGCGCGCGAAGCGCTGACGTTGGCGGCAGCAAAACTGCCCTTCAAAACAGTATTTGTGAAACGGACGGCAATGTAATGAAGGTCCAAGAAATTCGAGAAAAGAGTAAGGACGAACTGCAGGCCGAGATTCTACGTCTGCAGCGCGAGCATTTTTCTTTGCGCATGCAGCGAGCAAGCGGTCAGTTGGGTCAGACCCATCTGCTGAAAGAAGTACGTCGTGATATCGCACGCGTGAAGACAGTGATGAAGGAGACTCAAGATGTCTGATACCCCCGAGGTAGAGATTCAAGAGGCGAAGGCCAGCAACCCCCGCGCTGTAACGGGCGTTGTGGTTAGTGACCGTATGGAAAAGAGCATCACCGTGAAAGTAGAGCGCCGTGTAAAGCACCCGGTGTACGGCAAGTTCGTACGGAAGTCTTCTAAGATTCACGCGCATGATGAAAACAACGATTGCAACGTGGGCGACACCGTGACGGTGATCGAGTGCCGTCCACTTTCCAAGACAAAGACCTGGAAGCTGCAAAGCATCGACGTTCGATCTACCGGAGTCTAACGAGACATGATTCAGACAGAAACAATGTTGGAAATCGCTGATAACAGCGGTGCCCGAAGGGTGCAATGCATCAAGGTCCTCGGTGGTAGTCACCGTCGTTACGCAGGTATCGGCGACATCATCAAGGTGACGGTAAAGGAAGCGATTCCTCGTGGTCGCGTCCGAAAGGGTCAGGTGATGGACGCAGTTGTCGTACGAACCCGTAAGGGTGTTCGTCGTCAGGACGGTTCGCTGATCAAGTTTGATCAAAACGCCGCTGTGTTGCTGAACGCAAACAAGCAGCCCATTGGAACGCGTATTTTCGGGCCGGTGACGCGGGAACTGAGGTCAGAACGTTTCATGCGCATCGTTTCGTTGGCGCCAGAGGTTTTATAAGCCTGCTCCGAAAAGCGTCCTAGGACACGAGCGGTCAGGTGATTGAAAAGAGATTCGAAAGAGAAAATCGGCATGTTAAAGATCAAAAAAAATGACGAAGTGGTGGTGATCGCCGGTCGCGATAAAGGCCGTCGCGGTGAAGTGCTGCGAGTGCTTAAAGATGGCCGCTTGATGGTAGCCGGCATCAATATGGTGAAGAAGCACAAGCGTCCCAACCCGAATTCTGGCGATCAGGGGGGCATCGTGCCTCAGGAAGCGCCGATCCAGGTGTCTAACGTAGCCATCTGGAACCACGAAGCAGAGAAAGCTGACCGAGTCGGCTTGAAAAATGAAGATGGACGGAAAGTTCGTGTCTTCAAGTCCACAGGCAAAGAGATTGAAGACTAACGATGGGTAAATTATACGAACACTACCGTACTCAGATACGGCCCCAGTTGCAGAAGGATTTGGGTATCTCCAATCCAATGGCAGTGCCGAAGATCACCAAGGTCACCCTGAACATGGGCGTCGGCGAAGCGATTGCTGATCGCAAAGTGATGGAAGCAGCGGTAACGGACATGACCGCCATCGCTGGTCAGCAGCCCGTAATCTGCTTGGCACGCAAGTCGGAAGCTGGATTCAAGATCCGTGAAGGCTATCCAATTGGCTGCAAAGTGACCCTGCGTAGTGAACGCATGTATGACTTTATCGAGCGGTTGGTAGACGTCGCGATTCCGCGGATGCGCGACTTTCGCGGATTGAACCCAAAGTCATTTGATGGCCGCGGGAATTTCAGCATGGGTATCACCGAGCAGATCGTATTTGCCGAAATCGACTACGACAAGATCGACAAGATTCGTGGCATGGATATCTGTGTTACGACGACGGCCCAAACAAACCAAGCGGCTCTTGAATTGCTCAAAGCATTCAAGTTTCCCTTCCGCACATAGGATATAGAGGCGAAGAATGGCTAAGCAATCCATGATCGAACGAGAGAAGAAGCGTACTCGTGCACGTGAAAAATACGGTGCCAAGCGAGACGCTCTTCGGGCAATTATTGCGAATCGAAACGTAAGCGATGAAGAGCGTTGGGACGCGCAGCTTAAATTGCAGGCTCAGCCTCGTGATGCAAGCCGAGTCCGTCGCCAAAGACGCTGCGGATTGACCGGTCGTCCGCACGGTGTTTACAGAAAATTTGGTTTGTCTCGCAACATGCTGCGTGAAGCGGCGATGCGTGGCGACGTTCCAGGTCTGGTTAAGGCGAGTTGGTAGGTAATAAATCATGACGATGCAAGATCCCATAGCAGACCTTTTGACTCGCGTTCGCAATGCCCAAATGGCAGGGCACGTTGAAGTTCAAATGCCCCATTCAAAAGCAAAGTGCGCCATTCTTGACGTATTAGTGAGCGAGGGCTATGTCCAAGGTTATTCGGTTTCCGAAGAAGTAAAGGCAGTCATTACGGTTCAGCTGAAATACCACAATGGTGGTCCCGTGATCGAAGAGATCGCGCGCGTCAGCCGCCCCGGTCTGAGAATTTATAAAGAAAGTAATGATATCCCCAAGGTGCGTGGTGGACTGGGCGTCGCCATTGTGAGCACCAACCGTGGAGTCATGACCGACAAAGCCGCTCGAGCCCAAGGCATCGGTGGCGAAGTGCTCTGCACCGTATTTTAGGAGAACGCAATGTCACGCGTAGCAAACAGTCCTGTCTCTCTGCCGTCCGGTGTTGAGGTGAAACTCAACGGCCAAGATTTTTCGGTAAAGGGCACAAAGGGCCAGATGGCATTCGCCATACACGACTCGGTCGTGCTCGTGCAGGAAGACGACGAGCTAAAGGTTCGAGCGAAGGGTGAAGATAAAGACGCCAGAGCGATGGCAGGAACCATGCGCGCACTGGTGCAAAACATGGTGACGGGTGTTAGCGAAGGGTTCGAGAAGAGGCTTGAGCTACAAGGCGTTGGTTATCGCGCCCAGTCTCAAGGCAAAACGCTGACCATGCAGCTGGGTTTCTCTCATCCAGTGGTTTACGAGTTGCCAGAAGGCATCAGCGCTGAGACGCCAAGTCAGACTGAGATCGTGATCGCAGGTGTCGACAAGCAGCGTGTGGGTCAGGTCTGTGCAGAAATCAGAAGTTTCCGTCCACCAGAGCCTTATAAGGGCAAGGGCGTACGGTACGCCGGTGAGTACGTGAAGCGTAAAGAAGCCAAGAAGAAGTAATAGTTTGGTGCCAAGCCTTTGGCTTATCCGTATCACGCTAATTTAGATCAGGTTAAGAAAGAACGATGAACGAAAAGAAAGTAAGCAGACTGAGACGAGCGCGCAGAGGCCGCATGAAGATGCGGGAATTGGGCGCGACACGGTTGTCGGTTTGTCGGACACCGAGACATATTTACGCACAAGTGATTTCCGCCGATGGTGGGACGATCCTGGCGCAGGCGAGCACCTTGGACGCAGACCTGCGCTCTGGGAAGACGGGCAACGTCGAAACCGCCGCCAAGGTTGGATCGCTTATCGCAGAACGCGCCAAGGCGCAGGGTGTGTCAGCGGTGGCCTTTGACCGTTCAGGATTTAAATACCATGGTCGCGTGAAAGCACTTGCTGACGCGGCCCGTGAAGGTGGACTGGAGTTTTAGATGGCTTATACCGAAGAGATTCGTGAAGAAGGACTGATTGAAAAACTAGTCCAAGTGAACCGCGTTGCCAAAGTTGTGAAGGGCGGACGTATTTTTGGTTTCACTGCACTCACCGTCGTTGGCGACGGCAATGGCAAGGTGGGTTTCGGTCGTGGTAAGGCGCGCGAAGTCCCAACGGCTATCCAAAAAGCAATGGAAGCGGCCCGGCGCAACATGAAAGACGTGGATTTGAATGGCGACACCCTGTGGTATGCCACTACGGCACGGCATTCGGCTTCTAAGGTCTATATGCAGCCAGCGTCGGAAGGTACTGGCGTTATTGCTGGTGGCGCAATGCGAGCGGTACTAGAGGCCGCAGGGGTGCAGAACGTTCTGGCCAAGTGCTACGGGTCAACGAACCCCGTAAACGTAGTTCAGGCGACGTTTAAAGCCCTTACCGGTACGAAATCGCCTACGCGAGTTGCCGAGAAGCGCGGTAAAGATGTCGATTCCATCGTCGCTTAAAAAGAGCGGCTGGAAAAGTAAGTAAGACCTTTGAGAAAAAGGTATCAAGGATATTCAGATGAGTGACAAGACAGTAACTGTGACCCTGACAAAGAGCCCAATCGGCAGGCTGAAGAATCATAAGGCCTGCGTTACTGGTCTGGGTTTGCGTCGTATTGGACATACCGTCACGTTAGAAGATACCCCCTCAGTGCGGGGCATGATCAATCGCATCAATTACATGGTGCGAGTTGAGGGAGAAGGTTAATGCAACTGAATGATTTGCACCCAGCTGATGGAAGTAAGAAAGCTAAGCGTCGTGTTGGTCGTGGCCAGAGCTCAGGATTCGGCAAGACCGCAGGCCGCGGACAAAAGGGTCAAAAAGCCCGTTCTGGTGGCGGTGTGCGTCCTGGTTTCGAGGGCGGTCAGCTACCTTTGCAGATGCGGATTCCAAAATTCGGTTTTCGGTCTCGTATTGGCATGGGGACCGCAGAAGTGCGCCTCAGCGAGTTGAGCAAGGTTGAAGGCGATACGATTAGCCTGGAAAGCCTCAAGGCCGCGAATGTGGTTCGTAAAGACATGAAGCGTGCGCGCATCATGCTCTCTGGCGAAGTCACAAGAGCTTTCAAGGTCGAGGACGTGAACGTCGCGGTTACCAAGGGTGCGCGGGCGGCCATTGAGACAGCGGGTGGTCAGGTAATTGATATCGAAGCGCCGGTAAGAGGGCGCTTAGTGAAAAAAGAGAAGGCGACGGAAACGGCGTAATAGCCTAAACGGTCAGAATCAAACGAACTGAATTGAACAGTAACTCGGATTTATAAAGAAAAACGATGTCACGCAACCAAGAAGACATAGCCAACCAGTTGGCCGGAAATCAGGCAGGAGTCGCCGAACTTCGTAGCCGACTTCTGTTCGTGTTGTTTGCACTGCTCGTTTATCGGATCGGCACTCATATTCCGGTTCCCGGTATTGATCCCGGTCAACTACAGGCGCTGTTCAATCAAAACCAAGGCGGCATTTTAGAGCTGTTCAATATGTTTTCTGGCGGTGCCTGGGAGCGCATGAGTATTCTGGCGCTTGGCGTGATTCCGTACATTACCGCTAGCATCATCATGAATTTGCTCACCATGATGTGGCCACAATTCCAACAGTGGCGTAAAGAAGGTGAAGCCGGTCGCCGCAAGATCACCAAGGCAACGCGTTATCTGACGTTGGCAATTGCGCTAATTCAAGGCACCTCGCTGGCTGTAACCTTGGCCAATCAAGGCTTAGCCTTCGATCCGGGTACAAGCTTTTTGTTTGTAGCAGCCTTGACGCTGGTGACGGGCTCTATCTTCATGATGTGGCTGGGTGAGCAGATCACCGAGCGTGGCGTCGGCAACGGTATATCGCTGTTGATCTTCTCAGGCATTGTTTCTGGTTTCCCATCGGCCATTGGCCAGATGTTCGAGGCGGCGCGTTTGGGCAACATTAACATCATCGCGCTGTTAGTAATGGCCGCATTAGCCATTGCCGTTGTTTGGTTTGTGGTTCGCGTAGAGCGTGGTCAGCGACGGATTACAGTGAACTACGCCAAACGACAACAAGGCCGACGCATGGTTCAGGCTCAGAGCAGCCATTTACCGCTGAAAATTAATATGGCCGGTGTGATCCCCGCCATCTTTGCGTCAAGCCTGTTGCTTGCCCCAGCGTCGATGGCGAGTTGGTTTGGCAGCAACCCGGGTATGGGTGCGCTGCAGCAAATCGCTCTCGTACTGTCCCCGGGACAGCCGCTGTACATCATGATGTTCGCTGCCGGGATCATCTTTTTTAGCTTTTTTTATACCGCGATTATGTTCGATCCCAAGGATGTTGCGGACAATTTGAAACGTCAGGGTGCTTACGTTCCCGGTATTCGTCCGGGTGCTCAGACCTCGAAGTATATTGATGACGTGATTACTCGTTTAACGGTTTTTGGAGCGGCCTACGTCACGTTGGTGTGTTTGCTACCAGAATTCATGGTGGTGTTTTTCGACACCTCTTTTCAACTTGGTGGCACGGCGGTCTTGATCGTCGTGGTTGTAGCCATGGACTTCATGGCACAAGTGCAATCGCACCTCATGAGCAGTCAATACGCGAAGCTCATGGAAAAGTCCAAGTTACAGAACTATGGGAAGCGGCGTTAAGCGCCAGTACAGGTTAGGACTATGAAAGTAAGAGCATCGGTAAAGAAAATTTGTCGGAACTGCAAGATCGTGAAGCGCCATGGCGTTGTCCGCGTGATTTGCAGTGCTGAACCACGTCATAAGCAACGCCAAGGATAATTGGCCGTTATGACTTCAAGTGTAAGACGGAGCGAATAGATGGCACGTATTGCCGGAATAAATATCCCGGATAACAAACACGCGCGGGTATCGTTGACCTATATCTTCGGAATAGGCCCTACGACTGCAGTGAAAATTTGTGATGCCGCGGGTGTAAGACCCGATGAAAAAATTGGTGAACTTGACGAAGCCAATTTGGATGCGATTCGAAACGAAGTCGCGAAATGTACTGTTGAAGGCGATCTGCGTCGTGAGAACTCAATGAACATCAAGCGATTGATGGATTTGGGTTGCTACCGCGGTATGCGTCATCGCCGGCCCCTGCCAGTGCATGGTCAGCGTACACGAACCAACGCGCGAACCCGTAAAGGGCCGCGTCGACCGATCCGCAAGTAGCGTCATCGCGGTAAAGCCAAGGCGTGAAAGGCCGTGGCGGTAAAAAGCAGGATAAGTAGATATGGCGGAAAAGAAAAAAGCGAAGCGCGTAGTAGTTGATGGGTTAGCCCACATTCACGCGTCGTTCAATAATACGATTATCACGATCACCGATCGTCAGGGTAACGCGTTGAGTTGGGCCACCTCGGGTGGATCCGGTTTCCGTGGTTCCCGCAAGAGCACACCGTTTGCTGCTCAGGTTGCTGCCGAGCGCGCAAGTAATGTTGCCGTTGAATTCGGTATGAAGAGCGTTGACGTGTTTGTGAAGGGTCCTGGGCCGGGTCGAGAGTCTGCAGTGCGGGCAATCAACGCTGCGGGCCTTAAAATCAACAGCATTGCTGATGTGACACCGATTCCGCACAACGGCTGTCGTCCACCAAAGCGTCGCCGCGTTTAGCGCTTGGTTGGCTAAAAGAATACTCACGGAGAACTACGTATGGCCCGTTATCTAGGACCAAAACTTAAATTAAGTCGTCGAGAAGGGACTGATCTTTTCTTGAAGAGCGGCGTGCGCCCGATTGACTCCAAGTGCAAGATCGATAATGCACCAGGACAACACGGTATTCGTCGTGGTCGGTTATCCGATTACGCTGTTCAGCTGCGCGAGAAACAAAAAGTCCGTCGTATTTACGGTGTGTTAGAGAAGCAGTTCCGCAACTATTACAAGGCTGCGGACCGTAAGAAGGGCGCTACGGGCGAAAACTTGTTAAAGCTGCTCGAGAGCCGTTTGGATAATGTGGTTTATCGCATGGGGTTTGGCTCCACGCGGGCAGAAAGCCGCCAGTTGGTGTCGCACAAATCGATAACGGTAAACGGCGGGATCGTCAATATCGCCTCCTATCAGGTTAAACCAAACGATATCGTGGCCGTGGGCGAAAAGTCTCGTGGTCAGTTGCGTATTCAGGCGGCATTGCAGTTGTCTGCACAACGCGGACAAGTGGACTGGGTAGAAGTTAGCGCCGACAAGATGGAAGGCACGTTCAAGCGTCTTCCAGATCGCGAAGAGCTGCCTGCGGAGATTAATGAAAACCTCATCGTAGAGCTTTACTCTAAGTAATTTTCATCACGCCTAGTAGGGCGCTTGTGGGAGACATATATGTCACAGCTGATAAACGATTTTCTAACACCACAACAGATTGATGTTCAAAGCGATTCCCCATTTCGAGCCAAGGTAACCCTTGAGCCGCTGGAGCGGGGCTTCGGCCACACGCTGGGTAACACGCTGCGCCGAATTTTGCTCTCGTCTATGCCTGGCTGCGCCATTACCGAAGTGCAGATCGACGGGGTGTTGCATGAGTACAGCACCATCGAAGGCGTGCAAGAAGACGTAATCGATATCTTGCTGAACCTCAAAGACATCAGCCTCGTTATGCACAACCAAGACGAAGGTGTGATCACCCTAAGCAAGACGGGGACGGGCCCAGTAGTAGCGGGTGATTTTCAGCTAACCGAAGACATTGAGATTGCGAACCCAGATCATGTGGTCTGCAACCTGAACGACAAAGGTGCCATACGCATCGAAGCGCGGGTTACCCGCGGTCGTGGTTACGTACCAGTGGACTCCCAGGTGGAATCAGAAGAAGAGTCACGCTCGATCGGCACTCTGCGATTAGACGCCTCTTATAGCCCCATGCGTCGCGTTTCCTATAGCGTGGAAAGTACTCGGGTTGAGAAGCGTACTGACTTGGACAAGTTGGTTTTAGATCTCGAAACCAACGGCACCATTGACCCTGAAGAATCCATTCGTCGTGCAGCGACCATCCTTCAGCATCAGTTGGCCGTATTCGTCGACCTAAACAACGAAAAAGAGCAGGTCGTTGAAGAAAAAGAGGACGAAGTCGATCCAATTCTCATTCGCCCGGTAGACGATCTGGAACTTACCGTCCGGTCTGCAAATTGCCTCAAGGCAGAGAACATCTACTACATCGGTGATCTGATTCAGCGCACCGAAGTCGAGCTGTTAAAGACGCCTAACCTAGGCAAGAAGTCTCTGACAGAAATCAAAGACGTGTTGGCGTCGCGTGGACTTGCTCTGGGCATGCGCCTAGAGAACTGGCCGCCAGCGAATTTGCACGGTGGCCGGCTGTAAGCCAGCACGACTGAAAAGATAGAAAACGATTATTGCGTTGTGAAACGCAGACATTAGCGACAGGAACGAACAATGCGTCATCGAAAGAGTGGCAGACAGCTAAACAGAAACAGTTCACATCGCAAAGCGATGTTCAGCAACATGGCTGCCTCACTGATTGAAAGTGAAGTGATCAAAACGACATTGCCTAAGGCGAAAGAGCTGAGACGGGTCGTTGAGCCGCTGATCACGCTTGCCAAGGAAGATTCTGTAGCGAATCGTCGATTGGCTTTCTCCCGCACGCGGAGCAAGGCAGCGGTTGGTAAGCTTTTTACAGAATTTGGTCCTCGATACCAAGATCGTCCCGGTGGGTACACGCGTATTCTGAAGTGCGGATTTCGCACCGGGGACGCAGCACCGATGGCCTACATTGAACTGGTCGGACGCCCTGTTGTGACGGAAGATCTGGATGAAGATTACGCCAATGCACAGGCGATGCCTGCCGAAGACGTGGCTGAAGAAACAGCGCCAGAGGCCGTAGAAGAGACTGTTGCTTCGGCAGAAGATACGGTGGCCGATGCTGAAGAGCCCAAGGCAGAAGACGTAAAGGCAGAAGACGACAAGACAGAAGAAGACAAAAAAGACGGCTAACAACCTATGAATACAAGCTTTCATCCAACCCCCCGTACGTTGATGGGTCCGGGCCCATCGGATGTTCATCCACGAGTATTGGGGGCCATGGGGAAAGCGACCATCGGACACTTGGATCCTGAATTCCAAGGCTTGATGGAAGAGATCAAAGATCTCATGCGCTACACGTTTCGCACGTCTAACGCACTCACCCTACCGCTGTCCGCACCCGGCTCAGCGGCTATGGAAGCCTCCTATGCAAACCTGCTGGAACCGGGCGATAAAGCGATCGTCTGCATCAACGGGGTTTTCGGCATGCGTATGGCGGAAAACGTCAGGCGTATGGGCGGCGAGCTGGTCACCGTAGAGGATGAGTGGGGTACGCAAGTCGACCCGGAGAAGCTACGTGCCGCCTTGACTGCTAACCCAGATGCAAAGGTTGTGGGCTTCGTGCATGCGGAGACGTCCACAGGGGTATGTAGCGACGTCAAAACACTGTGTGCCATAGCCAAGGATCATGGCTGTTTAACCATCGTTGACTCGGTAACGGGTCTGGCTGGCGTCGAGCTGGAAGTCGATGAGTGGCAGGCCGATGTGACCTATTCCGGTACCCAAAAGTGTTTGTCGGCACCTCCCGGCATCAGTCTAATCACTTTTAGCCAAGCGGCAGCGGATCGCGTGAAATCGCGTAATACTCCAGTGCAAAGCTGGTTCCTGGATTTGTCCTTGCTGATGGCTTACTGGGACGGTGAAGGGGGCGGTCGCACCTACCACCATACCGCGCCGGTAAACGCGATGTACGGTTTGCACGAAGCGCTTCTCATGGTGAAAGAGCAAGGCCTAGAAGCGTCTTGGGCAAAGCACCGAACCATGCACAATGCCCTGTACGAAAATCTGTCTGGTTTGGGTCTAGAGTTCGTTGTGGACGCGTCCTACCGCCTACCCCAACTCAACTTAGTTAAGGTCCCAGAAGGGGTTGATGAAGCGGCGGTGCGTCAGCAGTTGCTGAAAGAATTCAATTTGGAAATCGGTGCCGGCTTAGGTGCCTTCGCGGGCAAAGTGTGGCGCATCGGATTGATGGGCTACGCGGCTCGCCAAGAAAACGTCCAGCTGTGTACCAGCGCGCTGCGGGCCTGTCTGCCCGGCCGCTAAAGCTCAATAGCCAAAAGGTGCGCGGAGGCATGGGTCCATCCCCCGCGGTGCGCGGCTTTGCAGAGCTGCCCTAGGCAAGGGTGTCTTTTAAAAACCTTCCGGTATGAGATTTTTTGTTGCCTGCCACGGATTCAGGGGTACCGGTCGCGATAATGTGCCCACCACCGGATCCGCCTTCTGGTCCGAGATCAACAACCCAGTCAGCGGTCTTGACCACGTCTAAATTGTGTTCGATAACGACAATGGTGTTGCCGTCGTCGCGCAGTCGATGCAGAACCTCAAGCAACTGAGCGATGTCATGAAAGTGCAGTCCGGTTGTGGGTTCATCCAAAATATAGAGCGTGCTGCCGGTATCGCGTTTCGATAACTCCCTCGACAGCTTGATGCGCTGAGCTTCGCCGCCTGAGAGCGTCGTGGCTGATTGGCCCAAGCGAATGTAGGACAGGCCCACGTCTTTGAGGGTTTCCAGCTTCCTAGCCAGCATAGGCACCGGAGCGAAGAATTCAGCTGCGTCCTCGACGGTCATATCGAGAACCTCGTTAATGTTCTTGCCCTTGTAGCGGATGTCGAGGGTCTCACGGTTGTAACGTTTGCCACCACAGGTGTCGCAGGGCACATAGACATCGGGTAAAAAGTGCATCTCAACCTTGATCAGACCATCGCCCTGGCAGGCTTCACACCGACCGCCTTTGACGTTGAAGCTGAATCGACCGGGCTTGTAGCCTCTGGCTCGGGCTTCAGGAACTTGGGCAAAGAGCTCGCGGATCGGTGTAAACAAGCCCGTATAGGTGGCAGGGTTCGAGCGTGGTGTGCGACCGATGGGGCTTTGATCAATGTCCACGACCTTGTCGAGATGCTGCAGGCCGTCGATCGCTTCATAGGGCTGAGCCTTGAGGGTCGTGGCCTTGTTGAGCTCTGTCGCGGCAAGGGGGTACAGGGTATGGTTGATCAGTGTCGACTTGCCTGATCCGGATACACCGGTAATGCAGGTGAGCAGGCCGCATGGAATGCTCAGCGATACATCGTTCAAATTGTTGCCGCTGGCCCCGGTCAAATTCAGCATTTTCTCGGGGCTGGGTTCGTTGCGTTTTCTAGGAACCTCAATCTTTTTTGCACCGCTCAGATATTGGCCAGTGATGGATTTTTTGTTTTTGAGCACGTCTTCGTAGCTGCCGGCTGCAACGATTTTACCGCCATGGACGCCGGCGCCCGGGCCAATATCCACCAAGTAGTCGGCCTTACGCATGGCTTCTTCGTCATGTTCGACCACGATCACGGTGTTGCCCAAATCCCTGAGATGTTCGAGGGTCTTTAGCAGTCGTTCGTTGTCGCGTTGGTGTAGACCAATGGATGGCTCGTCTAGGATGTATAGGACGCCCACCAACCCTGCGCCGATTTGGCTGGCTAAGCGTATGCGTTGCGCCTCGCCACCGGAAAGGGTTTCGGCGCTGCGATCTAAACTGAGGTAATTCAAGCCAACGTCTACGAGGAACCGCAGCCGGGCAATGATTTCCTTCAGAATTTTTTCCGCAATGGTGGCTCGCTGGCCCTTCAGTGTAAGCGCGTTGAAATGCTCCAAACTTTGAGCGATGGACTGTTGCGTAATACTGGGCAAATTGGATTTGCCTACAAAAACGTGTCGGGATTCCTCGCGCAGGCGCGTGCCTGAGCAGCTCGGACAGTGGGTTACCCGCATAAATTTCTGCAGGTTCTCTCTCACCATGGACGATTCGGTTTCATGAAAGCGTCTGGCCATATTCGGCAGAACCCCTTCGAAGCGATGCGTGCGCTTAATCACGTCGCCACGGTCGTTGACGTAGCTGAAGTCGATTCGCTGGCGTCCACTGCCGTTGAGGATAATGTCGCGATGTTTCTTGCTGAGTTGATTAAACGGCACTTCTACATCGAACTCGTAATGCTCGGCGATAGAACTCAGCATATGAAAGTAATAGACGTTGCGACGATCCCAGCCTCGTATGGCTCCTTCTGCCAAGGTCAGATCGTCATCAGCGACAACCAGTTCTGGGTCGAAAAATTGGGTGACCCCCAATCCATCGCAACTGGGGCACGCGCCTGCTGGGTTATTGAACGAGAACATTCTGGGTTCCAGTTCAGCAATCGAATATCCGCAGGTTGGGCAGGCAAAGCGCGCTGAAAAAACCGTCGCAGGTAGCTCGTCGTCGTCCATATCAATCACTTGGGCAACGCCGTCGGATAGGTTGAGAGCCGTTTCGAAACTCTCAGCCAGGCGCTGCGCGATATCGTCCTTGACCCTGACCCGGTCAACCACCGCTTCAATGGTGTGTTTCTTGTTTTTGTCGAGGGCAGGTGCGTCATCCAAATCAACGACCAAACCATTGATTCGCGCGCGCACAAAGCCATTACCGATCAGTTCCTGAAAAACGTGTAAGTGCTCACCCTTGCGTTCGTTGATGACGGGCGCCAACACCATGATGCGTTGCCCCGGCATGTTTTGAATCACCTGATCAACCATTTGGCTGACGGTTTG
Organism: Gammaproteobacteria bacterium; assembly: GCA_002704225.1. Lineage (GTDB taxonomy): Bacteria > Pseudomonadota > Gammaproteobacteria > Pseudomonadales > Azotimanducaceae > UBA4421. The sequence goes on along the minus strand of PAFU01000036.1, from coordinate 29,066 downwards.
GGCATCCAAGGGTAGGTCGTGGGTGGGGCAGCGTGGCTCGCCGACTCTGGCAAACAGCAGCCGTAGATAGTCGTAGATCTCAGTAATCGTGCCGACGGTTGATCTTGGATTATGCGAGGTGGATTTTTGCTCAATGGAAATGGCCGGCGACAGCCCTTCGATCAGGTCCACATCGGGCTTTTCCATCATCGACAAAAACTGCCTGGCGTAGGCGGACAATGACTCCACGTAGCGTCGCTGACCTTCGGCGTAGAGGGTGTCAAATGCCAGCGAAGATTTTCCCGAACCCGAAAGGCCGGTGATAATCACCAACTTATCGCGCGGTATGTCTAAATCAATATTTTGGAGGTTATGGGTGCGGGCGCCGCGGACAGCAATGGTATCCAAGGTGTGAGGACTCGTGGCAATTTAAGAGAAGCAACATAACGTGATCGTACAACTGCAGCAAGAGAGCCGAAGCTGTGTAATCCAGACACAACTGTTTTTTTCTCATTCTTCTGCCGCAGTCGAGCACTTTTCCGATTGGGTGGTTTCTGGCTTTGCTCTACACTAGGAGGACGATTACTTTTTCGGAGACAAAAATGGCTAGAGGCATCAATAAGGTCATGCTGATTGGCAATCTGGGTCGCGACCCGGAAACGCGCTATGCACAGAATGGCAATGCGGTGACGAAATTTAGCATAGCAACCTCTGAGAGCTGGAAAGACCGCACCACTGGCGAGCAGCAAGAACGCACGGAATGGCACAACATTGTCTGCTTTGCCCGCTTAGGCGAAATCGCAGGCGAGTATCTGCGTAAAGGGTCAAAGGTCTACATCGAAGGCAGCCTGCGCACCTCAAGCTGGGAAGTGAACGGCGAAAAGAAGTACCGCACTGAAATCAATGCAAATGAACTGCAGATGCTCGACAGCCGCGGCAGTATGGGCGATGGTGGTTTCGGTGGCGCTCCAGCCGGTGGCGGCATGGGCAATCAAAATGACGGTTACTCCAGTGCGCCCAGTGGTTTTGATTCGCCGCAAAATGCGGGTCCTCCGGGAGCTAAGGCAAATACGAGTCTTTCAGATGATGATTTTGAAGACGATATCCCGTTTTAGAGATCTCTCTCTTAGCTAGACTCGGATTGTCACCAGATCAGTAGCCACAGAACGCAGCCAAGCATTAGCCGATACACGACATAGGGTGTCATGCCAAACCGATCCAGCAACTGAATGAAGAAGTGGATGCTGGCATAGGCGCTCGCAAAAGCGATCAGTGCACCGAAGAAAATCGGCAGCAGATCAACCGGGCTTTCGGTGGCGACGAGGTCCCGAGTAAGGAGCAATTGAGCACCGGCAATTGCTGGAATGGATAGCAGGAAAGAAAATCGGGCCGCGGACACACGATTCAAGCCAATCAACAGCGCGACGGTGATTGTGATACCCGAGCGAGATGTGCCGGGTATCAGAGCCAATATCTGAGCGAGCCCTATCCACAACGCATCGCGCCATTCCACCATGGAACGGCTGCCTGTCCGACGATCAGCGAACCAAAGCAGGGCACCGAAGAGCATTGTGGTCGTAGCGATCACGGGAATAGTGCGCAGCTGAGTTTCGATGAGGTCCTTACTGGCAAAGCCGACGATGACGACTGGCAGAGTGGCGACTCCAAGCTTGAACACCAAATCCAGATCCCGGTCATGTACCGCCGTTTGGCGAATGACGGTTTGCCAGCCGACTGCACCGACCAGTGAAGGCGATCGGCTGACTGCCCAGAGCATGCTCATCAGGTCGGTGCGAAAATAGGCAAGCACGGCAATCAATGTGCCAAAATGAACGGCCACATCGAAGGCGAGACCTTGGTCTGGCCAGTCGGTGAGCTGTGCGGGAAGCACCAAATGGGCAGAGCTGGAAACAGGCAGGAACTCGGTCAAACCCTGCAGCAAACTCAAGAAGACAACGTGTAACCAATCCATTATTTGTCCTGTCAGGGTGAGGTGCGTCAGCGGCAAACAGCTTAACATCAGAGCGCACGAAATAACGGATGAAAGGAACCAGATGACCAAGGACGACCAAACTCAAGCGATCGAAATCCCCTTGTTTCCGTTGCGCACGGTACTGTTCCCAGGAGGCACACTGCCATTGCGCATCTTTGAGCCCCGTTACGTCGACATGATTCGTTGGTGTATGCGCGAAGGCAAAGGGTTCGGTGTCGTATTGCTTCGGGAGGGTTCTGATGTACTGGACGCAAAGGACCCGGACAGCAAGGCCAAGGTCGCGCAGATATACGATGTTGGTACTCAGGCGCATATCATCGACTTTGATCAGGCGGATAACGGGCTGTTGGGAATCGTCGCCCAAGGTGGCGAAAAGTTCTCCGTGATCGAGACTGAGGTAGCGCGTGACGGCTTGATGCGGGCCCGGGTGCGATTGTTGTCAGAGCCAGCGCAGCCGTTGTCAGAGCGTTACGATCCCATGGTGAGCGTACTCCGAGATTTGCTCGCGCATCCGTTGATCCAAGAACTCAATCCGCAAGTTGATTTCAACGAAGATCGTTCAGTAAGCCACCGAGTGGCGGACCTGTTGCCCATCGCGCCCGAGGCCAAGCAATGGTTGTTGGAAATGTCCGCTCCGGAGGCGCGTTTGACGGAACTGCAGGCAATCATTAAACAACTGGCCGATTGAAGCGATCTACTGGGGAGAATCGGCATTTTACGTCAAGGAAGTTGGGTGCGATCAAGGAATGTCTCTATAATACGCGGATGAAAAACGATATAGCCTCTTACATCGCCACGGTTGGGCGAGACGCACGCGAGTCCTCGCGCATCATCGGTAGTGCCTCGTCGGCGAGTAAGTCCGAAGCGCTCAAACAAATCGCTGCTGCGGTCGATGGTGCGCGGGCTGCCATTCGTGATGAAAATGCCAAAGACATGGCGGCGGCGGAGCACAATGGAATCGATCAGCCGCTGATTGATCGTTTGCTGTTGAACGACAAAGGCATAGATCAAATGATCGAAGGCATTCTTCAGGTGGATGCCCTAAAAGACCCAGTCGGAGAAATGAGCGATTTCAGCTACCGGCCAACAGGGATCCAAATCGGTAAAATGCGCGTACCGCTTGGTGTGATCGCCATGATCTACGAGTCACGGCCCAATGTGACCGTAGACGCAGCCAGTCTCTCGCTGAAATCCGGCAACGCCTGCATCTTGCGCGGTGGCTCAGAAGCCTTTCATTCGAATCAAGCCATTGCGGCTTGTGTCACTCAAGGTCTGGTCGCGGCAGATTTGCCTGCGACCACCGTGCAGTTGCTCAACACCACGGATCGGGCTGCGGTCGGTGAATTGCTGAAAATGCACGAGTACGTTGATGTGATCGTGCCTCGTGGTGGCAAAGGTCTCATCGAGCGCATCAGCAGCGAGTCGAGAATCCCTGTCATCAAACACTTGGATGGTATTTGCCATGTCTATATCGATGCTGATGCCAATCCAGAAATGGCCATATCCATCGCCTTCAATTCCAAGGTCGAAAAACTCGCGGTATGCAACGCGCTGGAAACGTTGCTGATTCATGCTGACGTGGCGCAGAACGTATTGGTTCCGCTAGGTGCCCAGCTAAGCGATGCTGGGATTGAGTTGCGTGGCTGTGAGCGAGCCCAAGGCATTGCTCCGATGAATCCGGCTACCGAGGCTGATTGGGGTGAAGAGTATTTGGGCCCGATTTTATCGATTCGCGTTGTCGACGATATGGCCCAGGCTATTGCTCATATCAATGAGTACGGGTCGCAACACACAGACGTGATCGTTACCGAGAACTACACTAAGTCTCGTGCATTCATCGCTCAGGTCGATTCTGCCTCGGTGATGGTCAATGCCTCCACGCAGTTTGCTGATGGATTCGAATATGGCCTCGGTGCCGAAGTGGGTATTTCGACGGATAAAATTCACGCCCGGGGTCCGGTAGGGCTAGAGGGATTGACCTCGCAAAAATATGTTGTCTTTGGTCACGGTGAGATTCGTCATCGGTAAAGGCCTCGTGAGTAGCTGGGCTTTGGGGACTGGTTCGTGAGAATCGGCCTTTATGGCGGTACATTTGATCCAGTGCATCTGGGGCACATTCACGCGGCGCTGAGCGTGCAGCAGCATTTGAATCTTGATCGTGTGCATATGATTTTGTCTGCTAGGCCAAGTCATCGCGATCAGCCGCAAACCTCGAATGATCATCGATGGGAAATGTTGCAGCTCGCCTGTGCGGAGCACGAGAATCTGCTGGCGGATGAGACAGAGCTTCGTCGCTCCGGCAAATCATACGCAGTCGATACGTTGCGCGTATTCAGGGAACAAAATCCGGACGCTCAGCTGTGCTGGATACTGGGTATGGATTCGTATCGAACTCTGCCGACTTGGCACAATTGGCATGAGCTTTTGCAGTATGGACACCTCATTGTAGTGGAGCGCCCTGAACCGCACGGTGAAGCAGACAGTGATCACGTTCTGAAGGGGTTGGAACACAGACATCAAGCGGAGTCCATTGGTTGCGCTCCGGCGGGCCGAATTGTGTTCCTATCGTTGCCGATGAAGGCTGTTTCAGCCTCACAAATACGCTGGCGCCGAAGTGCAGGCGATAGTGATAAAGCTTTGTTGGACCCTCGTGTATGGTCCTACATCAATCAGCACCAGCTGTACCTAACCCAGGAGGGATAACTTGAAACCAAGTGAGCTGCGGGATCATATTGTTGCCGCGTTGGAAGATTTGAAAGGCGTCAACATTTTGACTCTCGATGTCGCCGCCTTGACGCCCATGACCGACTATATGATTTTAGTGACGGGAACCTCGAACCGACACGTGAAAGCGTTGGTCGATACGGCCAATGAATCGGCAAAAGCAATTGGTCGGCAACCGCTGGGCATCGAGGGACGAGAAAGCTACGACTGGGTACTGGTTGATCTGGCAGATGTGATCGTCCATGTGATGAACGAAGAGGCTAGAGGGTTTTATGAGTTAGAGCGCCTTTGGTCTGACCTAGATCAGACGGACGAGGTATCAGGCGAGCCAGATGCGACAGAAATCGCAAGCCATGAAGTCGAGCAGTAGCACCGCTTCCGGCATATCACGATGAAGCTGCGCGTCATCTCCGTCGGTAGCAAGTGCCCGGGGTGGATTCGCCAAGGCTTCGATGAATATGCCAAGCGGCTGCCAAGGGAGATGCCGCTGAGTTTGGTCGAGGTTCCTGCGCCTCGGCATCACCAAGATAGTGCCAAGGTGGACGAGTACGAGGCGAAAAAAATTTCCGAAAAAATCACCCCGTCAGATTGGGTGATTGCCCTGGACGAGGCCGGTAGACAACTGGATAGCAAGGGGGTCTCCCTCGAGTTAAATCGCTGGCGCGACATGGGCAAAGATGTCGTTTTTTTGATTGGGGGAGCGAACGGGTTGAGCCCAGAGTTATTGGGTCGGGCGGACCAGCGCCTCTCACTCTCCGCACTGACCTTCCCCCATTACATGGTTCGCGTGTTGCTTGCCGAGAGCTTGTATCGCGCCTGGACGATCAGTATTGGCCACCCTTACCATCGGGAATGATCTCCACGAAAGCTCCATTATCTTAATAAAATCAAAGGTCTATCATGAATCGGTTGAGTTGTTGGGCCCACAGTAAAGAAACGGTCAACACCTGACCCAGAAGGTGAGTTAGAAGAGGGATATTTTGGCGTTCGAACGCTCCATAAAAGATCAAAACCGAGAGGTTGAGCTGTTTGTTGGTCGTGCGACTACGCTTTTTGTGATGGTCGTGCTGCTGATGGGTGTGCTCGCGCTCAGACTGCTAGAGCTGCAATTTTGGAACTACGATACCTACGCCAGCCGCTCGGACGAGAACCGCATGCGCGTGCAAACCTTAGCCCCAGCCCGGGGCATGATCTTCGACCGCAATGGCCGGTTGCTGGCAGATAATCAAAATGCATCGTCCCTAGCGTTGGTCGTTGACGAAATAACCGATGTGCAAACCACGCTAGACGCGGTGGCGCGTGTATTGGCGCTTTCTGAGGCTCAGGAAGAAGAGATGTCAGCGCGCCTGAAAAGCAGTCGGGCGTCGGATGCCTACGTTGTGGTCATTGACTCACTGAGTGAATCAGAGGTGTCTCGCATCGCTGTGAATCGTCACGTTCTCCGCGGCGTCCTAGTCGTGAACCAGTTAGTCCGTTTTTATCCGTATGGTGAAATCGGGGCTCATGCTGTGGGTTCCGTGCGGCGTTTGACCCAAGACGACCTGCTCAGAGTTGATCCAGTGCAATACAGCGCAACGAAATTCATCGGTAAGCGCGGTGTTGAGGCTTTTTATGAAGAGCAGCTTCACGGTGCTGTGGGTTATCAAAAGGCTGAGACCGATGCGTTCGGCAGGGTGAGACGAACACTGGATGAACAAAGTCCGTCGGCGGGGGAGGACATACGTTTACATCTGGACATTGAGTTGCAGAAAGCGAGCGTCGAAGCCCTATCTGGACGCCGTGGTGCCATTGTGGCCCTTGATCCTCGCAGCGGTGGCGTCTTAGCGATGGTCAGTCAGCCCGCCTATGATCCGAATATATTTGTCACTGGCATGAGCGAAGCGGCATTTGCCTCACTCAGTTCATCCCAATACTTACCGTTGTTCAATCGTGCAACCAATGGTCAATATGCGCCGGGTTCAACGTTTAAACCCATTGTCGGTCTGGCCGGCATCGCCCATGGGCGAATCACGTGGGAAGACGTGATTGAAGACCGGGGCGCGTTCCAGCTACCCGGCCAAGAGCGCGTCTATCGAGATTGGTCTTGGACAACAGACAATTCGGGCGGTCAGGGTGCAGTCGATTTGCGACGGGCGATTTATCGGTCTTCCAACGTGTATTTTTACGACCTCGCCAGTCGGTTACCGATCAGAAATTTGGTCGATTTTGCGGGGGAGTTTGGTCTAGGGCGGAACCTAGCCCACGATATTCCCTCTGCTGGCGAAGGATTGCTGCCTGACCCGGTTTGGAAGCAGGGCGCAAAGGGATTGCCTTGGTATCCGGGTGATTCGGTGAATATGGGCATCGGTCAAGGCGATTTGTTAGCCACCCCCCTGCAAATGGCCGTCGTGGCCGCGACCTTGGCAAATCGCGGTGATCGCGTGTCGCCGCGAATGCTGCACAGTGTCTACGATGGGTCAGACTCCGCTCCGGTAACAGCGATGCCACCCAAATCAACCCGCGTTGGACCGGAACAATTAGGTGCCGACGACTGGGAAAAAATGGTGGAATCAATGAAGGATGTCGTGCATCGGGGGAATAAGGGTTTTCGCGGTAACGGCACGGCTTGGGCCTATATTGGTCGTGATATCGAATACCGTATGGCGGGCAAGTCCGGGACCGCCCAGGTCGTGGAGATTTCCCAAGGCGAGGTGTACGACGAAGAAGCGCTGTCAGAATTTGACCGAAAGCACGCTTGGTTTATTGCATTTGCTCCGGCAGATAATCCGACCATCGCGCTGGCTGTTTTGGTTGAAAACGGTGGGGGCGGCAGTTCTGTTGCCGCTCCGGTTGCAAGAGCCGTTATCGATGCCCATATGAAACAGCAGCGTCTCATGAGTCAGCGCAAACAGGATAATGGCCAGCTAGATGTGGCAGTTTTGCAATGAGTGGGTATGAGTAATACCGACTTTCAGCGCACTTTGTCTGCGCAGGACCTATCCGCTGCTAGACTCTCGCGCTGGTATGACCGTCTGCACGTTGATCCGATCTTAGTGATGCTTTTGACCGTGGTGATCGCGTTCGGCCTGGTGGTGTTACGCAGTGCCGTGGCCGGCAATGAGTTCCTTTACGATGCCCAGTTGCAACGGATTGGGGTAGCCTATGTCGCACTGATTGTCGCGGCCCAGATTCCCCCGCACTTTTATCTGCGAATGGCACCGCTGATCTACTTGTTTGGACTTCTGTTTTTGGTACTCGTCTTGTTTTTTGGCGTACAGGTGAAAGGGTCGCAACGCTGGCTGGATATCCCCGGCCTTTTCCGGTTTCAGCCGTCAGAGTTGATGAAGCTAGCGGTGCCAATGGCGGTGGCATGGTATCTACAAAAGCGCAGTCTGCCACCGTCACCCAAATACACGTTGGCTTGCCTTTGCATTATCTTTCTGCCGGCCTTACTGATCGGCAGGCAGCCAGATTTGGGCACCAGTATTTTAGTTTTTGGCGCCGGTTTTTCGGTACTCCTGTTAGCTGGGCTCTTATGGCGCTGGGTGATTTGGTCTGGCCTTGCGGTTGCCGCCGCAGCCCCTTTGATTTGGCAGTTCGTGCTTGAAGGTTATCAGCGTCAGCGGGTATTGACGCTGTTTGACCCGCAGAGCGATCCATTGGGCGCCGGCTGGAACATTATTCAATCCACAACGGCCATTGGCTCAGGTGGCCTGTTTGGCAAGGGCCTGTTCCAAGGTAGCCAAAGCTATTTGGAATTTTTACCTGAAGCGCGAACCGATTTCATTGTCGCCGTACTTGCCGAAGAGCTCGGGTTCGTCGGTGTCGCGTTTTTGTTGCTTATGTACTTACTGATCATAGCGCGTGGTTTTTGGTTGGCGTCTCAGGCAGAAAGTACGTTTGGTCGCCTCCTAGCCGGTGCATTCGTACTCACGTTTTTTGTCTACGTGTTCGTTAATGTGGCCATGGTCAGCGGTATTTTGCCGGTTGTTGGTGTGCCCTTACCCTTGGTCAGTTATGGTGGCACCTCGGCAATTACGTTGATGGCTGGGTTTGGTGTCATCATGTCCGTTAGAACTCATAAGGCGTGGTAACGTTATGCTGCAAACATTAGATCGCTGTCACATTGCTTCTTGGCACTTTATCGTCACAAGTCTTATCTGTGCGGCCAGCGCGCTTTGTGCCCCCGTGAGTCTCGCCAATGAACCGTATGTCCAGCGTCCAGAAGTGCAGGCCTACATTGATGAACTCGTGCAAACACATCAGTTTTCGCGGACAGCATTGGAAGACGTTTTTTCTCGGGCCAATCGTCAAGATCGCATTATCGAACTGATGTCGCGGCCAGCTGAGCGTCGTCTGGTCTGGCACGAATACCGGAAAATTCTGGTCGATGAGCCGAGAGTGAGCCAAGGCGTGACCTTTTGGCAAGACAATCGAGCAGCGCTTGAACGAGCCGAGGCAACGTATGGTGTGCCCCCGGAAATCATCGTGGCCATTATCGGTGTTGAAACCCGTTACGGACGGGTAACCGGAAATTTTGGCGTTGTTGAGGCCCTGAGCACGCTTGCGTTTGATTACCCGCCCCGCGCGAAATTTTTTCGGGGTCAGCTCACCCAACACTTCTTGTTGTCGAGAGAAGAAGGTAAGAATCCGCTCAGTATGAAAGGCTCCTATGCAGGTGCCATGGGTTACGGTCAATTTATCCCGTCGAGCTATCGGAGTTATGCAGTGGATTTTGATGGCGACGGAGTCCGGGATATCTGGAGCAATAAAACCGATGCCATCGGCAGTGTCGCAAACTACTTCGCCGAGAACGGATGGCGCGGACAGCGCGATGTTGTTGAGCGCGTGAGCGTGGCGGCGGAAACGGCTGAACTGAAGTCCTTGGCCAACGGCGCGCTAAAACCCACGCGCACGGTGGCAGAATGGCGGGACTTGGGTGTGCAGGGGAGTGCTGAACAGCCGGCAAATCGCATCGCGACGCTGATGCGAATGCAACAACCCGAATCTGCGGAATATTGGCTCGGATTCGAAGACTTCTATGCCATTACCCGATATAACCACAGTCGACTTTACGCCATGGCCGTTTATCAACTCAGTCAAGCGATTCTTGAGCGCCGAGAGAACTGAAGTCAGCCCTAAATGATTGCACTGATACGCCACCTTCCAAGATTCAGGCAGGAAGCTTTTCTGTTCACCGTTGCCACACTCCTGTGGGGTTGCGCCGGTGTGCCGGTGCCGCAGCCCCCGGCGGGAACAGGACCTGATCGTGCTCCAACGGTCAGTCGGGCTGACCTAGTACGATTGAGCCAGTTACCGAATCCAACGGTTACCGCGTTGCAGAAAAGCGCCACAGGGAACGGGCCTGAATACGTGGTCTGGGGTAAGACCTATAATGTGCAGCCGTCGGCCGAAGGCTATCGCGAGGAAGGCATATCTTCTTGGTACGGCGCCAAGTTTCATGGCCGCCGGACGTCCAGTGGCGAACCCTTTGACATGTACCAGCTTACGGCGGCTCATCGCTCACTGCCCATTCCCGTGTTTGCCAGGGTCACGAACTTGCATAATGGCTTGAGCACGATTGTAAAAATTAACGATCGGGGACCGTTTCACGAAGATCGGATTATTGATTTGTCTTATGCGGCGGCGGTGAAACTGGATTTTCACAATTCAGGTACTGCACGAGTTCGCGTCGAGGCGCTGACTGAAGCGGCTCCAGCAAAAGACGGGCGGCCTAACGAAGACTCCTACTATTTGCATGCTGGACGGTTTGAGACGGCCGAGCAGGCTCGGCAAGCGCTGCAGAATTTGATCGCGGTAGAGCCCTTGTCGGCTCTGATCATTGCCCGGGGCGAAAGCGGATTTGGACTTCGTTTGGGGCCGTTCACTGCGGCTTTCGAGCGCCAACGTTTCGAGGCATTGCTGATTGCCCTTGATATTGGATTGCCCACCTTAGTGCCCGAGCGCTAGTATTCCCACCTTTCGACGGAAACAGATTTTTTATGCTACGAATTGGAATTGCTCTCTTTGCTTTGACGTTAGTGCTGCCCTCGGTCTATGCCGCTAACGCCATTCCGCTTCTTCCCGCGCCGAAACTGGAAGCCAGTTCGTATCTGCTGATCGATGCGCAAACCAGCAAGGTGTTGGCTGAGCACAATGCTCAGGAAAAAAACGCGCCAGCCAGCCTGACAAAAATTATGACGGGTTATGTGGTCGAGGAGGAACTGCGACGCGGACGGCTCGACCTGGACGAAGAAGTGCCGATTAGCGTCAATGCGTGGCGTACGGGCGGATCGAAAATGTTTATTCGGGAAGGTACCCAAGTAAAAGTGTCCGATCTGCTCAAGGGAGTGATCATTCAGTCAGGGAACGATGCCAGCGTCGCCTTGGCTGAGCATATCGCCGGTAGCGAAGACCAGTTTGCTGATTTGATGAACCAGCAAGCCGAGTTGCTGGGCATGAAAAATTCCCGATTTCGCAATGCCACCGGACTGCCCGATGAAGAACATTACAGCACAGCTGAGGACCTGGCCTTATTGACCCAAGCGCTCATCGTGAACCACCCTGATCAGTACGAGCTGTACTCCCAACGCAGCTACACTTTTAACAATATTGAGCAACCCAATCGCAATCGCCTGCTATGGCGAGACCGTTCTGTCGATGGCGTAAAGACTGGTTTCACCAACGCCGCAGGGTATTGCTTGGTGGCGTCGGCAGAGCGTAACGGTATGCGCTTGATCAGCGTGGTCCTCGGCACAGATAGCGATGAAGCGCGTATGCGTGAGAGTCAAAAGTTGCTGTCGTACGGGTTCCGCAATTTTGAAACAAAAACCCTATACGAACCTGACGACACATTGCAGGAGCAGCCCGTCTATTACGGCACCGTCGAATCGCTGCCCATGGGCGTCGATGAAGACGTGGTTTTGACCTTTCCGAAGGGTTATTACCAAGACATAGAAGCATCAATAAGCGTGCCTGCTTACTTTGAAGCGCCGGTGAAAAAGGGCGATGAGCTTGGCACCGTCGAGCTCCGGTTGGGTAATGAGGTGATTTACGAGGGCAGTGTGGTAGCGCAGATTGACGTGGAAGAGTCCGGCGTCTTTTCGCGGTTGGGTGACTATATTTATCTCATGTTCGATCAGTCAGACGCGAATGAGTGACGAAGCACTGATCGAATTTCCTTGTCGCTATCCAATAAAAATTATTGTGGTGACGGGCGAACGCAATGTCGCGGAGACCATTGAAATCGTACGCCGCCATTCGCCAAAGGTTTCGCCGGACGACATCAACAGCCGACACAGTCGGGGCGAAAAATTTGTTTCGCTGCGTGTAAACCTGTGGGCGGAAGGCGAAGCGCATTTGAAAGCGTTGTATCAAGAGCTGCTCGACCATCAGGCCGTGCGCATCATTTTGTAAAGAAACGACTATGGTGAACGACGTCGATAACAGCGCCTACGTATCCATCAAGGATCTGGGTGTATCCGATTATCGTACCGTGTTCGCCGACATGCAGGCGTACACCCGCAGCCGCGGGCCGGATTCCCCAGATCAGATTTGGTTCACAGAACATGCGCCTGTGTTTACCCAAGGCCAGGCAGGCAAGCCTGAACACGTGCTGACGCCTGGGGATATTCCAGTGATTCAATCCGATCGAGGTGGCCAAGTGACCTATCACGGGCCAGGGCAGATTACGGCCTATCTGCTGCTGGACTTGCGCAACAGAAAGATGGGTGTTCGAGACCTCGTCTCTGGTATCGAGGCCTCTTTGCAGCGCCTGCTCGCGCGCTATGATATATCGAGCGAGCTGCGCCCGGGTGCGCCGGGCGTATACGTTGGCTCACAGAAAATTGCCCAGCTTGGCTTGCGCGTAAGTAAGGGCTGCAGTTATCACGGGCTGAGTTTGAACGTCGATATGGACTTAGAGCCTTTTGGTCGGATTAATCCCTGCGGCTTGTTAGATACCACCGTGACCCATATGGCGGCATTCAGAACGGTTGAAATAGACGCAGTGAAACAACAGCTTCTAGTCTGTCTTGCGTCAGAGCTTAGGTTGCGACTGGCGGATTAGCACAGACTGGGCAGTTCGGGTTTTTGCTTAAGCCGATGCGCCGCCATTCGGCAAACTTGGCATCAAAGAACAACACGGTGCCAACCAAACTTTCACCGATTCCGGTCAGACACTTGATCGCCTCCAGCGCCTGCATGGAACCAATAACACCGACTAAGGGCGAGATAACACCATTTTCCGCGCAGTTTAATTGGTCATCCAGCTGAGTGTCGGGATACAGGCATTGGTAGCAGGGCGAGTCGTGCCGATTGGCATCAAAGACGCTGATGTGACCCTCCCATCGAACGGCAGCACCGCTCACTAAGGGCGTCCGTCGTTGCCAGCAGATTCGATTGAGTAAAAAGCGTGTCTCGGCATTGTCCGTGGCATCAATCACCAGATCAACGGCAGCGATTTGGTCGTCCAGTGCCTCTGCATCCAAGCGACGAGTGATGGTATGACAGACCGTGGAAGGATTTAGCGCCAGTACCGATTCGGCGGCAGATGCTGCTTTGTTGCGGCCGATATCCGCGTCGCTGTGAGCAATTTGACGCTGGAGGTTGGAACTGTCCACTTGATCGTCATCGACAATCGTCAGTTCCCCCACGCCTGCTGCCCCCAAGTAGAGTGCGATGGGAGAACCAAGTCCTCCAGCACCGATCAGTAAAACCTTGGACTGCAGAAGTCTTTCCTGACCGGCAACGTCAAAGTCTGGCAGCATAATGTGTCGGCTGAATTGCAGTAGTTGTGCGTCATTCATGTGCAGATAGTGCCTGATCTGACGGCTTTTGACCCCAGGTAACACGTTCGTTGCCGCCCAGATCCCTCCGACTTTGTACGTCGATAAAGCCGTTGTTCGACAGTAGTGATCTCACGGCTTCGGCTTGGTCGAAGCCATGCTCCAGCAGCAGCCAGCCATTGGTCTGCAGAAACCTACCTGCCTGTTCGCATATTGTACGTAGATCGGCCAGGCCGTTGTCATCTGCAACTAAGGCGTGTGCGGGCTCTGCCCCGAGCAAGTCGAGGTGGGGATCGCTGGGCGCGATGTAGGGGGGGTTGCTCACAATCAAATCGTAGCGTTGAGAAATATTGTCGAACCAATCACTGTGATGAAGGGTCACCGGCAGCCTCAATGAGCGGCTGTTTTCACGCGCAACGGCTAGGCTGTCTAGACTGCAGTCACAGGCATGCACATCGGCATCTGGACGTTCACTGGCAAGGGCCAATGCAATGGCTCCGCTCCCTGTGCCGAGATCCAATAGCCTGAGTGCGGTTCCTGTAGAGGGTGACGGATCCTGCTGAGCCATGCATGCCAGGGTTTGCTCCACCAAGGTTTCGGTATCGGGCCTGGGCACCAGTACCCGATGATCTACCGTTAGGCTGAGTCCCCAAAATTCTTGGTTGCCACACAGATAGGCGATGGGGACATGCTTGTAGAGTTGGTCGCTCCAGCGTTCCAGTTGAGCAAGCTCAGGCTGGTTCAATGCTCTATCCGGATGCGTTAGGAGGTGGGCCCGTGAGCAGTCGAGTATGTGGCAGAGGGCGATCTCAAGATCAAAGCGCGCCAATGTCCCGTGTTGCCGTACCCAACTGGCTACCGTTGCATCTTGGCTAGGATCAGCCATCAGCCAGATGTTGTAGCTGATCTGCCTGATGCTCGCGCACTAGCGGTTCAACAACAGACGCCAAATCACCTTCGATTACCTCGTCCAGTTTGTAGAGCGTCAGGTTGATGCGGTGATCGGTAACGCGGCCCTGTGGGAAATTATAGGTGCGTATTCGCTCTGATCGATCACCTGAGCCAACAAGTTGTCTTCGGTTCGCGGCTTGTTCGTCTTGTTGCTTGGTTTGTGCAGCATCCAGCAATCGCGCCTTAAGTAAGGACATGGCTCNGGCGCGATTTTTGTGTTGTGAACGTTCGTCCTGACATTCAACGACGGTGCCAGTGGGCAAGTGTGTTAGGCGGATCGCAGAATCCGTTTTGTTTACGTGCTGCCCGCCTGCTCCAGACGCCCGATAGGTGTCTTCACGGATGTCTTTCTTCTCAATTTCAATTTCACCAATGGCGTCTACCTCGGGCATGACGGCAACCGTGCACGCGGATGTATGGACTCTGCCCTGAGACTCGGTTTCGGGTACTCGTTGCACCCGGTGCGCGCCAGACTCAAATTTCAGTTGGCTGTACACGTCCTTGCCCTCGATGCGGGTGATGACTTCTTTAAAACCACCATGTTCGCCGGGTCGTTCGTTCATAATCTCGACTCGCCAGCCTTTTTGCTCAGCAA
The DNA here is from genome assembly GCA_002704225.1 of Gammaproteobacteria bacterium. Taxonomy (GTDB): domain Bacteria; phylum Pseudomonadota; class Gammaproteobacteria; order Pseudomonadales; family Azotimanducaceae; genus UBA4421. Next base: position 14,059 of record PAFU01000036.1, on the reverse strand, counting down.
ATTTGGTGTACATACGGAATAGATCGCCGGAAAAAATGGCGGCCTCATCGCCACCNGTGCCGGCCCGAATTTCCAAAAAAACATTGGACTGGTCGTTTGGATCCTTGGGCAGCAATAGCGTTTGCANCTCGTCCGTCAAGATATCCAGTTGAGCTTTGCAGTCAGCAATGTCTTGCTGGGCCAGCTCACGCATCTCCGGGTCGTCTTCTTCTAGGAGTAACTCATTATCAGAAATGTTTTGTTCCAATTGAGTCGCTTTCTGAAAGCACGCGACCACCGGCTCGATCTCCGAATATTCTTTCGACAGCGCAGTAAAGCGCTCTCGGTCAGCCATTATTTCAGCATCGGATAATAGAGCGGCGACTTCTTCAAATCGGTCTTGCAAGCTTTCCAGCTTGGCCATCATGGTTTCAGTCAGCAGCACTAAGATTCCTTGCGTTCATTCGAATGGTTGTCGCCCGCGCCGTCTTCGGCAGCACTGTGTTTCAGGCCATAGGCTTCTTGAATGAAGTCGAGGCGGTCTGCGCGCCCGTCTGCACTGGCGTTTCGTATCGCCGCAGTGGTGGGGTGAATCAGCTTGTTGGTTAGGCCGTTGGCGAGTTTTTGGAGCGTTTCTTTCGGGTCAGCGCCNTTCGCGAGGGACTTCATGGCGCGATCCAACTCGTCGTCGCGAAGCCGCTCTGCTTGTTGGCGGAAGCCTTGCAACACNCCTTGTCCCTGCTGCACGCGACGCTCGCGCTGATAGGCCTCGGCACCGAGATCGACCAGATTCTCTGCGCCGCTGGCCGCCTGTAGACGACGGCTTTTGTTCACTTCAACAATCTGCGTTAAATCATCAATAGTGTAGAGATAGACGTCGGGCAATTCGGCCACGCCGGCCTCGATGTCTCTGGGCACGGCGATGTCGACCATGAACATGGGGCGGCGTTTTCGCTCTCGAATGGCCTGTTCAACGGTGCCCTTGCCCAGCACGGGTAAAGTGCTGCCCGTTGAAGCGATGACCATGTCGAATTCCCACAANACCTTGGCGACATCCGACAGTTGGATGGCATCGGCACCGAGGGTTGCGGCCAGCGTTTGCGCGTTTGCCAACGTGCGNTTGGCGATGGTCAAGTTGGTGACGCCCTTGCTGCGTAGGTGCTCGCCCACCAATGCGACGGTTTCCCCTGCGCCGAGCAGCAGGGCCCGTTTGCCTGGTAGATCGCTGAACAGCTGTGCCGCCAAGGATACGGCTGCGTAGGCTACGGAAATCGGGTTGCGGCCGATATCGGTTTGGGTACGTACCTGTTTGGCGGTTTGTAATGTCATGCGCGACAGCAGATTCAGTTCCGGTCCACTGGTGCCATGTTCCTTGGCCAAGGCAAAGGCAGATTTGATCTGTCCCATGATCTGTGGCTCGCCAAGCATTTGAGAATCCAGTCCAGCAGCGACACGAATGGAGTGGCGGGCTGCATCGTGGTCCCAGTATTGGTAGCTCGCGCCCTGTAATTCGTTCAGATGAACGTCACGGCGTTGCGACAACCAGCTCTCAAGGTCGTCAGCACACTCGCTGTTGGCGGCNCAATACAGCTCTGTACGGTTACAGGTNGATACAATGGCGGCTTCTTGGATCTGCGGAATGTCCAGCGTTAGCTCGCGCAGGGCATTGCCCAGACTGTCTTCCGGGAAAGCCACGCGCTCCCTCAGTTCCAAGGGGGCCGTGCGATAGTTGAGGCCGTATGCCAGTATGCTCATGAACCGCTTAGCGACACGAAAATTAGGATGCCGCATGATAGCAGAAGTCGAAGGAACGCAGCAGGCGCATGGATGCAGTTAGCGAATAGGATAAATTTGCTGATTAGCCCGGATAAGGCGTGGTTTGGTCGGGCCTTCGAGGGTGCTCGACAGGTCATGGCCATCCTATTGATCCTGCTTGGCATCGCTTCCGGGTGTGTATCTGCACCGCCAGCGCAAACGCTGACCTATGCGGTATCTGGCAAAGTCCGTATTGACGCCCCTTCGGGGGATCAAGTACTGCGGTTTCGGTGGCAGCAGGCAGACGGATACTTTGATGTTTGGTTTTGGGGGGCCTTGGGTGTGGGGCGTACGCNTTTGCAGGGCACCCAGGAAGCCTTGACGATCACAGTGCCGCAGCAGCCGGTCCTCACCGGGCCTGCTAAACAGCTCATGGAGGAGCAACTCGGCTGGTTTCTGCCCTTAGATGCCATGGGGGCCTGGTTGGCGGGCGGCCCGGCGCCATCCTTGTCGACGTCTGCCAGTGCCACCGATGCGGATGGACGACTGGAGAAAATTGTTCAGGCTGGCTGGACGATCACTTTTGCCGATTACACGCAAGTTGGCGGACGGTGGCGACCCGAGCGGGTAGCCATTCAGGGTAAGGGGTTAACGCTTGATGTTTCGATCCGTTATCCAAGAGCCGTAATGTCATAAAGAAGTTTGACACTGATCAATCCGATCAGGACAATAGCGCGCTCGAAAATCGTCACCGAAATGNGNAGGCCGCGCGGGGAAGCGTCGCCTAGTCAGGGGGCGAAAGCGAATTGTATGAACAGCCGGCTGCTCGGCGATTAAGGCAGTCGTGCGATGAAGAGACAAGACAGTTTCTGTTGTCAGACAAATGGGGTGTCGCCAAGCGGTAAGGCACCGGGTTTTGATCCCGGCATGCGCAGGTTCGAATCCTGCCACCCCAGCCATCTTATGATTACGCAGCCAACGTCACTTGGGGTTCCCAGAGAACATGCAGAGTTATTCTAAACATCTTGGGAGGGCGTAAATGGCTAATCTGATGCTTTTCTCCGGTGACTCGAATAAAGCCCTCGCTCAGCGGGTGGCGGACCAGCTGCACCTAGACCTCGGTAACATGGACGTGGGACGCTTCAGTGATGGAGAAGTGACGGTTGAAATCCACGAGAACGTTCGTGGCAAGGACGTATTCCTCATGCAGTCCACGTGCGCGCCAACCAACGATAACCTGATGGAACTGTTGATCATGGCGGACGCCATGCACCGAGCATCAGCCCAGCGCGTCACCGCAGTGGTGCCTTACTACGGGTATGCGCGGCAGGATCGCCGACCCCGGTCCGCTCGTGTGGCGATCAGTGCCAAGGTCGTCGCCGATATGATCAGTACAGTGGGTATCGACCGCATCCTCACGGTTGATCTGCATGCGGACCAAATTCAGGGGTTCTTCAATATGCCCGTGGACAATATCTACGGCTCGCCGGTGTTGGTCGACCACATAACGGCGCAGCGTTATACGAACCCAATTGTTGTGTCGCCNGACGTCGGCGGCGTTGTACGGGCAAGAGCCATCGCGAAGCAAATCGATGATNTGGATTTGGCGATTATTGATAAGCGTCGCCCCCAAGCGAATGTCACGAAAGTGATGAACGTGATTGGCGATGTGAGCGGCAAGACGTGCATTATGGTGGACGATATTGTCGATACGGCGGGAACCTTATGCACGGCTGCTGAAGCTTTGAAAGACGAGGGTGCATCTGCCGTGGTTTGTTATATCACCCACGCCGTTTTTTCAGGGCCCGCGATTGAGCGAATCCAAAATTCTCATATTGATCGAATGGTGGTTACCGATACCATTCCATTGTCGTCAGCTGCTCAAGGCTGCGAAAAAATTCACCAGCTGAGTTTGGACCGTTTGTTAGCGGAGTCCATTCGGCGAGTGAGCAACGAAGAATCCATTAGTGCGATGTTTCGTTAGAAACATCGCATTCTCGGAGAAAAAGTTCCTGAGCCGGTCGCAAGCCCAGGAAACAAGTCATTACTTTGGAGAAACGATATGTCAGACACAATCGAACTGACTGCAGAAATCCGAACGACGGTAGGGAAGGGTGCGAGCCGCCGCCTACGACGTTTGGAAGATAAGGTGCCAGCCATTATTTATGGCGGCGAAGGGGAAGCGCAGATGCTGACCCTGTCCGCAAACGAACTGTCAAAAGCCATGCAGATCGAGGCGTTTTATTCGCAGATTCTGAGCTTGTCCATTGCCGGCAATGCGGAGCAAGCGGTGGTGCGGGATGTNCAGCGTAACCCGGCGAATGAGCGTGTACAACACATTGATTTTCAGCGCGTACGTGCGGACCGGGAAATCAACGTCAACGTACCCCTGCACTTCATCAACGAAGAAGCGTGTGTGGGCGTCAAGATGCAGGGCGGTACCCTGACCAAGACCCTCACGGAAGTGGAANTTTCCTGCTTGCCAGCGAATCTGCCGGAATACATCGAAGTCGATATGCTCGAGATCGAATCCGGTACATCCGTACACCTGAGCGACTTGATCATTGGTGAAGGCGTCAGCATCGTTGCTTTGGCCTTCGGCAGTGACCGAGACATTCCGGTTGCCAGTGTGACGGCCAAGCGTGGTGGCGGTGCAGAGCTTGACGATGAGGATGCCCCAGAAGCAGACGCTCCGGCCGCTGATGACGCGGAAGAAGCGTCCGACGCCTAACGGCATCGGTTGCCAGTGCCGACTGCACTGAAATTGATTGCGGGCCTGGGAAATCCCGGGCCGCAATATGAACGTACCCGGCATAACGTCGGCGCGGATTGGGTCAGAGATCTGGCTCGCCAATTCCAAATTCCCCTAGTGCTCGACAGCAAATTCAAAGCTGAAGTGGGGCGTGGGACGATTTTGGGCCATGATCTGCGGCTGATGGTTCCGATAACGTATATGAACAACAGCGGTGAGGCGGTCGGTGCAGTAGCACAGTTTTACAAGCTGTCTCCCCAAGAGATTCTCATCGCCCACGATGAAGTCGCCTTCGAGCCCGGCGTGGTGAAGCTGAAAAACGGCGGTGGTGAAAATGGCCACAACGGTCTGAAGAGTGTGCGCGCTTGGCTGGCCAATCAGGACGGCTATAACCGCTTTCGTATTGGCGTAGGCCACCCGGGTAATAAGGCGCTAGTAAACGCTTACTTAACACAGCAGACGCCGACTCAAGCCGAGCGCGAAGCCGTCGTCGCCGCTGGTGAATTGCCCCAGGCTATTCTTGGGGATGTGCTCGCAGGAAATTGGCAAAGCGCGATGACAGCGTTGCATACACCCGAAAAAACAGAGAACTCGCCCGACGCGCCTTCAAGCGGTTCACCGGTGGTTCAAAAAAGCACGAAGGGTTCAAAAGGAGAAAGAGATGGGATTTAACTGCGGTATCGTCGGGTTGCCCAACGTTGGTAAGTCGACGCTTTTTAACGCGTTGACGCAGGCCGGCATAGACGCGGAAAACTTCCCGTTTTGTACCATCGACCCGAATACTGGCATCGTTCCTGTGCCCGACCCTCGGTTGAACCAGCTCAGCGATATTGTGAACCCCCAGAAAGTCATTCCTGCGACCATGGAATTTGTCGACATTGCCGGGTTAGTGGCCGGTGCCTCCAAGGGCGAAGGCCTGGGCAATCAATTTTTGGCGCATATTCGAGAAACTCAGGCCATTGCGCACGTGGTCCGGTGTTTTGAGGACGACAATGTGATCCATGTCGCGAATAAGGTTTCTCCAGCGGATGACATCGAGATCATCAATACCGAGCTGGCACTGGCGGACCTTGAATCACTGCAAAAAGGCATGGACCGGATCAGTCGGGTCGCCAACGCAGGCGATAAAGAAGCCATCGCTAAGGTGGCTTTGCTGCAACGGGTGGCCCAAGCGTTAGAGGCCGGTGATCCTGTCCGATCAATAGACTTTAGTGTCGAGGAGAAACGCGATCTTCACGAGTTTCACTTCATCACCGGAAAACCGGTGCTCTACATTGCCAATGTGGCAGAGGATGGTCTCGAGAATAATCCGCTGGTGGANGTCGTGCGTGGCATTGCCGATGCAGAGGGTGCCGAACTGGTGGTTGTCAGTAACAAAATCGAGTCTGAGTTGGCCGAGCTGGACGATGAAGAGCGATCTGAGTTTCTTCAAGAGCTGAATCTGTCCGAGCCTGGCCTACACCGAGTGATCAGGGCGGGCTACAAACTGTTAGGCCTACAGCAGTATTTTACCGCCGGCCCCAAGGAAGTGAGGGCGTGGACCATACCCGTCGGCGCAAAAGCCCCTCAAGGTGCCGGTGTGATTCACACAGACTTTGAGAAAGGCTTCATTCGTGCCGAAGTCATTGGCTTTGACGATTACGTCTTCTTGGGTGGTGAGGCNGGTGCGAAGGATGCAGGCCGCTGGCGTTTGGAAGGCAAGGAATACGAACTGCAAGACGGCGACGTTGTGCACTTCCGTTTCAACGTCTAGCAAAGCCTTTCAGGGCATCTTTCGCAGAAAGACTGAGGCTCGGAAAAANTCTCAGATACAAAAAAGGCGCCTCCAATCGGGGCGCCTTTTTTTGCCAGAAGATCCGTGAAGGATACTAGCTGGCGGCTTTGCGTTCCTTCACTTCTTGGATCACCTGATCAGCCACGTTAGTCGGACAAGGTGCGTAGTGCGAGAACTCCATGGAGAATTGGCCGCGACCAGAAGTCATGGTGCGCAAGTCACCGATGTAGCCAAACATTTCTGCCAATGCCACGTCCGCCTTAACGCGTACGCCGGTCAAACCCGCTTCTTGAGATTTGATCATACCGCGACGTCGGTTCAAGTCGCCGATGACGTCGCCGACGTGATCGTCCGGCGTAAAGACGTCAACCTTCATTACCGGCTCAAGCAACTGAGGCTTAGCTTTTGGGATTGACTGACGATAAGCGGCCTTGGCCGCCAGCTCGTACGCGATGGCTGAGGAGTCAACCGCGTGGAATCCGCCGTCGTTTAGGGTGACTTTGACGTCCAACAGCGGGAAGCCGGCCAGAGTGCCTTCGTCCATGCTGACGCCAAACGCCTTCTCAACCGCTGGCCAGAATTCTCTTGGCACGTTACCGCCGGTCACCTTGGACTCAAACTCGTAACCACTGCCCACTTCACCGGGTTCAATGGTGTAGTCGATCTTAGCGAATTGGCCCGATCCACCCGTTTGCTTCTTGTGGGTGTAGGTGTCTTCGACGATTTGGGTAATCGTTTCGCGGTAAGCCACCTGCGGCTTGCCCACATCAACATCAATGCCGTGGGTACGCTTCAGAATATCGACTTTGATATCCAAGTGAAGTTCGCCCATACCTTTCATGATGGTTTCGCCAGATTCTTCGTCGGTTTCGACGTAGAAGGACGGGTCTTCCTGAATCATCTTAGACAGTGCGATNCCCATTTTCTCAGCACCGGCTTTGTCTCGAGGTGAGATGGCCACAGAGATCACGGGATCTGGGAAGACCATGGGTTCGAGGGTGGCTGGCTTGTTCTGGTCGCACAGGGTGTGACCGGTTTGAGTGTTCTTCATACCCAACAGCGCGACAATGTCGCCCGCCTGAGCAACGTCCAGTTCTTCGCGTGAGTCAGCGTGCATCTCTACGATACGACCAATACGCTCGGTTTTACCGGTGTAGGTGTTCAGTACGGTGTCGCCCTTGTTCAGCGTGCCCGAATAGATCCGTGTAAACGTCAGCGCGCCGTAACGGTCGTCCATGATTTTGAATGCCAGGGCNCGCAGTGGGCCGCTTGGATCAACGGTGGCAACTTCGCCAGTTTCATTACCTTCAAGGTCGACTTCAGGCTGAGGATCGACNTCGGTTGGGTTCGGTAGGAAATCAACGACTGCATTCAGGACGTTCTGTACGCCTTTGTTCTTGAACGCNGAGCCGCAATAGGTTGGGAAGAAGTCGAGGGCAATGGTTCCTTTGCGGATGCAGCGTTTGAGGTCGTCAATCGAAGGCTCATTACCTTCCAGATAGGCTTCCATCAGATCGTCGTCTTGCTCAAGTGCAGTCTCAACCATCTTTTCACGGNATTCGGCGGCCTTGTCTTGCAGATCGGCGGGAATATCCGAGACGGTATAAGAATCTGGGTTGTTGGAATCGTCCCAAGTCCAAGCTTGCTGGGTCAGCAGATCAACAACACCGACGAAATCGTCTTCTTCTCCAATGGGCAGAGTCATCACGAGAGGGTTTGCGCCCAGTACCTTTTCGACCTGATCCACAACGCGGTAGAAGTTTGCGCCNAGGCGATCGAGCTTGTTGACGAAAATCAGTCGGGCTACTTCTGATTCGTTCGCATATCGCCAGTTGGTCTCTGATTGGGGCTCAACGCCGCCAGAGCCGCAGAAAACACCGACGCCGCCGTCTAGTACCTTCAGCGAGCGATAGACTTCAATGGTGAAGTCCACGTGTCCGGGAGTATCGATGATGTTCAACCGGTGATCATCCCATGTGCAGCTGGTTGCGGCAGACTGAATGGTAATGCCACGCTCTTGCTCTTGTTCCATGAAGTCGGTGGTTGCGGCACCATCGTGCACTTCACCAATTTTGTGGATTTTACCTGTCAGCTTCAGGATGCGTTCAGTCGTCGTGGTTTTGCCCGCGTCGACGTGGGCGAAGATGCCGATATTGCGATAGCGTGTCAGGTCTTTCATCAGTTCTCTCTATCTAAAGTGGTAGCAGACTATGGGGGTCAAAATTCAGCGGGCTATTTGATGTAACTCGTTGAAAAATATAGAAAAAATTATTTGGCTAAAATAGCGATGGCGCAGAATACCACTGAATCCTCCAAAGCTCACGCGAATTATGGATGCTTTATGAAAGGGCAGGGTGTGTCAAAAGGCGATGTCTGCGTATACGGGCGCGTGATCAGAAGCGGTGAGGTCGTCAATTTTGCGGCGATACTCACGGTCAATGACCACTTCTTCGGTTAGGTCGAGCATGCCAGCCGTGGCGAGGATGAAATCGATGCGCAGGCCNTGCTTCCGATGAAAGGCGCCGCCCCGATAATCCCACCACGAAAACTCCTGAGCGTCGGGGTACCGATGCCGGAATAGGTCGGTCAGTCCGGTATCCATCAGTGCCTGCAGCCGTCCACGTTCTTCCTTGGTGTAGAAGATGGACCCATCGCCGGCTTCGCCGCGCCAGCCATCTAGGGCTTCGGGAACGATATTGAAGTCACCACAGATGACTTTCTGGGCTGGGCCTGCATTGGCGGCCTGCCATTGCGCGGTCAGATCGTCGTACCACGCCAGCTTGCCGGTAAAGTCTGCGTGTTCGAGGTTTTTACCATTCGGGCAGTAGACGGTGGTGAATTCGAGCTTGTCGTCAATGTTTGCGGTAATCAGCCGTGAGCCAAAGTGGTCTTGATTAGGCACCCCTGTACGCGTCAACGTTGCGGGCACCTTGGTCAGAATGGCTACGCCGTTCCAGCTCTTCTGACCGTGCACCAAGGCCTCGTAACCCAGGGCCTTGAAATGCTCGTGTGGAAACAGGTCGTCAGGCGTCTTGAGCTCTTGCAGGCCAACCACATCAGGCTGGCGGTCTTCTAACCATCGCGTGATGTATTCCAAACGCGCTCGTAAACCATTGACGTTCCAAGTGGCGATGCGCATAGCCGTGTCCCAGTGTTCAAAAAGCCATCATAGCTCGGTGCGAAAGAAACGACACGATACCCGTGATACTTTTCTATCGGCTAGCGAGCACTCACCTAACGCAATGTGACCATGACACCGACGGAAGCGGTGACACCGGGCGCGCGAAAGCTGAACACTTGCTGGTATTCTTTGTTGAGCAGGTTTTGCCCGCGGAAAAACAGCGTGGTTCTCTCATTGGGTTGGTAGCTTACGCCGGCATTCAGCAGGGTGACCGATTTGATCACAACCCGGTCGGTTGGTGTTGCTGTAATGAATTCACTGTCATGCATCTCGCCGTTGTAAATGAACGACAGACTCGCCTTGCCCTGCTCGTTAGCAAAGGCAAGATGAGTGTTGATCGCACCGCTGCGACGGGGGCGTCGAACCTCCCTGCGCCCCCCGGGCTCGTGGCTGTCCAGTAGGGTGAAATTGGCGTCTACGGTGATTTGTTCGCTCACATCTGTGGTTAGACTGGCTTCCCAACCCTCGCGCCGGCTGGTGCCGTCGAGATTGATCGGTTGCGAGAAGTAGTCGGGTGCCGGGCCAAACGAAGTGATGATTTCATTGTTCAAGCGCGAGCGGAAGTACGTCAGATCCCAAGCGTACCGGCCGTCAGTATCTGCGCCGCTCAGGCCCAGATCCCAGCCCTCGGAACTTTCCGGTTTGAGATCCGGATTGCCAGCAAAGGATTCTGGGATGAAGCCGAACAGCTCAAAAAATGTCGGGTTGGCGGAGCCTTCCCCCCAACTCGCGTGNACCCGGACCTGGTCCAGCAGAGCTTGAGTCCCAGTGACCCGCCACGTGGTCAAATTATCAAATCGATCATTCTGGTCGCGTCGTGCGCTGATCGACACAGACCGGGTGTCGTTTCTCACCAGATACTCGGCGAATTGGCTTAGCTGTTTGTCTCTTGCCTTATGGTTCGCAGATGGCAATGCTGCGTTGAAGTTACGAAAGCGCCGCTGTTCGTACTGAATGCCCAACGCCAGCGAGTGGGAGAACTTGCCGGACTCATAATCTCGAGAAGCGGTCCAGTCCGCCTTTCTCAGCGAGGCTTTCAACCCCGAGTCATCCTCGCCGTTCACCCTCGAGCGGGTTTTGCTCGCGTTGTGACTGAGTTTAAGTTCATGCAACCAGCTTCCGCTCGTCATTCGACCGTGCAGGCCGACCAGCCGTTGGCGTGCTGCCGTGTTGTTGTCGCCGTCGATGACAAGGCCTTGGGTGGGGGTCGCGGGAAAAGCGAAGTCCTGAGNGTCGGTGNCGAGATTGGTGCGTGTTTCCCGGGCGGAGAGACCTATTTCGCTGCCGTCGTTCCAGCGCAGAGACGAATCCGCGCTCCAGGTCCGGTTGCGGTAGCCATCGCTTTCCGAGCCGTAGAACGAGGCATCGCTGCCGTTGGTGATCGCGCGCGTCATGCTGAACTGGCTGCGCGATACTGCGGCCCCCACCCGTTCAATCACGTCCGCGTTTAGGTTGNCCTGATGAAATCCATGGCTGCCGGTTTCCAAACCAAGAGTGAGGGCACGATCCTCTGACAGATCGGATGAACCGGTGGGTCGTGTATAAATGGCTATAACGCCGCCGATGGCTTCTGCACCGTAGCGCGCGCTCTGGGGGCCACGAAGTACCTCGATGCGATCGATAGAGGTGCCTGCCAATTGCGACAAATCAAAGGCTGCACCGTTGGCCGGATCATTGGCCTCAATGCCGTTTATTAACACCAAGGTGTGATTGCTTTCTGACCCCCTAAGCCGAACCGAAGTCAGGCTGCCAAAGGTTCCCGTTTGGGAAAGGTTTAGGCTGGGCAGATTGCGAAACAAGGCGCTCGGGTCGAAGCTAATGCGATCCGCAAAATCTTGTGTGTCGAGTACCGAGACAGAGCTACCCACAAGGTGACTGGGTATCGGCGTGTGATGCGCGACGACGACCATTTCTTCAATTTCGGCGTCGGAGACGGCTGTTGGCTCGGCAAAGGTCGCGGCGCTGGCAAGCGCCAGCCCGAGAACGGTCAAAGGGCGAAAACGGTAAGCAAAGCGATTGGTCATCGGTTGTCCTAAAAGGTACAAAGAAAAGTGAGCGCGCATGTTCGATGAAGAAGTGTCGCGGGTCTATTGGGCCGGACAGCTTTCTTCTCATGGTCACCATGAATCTTTTTGTAGCACCGGGCGTTAGACTAGCCTTCACGGGATCAGTACGGCGGCCAAAGGCTGTTGCGCGATTGATCGTATCTTTCAGATTGTGCGAATAGCTGGGACACCACATCTTGATCATTCACAGCGCATTGCTGCATCACAATGACACGGGTCAGTGGTTGTCATTTCGAGAGCCTGTCGCTGTGTTGGCGACAGGCGATCCGCGACGTGTGATCAGTCTGATGAGCGAGGTGGAAGCCCGAGTGGAATCTGAGGGTTTAACCGCCGTGGGCTTTGTGACCTATGAGGCCGCCCCAGGATTTGATCCGAGCATGTTGGTGCACCCAGACAGCGAAATCCCGCTGGTATGTTTTGGGTTGTTTTCGTCAAGCGAAGTAGTGGCGGCACCGTTAGCGCCTGAGCAGGGCAGTCAGCAGCTCTGGCGNTTTACCGAGAGTGCTCAATCCCATCGGGACGCCATCGAGCAGATACGCGACCTCATCGCCGCCGGTAGCGTGTATCAAATCAACCACACCACGCGGTTGCAGGGTGTCGTGAATGATGCCGTCCAGCTTTTTGCGGAAGTCGCGGCTGGCGCTCCGCACGCGGCATTGATCCAAGGCGATACTCACACCATCGTGTCCGCTTCGCCCGAATGTTTCTTCGCGTTGGACGGTGAACAGATTTACTCTCAGCCCATGAAAGGTACCGCTTCGAGAGAAAGCGACNCCGCAACGGATCTGGCCCAGCGAGATTGGCTCGCCGCATCNACCAAGAATCAGGCAGAAAACCTGATGATTACCGACATGGTTAGAAATGACCTTGGACGTATCGCAGAGCCTGGCTCCGTGCAGGTATCAAAACTGTTTGCAATGGAGCAGTACCCTACGGTTTGGCAAATGACCTCGCGGGTTGAGGCCAGAACTCAGGCCTCAGTGACCGATATTTTTCGCCAACTGTTCCCAGCAGCGTCCATTACGGGTGCGCCAAAGCGAGCGTCAATGACGCACATACAAGGTCTCGAGTCGTCCCCTCGAGAGATTTATACCGGTGCCATTGGCTACATTGCGCCAAAGCGTCAGGCTCACTTTAATATCGCCATTCGAACGGCCTTGATCGACAACGCNTCAGGAGTCGCTCGCTATGGCGCAGGTGGCGGCGTGGTATGGGATTCCAAGCCGGAAGAAGAACATGCCGAGCTGATCACGAAAACGCAAATCCTCAATCAGGCGATTGCGTGGGAGGAATTCGCGCTGTTCGAAACCATGGCTTGGTCCCCTCAGACCGGACCGAAGCGCCTAGATCAACACTTGCAGCGTATGGGGGCGAGTGCTCAACATTTTGGCTTGGTGTTCGATCGGCCCCGGGCGCTGGAGGCGATTGCCATGGCGGTTGGGTGCTTGGATTGTTCGGCCAGTGAGGCCCGTTTTCGATTGCGCCTGANCTTGGATGGGGCCGGGGATTTCGCTGCTCAATTGGAGCCTGCGCCGGAATCGGCAATGGGCCCGCAGACTTTGGCGCTGGTGCCTTGGCGAGTGAATTCGCAAGACCCGTGTTTACACCACAAGACTACTCACCGCGATGTTTACATCCGGGCCCGGAAATCGGTTGCTCAGGCCCATAAGCCGGTGCACGTGGAGCCTTTGTTGGTGAATGAGCGCGGCGAGATTACCGAAACCGATATCGCCAATGTGGTGTTCAAGCTGTCCGGTCAGCTTTATACACCGCCCCAACGCTGCGGATTGCTGCCCGGCGTGATGCGCGATGCATTACTGAGACGAGGCGAACTGCAAGAGCGGGTGTTGGGTCTCGAGCAGCTAGCGGACGTTGAAGCGTTTTATTTGGTCAACGATCTGCGAGGCTGGCGAGACGCGACGCTTTTATCGTAATTCCGAGGGTTTTAGAGCGCTCTGGCCTAGGACTTTCCTCCGTCCGCATGCAAATAATCTCGGGTGACTGGAATTTCGGTTTGATCACCCTTGAACAGCTGCCAGTGGTGGACTGCGAGGTGGCCGACTTCAAAAGCGGTTTGGCAAAGCACCAGGTAGAATTCCCACATGCGGCAAAACGCTTCGCCGCGCGTGCGAGCAAACTGGGCTCTGTCGTCCTGAAAACGCCTGTTCCACTCCGCTAGCGTCAGCGCGTAGTGGCCGCGCCAGCATTCCAAGTCTGCGATCGCTAAACGAGACTGTTCGATGGCGGGCACCACTTGTCCAGCAGATGGAATATGTCCCCCGGGGAAAATGTGTTGGCGAATCCAAGGGTTCACGGCGCCGGCTCGTTGCTGGTCAGCGATGGTATGAATGAGCGCAATACCCTCGGTAGCCAGTGCGCGCTCGACGCATGCGAAAAATTTCCGATAGGCAGCTTTGCCGACATGTTCGAACATACCCACGGAAACGACCCGGTCGTACCGTTTCTCATGCTGGCGATAATCTTGCAGCTGAAAGTTCAATTGACCTCTTTTCTTTGGGGAAGGAGGAGTTGGAAACAGGGTTCCCGTAGTG
>PAFU01000035.1 GCA_002704225.1 Gammaproteobacteria bacterium | reverse complement strand
CACTGAGGTTGACGCTGGTTGTGGTTTTTCCCACTCCGCCCTTTTGATTTGCGACAGCAATGACTTTATTCACTGATTCACCGTTATTCATGAGACGACGTTTGAACCGCCTGTTGCCCGTTCCCAGCGCCCTTGGACATGAGCTGCAAGTAATGTTCATTTGCTAATCCTGGCACGGAGTAGGCCACTTCTTTCAAACCAGCAAACGGTGACCCTCTTACTACACGCTCTTGGGCCGCTTCGCCGTTTTGTTGCAGGTCATTGGGTTTGGCTATATGACTGTATACGATAAGACAGCCGTCAGCGCTTAGGTGGTCGCGCAACATGGGCCAGAGCGTTTCAACCGGCGCAACGGCTCTGGCGACAATCGTGTCGTAGGCGGTACTCTCCGGGGTGCGAATCGCCTTTTCAATATCGCATTCTCGAATGGTCACATTCTTTAGGCCCAACTCTCGGCATGCCATCTGCAAAAATCGAACGCGGCGAGCCATACGTTCCCACAGTGTTATCGAAACATTTGGTTGAGCGATAGCGAGTGGTATACCGGGTAAACCCGGACCCGTGCCAACATCAAGCAGTGTCTTACCCTGGACGTAGGGTATGGCGGCCAAACTGTCGAGCAAGTGGCGCGAGTCCAATCGAACAATGTCTCTGCGAGACACAAGGTTCATGCCTTTGTTCCACTTTTCAATCAGCTGTGCAAATACCACCAGTTGTTTCGCCTGTTCAGCCCCGATCTCGACACCTAGGGCGCGTGCATCGTCGAGCAGCCTGTTCTCACGAGCGCTCAGGACGCAACCGCCGACTGCTTTGCCTTCGCATGCACCAATAAAATGGATAAAGCCGCTGGCGTCATCCCCGGTATTCTCGCAGCTCTGGCCAAGGAATCAGGCTTGTGATGGTCCAGCTTTTGCCGCAACTCGTTGGACAGGCCATCGATCTGCATAAAATTCAGTTCGGCCGGAATACGCAAGCCTTCGTGGCGACGTATCTTTTCAATCTCGTCGTCCTGACGTTTGATATAGCCTGCGTATTTCGTCTCTATTTCAAACTGCTCTAACGCTTTAAATTCCCCGCCTTGATCAACATCCATTCCTAAGGCTCCTGCCACATCTGCCGCACCGATCTCCGGTCGTCGCAAACACTCTTCGAGAGTCGTTTCGCGACGCAAATCTAAGCCCAGCGCTTTTGCTAAGTCGCTGTCTGGAAACACTTGATCTTTTTTCAACTGTTTGGCTGTTTCCGCCAAAGTTCGCATTTTGGCGTCGTAGGCCATTTGCCGCTCTGGACCGATCAAACCCAGCGCCATTCCGAGGGGCATCAGGCGCTGGTCAGCATTGTCCTGACGCAGCCGAAGTCGGAACTCTGCACGACTGGTAAACATTCGGTAAGGCTCTGTGGTGCCCAGGTGAATCAAATCATCGACCATAACACCGATATAGGCTTCGTCCCGGCGCGGTTCCCAGGGTTGTTTGCCCAGGGCTCTACAGGCGGCATTGATTCCCGCCAGCAGGCCTTGTGCACCGGCTTCCTCATATCCGGTGGTGCCATTGATTTGTCCTGCGAAAAACAACCCCTCCATCGCGGTAGTTTCTAAGGTGTGATTCAAGTCTCGTGGGTCAAAGTAATCGTATTCGATGGCGTAACCGGGCCGAGAAATGTGTGCGTTCTCAAAGCCCAGCATAGAGCGAATGAATTGCATTTGAACTGAAAAAGGTAGGCTCGTAGAAACGCCATTGGGATAAAGCTCCGTGGTATTGAGGCCTTCAGGTTCTATGAAAATCTGGTGACTGGGTTTATCGGCAAAGCGAACGACTTTGTCCTCGATACTCGGACAGTACCGCGGGCCGACCCCTTCAATGTTACCGCTGTACATGGCACTTTTTTCAAGGTTTTCACGGATAATCTGGTGAGTGCGCTCGTTGGTATAGGTGATATGACAATGCACCTGTGTCGGGTGATCTTCTCGGCAACTCATTTGAGACATCACCGGGCGAGGATCGTCTCCGGGTTGATATTCCAATTGAGAGTAATCTACGGTGCGTCCATCAATACGGGGAGGGGTGCCTGTTTTGAGGCGTCCAACCCGAAATGGCAGGGCCCTGAGTCGCTCGGCCAAGGCATTCGCGGGTGCATCGCCTGCCCGCCCCCCGGGGTGCTGTTCGTGCCCTATGTGGATTTTTCCACCCAAAAACGTTCCGGTGGTCAGCACCACACTGGTCGCTCGAAAGATCAAACCCATCTGGGTTTCACAACCGACCACTTTGTCGCCTTCGACCACTAAGTCCACAACGGATTGCTGGAACAGACTCAAGTTAGGTTGATGTTCTAAAATGTCCCGAACAGCATTTTTATATAGTGCTCTGTCCGCTTGCGCCCTAGTCCCTCGAACCGCCGGGCCCTTGCTGGCATTGAGCACACGGAAATGAATGCCGGCTTGGTCCGTGGCACGCCCCATCACGCCATCCAACGCATCGATCTCTGCAACAAGATGACTCTTGCCGATACCGCCAATTGCGGGATTGCAGGACATTTGTCCGATGGTTTCGATGTTCTGGGTCAGTAGCAACGTTTTGGCGCCCATCCGGGCCGAGGCGGCAGCGGCTTCGGTACCCGCGTGTCCACCACCAATCACAATGACATCGAATTTGTCAGGAAAATCCATAAGGTTCCCCGGGCTATAATTTGGGCGCGCTAGTATAGAGAGATCAAATGGGAAAAACAGACGCGTTCCCAACAATATAAACCGGGAGACTTCCCGTTGTCGGATCTATTTACCGATACAGAAAGTCGAAAAAATTTCCCCTAACAGATCGTCCGGCGTCAGTGTCCCCACAATTTCGCCCAAGGTTTGGTGGGCAAGTAGACAGTCTTCTGCAACCAATTCAGGTCCGTTTTGTCGACTCAAGCTGACTTGTGCGTCTTTGAGTCTTTCGCAAGTGTTTTGCAGGGCTTGCACATGACGTGCTCTCGCAGAGAATCCCGCATAGTCGCCACCAGTCCCTCCCGCATTGGCCAATGCTGCTGCAAAGGCTTTCAAACCATCTCCTTCTTTGGCCGAAACCAAGGAAACGCGATGCCTTATCGCCTGATCGACCACCGGTACACCCAGATCGATTTTGTTAATGACCAGGTGCAAGTCTTCTGCTGCCACCGTAGTGCCAAGACCGCCAAGATTATCTAACGCTTGCAGCAAAAAGTCTTGAGATACCGCTTCGGAACCAGAGGAAAGCAACGTGCTCGCTGACATCACCACGGCAACATAATCTGCATTCGTTATCTGCTCACGAGCTCTCTCGACACCAATACGTTCAACGGCATCGTCGCTGTCTCTGAGCCCAGCAGTATCCACCAAACGCAGCGGAACACCATTTATGACGACGTCGACTTTGAGCAAATCACGCGTGGTGCCCGGGATCTCAGTGACGATAGCCGCTTCCTCTCCGGATAGTGCATTGAGCAAACTGGATTTACCGACATTGGGTTCACCAACTAAAGCAACGGTCATACCTTGACTGAGTTTGCGGCCTTGTTCCGCCTGCGCAAGCAATGTCTTTGTATCGTCGATAAGCACGGCTAGGGTTTGTGCCACCTGTGCTTGTTCCAATATTTCGATATCTTCATCAGGAAAATCAATCGCTGCCTCAATCTCTACCCGCATGCGCTTCAAACGGTTGGCAAGCGCGGTTACCTTTTCTGAAAAGACGCCCTGAAAAGACGACAAGGCTGCTTTGGCGGCGGCAGTAGATTTCGCGGCAATCAAATCCGCTATCGCTTCGGCCTGAACCAAATCCAGCTTGCCGTTGAGAAAGGCTCGTTCGCTGAATTCTCCCGGTCGAGCCAGCCGGGCCCCTCGCTCACACAGAGTATTCAACAGGGTTTGCTGAACAACCGGCCCGCCGTGACCCTGCAGTTCTACAATATCCTCGCCGGTAAAGGAGTTCGGACCCGGAAACCAGATAACGATACCGTCATCTAAAATCTCGTCTTTCGCTATGAAGCGACTGTAATGTGCTCTGCGCGGTTTGAGCTCTACTGTCACTAGAGATTGAGCGAGCTCTTTGGCTGACGGTCCTGATAAACGGATGACCCCGACGCCACCTTCTCCTGGCGGCGTTGCAATTGCGCAAATTAAGTCTGTATCCGTTGCGGCCATTCTTTTGGGTATGTCCGTTTAAGTTGGCAGACTACTTCGTTCTGGCAGCCTGTTCTCTCTCTACTTTTCGATAGACATAGGTCTGTTGCGCCAGTGACAGCAGGTTGTTGACCAACCAGTACAAAACTAGGCCAGCCGGGAAAAATAAGAACAGTACGGTGAACATGATGGGCATCAGCTTCATAATACGCACCTGCATTGGATCCCCAACCTGAGGGTTCAGGGCCTGCATCAAGTAGGTACTGGCACCCATTAACAGCGGTAAAATGAAATAAGGGTCCATAGCCGCTAAGTCATTAATCCAGAAAATAAATGGCGCCTGACGCAGTTCGACGGATTCCAGGAGCACCCAGTAGAGGGCTAGAAATACCGGCATTGGCAGCAACATGGGTAAACAACTGCCCAGTGGATTCGCTCCTTCCTTTTGATAGAGAGCCATCATTTCTTTGGAAAGTTTTTCTCTGTCGTTTGAGTAACGTTCTTGCAGGCGTTTCATCGCTGGTGCTACCCGACGCATATTCGCCATGGACCGATATCCCTTGGCCGAAAATCCTGCCAACAATGCCTTGACTGAGAACGTAAGCAAGATAATGGCCACGCCCCAATTACCGACGATGCCATGGAAAAACGTCAACGCTTTAAACAGCGGTATGGCGATCCACCACAGAAAACCGTAGTCCACGGTCAGATTGAGATGAGGAGATATGTCTTCAAGCACCACTTGGTCCTTGGGACCCGCGTAGAACCGAGCGGTCCAGGTACCTTTCTCGCCACTGCTGATGGTTTGATTCTGGCCAGTGAATCCGAACAGGTAGTAGCCGTCCGATGTCTTGCGGGCGTGATACGACGTTGCCTGGTTCTCTGGAGCGACCCACGCCGTTAGAAAATAGTGCTGTAAAAATGCCACCCAACCACCCGTAGTGGTTGCCTCAAAGCTGCCTTCATCTATGTCGTCGAAGTCGATTTTTTCGTAGTTGTTTTCTTCCGTAGTCAGCGCACCGCCCAAGTAGGGGGAGGGGGCTAACGGCACCGTTTCATCTGTTGAAGGAGGTAGGCGATCACGCTTAATTTGGGAAAGCATGCGCATGGTCTTAGGCTGTTGGTCCAAATTCGTCACGTCGTAGCGCACATCGATCAAATGACTGTCCGCCTCAAACACAAACGTCTTCGTTACTTTGGCACCGTCAGCGGTGGTCTGAAGCGCGATCTCGCCACCATCGTTGAAGCGCACATTTGAACTGGACGCTGAGTAGAGCGGTCGCTCTCCTGATCGATCAATGCCATCCGCACCAATCAACGCACTCTGCGCTATGTAGGTGCGAGTGGCGCTCTGATCCATCAGCAGAAACGGGGTATCGGGTTCTTCCAACGTTACCGGATAAGTGGGCAACTGTACTCGGACAATGTCACCACCCTTGAGGTCAATCCAAACCAAAAGCGCAGGAGTTTCGACTTTGACCAATCGGCTCGACATGTCGACAGGTTGGCTACCAACAAACGTATCAGCCTCGGTTGGAGCAGGTATATCCGTATCACCAGGAGCAAACTCATCCACCTTTACAACAGCAGGTGTCGTGAACGGTTCTTCCTGAGCCATTAATGGCGCTTCACTATAAACCGTTGGAACCTTTGCGGCCGCCATGTCGTCATTCCACGCCAATATCAGCAAATAAGCTGTGGCAGCCATACCAATCAGAAGGACGACCCTTTGAATTTCTGGAGGTAACATCAACTGGTTTCCTAACTAAGGTTTGTTGCTTGCCCGTGAAGGCGTATCAGTTTGCGGCTTAGGTACTAGATCTACGCCGCCATCACTCAAAGGATGGCATCTGCCAATTCGTTTAACACTCAACCACAGCCCTTGGGCAAGTCCATGCTCCTTAAGTGCTTGTCGAGCATATTCCGAACAGGTTGGCTGAAATCGGCAACGCGGCCGAGTGAAGGGGCTAATCATAAGCTGATATCCTCTCACGAGCATCAACAAACAGATCACAATTGAGCGGCCTATTACCTCTGCCAGCCGTTCGATGCTTGATGAGAGAGCCGTTACGTAGCGATTGCTGCCGTTACTGTCACGATGCGCATCGGTCATCGGTTCTCCCCTGTCGCCAAGCGCTCGAAATTTTGACGCAATAAAGCCACTAACTCGGCATCCTCTATTGGACCAATCACATGAACAATGATATCGGCTGACACTAGACGATGTCTGGTCATCCTAAACTCGTCCCTGACAATGCGCTTAATGCGATTTCTTCGGACCGCTAGCCGGTTTCCTTTCTTTGGAACGATGACCCCCAATCGCGCACTGTCAGACGTTGATTCGAAAGAACGAATCCGAACGTTGCCTTTCCTTCGCAAGAAACGGCCGTTGCGAAACACTTCGGTGAATTGCTGCGCGTGCAATAAGCGCGCGCTGCGGGGGAAAGTAGTGACCGTAATGGTCTATCAGACCGTGAGGCGTTTACGACCCTTGGCGCGTCTGGCGTTCAGTACTTGCCGACCTGCTTTTGTCGCCATACGAGCGCGGAAACCATGCGTACGCTTACGCTTTAGGTTGCTTGGTTGGAACGTTCTTTTCATTGCCAGACTCGATTTTTAACAGAAGAGATTACAGGACCCTATTTTCCGTTCTAAGACAGTCATCTGTCTAGTCGGTTTTTCCGGGGCGGCAGATTCTATGAACAGATCTTTAGGCTGTCAAATAAATAGATAAATATATAAATAGAGATTTGTTGTTGTTTGTTAGCAGAGCCGATGTCTGTGGGTAACCGATCGAAACCCAGAGAGACGGTGCTTTACCGTCGATCTGGGACTTGTGCAAAACCTCTTGACGGCGGAGGGAGGACTTTGGGATAACTGGTAGGATAAAAGTTATCCACAGGTTGTGCAGTTTTTTGCACACATCTTATGTTCGGTTGACCGGTGATAAACGAGTCAAATAGTTTATCTAAGCCGCTGATTTCCCGCAGTTACTAAAATAAAGTAAAAAATTAAGAGGTATTGCATAGCGTAGGGATGAACGCTCGGCATAGAATCTCTTTTGTTCGATGGTGACAGCATTTTACCAGGTGTGAAGGAGGCAAGGCGCGCACACGGGAGCTGAAAATAGGAAGTCTTCAAAGAGAGACGTTCGCACATCAGAACGACAACGTAGAACGACAAATCCCATGCGCGGCCGAGAAGGCAGCCAAGAGGCAAGAAGAAGTGAACGACGCAATGTGGCAGCAATGCCTTGGTCAACTCCAGAGCGAGACGAATGGCGATCAATTTGAGACGTACCTGCGTCCATTGCAGGTAGATTTTAGTAAGGGAAGGCTGACGCTGTTAGCGCCGAATATCTACGTTGAAGAGAAAGTACGATCGACCTATCTGACCAGAATCAGCGAGTATTTTGCTGCGTTAAATGAAGGAGGTGATGTACTTCTTTCAGTGGGTGGTATGAGAGAAGTTCAGCCGTTGCGCGCTGACCCCAAACAAGGTCTAAAACACGGTGAAAACCTAGTGAGGGTGGCGCACAACCTCAATCGAGAGTTCACCTTTGACGCCTTTGTTGAAGGAAAATCTAACGAGCTTGCTAAGGCGGCAGCGTCGCAAGTCGCTGATAACGCAGGGAAAAGCTATAACCCACTGCTCATGTACGGTGGGGTTGGTCTGGGCAAAACCCACCTGATGCAGGCCGTGGGTAACGAAATTTTGCGCCGAAAACCAGATGCGCGAGTCATGTATCTGCATTCACAGCGGTTTGTGCAAGATATGGTAAAGGCTTTGCAGACCGGAACAATGCAGGACTTCATGCAATTTTATCGATCCGTGGACGCACTATTGATTGACGATATTCAATTTTTTGCGAAGAAATTGCGGTCCCAGGAAGAATTCTTTCATCTCTTCAACTCTCTGCTGGAAAAGGGACAGCAGATGATTTTAACAAGCGACAAATACCCGCGGGAAATAGATGGCCTTGAAGACAGATTGAAATCGCGTTTCGTCTGGGGATTGACGGTAGAAGTGGAAGCACCTGAGCTTGAAACGCGGGTCGCTATTTTAATGAAGAAAGCGGAAGCCGAAAGAGTACCCTTAGATCAAGAGGTCGCATTCTTTATCGCTGAGCGCATTCGGTCCAATGTCAGAGAGTTAGAGGGCGCGCTGCGTAGAGTCATCGCAAATGCACGCTTCACTGGCAGTCGAATTTCGATTGATCAAGTTAAGCGGGCATTGAGAGATCTTTTCGCAATACAAGACCGTCAGATATCAATAGATAATATTCAAAAGACAACGGCTGAGTACTACAACATCAAGATTAGTGATTTGTTGTCTAAGCGGCGAAGTCGAACAATAGCAAGACCCAGGCAACTTGCCATGGCAATAGCCAAGGAATTGACAAATCATTCGCTCCCGGAGATTGGCGACGCATTTGGCGGCAGAGACCATACAACGGTACTGCATGCTTGCAGGAAAATTGCGGAACTGCGCGCTACAAGTGCCGATATATCTGAAGATTATCGAAATTTGTCGCGTTTGCTGAGCGGATAGTTGATTGGTTTGAACATGACGTGTGTCTTTCCTCGTCTCTTGATTGGGTTCGATAGGGGTTCGGGGGCAGCAAAGAAGGTTGAAAAGAAATGAAATTTACGATTCCAAGAGAGGCTTTGTTGAAGCCGTTACAACTCGTAACCGGTGTTGTAGAAAGGCGTCAAACCCTTCCGGTATTGGCGAACCTACTGGTTCAAGCTGACGAAAACGGTCTGTCTTTGACGGGCACCGATTTAGAAGTCGAAATGATTGCAAGCTGCGCCGTTCCGATAGAGCAGCATGGCGAGGTGACAATTCCTGCACGCAAGTTAGCTGACATTTGGCGTGCACTGCCAGACGGTGCAGATGTTTCAGTTGCGGTGGAAGGGGAGCGCGCGGTCATTCGAAGTGGCCGAAGCCGATTTACACTCGCCACCTTGCCCGCCGTTGATTTTCCCAAGGTAGAGAGTGCGGATTCGGACGTTGTTGTTTCGCTACCACAAAATCAAATTGGGCAGTTAATTGATCAGGTAAGCTTCGCGATGGCTCAACAGGACGTTAGAGTCTTTTTGAACGGCATGCTTTTGGAGATTGGCGAGAAAACCATTCGTGCGGTGGCTACGGACGGCCATCGACTGGCCATGGCGACGAAGCCTTGTCAGTCAAACGCGGGACCAGGAACGGTGAAGCAGGCGATCGTGCCGCGCAAAGCGGTGATTGAAATGGGTCGTTTGCTTGATGAAGAAAATGAGAATCTCTCGATTCAGCTTGGCAGTAACCACCTTAAAGTGACGAAGGGCGATGTCACGCTGACAACCAAACTTGTCGATGGCCAGTTTCCCGACTATGAGAAAGTCGTGCCCAAGGATATATCACGGGTGCTCAGTGGCGATACGGATACGCTCAAGCAAGGGTTCCTGCGTGCGTCGATTCTTTCGAACGAAAAATACAGGGGTGTGCGCCTCGCGATAACGCCTGAATCGCTAACCATTCAAGCAAACAACCCAGAGCAGGAAGAAGCGGAAGAGACGGTGCCAGTCCAATTTTCAGGCGATCAGCTGGAAATAGGGTTCAATGTCAGCTATCTGCTAGACGTGTTGTCGGTGTTAAACAGCGATCAGGTTCAGATGAGCGTAAGTGATGCCAACAGCTCGGCTTTACTCGAGGCGCCGGAAAACAGCGATGCGGTCTACGTCGTTATGCCGATGAGGCTGTAGCTGAGATTTGTATCTTGCAAAGCTGAACGTTTCGCATTTTCGCAATATTGCAGAGGCTGACCTCGCGCTTTCGCCGGGAATCAACCTGCTCGTGGGCGAAAATGGAGCGGGAAAAACGGCGCTACTGGAAGCAATTCATCTCTTAGCTCGGGGCCGATCCTTTCGAACCCCGCAGGCAAAACAGCTTATTCAACACAATCAAAAAGAACTTCTGGTTCGGGGAGAGGTTTCCTCTGGTGCCATGAGCCACAGCTTGGCACGGAGCAAATCCTCGACGGGCGCTAACGAGGCGCGTATAGACGCTCAGTCCGTAAACCGGCAGTCTCGATATGCTGAGTTATTGCCATTGCAGACGCTTTTACCGGGCATTGGGGATCTGGTGTTGGATGGCCCGTCTATTCGGCGCGAGTTTGTGGATTGGGGATTGTTCCACGTGGAACAAAACTATCTGGGGACAGCGCAGCGTTTTCGAAAGGCACTAATCCAACGAGCTGCGTGGTTGAAAGATAGTCCGCCCGAGGACTTCACGATGGATCCATGGGCTACGACCCTAGCAGCAGCAGGCGCGGAAATCAGCACCTGGAGGCGGCGCTTTGTCGACGCGCTCGATGCCCAATTTCAACAAACCCTTGGCCGCATGCAAGCTGGTTTGACCTGCGATCTTCGTTATCACGGCTCTGGTTTCAGCGAAGAGGAAGCGCTTGAACAACTTGCCGCTTCCTATGAGCGGGACAGGCGGTATGCGACGACCCATGTCGGGCCCCACAGGGCGGACGTGGACATTCGAGTCGAGGGCGCCCCGGCGAGGACGGTCGTCTCACGGGGTCAGGCCAAGCTAATTGCCAGTGCAATTGCGCTGAGTTACTCAGCGGAGCTCGCTTTGAGGTGCGGAGCACAACCGGTTCTTTTGTTAGACGACTTTGGAGCTGAGCTAGATGAATCACATCGACAGCGCTTTTTTGCGGAACTGCGGACACTGGGGTGCCAAGTTATTGCAACCACAACGGATCAACCCGAGCGTTTGGTGGGCTCATCGTCCTTCGATGCCACACGAGTGTTCCACGTGGAACAGGGTTCGGTAACTCAGAACTCATGACAGTTCTGTGTTAAATTAGGCGGCTCGGCATGGGTTCACAACGCGAGGGTTCAGAATGTCAGAAGACAATAGCTACAACTCCGATAGCATCAAGGTTTTAAAGGGCTTAGATGCTGTCAGAAAGCGGCCTGGCATGTACATCGGCGATACGGAAGATGGCACCGGTCTGCACCATATGGTGCAAGAGTTGGTGGACAATTCCATTGATGAGGCGCTAGCCGGCCATTGCGATACTGTTTTTGTCACCATGCATCCTGAGGAAGCAATTACCGTTCGGGATAATGGCCGTGGTGTGCCTGTCGATATGCATCCCGAAGAGAAGGTTAGTGCTGCTGAAGTGATCATGACGACGCTTCACGCGGGTGGCAAATTCGATGACAACAGCTACAAAGTATCAGGTGGGCTCCACGGCGTCGGAGTATCCGTCGTGAATGCCTTGTCCGACGAGTTGCGGCTAACCGTTCGACGTAACGGAAAAGTCTATCAACAGACCTACGAGCATGGTGTTCCGGTAGCACCGCTTGCCGAAACGGGCGAAACGGAAGAGCGCGGCACCGAATGTTATTTTCGTCCATCGCCGGAAACGTTTCACAACATCAAGTTCCAGTATGAAGTACTGGCAAAACGCCTGAGGGAATTGGCTTTTTTGAATTCTGGCGTGTCGATTGTTCTCAAGGAGGAGCGTAGCGGTAAAGAAGATACTTTCTTCTACGAAGGCGGTTTGCAGGCCTTTGTTGAGTACTTGAATCAAAACAAGCAGCAGCTTAACGACGTGTTTCATTTTACCGTGGAGCGAGAAGACGGCATAGGCGTTGAAGTGGCCATGCAATGGAACGATACCTTCCAAGAACAGGTATTTTGCTACACCAACAATATCCCTCAAGGGGATGGTGGTACTCACTTGGCTGGGTTTCGTGGCGCTCTAACCCGAACCCTTAACAGCTACATCGAAAAAGAAAATCTCGTCAAGAAAGCCCAGGTTAGCACCACGGGTGATGATGCACGTGAAGGCATTACGGCGGTTGTTTCCGTTAAGGTACCGGACCCTAAATTTTCTTCTCAGACCAAGGATAAGTTGGTATCAAGTGAGGTAAAAACCGCTGTAGAACAAGAACTTAGCAAGTTTTTCGCGGAGTATTTGGCTGAACACCCGCAGGACGCCAAGGCGGTAGTGGGGAAAATGATTGACGCGGCCAGAGCTCGGGAAGCTGCACGCAAAGCGCGCGATATGACGCGGCGAAAAGGCGCGCTGGATATTGCCGGTTTGCCCGGCAAATTGGCCGATTGTCAGGAAAAAGATCCAGCCTTGTCTGAGCTGTTTTTGGTAGAGGGCGATTCTGCTGGGGGCTCAGCGAAGCAGGGCCGTGATCGGCGCACCCAAGCGATATTGCCCTTGAAAGGCAAAATTCTGAATGTCGAGAAGGCGCGTTTCGACAAGATGCTGTCTTCTCAGGAAATTGGCACCTTGGTAACAGCGTTAGGCTGCGGTATCGGTAAGGGAGAGTTTGATCCAGACAAGCTGCGTTATCACAACATCGTAATCATGACGGATGCGGATGTGGACGGTTCGCACATTCGTACGTTACTGCTGACCTTTTTCTTCCGGCAAATGCCAGAGTTATTCGAGCGCGGGCACATCTATATCGCCCAACCCCCACTGTATAAAGTGAAAAAGAACCGGCAAGAGCGTTATGTGAAGGACGATGACGAACTGAATGCCTACTTTATGGATATGTCGCTGCAGGATGCAAAGCTCTTCGTGAATACCGAAGCGCCAGCAATTCAAGGCGAAGCGTTAGAGACGCTGGTCGTTGCCTACCAAGCACTGATTCAGACCTTGATGGGGTCTCGTCGTAAGTATCCGGAGGAATTGACCCAGGCATTGGTCAAGGTGGATAAGTTAACCCCAGAACTGATGAGCGACGAAACGGCTGTGCAACAGTGGTCGGAGTCTCTTATTGAGGTGTTACGGCAAAACCCCGACGCGAATCCGGCGGTAGCGGTGCAGTTTGACCCGGAAACGAACGTGTACGTACCCGAAGTCACCTTGCTGCTGAAGGGAGTGTCGGAAAAAATCGCGCTGCCGCTAAACTTTTTGAGCGGACCAGAATATCGGGCCATAGCTGCGATGATCGATCAGCTTCATGGTTTGTTGGAGGCGGGCGCCTTTATTCAGCGCGGCGAGCGACGAACCGATGTAGAACATTTCTCAGAAGCCTTCGATTGGCTGCAAAAAGAGGCACGTCGAGGTGTAGATCTGCAGCGATACAAGGGTCTGGGCGAAATGAACCCAGAGCAGCTGTGGGAAACCACCATGGATCAGTCTGTGCGTCGAATGCTTCGGGTATCCGTAGACGACGCCATCGGTGCTGACCGGATGTTTACCACCTTGATGGGCGATCATGTCGAACCTCGGCGCGAATTCATCGAAAAGAATGCGCTGTCGGTGGTCAACCTCGACGTCTGATACAACGGCTGGCGAATATGTCGTCAGAACGAAATATCGTGCGTTGCTCCTGGTGTGAAAGCAGCGACCTATACCGCCAGTACCACGATACGGAGTGGGGTGTACCGTTGCTGGATAGCCATGCACTGTTTCGTCTTTTGATGTTGGAAGGCCAGCAGGCGGGTTTGTCGTGGATAACCGTACTGAACAAGCGCGCTCATATGGATGAGGTGTTTGCGGGTTTTGATCCGCAAATACTGGCCAGTACAAAACCGGCGACGCTTGAGCGCTGGGTCTTGGACGCTGGATTGATCCGGCATCGAGGCAAACTCGACGCACTGGTGGGCAACGCGCAAAGCATGCTGGGGATCACCGATTTCGCAACATGGCTTTGGTCCTTCGCGGCAGCGGCCGATGAGGAAAAACCCGGCGCCGTGCCCGCACAAACATCACACTCTCTGGCAATGTCCAAAGCACTGAAGAAAGCAGGGTTCCGCTTTGTCGGTCCAACGATTTGTTACGCCTTTATGCAAAGTGCCGGTATGGTGAACGACCATCACCCCGATTGCTGGCGTCATGAGGTTTGTGAACCCTTGGTACGACAGGCTCTGAACGCTCGGTGAAATTTTTTATTGCGGGACTCTTTAGGCTGCTGAATCTGGTCCCCGACCGCTGGGCCGTGCGCCTTGCTAATGTCGTTGGGGGGCTGCTGGTTCGATTCAATACCGATATGGCGCGAGTAAGCCGGATCAACATTGCACACTGTTTTCCGGAGCTGAATCAGGCGTCTCAAGACGATCGCGTGCGTGCATCACTGTCTCATGCCAGCCTTCTGCTATTTGAGTTTGCTTATTTTCAGCGCCGCCCCATTGATCAATTGTTAGAAAAGATCAGTGCCGTTGAGGGCGAACAGCGCCTGCAGCGCGCCTGGCAAGATGGTAATGGTGTGATCTTGCTTATGCCGCACTTTGGATGCTGGGAGTTTTTGAGCATATATCTAGGTCGCGCCTATCCCATTTCCGCGCTCTATGATCCGCCGAATATGCTGGCCCTAGAGGAAAGTATCGTCAACACCCGCCAGCGGCAGGGTGCGAACATGTACCCGACTAACGCGTCGGGTTTACGAGGGCTAATGCGCGGCTTGAAGTCTGGGGACGTGGTTGTCGTGTTGCCGGATCAGGTGCCCGCGGCGAATGGCGGAGGTGTTGTCGCCCCGTTTTTTGGCCAAGACGCCTTAACTATGTTGTTAGGTAAGCGTTTGATGAACGTGGGTCGTCCCGCGGTGCTAATGGCCGCGGCGTGGCGGGAGCTTAGCGCGGACGGCATACGCTACCGGCTGAGCTTTGACGAGCCCGCCGAGGGGCTTTCCAGTGAGCAAGAAGACATTCACGCCGCTGCATTAAATGCGGGTATTGAAAAAATCGTTCGCCGCGATCCAGCCCAATATCAGTGGTCGTATAAACGCTTTCGGCGTTTGGGGGAAAATAGGCCGGATCTTTACCGTCGCCAATAAGCGGGTGTTAACAACACCAGCAGAGTAAAGATCTCTAGACGGCCGAGCATCATGTTGAACATGAGCACCCACTTAACCCCGGTATCTAACTCCGCGTAGTTATTGGCAACATCCCCCAGGCCCGGCCCCAAGTTGTTGAGGGTTGCACCAACCGCAGAAAAAGCGGTCAAAAAATCCAAATTGCTGGACAACATAATGACCGTTACTGACAGCAGAAATATCAGCACGTAGACGCTAAAAAAGCTCCAGACAGATTCAATCAGCCGATCTGATACAGGAGTTTTTCCGAGCTTTATCGGGAACACGCCATTGGGGTGAATCAAACGCCGGACCTCGCGCATCCCTTGGAGGTAAATCATGAGTACGCGTACGAGTTTGATGCCCCCGGCGGTGGAGCCCGCGCAGCCTCCGGCAAAGGCAGCAAGTAAGAGTAGGGTGGGCGCGGCGGCGGGCCACTGAGAGACGTTTTCCGTGACAAAGCCTGTCGTGGTGGCAAAGGAAATCGTTTGGAAAATACCCTGTCGAAGGGCGGATTCTTGGGTGTCGGGTGTGTTCAGCAGTATGCTGACCACGGCAAAACCCACAAATAGCAGCATTAAAAAATAGGTTCTGACCTCATGATCCGCAAAATACAAACGCAGATCCTTGCGGCGCCAAACGAGGAAATGAAGACCAAAGTTAATACCGGACAGCACCATGAATACGCAGGCCACTGCTTCGATGGCGGGACTGTCGAAGAACCCCATGCTGGCGTCGTGAGTTGAGAAACCGCCGATGGCAACCGTCGCGAAACTGTGACTGATGGCATCGAACGCACTCATCCCGGCGCACCAGTAGGCGAGGGCACAGGTGATGGTCAGACTGAGATAAATGTACCAAAGTGCCTTGGCAGTTTCGGTGATACGCGGGGTCAGTTTGTTGTCCTTGACCGGCCCGGGAGATTCCGTCCGGTAAAGCTGCATACCGCCAATACCCAGCATCGGGAAAATTGCTACGGCCAGTACGATAATGCCCATACCACCAAACCACTGCAGTTGTTGGCGATAGAACAGAAGAGATTTAGGCATGTCGTCTAGGTTAACCAGCACTGTGGCGCCAGTGGTGGTCAGTCCAGACATGGATTCGAACACCGCGTCGACGAAGACCAAGTTCAAATTGGGGGCTAACAAAAATGGAATGGCACCAAACAGGCCGAGACCCAAATAAAACAGTGCAGTGATCAAAAATCCGTCCCCGCCCCGCAGCTCGCGATTTCCTCTCAGAGGCAGCCACATGCACAGGCCGCAACCCAATGTGACCAATAAGGCGATGCTAAATGTGTGAAGCGTCTGTTCGTCGAAATACAGCGCCACCAACATTGGCGGTATGAAGGTTGCGCTGAAGCAAGTGAGCAACGTGCCGGTAATCCGAAAGATGACAGAAAGGTGCATAAGTACTCGTCAGAAAAAGTTCATGCTGACTTGAAACAGACGCTCTACTGCGGACACCTGGGTCTTATCGACCATAAAGAGAATCACATGGTCGTCGGTAGCAATGAGAACGTCATCGTGAGCAATAAGAACTTCTTCGCCGCGAACGATCGCGCCAATGGTCACGCCCCTGGGGAGTTTTAGCTCGTTGATGCGACGGCCGACCACACTGGAGCTGGTGGCGTCGCCGTGGGCAATCGCTTCGATGGCTTCCGCGGCGCCACGCCGCAAACTGTGGACCCGCGCCACGTCCGCCTTACGCACATGGGAAAGTACCGACCCTGTCGTGGCTTGCTGCGGTGAAATGGCGACATCAATCTCACCACCTTGGACGAGGTCAATGTAAGCCGGCTTAGTGATCAACGTGATGACGTGCCTGACGCCCAGTCGCTTAGCCATTAAGGACGACATGATATTGACTTCGTCGTCGTTGGTGAGCGCGCAAAATGCATCGCATTGCTCAATGTTTTCTTCCAGCAACAATTCTCGATCCGTCGCGTTGCCTTGTATGACGACGGTATTGTGAAGCCGGTCCGCCAGCGTTTTTGCTCTTTCCGGGCTCAGTTCAATGAGTTTGACGGCATATTCTTTGTCGATTTCTGAGGCCAGCTTCGCACCAATGTTGCCTCCACCCACGATGGTAATTCGACGATAGGGTTGCTCGGCCTTGCGCAATTCCCCCATGACCTTGGTGATATGCTCTCGAGCGGCGATGAAAAACACCTCATCGTCCGCTTCAATTACGGTATCACCACGAGGGACAATGGACTGACCGCGACGGAAAATCGCAGCAACTCGTGTATCGGCGTTTGGCATGTCTTCTCGCAGAAAACTCAGGGCCTGACCGACTAGGGGGCCGCCGTGAACTGCGCGCATGGCCACCAGTTGTACTCGGCCATTGGCAAAGTCAGCGACGTCCAACGCGCCTGGGTGGCTGAGGAGTTCGTGAATCTGCTCGGTTACCACGGCCTCTGGGTTGATCAGCCGGTCAATTGGCATGTGATTTTTGTGGAAAAAGCCCTCTTTCTCTAAGTAGGCAGAAGATCGTATTCGAGCGATCTTCATTGGGGTGCGAAAGAGCGAATAACAAACCTGGCACGCGACCATGTTGATTTCATCGCTGGACGTAACGG
Source organism: Gammaproteobacteria bacterium (assembly GCA_002704225.1). Classification (GTDB taxonomy): domain Bacteria; phylum Pseudomonadota; class Gammaproteobacteria; order Pseudomonadales; family Azotimanducaceae; genus UBA4421. Next base: position 102,492 of record PAFU01000035.1, on the reverse strand, counting down.
CTATTAACATTTCTGCGTCATCTGCCCCAGCCCGTCGCAGTACGTCAGGGTGAGAGGCGGAGCCTTCGATGGTTTGAATGTCTAGGCGCATTCCCAGTTCGTTCAGACGCACGCCGTCAATATCCACGAGCGTGATATCGAAAGCCTCTAGAGCGAGGCTCTCAGCCAAGGTACCGCCCACTTGGCCGGCACCAAGAATCAGTATTTTCACGGTGAGTTTGCCTTATGGTGATCAGTGCCTTTTTCCAGCACGCAGTAGTAAAAGCCATCGGTTAGCGACTCGGTTGGCAGAAGTTGCCAACCATATTGAGTGGCTTTGCCTGTTGCCAAGCTTGGGTTAACGACGCAGGCGTCGGCGGTTTTGCCAAGAAAGCTGTGAATCACCTGATCGTTTTCCTCAGAAAAAACGGAGCATGTGGAGTACACAAGGGTACCCCCAGGCATTAAGCGTTGCCATAGATTCTGTAGCAGCTGACGCTGCAGAGTTTGTTGTTCCCGTAGTGCTTTCTCGGTGAGCAATACGCGAATATCAGGGTTACGTCTGATCGTGCCGCTGCCGGAACACGGGGCATCAATGAGTATGATGTCGAGGCCCTCGGGCACCGGCAGATCAATGGCGCAGCCGTCCGCACAGACCAGACCGATAGACTCGGTTGTTAGTGGCAAATCGTGGACATGCGGGTGAGTGGCATGACCCAGCCGCGTTGCCATGATGCTGAGTTCCTGCAGTCGCGTTGCTTTGTTGTCCAGAGCAAACAGGTAGTGTTCAATTCTTGCCTGTGTCAGGGCCTCGCGCAAATGGAAAAGTTTGCCGCCCGGGGCGGCGCAGGCATCTAGCACCTTGATGGGAGAGGGGTTCGGGCCCTTGGACAAAAGCACGTCTGTGATGAGATGAGCGGCATGTTGTGCCGCTTGGTCTTGTACCGCGCACTCCCCCTGATCCCAACCTGGTAGATCGGCGGCAATCTGAGGCTCGAGGAGTGTAACGGTTTCTGGCCAAGGACCCTCCGCAAATGAAATCTTTGCAGCCTGAAGGCCTTGCTTGAAAGTGTCCGGCTGGGTGGCGATTTGGTTGATGCGTAGAGTCATGGGCGCACGCTGATTGTTGGCCTCCATGAGCGCCAAGGCCTCTTCGCCGTACTGGCGGCGAAGTAGGGAGCGAAGCCATTCGGGGTGATCGCTTACCGCCAGAGCGCCGGCGTCGGGTCCTTGTTTGCCTTCGCGTTGTACTGTGCGAAGGACACCGTTTATTAGACCTTTTGCCCAAGGTTTACCCAGTCGCGTGCAGGCGTCCACACATTCACTTATCGCCGCGTAGTCTGCTACAGCTGTATATTTCAGTTGGTAAGCACCCACTAACAATAGGTTCTGGAGATCTAAGTCCTTGGTTTTGAGTGGACGTTTCATCTGTTTTTGGATGACATCGGTCAAGGAAAGATAGTGACGTAGCGTGCCGTAGAGCAGTTCGCTGTGCAGAGCGCTTTGTAGCCACTGGGGGCGTTCGGCTCTTACCCAATCGATAGTTCGCCGATGGCCAACAATCTGGGTTAGGGCTCGTGCAATATCTAAACGGGTATTGGCGCTGTTTAGACCTTGGCTCGCCTTTGCGTCTTGTTTCATGACGAGGCGGGAGAGACCGGGTTTGAAAAAACAGCATCCGTTTGAAACACGTCTGGATAGCCATTGCGAGCTGCTGCGGCATCCATTGGCAAGCCCTTGCCTCGATTGATCTTGAGTCTGGCCACCTGCAACCAGCCCGAACCGCATTCGACCGTAATGGACTTTTTGCTGGCCCGGGCTTGTCGACCAGGTCTGCCTTTTGGCTGGATTTCTGGCAGCCGGTCAGTTGCCGTCGCCTCTAAGATTTGCACTTGAGTTTGCCCTAGCGTGGTGAGTGCTGGCATCCGATGGCTTAGGGCCCAAATCTGTCGCGCAATGTCTGACGCATCGCTAGCCCAATCGATGAGACGATCCGCTGCGGTGAGCTTGTGAGCATAGGTGATCCCCTCTGTGGACTGGGGCTCAGGCTGCTGGGGCAGCCGCTTGAGAACGTCGATGAGCAAATGTGCTCCGGTGTCTGCTAACTGGTTTTCCAGCACTTCGATGTTCTCGCAGTCGCCAATCGCAAGGGATTCTCTTGCGAAGACCGGGCCGGTATCCAGACCTTTCTCCATTTGCATAATCGCTACGCCTGTTTCCGAATCGCCTGCCATGACGGCCCGTTCAATGGGTGCCGCGCCGCGCCAGCGGGGCAAAAGTGAGGCATGGACATTGATGCAGCCATGGGTCGGAATATTCAGCACATGTTCAGGTAACAGCAACCCATAGGCGGCGACGATTAGTACGTCTGGCGCAAAGCCTTGCAATGGGGTGGCTGATTCTGGGTCGCGCAGGCTCGTCGGTTGGTACACCGGTAGTCCCAGATCGTTGGCAAGGGATTTAACTGGATTGGGCATCAGTTTGCGTCCCCGCCCGCGTGGCCGGTCGGGTTGGGTAAGTACGAACTCACATGGCACAGAAGACGTTTGGAGCACGCTCAGAATACGAGCGGCAAACTCGGGGCTGCCGGCAAAGGCCAGCCGGAGTTTTTTGGGTTGATCGTTCAACCTAGCGTGCCCGCTCTCGCAACTTCTTGGTGATTCGGCCGCGCTTTAAGCTGGATAAGTAGTCCACAAAGAGTTTGCCTTCTAAGTGATCGCATTCGTGTTGGATGCAAACAGACAGCATGCCATCGGCAGTAAATTCCACCGGATTGCCGGCCACGTCCTGTGCCTTGACATTCACATGTTCGAATCGCTCAACCGAGTCGTAAATCTCCGGTACCGACAGGCAACCTTCCTCACCCTTAATTTTGTTTCCATATGGCTCTAAGACCGGGTTGATCAGTGTATGAGGCCGGTTCTTTTCTTCGCTCACATCCACGACGATGATTCGCTTGTGCACGTTGACCTGAGTCGCGGCCAGACCAATGCCCGGCGCGGCGTACATGGTTTGAAGCATATCCTGAGCAAAAACCTCGAGGGCTGCGTCGAATGTCTGTACCGGTGTCGCCTTGGTGCGCAGGCGCGGGTCGGGGTGATGCAGTATTTTCAGTAGAGTCATAGTTTGTGGTAGTTACGAGCGCTGCCGTGTCGAAAGGGCGGCAGTATAGCGCTTCAGCGAGAAATCTCGCACAGACATTGAAGACTTTGGTGATACCCAAAGCGTCAACTCTGGCGGTATAAAACGGTCACAGATGTTGTTCGGGCGTACGCCGATGAAAAATTCGACCGGGTGGTTGCAGGCCGATGCATCCGTATCGTTTCAATGCAGCCCCGTTACCCTGCGCCTCTGCGTTTTGTTGTCAGGCTGGTCCCGCCAGATCCTTTCAGCATGGTTGGCGGACGCGTCTTCTCCAGTGGAATTGTTGCAAACCGCAGGCAAACCTGATGATGGTTATCGGCGCAAAACGGCACTAACACGTTTTAGCGAGGCTAAGGCCGTACCTCGGGACTTGGGGATCGCTGATTTCTTCGCGATCGGTTTTTATGACTCGGCATACCCGGAATTGCTGAAACACATCCCAGACCCCCCACTGGTTCTTTTTTGCCTCGGTGATTTGGCGGTGTTGGAGCAACGCAGTGTTGCCTTGGTTGGTGCCCGTAAAAGTACTGAGTCAGGACGCGCTATAGCGCGCAGTTTGGCCGCTGGATTGGTGGCGCGTAGCTGTACCGTGGTCAGTGGCTTGGCTGTAGGTATTGATGCTGCGGCGCATCGTGGCACCTTAACGGCGCCCGGCGGCAAAACCGTCGCTGTGTTGGGTTCGGGTTTTGGGCACCTGTATCCAGAACAGAATCGTGGACTGGCAAAGGCTATTCTGAGTGCGGGCGGGCTGCTGATGTCGGAGTATCCCCCGGGGATGACGCCTCGGCCGTATCAGTTTCCTGAGCGCAATCGACTCATCAGCGGCGTTTCCGAAGTGACGGTGTTGGTTGAAGCAAGCGTGAAAAGTGGCTCTTTGATTACCGCGCGACTCGCACTAGAGCAGGGGAGAGACCTGTGCGCAGTGCCCGGCCCCGCGCGGAGCCCTCTAAGCGCAGGGTGTCACCGAATGATTCGCCAAGGGGCGGCCTTGGTGACCTGCGTGGAAGAGATTGCCGAAGAGATGGGATTGCCTGAGCCGACACCAACCCCTGGCGAACGCGCCATCGCTGATTTGTCGTCGCCGCTGGATGAGGCGTCAGTACAGATTCTCGATGCGATCGCAGCGAAACCGCGTCAATTAGACGAAATTGCCGTGCTGATTGATCGAGATCCACAGCGCGTGAGTCAATGTTTGATGCAATTACAGCTTTCCGGGTTTGTCCGACACGGGCCCGACGGGTATATTCGCCTGCTTTAACAACGCCGGAGAAAGAAATGAGCTGGGTTGCCGTATTAATGGGATCTGAGTCCGATTGGCCTGTCATGCAATCAACAACGTCAATGTTAGAAACATTGGGTATACGTTATGAAGTGAAGGTGACAAGTGCTCACCGAACACCCGCGGGCACTCAAACCTACGTGCAAGACGCGGAAGACCGTGGCTGTCGGGTATTTATCTGTGCTGCTGGCATGGCCGCTCACTTGGCGGGTGCCGTCGCCGCGCATACCCAACGCCCAGTCATTGGCGTGCCCATCGATAGTGGCCCTCTCCAAGGTTTCGACGCCTTGCTTTCCACCGTGCAGATGCCTGGTGGAATCCCCGTGGCGACAGTAGCCGTGGGTAAGGCAGGAGCGAAGAACGCTGCCTATCTCGCTGCGCAAATCCTCGCGGTAGCCGATGACGCCTTGCATCAAACGGTCGTCCAAGATCGCAGCGACAATCGGGCCAAAGTCGAGGCTCAAAATGAGTCGGTTCAAGCTTCGCTAAAGTCGTGACAGATGTGGTCAATGCCGCTGTCTGCCTCAAGGCAGGGGGCGTCATTGCTCACGCAACTGAAGGCGTATGGGGTCTTGCCTGTGACCCATTCAACCGCAAAGCGGTGGATCGTATTTTGACGATCAAAGGACGGGAGGCCGCCAAAGGCATGCTACTCATCGGCGCATCCTCAGATACGTTTGACAATACGCTGGCCGCCATGGAGCCCGATCTGCGGGCTCGAGTCGAAGCCAGCTGGCCTGGCCATGTGACCTGGCTTTTACCCGGTGATGCCTATCCGCAATCGATACGGGGACAACATCAGACGGTCGCGTGTCGTGTACCCGACCACACCCAAGCTCGAGAAATAGCTGCGGCTTTTGGTGGGTCACTGGTATCCACGTCGCTGAACCGTGCCGGTGAACCGCCGGTACTGCAGTACTCCCAAGCAAAGGCGCTGTTCCATACGGAAGTTGACCTTGTGGTGCCCGGACAGACTGCCGGCTACACCGGTGCCAGCGCCATAATCGACCTCGACGGCACTGTGATTAGAGAGGCGGCGCAATGAGTCAGACTGTGCATACGTTGGGAGTAGCGGGGAATCCGATTGCACATTCGTTGTCGCCGGACATTCATCAAGCCTTTGCTGCGTCGCTAGGCCATGACATCGTGTATCAGCGTTACTTATTCGATCGGGGTGACTTTAGAGCCGGTGCTACTGCTTTTTTTCAGCAAGGCGGGGTCGGTCTGAACGTCACGGTTCCTTTTAAGGGCGATGCCTACGCATTCGCGGATCGGTTGGACACGCTGGCTGCAGCGGCTGGTGCGGTGAATACGCTTGCCTTGCAAGGCGGTGACGTTGTTGGCTACAACACGGACGGTATAGGCATGGTGCGTGATATTCAGCTGCGTCACGGCGCTTCGCTTGGTGGCTTGAATGCTCTGATTTTGGGCGCCGGCGGTGCATGTCGGGGCATTATCCAGCCTTTGTTCGATGCTGGAATCGCGAAAGTTCGTATAGCGAACCGAACCCTTGCAAACGCCCAGGCGTTGGTCCAGCAATTCGAGCACAACTATCCTGATCGGATTGACGCTGTAGGGTTCGATCAGCTGACAGGCGATTTGCCGGAGATACAATTGATCGTGAACAGCACGTCTACTGGCTTGAACCAAAACGACACAGCCAGGGAGGCTCCGCCTGAGGGGTTGCAGAGTCTGTCACCCGCCCTTGTCGCGGGCCGTCTGTGTTACGACCTCAGCTATGGAGAGCAAGCGCAATTTGCCCGTTGGGCTGCGGCACAAGGCGCTCGTTTAAGTGCGGACGGCTTGGGAATGTTGGTGGAGCAGGCCGCTGAGAGCTACCGCATATGGTTGGGCCATCGTCCAGACACTGGGCCTGTGTATGAAAGTTTGCGGCGCAAAACACGCTAGATGAACGCGACTGCCGACCGCAGTAACCGGCCGCGCCAGAAAACCTAGGAGCAACAGAATGTCACAAACAAAGCGCTTTATCTCTGGAGCGGTATGCCCTTCATGTCAGGCGGTGGACCGGACTGTGATTGAAGCCGTGACTGAAGCGTTTGAACCGGGAGGTTCCGGTGAAATGGCCACCGAAACGATTCGACGGCGCTGCGTGTCCTGTGGTTTCACTGAACGCTTGGACCCCGATCAAGCGGCCGTGATCGCCCCGTTGCCACGGGCGCGCTATGAAAAAAGTCGGCAAACGACCACAAAGGTAGAGACAGTGAAGATCATTGACCCGGGTCGGCCAAAGTCCTCCTAAGCGAACGAGGAACGCGTCGTAAATAATTGGAATTGTCCAAGTTTTCTGTGCCTAACGAGTTGCCGATCAGTCATTGGCTGCTATAATTCTGCCGCTTCCTCATGAGTCGATTCATGGAAGCAGTCGGCCTAACGGGCCGGCAGCCGCGACAATTTGGTCGTTTCGGAAAGAGAAGGGACCGAATCAGAACAACACGTTGCGGTTTCGGCTGAGAAGAACGGCAGTGATGCCGAGTTCGGCCACTGACATTAAGTGATCTCCCAATATCGCTAAAGAGAAACATGCGTTTGGCAAGGTTTGAACTTGCGCAGACTTTTGCGCGGCTTGCGAACTGGGTTGATGGCGTCCTCAGAAAGATGCACTGAGATCACGACGAACAGAAAGGGCTTCGTGTAGGCGAATAACACGGGGCTGAAGATTAAGGCACCGCGAACTAAGGTAGAGAGACACAGCAGAATGAATAACCAGCTTTGCAAAATAAAACATAAGCTTTGGCGCACGATGGTTGGAATGGCGTCACTACTTTTGAGCGGTGCCGCCGCCGCCGATGAGCTGAACCTCCGCGTTGGGGTCACAGACATCAGCCGCCAGGTATACGACTTGCACATGACCATCTTTTTGATCTGCGTTGCAATTGGCGTGCTGGTATTTGGCGTGTTGTTCTGGTCGGTTTTTAACCACCGCAAATCTAAGGGTGTTGAGGCAGCAACGTTTCATGAAAGTACCCGGTTAGAGCTGGCTTGGACAATCGTTCCAACGCTGATTTTGATCGTGATGGCGGTCCCGGCAACTCAGGTATTGGTAGCGATGTACGATACCGGTGGTGAGGATATGTCCATCGAAGTGCGCGGTTACCAGTGGAAGTGGCAGTACAAATATCTGGACGAGGACTACAACAACACGCTGTCGTTCTTCTCCGTAATGTCGACTCCAAGAGAAGAGATCTATAACCAATCGGTGAAAGACGACAACTACTTACTGCAAGTGGACGAGCATCTGCGGATTCCCACCAACCGCAAGGTGCGTTTCTTGATCACTGCTGAGGATGTCATTCACGCATGGTGGGTACCAGACTTTGGCATCAAGCGAGATGCGGTACCAGGCATGTTGAACGAACTTTGGACAATCGTAGAAGAGCCGGGAATCTATCGAGGCCAGTGCACGGAGCTGTGCGGCAAAGACCACGGCTTTATGCCGATTGTTGTTGAGGTGTTGCCTGAAGCAGAATTCGATGCGTGGTACGCCTCACAGGTTTCGTCGGAATTGGTTCGCCAAGAAAGCTTTGGCGAGACACTGACGCACGAAGAGTTAATGGCTCAGGGCGAAACCGTGTATGGCACCTACTGTTCTTCTTGCCATATGGCGAACGGTGAGGGTGTCGCGCCAGTATTCCCGGCAATTGCGGGTTCTGCTGTAGCCGTCGGTCCTCGGGATGATCACCTAAAACTGGTGATTAACGGCGTGCCAGGAACAGCGATGCAGGCCTTCGGTCGGCAGCTTGATCCCGCCCAGCTAGCATCGGTAGTTCATTATCAGCGACATGCCTTCGGCAACGATGTTGGCGATATGTCGCAGCCTCAGGATGTCATCAATTTATCTAACGGTCAGTAAGGAATAGTCATGAGCGAAGTTATTCACGCAGATCATCACGACGACCACGCCCATGGGCCTGCCAAGGGTCTGAAGCGCTGGCTGTTTACCACCAATCACAAAGACATTGGTACGCTGTACCTTTGGTTCAGTTTCGCAATGTTTTTGGTCGGCGGGGTGTTAGCCCTAGTGATCCGAGCGGAATTGTTCCAGCCCGGCTTGCAGTTTGTGCAGCCAGAGTTCTTCAACCAAATGACGACCAATCACGGATTGATTATGGTTTTCGGGGCCATCATGCCGGCCTTCGTCGGTTTGGCTAACTGGTTGATTCCGATGCAGGTCGGTGCGCCGGACATGGCTTTGCCGCGTATGAACAACCTGTCGTTTTGGATATTGCCCTTTGCCTTCGGCATGATGATTTCAACCCTGTTCATGGAAGGCGGCGGTCCAAACTTTGGTTGGACGTTCTACGCACCGTTGTCTACGACCTACGCGCCGCCTTCGGTCACGTATTTCATTTTCGCCGTACACTTGATGGGCGCTTCATCCATTATGGGCAGCATCAACATCATCGCGACCATTCTGAACATGCGCGCGCCCGGCATGACGCTGATGAAAATGCCGATGTTCGTCTGGACATGGCTGATCACGGCTTATTTGCTGATTGCGGTAATGCCGGTGCTTGCCGGTGCGGTGACGATGATGTTGTTCGATATTCACTTCGGCACCAGCTTCTTCAATGCAGCAGGTGGTGGTGACCCGGTGATGTTCCAGCACATCTTCTGGTTCTTCGGGCACCCTGAGGTGTACATCATGATCTTGCCCGCATTCGGTATTGTCTCGCATATTATTCCGGCTTTTGCTCGGAAGCGATTGTTCGGCTACACCTCGATGGTATACGCCGTCGCATCCATCGCGTTCTTATCGTTCATCGTATGGGCGCATCACATGTTTACGGTCGGTATGCCATTGGCAGGTCAACTGTTCTTTATGTACAGCACCATGCTGATTGCGGTGCCGACTGGCGTGAAGGTATTCAACTGGATCTCCACCATGTGGCGTGGATCGATGACCTTTGAAACCCCGATGTTGTTTGCCATCGCCTTCGTCGTGCTCTTCACGATGGGCGGATTCTCAGGCTTGATGTTGGCCATTACGCCGGTGGATTATCAGTATCACGACACGTACTTTGTGGTTGCTCACTTCCATTACGTACTGGTTCCCGGGGCGTTGTTCTCAATCATCGCAGCGGTCTACTTCTGGTTCCCTAAGTGGACCGGCAAGATGTACGACGAGACCCTGGGTAAAATCCATTTCTGGCTGTCCTTTGTCGGCGTTAACGTAACGTTCTTCCCCCAGCACTTTTCAGGCCTCGCGGGTATGCCACGTCGTATTCCTGACTATCCTTTGCAGTTTGCTGACTTCAACATGATTTCAAGCGTTGGCGCTTTCATCTTTGGTCTGTCCCAGGTGTTCTTCCTGTACGTGATCATCAAGTCGATTCGCTCTGGTCAGCCAGCAGCCGATCGCTCTTGGGAAGGGGCGAAAGGCTTGGAATGGACATTGCCTTCTCCTGCGCCTTACCACTCATTCACTCACCCGCCGGTGGTGAAAGATGAAGAGGTGCTCGGTTAAAGCCGAAGAACCATGACGGAACAAACTCAACAAGCGGAAATCAAAAGGACAGTGAAAAAGCTGTCCTTGATTGTGCTAGGCATGTGCGGCTTCGCGTTTGCGCTGGTCCCGCTGTATGACTTGTTCTGTGAAGTGACGGGGCTGAACGGTAAGACAGGCGGCCCCTACGTTTTTGATGAAGCCAGTGCTGAGCCTGATCGGTCTAGGTTAGTCAAAGTCAATTTTTTGACGAATACGAACGAAGGAATGCCATGGGAGTTTTGGTCTGGTCAGGGTGCGGTGAGGGTCCACCCCGGGCAAGCGAAAACCGTCAGGTTTTACGTAAAAAACACGACGAATAAACCCATGGTCGCCCAAGCGATACCATCGCTTGTGCCAGTTTCTGCCACCGAGTTTTTTCACAAGACAGAATGCTTTTGCTTTGAACAGCAACTGTTGCAGCCTGGCGAAGAAGTGGAAATGCCGATGCGTTTTATAGTGGGCAGAGAATTGCCGAAAAACGTTGGCTCAATCAATTTGAGCTACGCGCTTTTTGACATTACTGACCGCGTGGATATCTCGGCCGTCCAAGGGAGTGGCCTACAAGATCAACTGCCGGCGGCCGGCGGTTAATAACAGTTCTTTAGTGGAGGAATCTCATGGCTAATTCGGCAGAAGTCGACAAGTCGATTTATTACGTACCAGACTCTGGATGGTACCCGGTGTTTTTGGCCTTTGGGCTGATGCTCACGGTTACCGGCCTTGCGGGTTGGCTGAACGACGTCAGTGCAGGTGGCACAGGGGACGCAACGCAATCAACGGTTGGATTCGTGATCGTGGCCTTGGTGCTTTACAGTTGGTTCGCGAAGGTTGTGGAAGAAAATACGGCTGGCCTCAACAACGAATCGCTCAAGCGCAGCTACGTTTGGGGTATGGGTTGGTTCATCTTCTCCGAAGTCATGTTCTTCGCCGCATTTTTCGGCGCGTTGTTTTACGTCCGATCCTTTGTCGTACCTTGGTTGGGCGGAGAAGGGGATAAGGGCATCACGAATTACCTGTGGCCAGCGTTTGAATCGGCATGGCCTGTCGTGCAAAACCCCAACCCGGACTTGTTTGTGAATCCGATTCAGAGCATGGAGGCTCCGGGGGTCACCGACGTCAGTGCATGGAGCGCCTATCTGCCGTTCTATAACACCGTGATTCTATTGACCTCGAGCGTCACCGTGCATTTTGCTCACGACGCGATTAAAGCGCAAAATCGCAACAAGCTGATTGGGTGGTTGGCCCTGACGGTTCTGCTCGGCGCGATCTTCTTGGTGCTTCAGGTAGCGGAGTATGTGCACGCCTATAACGATCTAGGGCTGACGTTGGGTAGCGGAATCTACGGTTCAACATTCTTCATTTTGACGGGCTTTCACGGATTCCACGTGACCCTAGGCACGTTCATGCTGCTGATCCAGCTGTTCCGAGCCATGAAGGGGCATTTCTCAGAGAACGACTGCTTTGGGTTTGAAGCGTCCAGTTGGTACTGGCACTTTGTTGACGTGGTGTGGGTTGGCTTATTTATCTTTGTCTATGTTGTTTAGACAGGGTTAGGCGCCCTCAGGGCGAAATCAAAAAGGGGCGGAAGCCCCTTTTTTTTGCTCTGACGTCAGTCCGCGTCGGTGGCCTGGGGAACAACTTGTGTCGCACCATGCCATGGCGCATTCAGGCCCATTCTCAGCTCACCGGTGTAGAATCCGTACCCGATGGCCAAAACCAATAAGGTGGCAAAGGTGATTCTTACCCCCAAAGCGTACCAAAGCCGGCGGCTGTCCGGTTTGCCCGTATCTTTAAACAAAAACACCAAGCCACTCATCAAGCTGAGAATGACGCAGATCAGTAATAGGACAATGATGATTTTGAGCAACGGGCTCTACTCCAATTCTGTTCGCAGTCAGTATATCAGCGCCCTGTGATCATCAAGTGAGAATGAAGTTCACCCCAGGTTGGCGAATGACCGGTTTTTTTCTGGTGATGATGCCGTTGCTGATCGCCTTGGGTAACTGGCAGCTTCAGCGCGGCGAATACAAGCGAGAGCTGGAGAACCAGTATCTGGCCAAACTGACCGAGCTACCTAAGATACCAACTCCGGAGGCGCTGTCTCAGCCCTTTCAAGCTTTGCGCCTAGCGGGCCGATACCACCCCGAGATGTTTATGGTGGATAATCAGGTCTCAGAAGGTGAAACCGGTTATTGGGTTTATCAGATCTTCGAAGACGACAGGGTCGGGCGCGTTTTGATAAACCGCGGGTTCGTCGCATCCAACGATCGGCAGCACTTACCCGATGTCGCCACGCCGAGTGGAGCGCTTCGACTGACTGCCACGGTTTGGCCACAGCTTGGCTTGATTCCGACCTGGGGTTCGCAAGAATGGACGAACGACTGGCCTAAGCGTATTCAAAGAGCCAACGTTGTGCGAATGTCTGCCGAATCGGATGCTTGGCCAGCGGAGTTGCGCTTAGAACCCGGTCAACCCAGCGTGCTTCAGCCAGCGCCCTTTGCCTCCCGCCTGTCGGATGACAAGCATCGAGGGTATGCGGCCACTTGGTTTGGGCTGACGGTGGTCTTGTTGTTGGGTTACCTGTACCTCGGCTTCGCTAACTCGGAAAAGCGCACCAGACCGACAGAAAACCGGTAAAATTTGCCCTCGGATGTCATGGCTTTCGATGGCACCGAAAGCCTCCACTAGGTATTGAGTCCACTATGCAAACAGAGTCTGATAAACCATCTCCAACTACCGGCCGCCGACAATTAACCATTATTTTGGTCATGGCGTTGTTCTCCCTCGGAGGCTCATACGCACTGTTTTTTTCTGCTAAGAGCGGTACCAGCTGGGGCACGACCAACAACGGCGCCTTTGTTCAACCAGCCACCACTGTCGCGGACCTTGGCTGGGCCACACCGGAGCAAACGCCCTTACCGACATCTGGCCAGTGGTGGCTTTGGACAGTAGCTGACCAATGCGATGCCGCATGTGTTACGGCATTGCAGAAGCTCAGAGCCGCCCACATATTGCTCAACAGAGAAGCAAAACGCGTCCGACGCGGTGTGACGACATCACCAGCGTTTGTCGTGCCGGAGGATCAGCCAGATCTGCAGCGCATCGAGACTCCTAACGGAGACATGGATGAGGGCATCTACATTGTTGATCCTAACGGTAACCTCGTTTTCTTTTACCCTTTGGATATCAATCCAAAACTGCTGTTAGCGGATCTCAAAAAGCTACTAAAGGTTTCACAAATTGGTTAATGCACGAATCAGAAAGCTCGCCGGCTTTGGCGTCATTTTCGCTCTATTGGTTGTCTCTGTCGGAGCGTACACGCGTCTTGCGGACGCTGGATTAGGCTGCCCCGATTGGCCGGGTTGCTACGGATTTTTGACCGTACCCGACGAGGCTACCGAAATTTCCACTGCCGAAGCACGTTATCCCGAAGCCCCTGTCGAGTTCGCGAAGGCATGGTGGGAGATGGGCCACCGGTACATTGCTGGCGCGCTGTTGCTGTTGGTCGCCAGCATTTTGTTCATGGCATATCGGGCTCGCGAGGAAGAAGACACGCCTCTCAAACTCGCCGCGGTGTTGATGTTTGTCATCCTGTGGCAGGCGGCATTTGGTGCCTGGACGGTAACCCTCAAGCTCTGGCCCCAGGTGGTAACCGGGCATTTGATTGGCGGCTTTACGACCCTGAGTTTGATGTGGCTTTTGTTTCTCAGACAAGGTGGATTGTCGGACATGGTGTCTGCGCTCCCGCGGCCAAATTGGCTGGCGAAGATTGCCTTCGTTGCCGTCGTTGTGCAGATCATCTTGGGCGGCTGGGTTTCCTCGAACTATGCCGCTCTGGCCTGCTACGATTTCCCGAGCTGTGATGGCACGTATACACCGAACATTGATCTGCAACAGGGATTCAATATTTTTCAGAGTGTCGGACCCAATTACCTCGGAGGGTTGATGACTAACGAAGCACGAATGGCGATCCACTGGGTGCATCGTATCGGTGCGATTGTCGTTCTGCTGGTCGTGGGCGGTCTGGTTATTCAAACCGTTAAGCAGGCGGCGGTTATAGGCTATGTGTTGCTCGCGGTACTGGTGACGCAAATCACGTTGGGTATTCTCAACGTGGTATGGGTGTTACCGCTGCTAAACGCGACAGCACACAATACTGTCGGCGCACTGTTGCTGCTGGTGCTGGTTACGATAAACTTCGCGCCCCGACTGCGTATCGTGCAGTCCTAAGGCTGAGTGCAATCGCAATATGAGTGAAGTAGCCCTGAGTGCCACTTGGCGTGACTACCTAGAAATGTGCAAACCCCGTGTGGTGGTTCTAATGCTGCTTTGCGCCATAGTGGGTATGTATCTAGCGACCCCTGGCTTTGTGCCTGTCGACATTCTTATGTTCGGCAGTGTCGGAATCACCTTGGTTGCAGGCTCTGCTGCCGTGGTGAACCACATTGCAGACCAGCATATAGACGCCCAAATGGCGCGAACAGAAAAACGCCCCGTTGCGACAGGCCGTGTCAGCAATCAACAAGCCATGGTGTTTGCGGCAGCGACGGGACTTATCGGTATCGCAGTACTTTGGTTTTTGGTGAATCCCCTGACAGCCTGGTTAAACCTCGCTTCGTGGGTGGGTTACGGATTGGTGTACACGCTCTATCTTAAGCGTGCCACCCCACAGAACATTGTGATCGGCGGCCTGTTTGGTGCAGCCCCACCGCTGTTCGGTTGGACTGCGGTAACGAACAGTGTTGATCCGGGCGGCTTGCTGTTGGTTCTGATCATCTTCGCTTGGACGCCTCCGCACTTTTGGGCCTTGGCCTTAGAGCGCAAGGAAGAGTATGCGGACGTCGGAATGCCCATGCTGCCGGTAACTCATGGAGAGGCCTATACCCGTTTGCACATTTTGCTTTATACGATTTTGCTTGTGATCGCGTCGGTACTGCCCTTCGTGATTACGATGTCAGGCCCGCTGTATCTTGCTGGTGCTCTTGCCCTAGGAGCCGGCTTTCTATATTGGGCAATTGTGCTCATGCGCAACAACAATCCTAAAGCCCCAATGGAGACGTTTCGTTACTCCATTATCTATCTTGGCGCGCTGTTTCTGCTGATGCTCGTCGATCATTACGTTTACCTAGGTGTTGGCGTGATGGCTCCCATTCAAATGACACCGTTGTCGGCCTAGCCCATGAGTACAATTAAAAGCACCGTTCTCCTTTGTTTTGCTTTTATCTCAATCGTGCTGGTGATGTTCGTGATCAGCGTCATTCGGGTGCCTCAGTTGTCTGTGGAAGAAATGCGCAGTAAGGGCGTCTTCATTTTACCTCGACCGAGAGATATCGCTGAGTTTGAACTGCGTGATCATACCGGCGCGGCGTTTGATCGAACCTCTTTGGAAGGTCGATGGAGCTTCGTTTTTTTTGGCTTTGTCAGTTGCCCCGATGTTTGTCCTACCAGTATGGCGGTATTGGGTACCGTTGATCGGCAGCTTCAATCCGGGGATTCAGAGCTGGCGGGTCAATTCCAAGGGATTCTGGTATCGGTCGATCCTGACCGCGACAGTCTGGAAACATTGGGGGCCTACGCCACCGCGTTTTCGCCTCGGTTTCTTGGCGTAACTGGCTCGCGTGAGGATCTTGTTGAACTGACAACGCAGGTCAATGTGGCCTTTGCCAAGGTGCCGCTGGCCGAGGCGCTAACGCAAGAGGCGCCAAGTCCAGAGGCCCTTGCAGACGCGTATACGGTAGATCACACGGGAAATATTGTGATCATCAACCCGCGAGGCCACTACCACGGTTTCATCAAGTTGCCTCACGACCCAGAGACCATTAGGCTGACCTTTCAAACTCTGGCCTCGCAGTTCTAGAAGTTAGCCGTTGACGGGGTATCGCATAAGCCGCTCTGAGGCTTCTCTTATAGGGCAATTATGATTTCTGGCATAAAACCCCATCAAAGCGAACAGCGGTCAGAAAAGATTGGCGTACCGCCGGGTGAAGGAGCGTTGGGTATTGCCGATTTCCTACGCATTCGTCAGCGCAGCGCGGCACTCTGCGCCCCCCTCGAAATTGAAGACTATGGCGTCCAGCCTATGGCCGATGCCAGCCCGCCAAAGTGGCACTTGGCGCATACGACATGGTTCTTTGAAACGTTTTTGATTAAACCCAATCGACCCGCTGTTAAATCATTTCATCCGGCATTCGAGCACCTTTTTAACTCGTACTACAACGGCGTTGGGCAACCGTTTCCACGAGACAAGCGCGGGAACTTGTCGCGTCCGACCGTCGCAGAGATCATGACCTACCGTTCCTATGTCGACGAGGTGGTCAGTGACTTGCTGGCTGCGGACAATCCGCCGGCGTTGCAACGGTCTCTGCTGGATACGATGACATTAGGCCTGCACCACGAACAGCAGCATCAAGAATTACTTCTTACCGACATCAAATTCAATTTCGGTCACAACCCGTTGTATCCAGCCTTGATTGAAAGTTCAGAGGTTGACGGCGCCGCACAGCGGACCCTGAGCCCAATGCGCAAACAGATCGAATCGTCTGAGGCGCGTCTTAAGCGGGATTTCACGGTATTTGAACCGGGTCTGGTCGACATCGGCGCGCAGCAGGGCTTTTGTTTTGACAACGAGTTGCCGCGTCACTCGGTGTATTTGGCTCCGTTCGCCCTGGCTAAACGCCTTGTGACCAATGAAGCGTATCAGGCCTTTATCCATGACGATGGTTACAGCCGTCCGGAGCTCTGGCTTTCGGAGGCTTGGGCCGAGCTGCAGCAACATGCTCGACGGCACCCACTGTACTGGCGATTACAAGACGGTCAATGGTTTGAGTATCGGTTGGACGGATACCATCCGCTGGTAGCGAATGCTCCGGTTGTCCATGTCAGCGGGTACGAAGCTGCGGCGTTTGCGGCCTGGTCCAACGCCCGATTGCCCACCGAGTTTGAATGGGAATATGTGGCTTCTAAGGAATCCAGTACCTCTGGCAATTTCGCCGACAGCGGCCATCTGCACCCTCAGGCACAGCGCCAGGATCACAGCCAAATGTTTGGCGATGTCTGGGAATGGACCAGCAGCAGTTACGGGCCTTATCCAGGCTACGAACCGCTGCCGGGTGTGCTTGGCGAATACAATGGAAAATTTATGAGTAGTCAGTGGGTGCTGCGCGGAGGTTCATGCGCCACGCCTCAAGAACATATTCGACGCAGCTATCGTAACTTCTTCTATCCGAAGGATGCGTGGCAGTTCAGTGGTATTCGGTTGGCGCATAATCTATGAATACTCGCCGCCAACTGGAGTTACTGGATCTGCATCCAGAGATCGAAAACGTGACGCGAGAGGTCTGTGAAGGACTGCAAAAACAGCAGAAATCTTTGTCGCCCAAGTACTTTTATGACGAGCGCGGATCGGAGCTGTTCGAGGCGATTACCCAATTGGACGAATATTATCCGACGCGAACAGAGCTCGCGCTTTTTGACGCCCATTTGCCTGATATTGCGGACTTAATCGGGGCAGGGAGTTGCGTCATTGAGTACGGCAGTGGCTCTTCTCTGAAAATTCGGAAGTTGCTTGAAGCCCTGTCGCCCCTGGCCTACGTACCTGTGGATATCTCCCGGGATTATTTGCTCAGCAACGCGATGGCGTTGGCGCAGGACTTCCCACAGCTTACGGTCCTGCCGGTTTGTGCCGACTTTTCTCAGTCCATCGCCTTGCCGGAACAGGTAGGCGGCCTTAATCCAATCGGGTTTTTCCCCGGTTCCAGCATCGGTAACTTTGAGCCAGCCCAAGCCAAACAATTTCTTGGTCGAGTGGCCAACACTCTGGGCAGCGGGGGTTATTTTTTGATTGGTGTGGATTGCAAGAAAGATCCAGCGGTTTTAGAGCGAGCCTACAATGACGAAGACGGCATCACCGCCGCGTTTAACTTGAATGCCCTTTCTCACCTGAATCATTTGCTGGGAGCGGAATTCCAGCTGGATGCGTTTGAACACGAGGCGCACTACAACCAAGAGGCTGGATGCATCCAGATGTTTCTCCGCAGCACAGCGCGACAGCAGGTGAGCATCGGGGATTCCATATTCGCCTTTGACGACGGGGAGCGTCTGCATACGGAAAATTCATATAAGTACTCGCCGGACGAATTGATTCGACTGGCTGAAGACTCAGGGTTTGGCTGTGAGCATCTGTGGCAAGACGCCGATGAATACTTTGGTTTGTATTTGCTTAAGGCGCTCTAGCTCTCGGTCAGTCGAATTCCCAAAGAACCCAGCTGGCCACCAAGGCGTCTACGCGCTGTAAGTCACCATCCCCCTGAGTCGGATCGCGTGGCACCAAGTAGTAGGGTTTTCCAACATTCGGCACAACTCGGATCATGCGAAGCTGACCGTTTTGCCTAAACTCGTAAATCATTTTGTTGTCTTCAGCGATGATCACAACATCTGGGCCCTGTTGTGCGCGAACAGACGGTGCCAAAAACGCGGTGATGATGAGCGACAAACAAAACCACAGGCGCGCTGGACGCAGAGCGACTGTTTCTAGCGATAAGGGGGGAAGTAGGGCCATAATCAACACCGAATCTATTGCCTAATTTTGGAGCATACCGTGGCAGATAATTTAACGCCGAAGTCCACAGAACTCCACGGTCCAGTCGTGCTGGTAGATGGTTCTTCCTATCTGTTTCGCGCTTTTTACGCGCTGCCCGATTTGCGCAGCACCAGCGGTCATCCAACGGGTGCCATTCGCGGTGTCATCAGCATGCTTCGGCGCTTGGCAAAAGACTACCCAAACAGTCCGCTGGCGGTGGTTTTTGATGCCCCCGGTAAAACATTCCGTGACGATATGTTTGAGGAATACAAAGCCAACCGGAGTGCCATGCCAGAGGATTTGCGTGAACAAATCGCACCAATCCACGACATGATCAAAGCCATGGGGCTCCCCTTGATCAGCGTATCCGGGGTAGAGGCCGACGACGTTATTGGCACCTATGCCGCTCAAGCGACCGCCTTACAGCGAGAAACGGTTATTTCCACAGGTGACAAAGACATGGCTCAGCTTGTGACGCCCTTTGTCACGCTGGTTAACACCATGACGGAAACCACCATGGATACCGATGGCGTCAAAGAAAAATTTGGCGTCGGTCCCGAGCTGATCATCGATTATCTGGCCCTGATGGGTGACACCGTGGATAACATTCCTGGTGTGCCAAAGGTGGGTCCGAAAACCGCCGCCAAGTGGCTTAATGAGTTTGGCTCGCTGGATGAGCTGATGACCCGAGCTGATGAGGTAAAAGGGAAAGTTGGCGAGAACCTTCGCAACAGCCTGGAACAGCTGCCGCTGTCACGAGCACTGACCACGATCAAATGTGATGTGGCGTTGGATTTGACCTTTGCAGATCTGGTGCCAACCGAGCCCGACACAGCGGAGTTGAGTAAGTTTTACAAAGAATTTGAATTCAAATCTTGGCTGCAGGAGTTGGACTCGTCCGACGCTGCTGGTGCAATCGAGGCAGCTGATAACGAAGCGTCAGCCCAGCCGGCGGTCGAAACCGACTACGATTTGATTTTAGATCAAGATCACTTGCAGCGATGGATCACCTTGCTCGAAGGTCAGGATTTGATTGCCGTGGATACAGAAACCACGAGCATCAAGTACATGGAGGCGGAGTTGGTTGGCTTGTCGTTTGCGATCGGCCCGGGCCGAGCGGCCTATTTACCCGTGGCCCACGATTATCCCGCCGCCCCAGATCAGGTGAGCTTGGAGCAGGCCTTGCAGGCTCTTAAGCCGGTGTTGGAAAACCCGGCGATCGCCAAGGTCGGACAGAATCTCAAGTACGACATGAGCGTGCTAGCTCGTTATGGCGTTGCAATAGAGGGTCCAATTCACGACACCATGCTGCAGTCCTATGTGCTGAACAGTGTCGCTACCCGTCACAACATGGACGCCTTGGCGGCCTACTATCTGGACAGAAAAACAATTCACTTTGAAGACGTTGCCGGCAAAGGGGTCAAGCAATTGACCTTCAATCAGGTACCGCTGGAAACCGCAGGCGACTACGCTGCGGAAGATGCTGATGTCACCCTACAGCTGCATCACTGTTTGTACCCCCAACTACAGGCCCAGCCGAGCTTGCTCTCGGTATATAACGACATCGATATGCCGCTGGTGCGGCTACTGTCACAAGTCGAGCGTCAGGGCACCTTGGTTGACGGGCGTATGCTCAAACAACACGGTGCGGAACTGGCAGACCGGCTGAACGAGCTAACCCAAGAAGTTTGGGCGTTGGCAGGAGAAAACTTCAACCTCGACAGCCCCAAACAACTGCAAAGTATTTTGTACGACAAGATGGACTTGCCGGTGCTGAAAAAAACGCCGGGTGGGCAACCATCAACGGCTGAACCCGTACTGGTGGATTTGGCGCAAGACTACGAACTGCCACAACTGATTTTGACGTATCGCGGTTTGGCCAAGCTCAAATCAACCTATGCCGACAAGCTGCCCTTGGACATACACCCAGAAACCGGTCGCATTCATACTTCCTATCATCAGGCGGTTGCTGCTACCGGGCGGTTGTCGTCATCGGATCCGAATCTGCAAAACATACCCATACGCAACGCCGAGGGTCGTCGGATACGCCAGGCCTTTGTCGCCCCGGTGAATCATGTGGTGTTGGCCGCTGACTATTCGCAAATTGAGCTGCGAATCATGGCGCATTTGTCGGGCGATCCTGGACTCACCCAAGCCTTTGCTGAAAATCAGGATATCCACCGAGCAACGGCTGCTGAAGTGTTTGGGCTTGCTCCCGAGGACGTCGCCGATGAACAGCGACGCAGTGCAAAAGCGATTAACTTTGGTTTGATCTACGGTATGTCAGCCTTTGGACTCGCCAAACAGTTGAACATCTCTCGGGGCCTCGCGGCAGACTACATTGAGCGCTACTTCGACCGTTATCCTGGGGTCTTGCGATATATGGAAGAAACCAAGGCCCTGGCTGCTGAACAAGGGTTTGTCGAAACAGCCTTCGGTCGCCGTTTGTATTTGCCTGAGATTAACGCCAAGGCTGTTCCCAGACGGCAGGCCGCAGAGCGCACCGCGATCAATGCGCCGATGCAGGGTACTGCTGCGGATATCATCAAACTGGCCATGATTGCGGTGCAAGATTGGTTGCCAGACAGTGAGTTGGATGCGCGCATGATCATGCAGGTGCATGATGAGCTTGTATTTGAAGTGGCGGAAGCGGATGCGCAGGCGCTGAATGACGGAGTGGTGCAGCGTATGGCCGGTGCTGCAGAGCTAAACGTCCCCTTGGTGGTGGACACTGGCGTCGGCGAAAACTGGGATCAGGCTCACTAAGGCTGACGGCATTGCGCTCAGATGGGTTCAGCTTCCTCAGCGTCGTCGGTATCAATGGTTAAGGCCAGCCAGTCCAAGAGTGTGGCAATCAGCTCGGGTTTGCCTGTGCCGCGTGAGGCCGAGAAAGTTTGAAAGGAGGCTGTCGGGTGCTCCTGATACAGGTTTCGCATCTTGTTGAGCTCTTGTTTTTGCGCGCCACTGCCCAGCTTGTCGGCCTTGTTAAGCAAAATGCGGATGGGCAGCTCGCTGGCGCTCGCCCAGTCCAGCATTTGTTTGTCAAAAGCTTGGTTGGGGTGGCGGATATCCATGACTAACACGATGCCGACCAAGGCATCGCGATAAGAAAGGTAATGATTGACGGCACTTTGCCAATTTTTCTGGGCCTCCTTGCCTGCTTTTGCGTAGCCGTAGCCCGGTAGATCCACCATCCTGCCGCCAGTGCGCACATCGAAAAAATTCATAAGCTGCGTGCGACCGGGGGTTTTGCTTACCTTGGCCGTGCGGCGGTTGCCTGTGAGTTGATTCAGCACGGAGGATTTGCCCGCATTGGAACGACCGGCAAAGGCTACCTCGGCACCACCATTGGGGGGGCACCGCTTGAGATCCGGAGCGCTGGTTAAAAAGGTTGCTTCCAAGCGCTCAGGCAAAGACACATTCTCGGTCATCTTGTATATAATCTCGCAGCTTCGTGAGCGCCGGTATGCGCAATGGCCCCACACTTTGTTAAAGAGTGTGCTTGGGTTTCAAGCTGAAGTGTATCACCGCTGGCGAACGATCCTTTCAGAATACGCGACACGTGTTCTGTAACGATGTTAACGAATGGATACCCCAGCCTGTGTTTCGCCGAAGCCGACGAAGAGCAGAGTCAAGGTTCGTGACGGTTACCTTGGCCAGAGGTTTTTTTCAATGTTCACCTGGGCGGCGTAAATCGTTGCGCGGCGCAGAGTGGGCACAAGTGAATTAGGGAAAACGTAAATGAGTGTTCGCATAACTGCTGCAAAACTAATGGTTCTTTCTGGGCTCATGGCTGCGCTCGGTGTCAGTGCATCGCCGGCCCTAGCGGCTGGAGACGCGCAAGCTGGCCAAGCGCAAGCCATGGTGTGTGCGTCTTGTCACGGGCAGGATGGCGCGACGGCGATTGATCCGTCTTATCCGCAATTGGCGGGTCAGAATGAGCGCTATCTGGCCAGACAGTTGAAGATGTTCCAGTCCGGTGAGCGCGATGTGGCGCTGATGACCGCTCAGCTGATTGGTAAAAGCGAACAAGATTTGGACGATCTGGCCGCTTATTACGCCAGTCTTCCCAGCAAAGTCGCTGAAGCGACCGGTAGTGATGCGGATATTGAATTAGCCATGCGTATCTACAAGGGTGGTATTGCCAAGAAAGGCGTAGCAGCGTGCAGCTCTTGCCATGGCCCGGACGGTGCGGGCAATGCTCAAGCGGGCTTCCCTCGCATTGGCGGTCAGTCTGCGCAGTATACAGCGGCTCAGTTAACCGCTTATCGAGAGGGCGAGCGTCGGTCCGATGAAGCCTACGGCGCTATGATGCGTGGTGTTTCCAAAGGATTATCAGACCGTGAAATAGTCGTATTGTCCGATTACATCAGCGGCTTAAACTAAGCCGATTGAGGCAAGGGGTTCGTCAGATGCAGGTTCAAACCATGGTTAAAACGTCGGTATTTAAAGCTGCGATCTGGATTGCCGCTGCGCTGTCGCTCGCCTTGGTTCAGGCCAGAGACGTTAATGCGGCAGATGCCCCGATGGCATTTGTGGAAGGCACGCATTACGAGCGAATCGATGTACCGGTTGAAACGGGGCTTGAAAGCGAATCGCCGTCTCAGGTTGAGGTGGTCGAGGTGTTTTCCTACATGTGCATTCATTGCTATAGCTTTGATCCGCTGTTGCAGGGCTGGGAAGCAAACATGCCGGAACAGGCGGTGTTTAATCGAGTGCCTGCGGTGTTTTCAGATGATTGGGCGCTGATGGCTCGTGCTTTTTACACGGCGGAAATTTTAGGTATTTCGGAACAAATGCACGGACCATTGTTCGACGCGATTCACGTCAAACCGAAGAACCTGCGCGATGAAGATGAGATGGCCTCGCTGTTCAGTGAGGCTGGTGGCGTTTCTGAGCAAGAGTTTACAAAGGCCTATGACTCCTTTTTTGTACGCAGTCGCGTGATGCAGGCTCAGGCGAAGAGCCGTGCCTACGGTATCACCGGTGTGCCCACGATGATCGTGAACGGGAAATATCGAGTCGACGGACGCATGGCCGGTTCGAATCAAGGCATGCTCGACGTGGTCGACTTTCTGGTCGAGCAAGAGCGTCGCAGTAACTGATCAGCAGTGGCATAGTCGACTACCATTCCGGACGCTGGCGCTGTTTCTTGGTGCTAGCATGCTTTTTTTTCTTCTCGACGCGCCGACGTTTCGCAGCAAAGGTTGGTTGGGTAGCAATTCGTGCCTTTGGTCGTTTTCTGGCTTCTGCAATCATCTCTTCAACACGGGCAATAGCGGCCTGACGATTCTTCAGTTGGGAGCGGTGCGTGGTTGCCTGAATAACCAGCACACCCTCTTTGTTGATTCGATTGGCTTGCCCTTGTCGCAAACGCCGTTCGGCACCAATTTCCAACCCCAACAAACTCACTTCCACACGAAGTTCCACTGCGGTCGAGGCTTTGTTGACATGCTGCCCTCCTGGTCCGGAGCTATGCACGAAGCGGAACTCGCAAGCATCAGGGGGCAGCAAATTGGGGGAGGATGGGCTCATGATGAATCTCAGTAACGTCTGGGCTACTCCTCGTCGCTGATTGCTTGTTGCAAGGCAGCTAGCGGATCAGGTGCGTTGCCAGCCTTCTCTAACTCAAGTTTGGACTCGGCCGCAGCGATAAAGCTGGCCAGGTCCCGACTCAGCCCGGGTTTGTCCACAAAGGGATGGGCTTGCCCGGTTTGACGCTGGGCCAACAGATCCCGGCGGTCAAACACACGGCCCATGGATTGATGGTTGGGCAGACTGACCGAGAAGCTATCCTGCATGGATTGCAGTCTTCGATAGCTGTCGAGATAGGTTTCTGTTCGTTCAATCCCGGAAAAATTTAGCCCGACGCCGCCAAGGGTCAGAATCGAGTGCGTATCGTCTCCGTCCTTGCCCGTATACCCAAGGCTCAGTACGCCTTCTGTATGTCCTGGCGTTTTGTACAAGGTAATGGTGTTGTCACCCAGGCTAATGGTGTCGCCGTCCTCGGCAACCATATCGACTCGCGGTGTTGGCATATAAAAGGCGGCCAATTCTGGTTTCGCTTGAGCCACTTGCCAATCCTCGGCAGTCATTACCACGCGGCTGCCATAGACCTTTTGGAACAGTGCGGACCCGCCGGCATGATCAAAATGACCGTGGGTGTTGATTAGATATTTTACGTCAGCAGGATCAAAACCCAGTTCACGAATGTTGTTGAGCAACACGGGAAGCCAGCTCCCATAGAGAGAGTCGATCAGAATCAAACCGTCGCCTGTCTCAATGAGATAGGCGGCAACCCAGTCAATACCGACGTAGTAGACGTTGTCAAAGATTTGAAAAGGTTCCACGTACTGGCTTCTCCGGTCTTCCCAAGACGCCCACATCGCCTCTACGGCGGGCGGCATGGCCGCCCCTGAAAATGATTCGATATCGCACGGTGCGCAGGTCACATTTTCTACCGTTTCGAAATTGGCCAATGCGGCAACCCAATCGCGAATGGCCACGCCATTGGATGCAAGCGTATAAAACTCGGGTCTTCCTAATATGGTGTGGGAGTCGCCTCCAGCGATGTAACTGCTGAAATTACCGACCTCTCGCCGGATGTCGGCGTGGTTGGCTTCGATCGCTTGCTGCAGTGCCACGTCTTTTTGGCCAGACATGCTCAAAAACCGCTTTTGCACTGCATCTTCGGCGGCATCGTACTCGGCAAAGGTAATATCTGGGTGCGCTTGCGCTGCCGCGATGTATAGGGATTCGTAAGTCATCGTTTCGGGACGCAGATTCGCAAATCCCTGCTCCTGTGTGATGAATTCAAAGGTTCCCCATTGTTCGTCTGGTCGAGAGTCGTTGTTGGTTCGCCGGTAGCCGCCGGCACCATCGCCGAGTTGCGCGATTCTCGCATTCACATAATGATCGGCGATTAACGCGGTATACAGTGGCGAAGGGATTGCGCCTGCGGATGAGCCCGTAACGAAAATACTTTGCGGTGACGGAACGTGTTCATAAGTCCACTGCAGCACCGCCTCAACGTTGGCTCGGCCTTGATGGCGTATCACTAAATCGGTTTGGCCTTCCTCAACCGGCGGATAGACCGTATCGCTGGCACCCATGTGTACATCTGCGGTGCAGTAGGGCGCAAACACAGTGGTGTGATCTTTGAACGGATTGTCCGGGTTATCCAGGTTGAAAATTCCGAAATTGGCCCTGTCGATGTTTCCTACCTGAATACTGTAGCTTGGGCTCATTTGCGGATCACAATTTTGTCGAAACCAGCAGGCACCTCCACCTTGGAAGTACACGAGTAACTTGTTCGGGTCGCCTTGGCGGACAAAGAACGAATAGGGTGATCCGTCGGAGCATGTGGTGTTGGCTGCCGGCGAAATTTTTTGCCAATCCGTTGGTGTCGCGCTGGCTTCGGTGGGAGTTCCCGTGCTTTGGGGCGCATCAGAGGCAGGCGTTGTGCTCTCTGGCTGGCAGGCACTGAATACGAAGATGGCTAGCAAGGTGGCAAATCGTCGCCTGAAAGTTGGGTATTGCATAGGTTCCTCAGTCGTTAAACAGTAGAATGCAACGTAAAGTAGCGGGCAAAGCGGCGCGATAGCAAGCCTATGCCCAAAATGGCAACCGGCGCGAATGCCAATGCAAGGAAACGAGTACTGACGATGAGCATCTTGGAACGCGACGAAGTCGTGAGCAAATTACAGGCTTGGCAGAATCAGGCCATGGACAGCGAGGGTATCTGGCAGTGGGCTCTGCAGGCCGTGGAAACGCGTTCAACCGTTGATGATGTGATCAAGGCCGTGATGGAGATGCTCTGCGCTCTGCCCCAAGACCTTTGGATTGAGGAAGACGCCGAGGTCATGATCGACGCTCTGCAAAACCCCATGGATCAGTCGGATTTGTCGGTAAACCTGCTGTGGAACTATCCAGACATTGTGGATATGCGCGGCCGGCGTCGAGCACTGGAAGATCATCCCTTGTATGGGCCTTACTGTGTTGATTAAGGCTTCGCATATAAGGTCAGCGGCATAATGGGAGCGGGTGCAAAACTGACAGAGCTGTTGCATCTGTTGGATCTGGAGCAGATTGAAGAAAACATTTTTCGTGCCCAGCACCCTGCGGGCAGGCAAGGCCGATTGTATGGTGGGCAAATCATGGCCCAGGCCCTGATGGCCGGTGGTCGTACGGTTCCGAGTGATCTGCGCGTACACTCGCTGCATGGGTATTTTTTGCGCCCTGGCGATCCCAAGGTGCCTGCCGTGATTCGGGTCGAACGCGCGCGGGATGGCCGATCATTTGCAACGCGTCGGATTTTGGTTACCCAGCGCGGCGAAGCAATATTTAATATGGATGCGTCTTTTCAGGTGGTGGAATCGGGGTTGAGTCACCAAGCTGATATGCCCGATTTGCAGCCGCCAATGGAAGAGAAAATTCCTGCTGCTTTGTACGATGCCGCGTTCGTAACCTGGCGCCATGAATTCCGTCGTCTGCAGTCTGAAAGCCCTCAACCACCGGAGCAGTTCGTCTGGTTTAAGCCCACAGGTCAGGTGCCTCGGGACGATTTGATCGCCGCCTGCTTGTTGGTTTTTGAATCCGACAACGTGTTGATTGGCACGGCCCGCCTGCCCCATAGAGGCAGCTTTAAACGCGAGCACATGCAAGTGGCCAGTCTTGATCACGCCATGTGGTTTCATCGTCCACTGGAGTTGAATCAATGGCTGCTTTACGCCATTGATTCACCGAGCGCCTCTCACGCCAGAGGGTTTGCCAGAGGCAACATCTTTTCCGCCTCCGGCGACCTTCTGGCCTCGACGGTGCAAGAAGGGCTGATTCGGGTTCGGAACCCCTAGAGAGAATCCACCAAGTTGCGCAGGTTTTCGCATTGCGCAGCGCGCTCTGCCGCATCCGCGCCGGCGAAGCTAACATTCAATGAAGTTACCCCGGATTCGCGCAGCGCATACAGGCGCTCTTTCACAAATCCTTCGGGTCCGATCAATGAACTCTTCGCTAAATAGTCATCAGGTATGGCTTCTTCGGCCGCTTTTTTGTCGCCCGCCAGATACAAATCTTGGATCACTTTGGCTTCCGCTTCGTATCCGCTCTTGGAGAAGATGTCGTTGTAGAAATTTTTCGAGCGAGCGCCCATACCGCCGATGTACAGCGCGGCTCCGGGTCGCGCCCGATTTCGCAGCGGTTCCATTCCCTCACCGATGGCGACACTGCCCCCTGCGTAAATGTCCAAGGGACTTCTATCTTCCGCACGTTTGCCGTTGCCTTTGCGTAGCGAATCGCCCCAAACCGCATCAGCAGCTTCAGCGGTATAAAAGGCTGGAAGCCAAGCGTCTGCCAGTTCTGCTGTGGCGGCCACACTGGCGGGTCCCAGGGAAGCGATGGCAATGGGTATGTCGGAACGCACGGGGTGATTGATCAGCTTCAACGGCTTACCCAATCCGGTGCCGCGATCTTGGGGCAGCGGGATTTGGTAATGGTCGCCCATGTACTGAACTTTCTCCCGACGCCAAACCTGTCGGCAGATGTCGATTACCTCTCGGGTTCGCGCGACGGGCGCGGTATAGGGTAGGCCATGAAACCCTTCAATAACCTGAGGGCCCGAAGCACCCAGACCCAGCATCGCTCGACCGTCAGACAAGTAATCAAGACCGGCGGCGGTCATGGCGAGCAAACTTGGTGTGCGGGTATAGATTGGCAAAATGCCGGATGCGATGATCACTCGCTCGGTTTCAGCCGCAAGGTAGCCCATGGCGGTAGGTGCGTCGAACGAGTAGGCCTCAGGGACCCAGACCACATCCAGACCGGCTTTTTCGAGTGCTTTTACTTCAGCGACCGCTTCTTTAAAGCCGCCGGCATAATTGATCAGGGTAGAAATTTTCAAGAGGCTCTCCAACTGTTTTGTTGCTAGATTATGGCGACTTCGGCATGGTCTGCGAAGTTTTTTTCCGGTTCGGGCTGCTCAGAAAAAGGAATCTTCACATGAAAGCAAATTCGGCAACGCCTGCGATCATCGGTCTTTTTGCGCTGTTGCTGCTGATCACAAGCCCAGCTCGGGCATTCGATCTACAGCCCTTCGTGCAGCAAGCGGTGCCAAATCTCGTTGGTTATCTGCAGACCAATACCGTCAACCCGCCGGGTAATGAGTCCCGCGGTGTCGACTATCTGGGCAAACTGTTGGATGAAGCCGGTATAGAGTATGAGGCAGCCGAGTCAGCGCCGGGTCGGGGTAATTTGTGGGCCATGCTGCCAGGAACGGCTGATGCAACCGGCCGCAAAGCGCCGGCCTTGGTGCTGCTGCACCACATCGATGTGGTAACGGCAAATGCCGATTACTGGCGCGTCGATCCATTCTCCGGCGACAAAGTGGACGGCTATATTTATGGGCGTGGTGCCATAGACACCAAGGGTTTGGGTATTGTTCAGCTGCAGGCTTTCCTCGCATTGGCCGCCAGTGGACAAACCCTGAATCGTGATGTGTGGTACGTCGCCACAGCGGATGAGGAAGCCGGCGGTGCCTTCGGTGCAGGGTGGTTAGTGGAAAACCGGCCCGAGTTGTTCTCAAACGTCGGATATTTGCTAAACGAAGGTGGGTCTGGCCGACGGTTCGCCCAAGGCGTAGCGGTAATGGTTGAGGTGACGCAGAAAGTACCGCTTTGGCTGAGACTGACCTCGACCGGTAGGCCCGGACATGGGTCTGCTCCTCAGGTGACGACGTCGGTAACCCAGCTGGTAAGGAGCTTAGAGCGTATTCGCGAAACGGACTTCCCGGTTAACATCGTTCCAGCAGTAGCTGCCATGTTCGAAGGGCTGGCACCTTACCAGGACGAGGGCAAGCGCAATCGGTACGCCAACATTGCGCAAGCGGCGAATGATGCCAATTTTTTGCTGGGTTTGCGGCTTGAAAACCCCGGCGCGCACGCGCTACTGAGAAATACTTGCTCAATTACTCGGCTGCAAGGCAGCGGTAAAATCAACGTTGTCCCAGCGGAGGCATCGGCAGAACTGGATTGCCGGCTGCTGCCAGACCAAAACCCCGAGCAGTTTTTAAACGAGCTTCGGCACATCATCAATGATGAGGGCATCACCATAGAAAAGATTATGGGGTTCACACCAGCGACTAGCCGCACAGACACACCGCTGTTCAAAGCGATCCAAAAAATTGCAGAGGATCGCCATGGCGCGCAGCTGGTGCCCACGGTTGCGGGCGGATTTACCGACTCCCACTTTTTCAGAGATTTAGGCATTACCAGTTACGGCTACTCACCCTTTGTTTTCGAAGCCTCTGAGGCCACCGGCGTGCATGGCAACAATGAGCGCATCAGCGTGAGCAATATCACCAATGGCGTCGAAAGCTTTTATCAGCTGCTGGAAGAATTCACCGTCCAGCGCTAGTGGCCAAAACGAAACTACCCGAGAGGAACCTATGAACGTAACCGATTCAAGCTACGACTTTTCTGCAATGCATGAGCGGATGCAATTTTACATTGACCAAGACATTCTCTCTTGTTGCGCAACAGCGGTCTTCAAAGGCACGGACTTGGTCGATTATCAAACCTTCGGCTACATGGATACCGAGAGCAAAACACCACTGCGAAAGGACGCCATTTTTCGCATGTATTCCAATACCAAGCTAGTGACCTCGGTTGCATTGATGATGCTGCACGAGGAGGGACTCTTTGATTTGGACGACCCGCTGGCCAAATTCATGCCGGAGTTTGGTGACCTCCAGGTTCTCAAGCCTGACGCGACTGGGGTGGCGGACACGTCACCGGCGAAAAACATGATTTCCGTGCGGCACATACTCAGTCACAGCGCGGGCCTCAGCTATGGGTTTATTGAGCCCACGTCGGTTATCGATCAGGCCTATATGAACGGCGGGGTTAATGTGCTTGCGGATGCCAGCATCGATTTAGAAGAGTTTTGTCTGCGCGTGGCCAAGCTTCCCTTGGCCTATGAACCCGGAACGAGTTGGCGCTACTCGGTAGCAACAGATGTCTGTGCCCGCTTAGTAGAAGTGTTGTCGGGGCAAACCTTTGATGAGTTCCTGCGTATGCGGATCTTTGGTCCCTTGGCCATGGTAGATACGGACTTTTGGGTGCCGGAGGAAAAAGCCGACCGGTTCACGACGATGTATGCGCCTGAAGATATTTTTGACCCAATGAAGCCTGGTCTGAACAAGGCCGACGATTCCCATGCAGGCCAGTATAATACGCGTCGCGCCCTGCTCAGTGGTGGTGGCGGTTTGGTTTCCACAGTCCCCGACTACGCGGCATTCTTGCGCATGGTGGTAAACGGTGGCGAATGGGCGGGTGTCAGAATCCTCAAGGCCGAAACGCTGCAGCTTATGCGCACGAATCAGTTAGCCGATGGGGTGCAGGTCGCCTTCCCCATGTGGGCGATGCCTGGAACGGCCTTTGGCCTGGGCTTTGCGCTGAAAACCGAGCTGCAAGCCGATGATCCGCCAACGGCCTTGGGTGAATATCACTGGGGCGGTATGGCAGGCACGCATAGCTGGATGGCGCCTGAGGCTAATCTAACGGGGTTCTGCTTGACCCAACGGATGCCGGGTTTCTGGCATCCCTTTAGCCATGAGTTCAAAGCCATGACCTATGCGATAGCGGGCTAAGATGCGTTTTGCCAGAGTGGCGATTCGAACTGACGATTAGACAGCGGAGACAACATGTCAGAAATTGAACACGGATCGGATCAGCCAGCCCCAAAACCCGGAAAAGGCTGGCTATTCAAAGTGGCGACCTGGGCGGTCACGTTGTTTTGCTTTTATCTGGTGTATACCCGAACAGAGGCGACGGCAGCGCGAGAAAGCCTCACCGTAGTGGAATATTTGCTTCGATTTTTTTCCGAAGCAGACTGGACCGTTTGGCTAATGGTCATGATTCCTTACTCGTTGTTTTTTTTCAGCGTCGATTCTCACGCGACTTGGCGAGCCATACGCTGGTTCAATGCGCCGCAGTTGCGATTAGTCCAAGTGCTTCCGATTCGGGCCAGCGCCTATATTTTGTCCCTAGTGAATGAACAGGTGGGTAAGGGCGCCATGTCTTTATACCTCGCCAAGCGTCATGACGTACCGGGTTGGCAAGCGCTGTCTACTATGGTGATGCTGGGTTTGATGGAAATTTATCAGCTGTTGTTTTTCTCTGGCATTGGTGTGTTGATTTACTACGAACTGGTGCAAGAGGCCTCGACTCAGATTCGCCTGGATTTCATTTTGCCCGCCGTATTTGCCGGCGCAGTCTGTTATTTGCCCCTTCATATTCTGTTTTTTCGCGGTGTATTCGGCGAATTTCCTAAAATTCGTGATGCGCAGATATTCCGTGCGTTTCGAGAAGCGCGCCCAATACAATATCTGTTATTGCTGCTCTTCAAGGCGCCTAATTTGATTGGCGCTGTGCTGGTTTACACCTTTGCGCTGCAGCTGTTTAACGTAGACGTGGGTTTTGGCCAGATGCTGGCGTTTTTGCCCGTGATTTTCCTCGCGGCAGCCCTGCCGCTGCCGTTTCATGCCGGCGCACTGTTGCTCTGGACGGTCTTGTTTCCGGAATTTCCAGAGGTGGGGGTGTTCAGCCTGATCATGCACACCTTCTTTGTCCTGTTTAATGCAGCCATCGGAGTGGTGTTTTTGCCTAAGGCGAATGCCGAACTGTTCGACAAAGAGGCGGTATAAGCGATTTAGTGGTCTTGAGGGTCCGTGCGCAGAAGGTGGATTCCTCGTTCACCCATTGAGAGGATTGTGCTGGCTAACAACAACCAAGCCGCCAGTGCGACCCCTCGATCAAGCCACTGGAGGCACTGCTGGAGTACTGGCCAGTGCTGAAGCGGCGTCTGAAACAAAACCGCCAAGGTCTGGCTGCCAATAGCGGTGCAGGCCAATGCGTAATAGCCAATGCCATTGTACTTGCCCAGTTTACTGGTGCGCAGAACGCGCCCCAGAAGGATCTTGGAGTCCAATGCGTACTGGGCAAAGGCTAATCCGATAAAGGGCCAGAGCCATGGGTGAATCAGACCGGTTTGCGCCAGAGCCCATGCGCTGCTGCTCACCAGCAACGCATCGGTGCCGTGATCGAAAAATCCGCCCAGAGGTGATGCGCTGTTGTAGTGTCGGGCGAGCTTGCCGTCGTAGACGTCAGTAGCGATAGCTAACGTAATCGTGATCGCAGCCATGAGCCACTGAGCGCCAATGATAGTCCAGACCAATAAGGGAATAAGCAGTAACCTAGTGGCGGTCAGAACATTGGCTGGATTGACGATTGAACCGCCCGATGCGTTTGGGCGGACTGATTTAGCGCTTTTGTCTCTGCTCATGGTGCAAATTGCCAAGCGGCCTTGTAGTCCTCGCAGGTGCTGATGAGGGCAAGAGTTATTGGGGTCGACGCGTTAATCGATAGAACGCGCCGTCGCCTTCCAAGTTTTCTGGGTCCATGTCGTACTTGTCGAAGAACTTGTTCGCCACAATTTCGGCTGTTTTGGCATCCGTTAAGATCTCGGCATGAGCACGATACAGTGTGCCGTCCACGTCTAGGACCACTCGGGGGTCGCTTTCGATTTTTCGGGCCCACTGATTTGAGCGGGCTGATGCGCCGACGAAAAATTCGTCTTTAACCCCCACGCCCCAGATCGTGACCGAATAAGGGTCAGCAGGATCGGTTTCCAACAACACGTTTTCACAGTCTTCCGCGTGATCCCAATTGGCTGGCCAGGGCGATAGCTCGCCTTCTAATTTGCCTCCGGGAATCGGCCCTAGGGGGGCGCCGCAAGAACTGAGTAGGAAGGCGCCGACAATCCAGAGTGAGGTGTGCCTGAGATGGGTTTGTTTGAGCATAGGCATGGACTAAGGTCTCTTTCGGATATCGCAAGCTTACGTGAAGTTTCAATGTATCATCTCTCAAACGAGAATGGAGGGCCCTGCTGTCCAAGCACTGGTGAGAAATTATGTCCGAAGAGCAAACGGAAGGCGTAAAAGCAACGGCTGACGAGGTGGAAGCAGGCTCTGCCAACACATCGGAATCAGGTATCCAAGAACAACCTGAGGTTGAAGAAGAAAAGCAGCCGGAGAGTTGGTTCATTACGGGAGCCAATGGAAACCTCGGTCAGCGATTGATTCGCAGGCTGCTAAGCGAAGGAGCAATGATCACGGCGGTAGTGCGCAGCGGTAGAGCTGAGCGGGAGTTAACCCGAGTGTTCAGTGCTACCAGCCAGCTACGTATCGAAGTGATCGACTACGCAGAGACAATGTTGCTCGCTCAAGCCGCCTACGGCGCGCAATACGCGGTGCATCTGGTGGGAATTCTCAAGTCCAGTAAGAATGCGACATATGCCACAGCTCACGAATCCAGTTGCACATCACTGTCTAGAGCGCTGAAGGATACGTCGGTTGAGCACATTACTTACCTTTCCATT
Source organism: Gammaproteobacteria bacterium (assembly GCA_002704225.1). Lineage (GTDB taxonomy): Bacteria > Pseudomonadota > Gammaproteobacteria > Pseudomonadales > Azotimanducaceae > UBA4421. Next base: position 68,577 of record PAFU01000035.1, on the reverse strand, counting down.
CTTGGTGCAAAGCCTGAATCTAACAACGCGTGTTTGGCGTCCAAGGGGCGTGCCGAGCGAATCCTTTACCGATGCCCAATACCTGCGTGCACCCTCCGTGTGCCCATGGTGATTGGTGAACGGGATTACGCCAGTAAAATGCTCACCCAACGGGCGAATCTCAACAGTTCCGTTACGTTTCGCGCCGGCAGCTTAGAGCAACCCATTTATGCTGATGACGTGATCGATGCGATTTGCAGCGCAGCCCGGCTTGGACTTGACGGCGGACTGGATTTGGCCGGGCCCGAGAGCCTAACCCGTGCCGAACTTTACCGTCGGGCAGCGGCGGCGATTGGCCGCACAACACGCGTCCGCTCGATTCCGATGTTTTTGGGTTACACCATGGCTTGGTTTTTGGAGTTGTTCATGTCCGAACCGCCGGTGACCCGCGCCATGTTGGGTGTGTTAGATCACGACGACGACATTGACGTCGCGAAAGCTCTTCGCCTTTTGGAGTTGGATAAACTGACGGAACTCGATGTCATGCTTCACAAAACCGTTGCCAAACGCTGATCCCTTATCCCTTTAGGGAGTTGGCCAAAAACGGCAGGCTGACATCCAACCGGTGATCAATACCTGAGTGTGTTCCGGCAAACTCCTCGTAGCGATGAGTGATGCCGCATTGATTGAGCCGCATGGACAACTGTCGTGCGCCATAGTGAATATGGAACTGATCTTGCCATCCGCAATCGATGTAAATGCCACGCAGTTTGGCCAGTCGGGCCTGATTGGCCCGCACCCTATTGATGGGGTCGTGTTTCAGCCAAGCACGCCAGCGGACATCGATGCGCTCACCGGTATTCAGATCAAAGGGTAGGTAAAACCCGTTAGGAGCGTCCGGATTCGGATCATAGGTTGCCGCCATGGCGACTAACATCAGTGACATGATGTCTCTGCCGGACAACGGTTGTTCACCATTGGGCGGGCAGTTTGCAACATGGGCCAAAAAACGTTGTACGCGGCCGTCGTCTTCGCCCGGTGATGATTGGGGTTTAACGACCCGTTTGCCGGGTTTTAGCGCCGGCGCTGCGAACTTTTGCAAATGCGTCAGTACCGCAGGCCACTCGGCACCGTAAACAAAGTCGAAGTGCGCATCACCGGAGTGATTGGCGATCGCGCCCCAAATATTCGGGTGCGCCATACCCAAGCGCATGGCGCCAAAGCCGCCGGATGATTTGCCAAAACAGCCACGATGTTGGGCATCCGCCAACGTACGAAATTCACGATCGACAAAGGGTACGAGTTCGTCGTTCAAGTAATCGGCATAAGCACCAATGGCACTGGAATTGATGTACTGATTGCCGCCAAGACGCGTAAAGCAGTCGGGAAATACCACAATGACCGGCGGCATCCGCTTGGTCTGTATCAATCGGTCCAGTTTTTCTGGCAGGTTTTCATCAAAATTCCGCCAATTGAGATGACTGAGGCCGCTGCTGGTAAAGCCCGCTAAGTCATAGAGTGTGATGAAGCGGCGACGTGCATTGCGTGGTGCGTCATAGGCGGCAGGCAGATAGACGGACAGTTTGCGTTGATGAGGGTCGCCGAGGGGGTTGTCTCGAAGCGCGACGGAGTCGTGCATGAGCGTGACAATCCGACCGCTGGTTGGGGTTGTTGATACTGCCGTCATAATCGGGTCCGGGTTGATGTGTCGCTGCTGAACAGACAAGACTATAGTTTGGCGCTATTGAGAAAAAATTTGCAAACCCGAAAGGGGATGCGGTCAGGAGCGATGCGTGAATGCGACAGATCAAACCAATAAAACGCTAGCAAGCCAAAGGGGACGAAAGGCGCCCCAGCTTTGGCTGGTTATGCTGTGGTGTGCGGCGAGCATGTCGTCAACTTGGGCTGCAGGAAGCGCGGAAGCGGGCCGAGGTCTGTATCCGGTATGCACCGCATGCCATGGCGCTGAGGGGCAGGGTAATCGTGCAATGAGTGCTCCGAAGATTGCTGGCCAGCAAGGGTTCTATTTGCTGAAGCAGTTGCAGCACTTTCAATCCGGCGCCCGAGGAGCGGCTCCGGACGATGCTAAGGGGCGGCAAATGGCAGCGATGTCGAAAGGTCCTAAGCTAGCCTCGAACCAAGCGCTGGAAGATTTGGTCGCCTATGTAGAACGCTTCCCGGACAACAAAAGCGCCGAAACCGTGAATGGAGATACTGATCGGGGCAAGGGCCTATACGTAACCTGCGCGAGCTGTCACGGGGATAGGGCGCAAGGCCTGGAAATGATGGCAGCCCCACGGTTGGCAGGACAAAACGATTGGTATTTGGTTGCGCAGCTGGAGAATTTTGCGGCCGGCAAGCGCGGCTATGCGCCCAGTGATCACGGTGGCCGGCAAATGAAGGCCATGATGGGTGTGTTGCAAAATCCTGAGGACTATCGGGACGTGGTCGCCTACATCAACACGCTCATCCCCTAGAGTTTCATCAGACGTAATCCTATGACTTCTCCTCGCCTTCATCTTGATCTTGATGCGCTTGCGCATAACTTCCATCTTCTTCGGCAACGCGGATCAGAGGCCTTGCCTGTGGATCAGGCTGCAGCAGTCGTTAAAGCCAATGCCTATGGCTTGGGCCTTGATCCAATCGCGCGGCGCTTGTGGCAAGAAGGGTGTCGGCGGTTCTTTGTGGCGGTGGCGGAGGAGGGAATTGAACTTCGTGGCGTGTTACCGGATGCACGGATCTATGTGCTTGCTGGCGCGACTGCGCAAACTTTGGACGAACTGACAATCCACCGACTCACGCCGGTACTGAATACCCACCATCAGTGCGCCCTGTGGTCACAATTACCGGACCCTGTACCGGCGGCCCTGCATATTGATACGGGCATGCATCGGCTGGGTCTGCCCTCGGATTATGACCTAAGGGCGCTACCCGCCCTTGAGCTGGAGTTGGTAATGACGCACTTTGCCCGGGCCGATGAATGGAGCAACCCCATGCGGCGAGAGCAGCTGGGTCGTTTTGCTGCCTGGGTCCCGCCACTGCGTGATCAATTTCCCGGCGTGCTGTTCAGTACGAACAACAGCGCAGCGGCGTTATCAGACCACGGCGCATCCGCAAGTGAATTGGCGGATGTTCCAAGGGACATCGATCGGTTGGGGATTGGCCTGTACGGCGTGAATCCTCATATTGAAAGAGACTCTCAGCCGGCGAAACAAAGGCTAGCGAACGTGGCGACGTTGGAAGCGCAGGTGCTTCAGGTACGGCAAGTCGAGGCCGGCGCCGAGGTTGGCTATGGGAGCACCTATCGAGTCAGCGAGGCATCTCGTTTAGCGACCATTGGCGCGGGCTATGCGGATGGGATACCCAGACTGCTGTCTAACCGAGGGCACGTCTACTTCCGGGGGCATCGCTTTCCTATTGTGGGACGTATCAGCATGGATTCATTGGTGGTAGAGCTGCCAGACACCGAAGACTGCAATCTGCAGGAGGGCGAGTGGGTGGAAATTTTTGGAGCCAATTTATCGGTCGACGATGTCGCGCAACAGGCTGAGACCATCGCGTATGAAGTCTACACAGGCTTAGGATCTCGTGTGAGGCGACTGCTATAGTCCGGAGAAATCGATAGCACCGATAGGAGGGGGAGATGTCTGTATCCGTTAATCAGCAAGGGGTTTTGGCTGGCAAGGTCGCCGTCATTACTGGAGCCAGTCGTGGTATCGGCGACGCCCTAGCCCGCCGCTACGCCATGGAAGGAGCGAAGGTCGTGGTTTCGGCACGCACCGTGGGCGAAGGCGATCACTATCTGCCGGGGTCGATTAATCAAACCGTTGCCGATATTCGGGCCGCTGGCGGCGAAGCGATAGCCGTCAAAGCCGATCTGGCAAATGCGGAAGACCGACAGGGATTGGTTGATGCCACGATGAGCGCCTATGGGGCCATTGATATTTTGGTCAACAATGCCGCCATCACGTACTTTATTCCTGTCGCTGATTTTCCGGAGAAGCGCTTTCAGTTGATGATGGAGGTGCAGGTTTGGGCGCCCTTCGAGCTGGCGCAGCTGGTGCTGCCCGGGATGAAGGAGCGCGGATCGGGTTGGATTTTGAATGTGTCGTCTCATGCGGCGCTTCATCCAGAAAAATCTGTGCCCGGAAGAGGCGGAACAGTCTATGGTATGTGCAAGGCCGCTCTGGAGCGTTTCACAACGGGTCTGGCACAAGAAGTGTTTGACGATGGTATCGGTGTGAATGTTATCTCCCCAGGTTTGGTGGCCACTCCCGGAGTCATGCATCACAAACTGATCAACGAAACCAACGAAGATCGCGTGACACCGGTAGAGCACATGGCTGAAGCCTGTTTGCGGCTATGCCATGGAAACGCGCAAGAATTGACCGGGCGCATTGATTACGCAGATTCGGTGATGGACGAATTTTCGTTGAGCGCACAAACGCTGATCTGATCTCGCAGACCTTGATGTCGGGCAGCGTGCCGACAAGGAGAAATGACATGGCTAATATTCCAAGATTCGCAACCCATAACGAGTATCCTAACGATTCTATTGAGGGAATGGATCTGCAGCACCTGCTGCATCCCTCGACAAATCTGGCTCAGCATCAGCAGCATGGACCGGTTGTACTGGAGAGTGCCGATGGCATCTATGTTCGCGATAACCACGGAAAGCAGTATCTGGAAGGCATGGCGGGTCTTTGGTGCACTGCCATTGGCTACGGCCAGGAAGAACTGGCCCGTGTCGCATATGAGCAAATGGTCAAACTCAATTACTCACAGCTCTTTGCCGGTCGAACCAACGAGCCGTCGGTGTTGCTGGCAGAAAAGCTCAAACAGATGGCGCCATTGGACGCGGGCCGTGTGTTTTTTGGTCTGTCCGGTAGCGATGCAAACGACACTCAAATCAAATTGATCTGGTATTACAACAACGCCATCGGCAGGCCGGAAAAGAAGAAGATCATTTCACGTAAACGGGGTTATCACGGGGTCACCATTGCCAGTGGTTCGCTCACAGGTCTGCCACCGTTCCATGCGGCCTTTGACTTGCCAATGCCTGGTGTCCTGCATACGTCATCGCCGCATTACTACAGTGAAGGTTTGCCCGGCGAGACTGAGGCCGAGTTTCTTCAGCGACTGGTGAATGATCTGGAGCAAATGATAGAGCGCGAGGGTCCGGAGACGGTCGCCGCGTTTATTGCTGAACCCATTATGGGAGCCGGTGGCGTGGTCGTGCCACCAGAACACTATTACCCGCGTATTCAGCACGTTCTGGACAAGCACGATATTGCCTTCATCGATGACGAGGTGATCTGTGGCTTTGGTCGCACTGGCAAGCCGTTTGGGGCCCAAACCATGGACATTAGGCCTACCACGATGAGCGTTGCCAAAGCCTTGTCTTCCGCCTACTTGCCCATCAGCGCCGTGTTGCTGCCGGAATACATGTACGAAGCCTTTGCGGATCGATCCGCCGAGTTAGGAAATTTTGCCCATGGTTTTACCTACTCCGGTCACCCGGTTTGCGCAGCAGTAGCGCTTCGCAATCTGGAATTGATGGAAGACATGGACTTATTCGCCCACGCGGAAAAAATGGGCGCAATTCTCCAGCAGCGCTTACAACAATTTGCCGGGCACCCGCTGGTGGGCGAGGTACGCGGTAAGGGTCTGATTGCTGCTGTGGAACTGGTGCGTCGTGCCGAGCCTCGAGAGACCTTTGCTCCGGGCGATGGTGTGGGAGCCTACTGTTCCAGTGCCTGCCATGAAGCGGGCTTGGTGCTACGCAACCTAGGGGACTCCATCGCCATTTGTCCGCCGCTGATTATCAATGAAACCCAGATTGACGAGCTGATTACCAAACTTGGCTCCGCGCTGAATCAAACTCATGAATGGGTCAAGAAGCAAGGGCTGTGTTAGCGAGCTGTGTTTAGATCGCCATGGCAATGATTTGATAGGCCCTTAACGTTTGGCAGACAAACAATCCGCTCGAATTTTCATGCCGCAGTAAGCGTCGTCACGGATTTGAGTGGTGAAAGGATCTGATCCCCGTCAGCCAGTTCGGGTACCATACGGCCAGTCGATTGAAGAGGCAGCGTTAATGCATTTGGTACCAGATTTTGATTTCGGGCACGGTGAAACGATAGGGCAGCTGCGTGACAGCGTCGCGAATTTTTGCGCTAAGGAATTGGCGCCCCGCGCAGCCCAGATCGACCGCAACAACGAATTTCCTCGAGACCTGTGGCCAAAACTGGGTGACCTGGGCGTGCTGGGCATGACGGTTCCGACGGAATATGGCGGCGTTGACATGGGCTACCTTGCTCATACCATTGTGCTGGAAGAAATCAGTCGTGCGTCTGGTTCTGTTGGCCTGTCCTATGGCGCACATTCCAATCTCTGCGTGAATCAGATTGTGCGCTTTGGTACCGGGGACCAGCGACAGAATTATTTGCCCAAGCTGGTGTCCGGCGAGTTTTTGGGCGCCTTAGCCATGAGCGAGCCCGGCTCGGGCTCCGACGTTGTGAGTATGAGTTTGCGCGCCACGGACGATGGCGATGACTACATTCTCAACGGCAACAAAATGTGGATAACCAATGGGCCTGGTGCTGATGTACTGGTGGTCTACGCCACGGTAGACCCGGCCTTGGGCACGAAGGGCATTACGGCTTTCCTGATCGAGAAGGGGATGACGGGGTTCAGCACAGGCAATAAGTTAGACAAAATGGGTATGCGAGGTTCCGATACAGCGGAGCTAATTTTCGAAGATTGCCGAGTTTCCAAGTCGCAAATTCTTGGCAAGGTGGGCCAGGGCGTCAGCATCTTGATGAGCGGTCTGGATTATGAGCGAGTGGTTCTGGCCGGTGGTGCCCTAGGTCTCAGTCGCGCAGCCCTAGATGTGGCAATGCCCTATGTTCACGAGCGGCAGCAGTTTGGTCGCCCCATTGGGGAGTTCCAGTTGATGCAGGCCAAAATTGCCGACATGTATACCGAAACTAATGCTGCTCGAGCCTATGTGTATTCGGTTGCCGCGGCCTGCGATGCGGACCGCACCACGCGTATTGATGCAGCGGGCTGTATTTTGTACGCAGCCGAGCGGGCGACTCAGCATGCTTTGCAAGCGGTGCAGGCGCTCGGCGGCAATGGCTATATCAACGACTATCCTGCGGCTCGTTTGCTGCGGGATGCCAAGCTCTATGAAATCGGTGCAGGTACCAGTGAAATTCGGCGTATGCTGATCGGGCGCGAGTTATTCGACGCGACTCGTAGCTGAGGCTATAATCGCGCGCGACCGGCCCTTTAGAACCTGAACATCACCGATCAGGTCGACGAATAGCCTAGAGACACGATGGAGGCTCATCGGTCAGGTTCGCTCAACGACATTCATTTGCTCAACTAAGGAGAGGTCTCTTGAGACTGAGATTCATCGCTATTGCTTCAACCCTTTTGTTTGCCTTGTCTGCCAACGCGGTACCACCCGGCAGCGACGACGAGATCGACGCACGCTTGCAGCCCTATGGAACAGTCAACCGCGCGGCAGTTGAGGAAGTCATGGTAGCGGCCGCGCCTGCGGCTCCTCTAAGCGGAGCGGAGGTGTACGACACCTATTGTGCAACCTGCCACGCCATGGGAATTGGTGGCGCGCCAGCATTCGCCGATACCTCTGCTTGGGCTCCTCGGATTTCCAAGGGCATGGATGCTCTGATGGCAAGTACGCTGAACGGCATCAATGCGATGCCCGCCAAGGGTCTCTGCATGTCCTGCTCCGATGATGAGTTGAACGATGCGGTCACCTACATGGTCGACGCTGCACAGTAGTGCACGATGGATATTGAACCCCTCGGATCCGGGTTAGATCGGTTCAATTCAAGATAAGGCCTTGGTAATCGGTCAGCATTGCTAGGCCCGTTCTCTCGATAAGCACCGAGATGGCGCGCCGCACCGTATTGGTGCGCGCCGCCGAAGATTGTGCACCGAAGATAGGCATTTCTTGCCAGATTGGAATCAGCGTTCATATGTTGCTGCCACCGCCTCGCGCGGCTTCTTTTAAAATATCCAATAAAATCAGGGCCTAGAGCCTAGTTTTATCCTCGCTTTCTATTGCTGTCCAAAGTTGGCCCGCTTGTTGCTTTATGTCGTACAGCGATACAGGCGGATCAGTGCGAAACGCGGTAAACGCAGAAAAATGGAGAACGGCAGTTCCCATTCATTATTTACGAATTCTCAGGAGAGACGATGAAAACACTCACTAAACTCTTATCCGCCGCGGCGATCGCTGCCGGTTCACTAGGCGTAACGGCCGTCGCTAGTGCAGACGTGTCGTATAACGTTGGGTACGTTTCTGAATACTACTACAGAGGCATTTATCAGAAGAATTCCTCCGCCAGCGCTGGGATCGATTACGAAGAAGGCGGGTTCTATGTAGGCGCTTGGACCGCGGATGTCGGTGACGGGCTCGAGTATGACCTCTACGGTGGCTACGGCATGGACATTGGCGAAGTCTCAATTGGCGTGGGATTCACCGGCTACTACTACACCGATGACTGGGATGAGACTTACGAAGAAGTGAACCTCAGCGTTGGCTACGGCCCCGTATCCATCGGTTATTCTATCGGCGAATGGGATGGTGACGGTGGTCAAGACTATGACTTCCTCGACATCTCAATCGATCTGGGTAAAGGCTTTTACGGTACCTATGGCACATTCGGCGACGATTTCGACGGCGACTATTTCGAGTTGGGCTATGGCACCACGGTTTCTGACATCGATCTCGGCGTCGCGATCATCTTCCCAAGTGATGAGTTGGAAGGCGATGCAGGCTCTGATGCTGAAGGCGAAGCGGTCGTTCTCTCAATCGGAAAATCCTTCTAAAAAGCGCTCAAAACCGCCTCCCTCCAAGGGCTCCTTCGGGAGCCCTTTCCTTTTGCGGTAACCCAGTTAGCTCGCTCTCCCATCCAAACCCTGGCCTCAATCCCTGCCCCAGTGCATTGCCCGAAAGCTCAAGGCATCTAATATATGTTGTTCCCTAACATGCTGTTCATCACTCCAGTTGCCCTGTTCAGCCATCCCTGGGTTCTCCCTCACCCATTCGAGATCAGCCAAGGTCAACGCAATACGCCAGAGCTTGTGGTAGTTGCGCAAGGACAGCTCAAAGTTTTCAGTGACCCGCGTCAAAAAAGCGGCGTGCAAATCCGCTTGCTGGATTCGATGCGTCAACTCCGACCCATTGACGTGAGCGTTTAAGCAACCCTGTCGAGCGGTTTGGCATTGGCGGGCTAAGATGATGGTTTGCCGTGCTTTCTCCCACTGCATTTCGCCAGACCGGTCAGGCGTTTCCGGTTGCGTCATTAGCATCGTTTGCTGATCCAGTTCAGGCACGGGCACGTGCAGATCAATGCGGTCCAACAGTGGCCCCGAAATTCTGCTCTGATAACGCTGCACCTGACTGGGAGTACAGCGGCATGAGTGTTCCTTGCAGGAACGACCCGCCGGACAGGGATTCATCGCCGCAATGAGTTGGAAACGACAAGGAAAGGATGTTCGGTACTGAGCTCTCGCGATGGCAATTTCGCCGGTTTCGATGGGCTCACGGAGTAGGTCTAGGGCCGATGGCTTAAAGTGCGGTAACTCGTCGAGAAACAGGACTCCGCAGTGGGACAGTGTGATTTCACCGGGCGTTGGTGTGTGTCCTCCGCCTCCCATTGCCGCGGTGCTAACGGAATGGTGAGGACTCCGTAAGGGCGGTCTTCGATAGTGTTCTCGCCCGCTGCCGTAGGCCGAATAGACCGTTGCCACTTCCAGCATGCGGTCGTGTTCTAGGTCCGGTAGCAAATCGACCAAACATTGCGCCAGCATGGTTTTGCCTGTGCCTGGTGGACCGATCATCAGCATGTGGTGCCCTCCGGCGGCGGCGATCATCAGCGCACGCTTGGCAAGATACTGACCAATAATCTGATCGAAGATTTCGCGACCTTCTTCGTTTGAGGGGTCTACTGGTCTAGCAAGTGGTGCTGGTTTTTGTCTTTTCGCACAGAGCAATTCCGCTACCTCCAACAGGCTCGTCGCCGTCCAAAAACCATCCCTCGCTATCAGTTGAACTTCATTGGCGTTTGCCTGAGGTAGAAAGAGACGATGGCCTGCTTGGTAACAGGATACAGCGCTTGCCAATACATTGTGCGCTCGGCGCAGTGCGCCGAATAACCCCAACTCCCCAATAAATTCGGTTTGGTCGAGTGCCGCGCTGGGCAGCTGCTCGCTAGCGACTAAGATGGCCATCGCGATGGGCAGGTCGAAACCCGTGCCAGATTTGCTTAGGTGGCTTGGCGCAAGATTGATTGTGATATGGCTGACGGGATAGCTGAAACCACTGTTGCGGATGGCACTTTTTACGCGATCTCGGGCTTCGCGGACGGCTCCCTCGGCTAACCCGACAATGGTGGTGCCGGGCAGCCCCCCAGCCAGATGACACTCGACGTGAACAAGGTGTGTTTCTAATCCGTAGGCCGTGCGGCTGAGCACAGAGGCGCTGCGACTCATGGCGTGCCCGGTCAATCCTCGATGGAGCTAGCGCCTCGGGGTGGCCTGTCAGCGGAAAACCCCTCCAGTTCTGACAGACGCGCCTCCAGGCTCTTTATTTGTGCCTCCAACGTTTGCAGTAGCGCCTCTTGGGCTTCAAATTCGTGCTTCGGAACCAATGCCATCTGCTTGAATACGCTCTGAGCCTTAGTTTCGATATCGGCTTTCAGGGATCCGGCCAAATTCTCAGGTAGCGCTTGATCCAGCAACTGCATTATCGGTCGAAGCAGAGTGGTGAAAGGGTCTGCGTGCATGGCGATTCCTGTCGAGGTAGTGATCGAGTGTACTGCTATTCCGTCTGAAGCCATATCACTCTATCGAATCACCAAGTCTGGCCAACGGCAGAATGCTCGCGTCTCTGTAAGCAATCGCACATAGGCGGTGCGACTATCGCCGCGCCGCACCAACCTGAAGCGTTAGATTGGTGCGCTTGCCCTTTTTTAGGGCGAAAGCCTCCGATTGATGGGCTGAAACGCGTAACTGAAGGATCAGCCAGCCCATCTTCAAAGACAAATAACATGAAATGGCCAAGGAATACGGGTGTTTTTGTCCAACTTGGTGTCAATCACCTGGTGATACTAAAAGTAGGCACGTCTTTTGCTTTAAGGGCAGTGGGACCGACGGTTGGAAGACCAATTGGAGTGAAATGGCTGCGTTTGATGCTTAGAGGTATCTATCGCCGGCTGATTCGTAGAAAATTTCAATGCGAAATGCATTTGATCTTCCACATCAAATCGGTGCCAGGTCGCTTGAGCGCCCTGGGAGTCCCTAACGTTTAGGAGAAAACAATGAAGTTAATCACCGCGATTATTAAACCGTTCAAGTTGGACGATGTTCGCGAAGCACTTTCAGAGGTCGGCGTGCAAGGCATGACCGTCACGGAAGTTAAGGGGTTCGGCCGTCAAAAGGGACATACCGAACTGTATCGAGGCGCTGAATATGTCGTCGATTTTTTGCCCAAGGTGAAAATCGAAGCGGCCATTGATGACGCTTTACAAGAACAGGTTATTGAAGCAATCAGCAAGTCCGCTAACACGGGCAAGGTAGGTGACGGCAAAATTTTTGTCACGGCCCTCGAAGAAGCTGTACGCATTCGTACTGGAGAAACAGGGCCTGGAGCAGTTTAGGCCCCCTAGAAAAAATTTGGAGCGAAGATTGTGGAAGATCTGATTCAACTGAGTTACGCGGTAGACACGTTCTACTTCCTAGTAATGGGTGCCCTAGTCATGTTTATGGCACCCGGCTTTGCCATGCTCGAAGCGGGTATGGTGCGAAGCAAAAACACATCCGAAATTTTGACAAAGAACGTCGCGCTGTTCGCGATTTCCTGTGTCATGTATTTACTCATTGGCTACGCGATTATGTATGGCGGTAGCAGCATATTGATCGGCGCAGAAAATACTGTCGATGAGGTTCTGGCCTCCGGTGGCGATGTGTATTACTCCGCCCGTTCTGACTTCTTTTTCCAAGTGGTCTTCGTTGCAACAGCGATGTCAATTATTTCGGGAGCGGTAGCAGAGCGCATGAAGCTTTGGTCCTTTCTGCTGTTTGCCGTCGTCATGACGGGCTTCATCTATCCCACACAGGGAAGCTGGAGTTGGGGCGGGGGCTTCCTTTCGGAGGCGGGTTTTGTCGACTTCGCAGGTTCCGGCATCGTTCACATGTGCGGTGCAGCAGCGGCCCTCGCAGGTGTTCTGTTACTCGGCCCGCGTCAGGGCAAGTACGGTCCAAACGGCGAAGTGAACGCGATTCAAGGCTCTAACATGCCTCTAGCTACCCTCGGCATGTTTATTCTGTGGTTCGGCTGGTTCGGTTTTAACGGCGGTTCGGAACTGAAGCTCAGTAATATTGATGAGGCGAATGCCGTGGCTCAGGTGTTTGTAAATACGAACATGGCTGCTGCTGGCGGCCTGATCGCAGCATTGATTGTGGCCCGAATCCTTTTCGGCAAAGCAGATCTTACGATGGCCTTGAACGGCGCTTTGGCGGGCTTGGTTTCAATCACGGCGGAGCCGCTGTCTGGCACCAACGTGGAATCCATGTTGATCGGCGCAGTCGGTGGTGTGATCGTTGTGCTCTCCATTGTCGGCTTGGACAAGATGCGAATCGATGACCCGGTTGGCGCGATCTCAGTGCACGGCACCTGTGGCATCTGGGGTCTGATGGCGGTTTTAATCACTTCCGACGACGCAACGCTTTCCGGCCAATTGACTGGTTTGGGGGCGATTCTCGGATTCACCTTCGTCGCGGCCTTGGTCGTCTGGTTCGTGATCAAGATGGTCTTTGGCATCCGCTTGTCAGATGAAGATCAGCAAGTAGGAGCAGACGTCGCGGAAATCGGCATCGTGGCCTACCCCGAGTTTTCTAAGTAGCCCTTAGAACGATCGTTGGCGCGCTCATTCGCGCTAACGTCCTGAAAGCCGCCTTCGGGCGGCTTTTGCGTTGTAAACGTTTAACTTTTTGTCCTATCCGCCAATTGAACGTTTAAACTAGCGGTTCATCGATCGGTTTTATTGAGTTGTCATGAAATATAAGAGCACCCGGGGGCAGGTATCAGGCTTGGGATTCAGCGATGCCCTGCTGATGGGCCTCGCATCCGATAACGGATTGCTGGTGCCTGAAACCATTCCCGACGTGCGTTCGCGTCTTGCGGAGTGGCAGAACCTGAGTTTTGTCGAGCTCGCCCAAGAGATCATGCCGCTGTTCATTGATGACATTGAGCCTGAAACGTTGAAACGCTTGGTGGCAGAATCCTATGCAAGCTTTGATCACGACGATGTGGTGGGCATGGAGCAACTGGATGAGTTAACCATTCTCGAGCTCTTTCATGGACCAACGTTGGCCTTTAAGGATGTCGCTCTGCAGTTGCTAGGCAAGCTCTTCGAGCATGTGTTGGGCGAGCGAGGCCAGCGATTGAATATTCTAGGTGCCACCAGCGGGGATACCGGCAGTGCGGCTATTGATGGGGTGCGGGGCCAGCGCAACGTCGATATTTTCATTATGTATCCCAAGGGTCGGGTGAGCCCGTTGCAGGAATTGCAAATGACGACGGTTGCGGACGAAAACGTGCATTGCATCGAGTTAGAAGGCAGTTTCGATGACTGTCAGAACATCATGAAGACCGTCTTTGCAGATGCCGAATACAAAGCCAAATATCAGCTGGGAGCGGTCAATTCTGTGAACTGGGCTCGGGTGCTGGCGCAAATCGTCTACTACGGATACGCGAGTTTACGCAGTGAGCGCTCCCCCACGTTCTGCGTACCTACCGGTAATTTCGGCAACGTGTTCGCTGCCTATCTCGCTCAACGAATGGGATTCCCGATTCACCATTTGTTAGTCGCTACTAACGATAACGACATATTGGCCCGGTTTTTTGCTACGGGTAGCTATTCTCGGGGAGACGTTCATCAAACGTTGTCTCCAGCAATGGACATACAGGTTGCAAGCAATTTTGAACGCTTTCTCTTCTACTATTTTGATCAGGACAGTCAGCGGCTGACGCAATTCATGCAGGACTTTGCCGCCAATGGCGAAGCCAGTATCGGTGCGCCGCCAGCAGAAGCGTTGATGAGCAGCGTGGCGGTTTCCCGCGAGCAGACGCTGCAAGCGATGCGTGATGTGCATCAACAGTATGGCTATGTGTTGGATCCGCACACGGCCGTCGGTTATTACGCAGCCAAGAACCGGGAACAGAACAACGAGGCGAGCTCCGCGGGAGGCACGGTGGTTGTGGGAACCGCGCATCCGGCAAAATTTCCAGAGGCCGTTGTCGAAGCAACGGGGGTGCTGCCAACCCACCCGACTTTGCAAGCCCTTGACGGGCTGCCCATGCGACGGCAGTCCCTGCCCTGTGATATTGACGCGGTTAAGGCTTATCTGGTGGAGAGTTTGGCGGGCTAGAAACTCGCCATCTCGCAACGGGTTGCGACTCAGTCTTGGTCAAGGTTCGCCATGAGATTAGCAATCATCCTGGGTAGGTCACTGAGTCGGTGAACCTCACCGGAGGGGACAGATGCAGAATCGTTAGCAAACTCGCCGTTATGGTTATACCACAGCGACAGCATGCCGGCGTTGTTGGCGCCCAGTATGTCGTCTGACAAATGGTCACCAATGTGTACGGCTTGGTGTGCTGGAACACCGGCTCGGGTGAGTACGGTGCGAAACATTTTCGGATCGGGTTTGCTTGCCCCAACGTCTGCGCTGCTGACAGCGCCCTCAAAGTATTTTCCAATGCCGACGCGATCGATGTTTGCGTTACCGTTGGTCAGCGCGAACAGACGATAACGCTGGCTGAGGTCGGCGAGAACCTCAAGGGCGCCGTCGTAAAACACCACCTCATTACGACCGACAAAAAACACGTCGAATGCCCGAGAAGCCGCGTTGACGGCATCCTTACTCGCCAAGCCGGACGCTAACATGCACTCATACAGAACCTGAGTGCGTAAAAATGACAGATCGTGACGCTTATCAGAATGCTGCTCTAAGACTCGTTCTCGTATGTCGCCGATGGCATCGGAGGTGTAAACCGTCAGTGCGTCGGCGGTGTTTTCCTGCATCCACCGACGCAGCGATTGTTCAGCCCGAACAATCGTTTGGCTGACATCCCAAAGGGTATTGTCTAGGTCAAAGGTCACCAGCTCGATTTGCGTTGTTTGTTTCATGAGCATTAGGGCGTGTCCGTATTGCTGGTGCCGGATTGTGGCTCGGCATCCTTGCTGTTTGCTGCGAGGGCTCTGGGGTGAGCTTTGTCGTAAACCTGAGCGAGATGCTGAAAATCGAGGTGTGTATAAATTTGCGTGGTGGCAATGTCGCTGTGCCCCAGCAACTCTTGAATACCGCGCAGATCGCCGGATGACTCCAGCATGTGCGTGGCGTAGGTATGTCGCAGCATGTGCGGGTGTAAGCTGTCATCACCCAGCTGCTGGGCGGCAATGCTTTTGAGGCGATTTTGAACTGTCCGCGGCGAGATACTGTTGCCGTTGCGGCCCGGAAACAACCAACCGGTGTGATCCGCGGACAGCGTCTGAATCCATTGGCCGATCGCCGCGACGCATAGTCGCCCTAGGGGAACCAAGCGCTCCTTACGGCCCTTACCCATGACCTTTACCACGCCTTGATCCCGGTCGAGGTCCAGGTCGAGATCCGTCCGTCGTAGCCCCGCGACTTCGCTTAGTCGCAAACCGCTGCCGTAAAAAAGCTCAAGCAGCGCCTTATCGCGCAACACCTGCGAGGAGCCATCGCCAAAATTGAGCAACTGCGCCGCTTGATCGGCGTCCAGCACCTTGGGTAAGCGCCTCTTATGCTTCGGGCCGCGGCTAGCGGCAGCGGGATTGCCCTCGACGACGCCCTGCTTGAGTAAAAAACCGTAGAAACTGCGGATGGCTGAAAGGTTGCGCTGGATACTGCTATTAGCCAAGCCCTGACGTTTCATTTGGGCAATGTATCGGGAAACGTCCTGAGCCGTTGCGGCGCTGGCTCCGCAGTCGAGCCACGTGACGAAACGGTTCAAGTCGCGCCGATACGCGTCTAGGGTGCGATTGGAATAATTACGCTGCTGATCCAAATTCAGCAAATAGGCCGTAACCAAATGCTCACTGGAATCGTCGCTCTCTATCATGGCGTGGCTAAGCGATTCATGACCTTGGCAACAATGTCGGCAATATAGGTAACGAAGAGCGTGTCCATATCTTTTGCGAAGCGCCCGGTATCACGGCTGCCAATGCACAATGCGCCGGCACCGTTTATCAACGCAAGATTCAAAATCGCTGCGCTGCCGCTGTCGTCGTGATCGGACAACGGAAACATTTGAGTGAGCTCCTCCCGACGCAGTGAAATGCAAAGCGCGCTGGTATTGCTGTGCAAATGTTCGAGCGGCATCTGTTCTGTGTGATGCTGAATATGATCTAACGCAAGCGCCATATCAGCACCGCACAGATGCGCGCAAACGAAATCAGCCTCGAAGTCGACCAGCACATGGGTCGCCAGCACCTCATTGAGTTCTGGCCAACTGTCGACTTCCAGTAAGGCAAGATTCAGCGACCGCGTTTTCGCAAAAATTTCGTCGTTGACTCTGGCTGCTTGCAGAAGCTCGTTCATGCGCTTACGCATGGTGACGTTGCGCTCCCGCAGAATATCGATTTGGCGTTCGATCAGCGATACCGCGTCACCGGATTCGTGAGGCAGGCTGAGTTCGGACAAAGCGCTTGGGTGACGCAGAAAGAAGTCCGGGGACTGACGCAGAAAATCCAGTACCGACTGGTCACTTGGCGGAGTTGCCTTGGTCGAACCGGTAAACTTCTCGATGCTCATCTCAATGGCTCCTCTAGATATCCAGTTGTCCGTTGTAAACGAATGTAGAATCGCCGACGAGTTTGATCAATCCTTTGCTGTTAGGCCATTCCACCCGCAGCTTCCCTCCGGGTAAGGATACTTTGACTTTGCTGTTGAGCTGGCCGGTTTGACACCCAACGGCTACCGCAGCGCTGGCACCACTGCCACAGGCTAGGGTTTCTGAGGCCCCTCGTTCGAAAACGCGCAGGCGAATAAAACCCTTGTTAACGATCTGACAAAACCCAATGTTTGCCCGCTCTGGGAATGCTTCGTGGTGCGACAGAGCGTGTCCAATACCAGCAACGTCCAGCTCGATCACATCATCAACAAAAACCACACCGTGCGGGTTGCCAAGGGACACTGGAACAATCTGAACTTCGCCGTGCTCGGTTTCCAAAGCCACACACTGCCCGGGCGGCCTGTCAGCCTCCGAGTGCTGAAAGGGCACTCTTGCGTACTGGAATTGAGGTTCCGGCAACCAGGTTTCGATCATGCCGTCGTCGTGGATCGCCGTGCGTACGATCCCTCCCTTGGAGTTCCAGCTCAGCTGGGTCTGCTGGGTAAGACCGCGGCGATGGACAAAATCGGTTACACAGCGTGTGCCGTTGCCGCACTGTTCAGCCTCGCCGCCGTCGGCATTAAAAATCAAATAGTCGAAATCGCAGTCTGGGGCGCTTGGCGGGGCGACCATGAGAAGTTGATCAAAACCAATGCCGCGCTGGCGGTCGCCCCATTTTGCAATCTGCTCAGGCTTCAGTGTCACGGCGTCGCTGAGCGCATCAACGACCATGAAGTCATTGCCTAGACTGTGCATTTTACTGAAGTTGATCATGGCGCCTGCCTAAAGAATTTCAGTCGTCAACTGATCTTGGAGGCTCTCGCGGCGCCTGACAACCCGAAAACTATCGCCGCGTACCATCACCTCAGCCGCCCTGTTGCGGGTGTTGTAGTTGGAGGATAGAGAGGAGCCGTAGGCGCCGGCGCTCAGAATGGCCAGTAAGTCGCCTTCGGCCAGACTGAGGATTCGATTCTTCGCCAGCCAGTCGCCTGATTCGCAGATCGGACCGACAAGATCCCACGAACGGGTCTCGCTTGCTGAATGCTCCTGCACCGCCAGCACACCGTGCCAAGCCTGATACAGGGAGGGCCGCAACAAATCGTTCATGGCAGCATCCACGATAGCGAAGTTTTTACCTTCATCTGTGTGGCCTTCGTCTGCCTGGGCTGGTGCGCCGGAGGGCTTCAAATACTCCACTCGGGTTAAAAGCACCCCGGCATTTGCGGTGAGGAATCGTCCGGGCTCAATGGATACCGTCAGTCCGCGTGAGGCCAGACGCTCGATCACCTGAATGCCCCAAGCGTTGACATCAAATGATGCTTCGTCTTGATAGGTCACACCAAAACCCCCGCCCAGGTCGATATCCGTCAACTGGATGCCCTGGTCCGCTAATTGGTCAATCAATGCCAGTAACTGGTCCAGCGTATCAAACAGCGGTGTTGGGTCGCTGATCTGAGAGCCAATGTGACAGGCAACGCCACGCACGTGCAGATTTGGGTCTGCATGGGCTTGCTGGTACAAGGCCAAAGCCGCTTCTTGCAAAATGCCGAACTTGTTCTCTTTTAGCCCCGTAGAAATATAGGGGTGAGTCTTAGGGTCAACGTTTGGGTTAATACGTAGGGCTATGGGGGCGATTTTCCCGAGCACTTCAGCGCGCTGACTGATGCGCATGAGCTCGCTATCGCTTTCCACGTTAAAACACTCGATGCCGGTTTTTAAGGCGAAATCAATTTCTTCTACGGACTTGCCGACTCCGGAAAAGACCACGCTTTCAGGGTTGCCCCCTGCCGCTAACACTCGGCTGAGTTCGCCGCCGGAGACGATATCAAAGCCTGCGCCCAGCTCGGCGAAGGTCTTCAATACGGCCAGCGTCGAATTGGCTTTGACGGCGTAGTGCAGCTGATGCGGCAGCGAGTCTAAGGCCTTGTCCAGCTTTAGATACTGGCTCTTTAGCATCTCACTCGAATAGACGTAGACTGGCGTGCCCACCGCACTGGCGATTTCCTCTAGCGAGGTGTCTTCAATCGACAAGGTACCGTTTCGGTATTTAGCCGCAGTGGCGTTCATTAGCTCAGGTGTAACGGTCAACGAACTTTCCTTTTTCTATTTCTGCAGCCAGTGGATGAACCGCAATGCGAGTCAGATGGTCGCTCGCGCTCGCGCAATGGCCTTTCGGACTTGACTTGGCGCCGTGCCGCCCAGATGATCTCGTGACGCGATGGAGCCCTGTAGCGTCAGTACGTCATAGATATCTGACTCGATCACGCTTTGTCCCGGACCATTCAACTCTTCCACGCTCAGTTCCTCTAACCCCTTCCCAAGGCTGACCGCCAGTTGCACCGCTTGCCCAACCAACTCGTGGGCGTCGCGAAACGGCACATTCTTCCGCACCAGGTAATCGGCCAAGTCTGTAGCGGTCGTAAAACCTATTAGTGTGGCGTCCAGCATGACGTCCTTATTGGCCTGAATATTGGGAACCATGCCGATCAGTGCCGTCAGGCAGTTGGCGAGAGTATCTATGGCATCAAAAAGCGGCTCTTTGTCTTCTTGATTGTCTTTGTTGTACGCCAGTGGCTGGCTTTTCATCAGGGTAAGAAGTGCAATCAAATGACCGTTCACTCTGCCCGTTTTGCCGCGAATGAGTTCAGGGACATCTGGATTTTTCTTCTGGGGCATGATGCTTGAGCCAGTGCAAAAGCGATCTGGCAAGGTGATGAAATTGAACTGCTGGGATGACCACAGGACCATTTCCTCGCACCAGCGCGACATATGCGTCAATGACAGCGCCGTTGCTGCGCAAAATTCGATAGCGAAGTCTCGATCGCTAACGGCGTCCAGCGAATTTTCGCAGACACCATCAAATCCCAACAGCTCGGCCACCAAGGCACGATTGGGTTTGTAGGGACTGCCAGCAAGTGCTGCCGCACCCAGCGGCAGTTGGTTGAGGCGCTTGCGACAGTCTAGTAGGCGGTCGCGATCTCGGCGCAACATCTCAAACCATGCCATGAGGTGGTGGCCAAAGGTGATTGGCTGAGCCGCTTGCAGGTGGGTGAAGCCTGGCATGATGGTGTCGGCATTGGATTCGGCCAGATCCGCTAAGGCGGTCATCAGCTGACCTTGTTGTTCAACAAGACCATCGATGGAAGAGCGCAGATGCAGGCGGATGTCTGTCGCCACTTGGTCGTTTCGCGAACGGCCGGTATGAAGCTTCTTTCCAGTGTCACCGATGAGCTCGATCAGGCGATGTTCGATGTTCATATGCACATCTTCAAGATCCACTCGCCATTGCAGCCTGCCACCCTCAATTTCAGCCTGTATGGTCTGTAGACCGGCCACGATTTGATCAAGTTCTGCCTTGGTTAAAACATTGATGGTTTCGAGCATGGTGGCGTGGGCAATGGAGCCGGCGATATCTTCGCGGAAAAGACGCTGATCGAAATCGATTGACGCTGTAAACACCTGCACAAATTCGTCTGTGGCCTCGCTGAAGCGACCTCTTAGCGAGCCGCCGTCGGCCGCATGGGGTGTCTGGCTGGTGGAGTTTTCCATGTTATTTGGGCCTTCTCAGTAGTAATTCGCTGTCAAACTGATAGTTTCGACTGCGCGAATAGTATAGCAATCTAAGTCATTGCCTAGCGGATCTAATTTGGGGGCTCTAGCGGTTTGATCAAAAAAAGCAGTGATCAGCGTGACTCACGCGAGCCGATAAGACATTTGATTGCCCCCAATAGTGATTCGGCGCCTATAATCTACCAATGAATCAAATCACGATTGCAACGCGCGAAAGCGCCTTGGCCCTTTGGCAGGCGAATTTCATCCGTGACCGCCTGATGGAAGCGCATCCGGGGCTCGAGGTGAATCTGCTTGGTATGACGACCAAGGGCGACCAATGGCTGAGCGCCCCCTTGAAAGAAATTGGCGGCAAGGGCCTTTTCATCAAGGAGCTGGAAGTGGCCATGTTAGAGGGTCGCGCGGATCTCGCTGTGCATTCAGTAAAAGATTTGCCCGCGTTTTTGCCAGAGGGCTTTAGTTTGCCCTTCATCGGCTTCCGTGACGATGTCCGTGATGTGCTGTTGGGCTGTCCCGGTGGTATCGACCAACTGCCGCAAAACGCTAAAGTCGGCTCTTCCAGTCCTCGTCGGCAGGCGCAGCTGCTGGCTCACCGGCCCGATTTACGGGTAGAGAGCATCCGCGGCAATGTGCAAACCCGGCTGAGTAAACTGGACAGTGGTGAGTTCGATGCCATCGTGCTCGCTCAAGCGGGTCTGTCCAGACTCGGCTTGAATCGAGACGATGCGTATCCGTTGGCTATTGAAGATTGTTTGCCTGCTCCAGGACAAGGTGCGTTGGGCGTAGAGATTTTGAGCGATAGCCCGGTTGCGGCCTTACTCGATAAGCTTTTGGACAGAAATGTTGTTCGTTGTGTAGAGGCGGAGCGGGGTATCAGTGCTGGCTTAGGCGCGGACTGCGCCTTGCCAGTCGCCGCGTATGCCAAAGCGAATGCTGAAGGCGAAATCTATTTGCAGGCCTTGGTTGCTGAATCGGATGGAAGCGCAATTCTGCGCGCGGACGGTCGTGGCGATAACCCTCAGGCGTTGGCTCAGAGCGTGTTGGGCAAATTGCTGGATCAAGGCGCCCAAACCATTTTAGACAACGCCCGCCACGATTGAAGACCTGTCGACGATGGTCTGTGCCCTGTTGCTTGATTGCGACAACCGTTTAAATTGCACGTCATGACACACTGGATAACCTATAGCGAACCAAGCGCGTCTCGTTTGGCGGCATTACTGTCAACAATGGGCCATCAGGCCCTTTGTGAGCCAGTCACCCAGATCGACAGGTTGCTACTGGCCGAAGCCATGCCGGATGCTCGACCGGATTTGATCATCGCGCTGTCTCAGCACGCGGTTTCGGCCTATCTAGAGAATTACAACAAGCCGACACATGCCGGGGCTCTGGTCCTTGCCATTGGCCCAGCGACGGCGGCCGGATTGATTGAGCACGGTGGCCTAAGGGTCCGCGTCTCTGATCCGGCGAACTCAGAAGGCCTGTTGGCCATGTCGGATATTGCGGCATTGCAGCGGCACCAGACGGTATGGCTTCTAACCGGTGAGGGTGGCCGCGATATGGTAGAGCAGTCCTTGTCGGGTCGATGCCAGCTGATCCGTTACAATCTTTATCGGCGAAAGGCCCGCTTACCGGCTCTAGCATCCCAAATTTCTTTCAAAGCGATATGGGTCGGCTCCATTCACGGGCTCCAGCAAGTCGAAGCAGGCGTCGCGTCGTTGAAAATAGATCGTCAAAGCACAATGCTAGTCGCCTCCTCGGAGCGAATAGCAAATTATGCGCGTGGCCTAGGCTGGACTAACCCAGCGGTGTGTGAGGCATTTGACCTTGAGGCGACTCAGCAAATCTGTGCAAGGATAGACAATGGCGGATAACCCAACGGACCCTGAAATCAGCAATACCGCCCCAGGTCGGATGCCTGGACGTTGGACTGCACGAGTCGCGCTGCTGATGAGTGTTGTCGCAGCGACGCTGGCTGGGTATCTCAGCTATACGCTGATTTATCTTCAGCCAATAGCCGCGCAAGAATACAAGACGCAGCAGGCAATTGAAGTGTTAGAGCAGCGAGTGCTTGCTGAGATGGATACCGCACTGTTGGAAACTCAGCGCGCGCTGGCAGATTTGACTCTAGACCTTCGGGAAGAAAACCGAGATGTGCAGAGCACATTGGAGAACGCGGTTGCCCAGAGTCTGGCGGAAGCACGAGCAAATAAACCAACCACGCCTCGTCAATGGCGGATGGCGGAAGCGGCATTTTTACTGCGTATGGCGAATCATTGGCTGCAGTTTGAGGGCGATATCAACGCCTCGGTCACGGCTTTGCAGCGAGCTGATGAGGTCTTGTTGGCTATCCAAGCTGGCGGCAAAAAAGACGAATACGATCTGTTACCGGTGCGATCTGCGTTGGCCCAAGAAGTGGTTGCGCTCAAAAGTGTGCAACGTGTCGACGTTCAGGGGATCTACTTGCGACTTGGCGCCTTGGCTCAGAGCGTTCCAAGCGTGCGGAGCGGTCTGACTTTAGAAACCCCGGAAGAAGCCACAATTGCAGCGCAAGCTCCTTCAACCTTGATGGTGATTGCTGACGAGCTCGAAAAATTCGTGCGCATAACCGACCTCTCTACGCTGACAACCCAGGGCGGTGATGTCTCCACATCTGAGCGTGACCTTGGTCCAGCGGAGATGCTGGCGGCCCGGCGTACGGTTATTGCTGCCCTAGAACGGGCTCAGCTTGCGGTCTTGCGGGGTCAGGATGATACGTATCAGTTGAGTCTGGAACAGGCACAGGCTGCGGCAAAGCGGTTGGCGCCTGCCTCCGACCCTCAGCTCCGGTCGTTTTTAGGCCAAATATCAGGGTTGGCTGATGAGCCGCTCAATACGCCACTGCCGAAGATAACCGGCTCGTTGGACGCGCTAAGTCAGCTGATGGAATCATTGTAATGCGGTGGCTGTGGGTATTTCTGGCCGCGATTTCCGGCGCATTGGCGGGGGCGACATTGTTGCAAGATCCGGGTTATGTGATGGTTCGAGCCGGTGATCTTGTTTTTGAAAGCAGCATTGCCGCCGCTGTTCTTTCGTTGCTGCTGGTTGCTATAGCGGCCTTTTTTCTGTCATTTGTCGTTCGCCGCACGTTGCAAAGCTTGGGTTTGCTCGGCAAGTGGCGTGTCGCGCGGCAGCAAAGTAAAACGATTGGCGGCTGGCGTCGCGCTGTACTCGCTGCCGCTGCCGGGGATTGGTCCACCGCGGCTCGAGCCGTGGATGGTATTTCGATTGAACCCGATCGCCAGCTGGATAGGGCGCTGATTACCGCAAGGCACCTTGTGCAAAACGACGACCCTCAATCGTTGAACGCCTTGGTTGATCAGATTTCCGCTGAACACCCGCATCTGCTTACTGAGCTCCAAGTGAGCATCGCGCGCTGGCAAATTGAAGCTGGGGCCGTGACGGAGGCTTTTGATCGCTTGAGCAATCTGCCTCCCTCCACGCAATGGGCCGGCCTGTATGCTTGGAGCTGCGTGAGCCTCCATCGTTGGAAGGCTCTTGCTGCCCACTGGCAGCAGGTTGAAAAATATGGGGTGCTTAAATCTGAAGTCTTTCGTCCTCAAATGATCATGTTTCGGGCTGGCAAGGCGATGGCAGACAGTGTTGTCGGTCATCCAGGTGGCAAGGCAAACTGGCAAGCAGGACTGAAGGGCTTACCGAAGCAGTGGCGGGCGGATGCCAACACTCTGGATCTCTGGGCTACCTTTCTCGTTCAGGCTGGCAGAGAGGTGCAAGCTCGGGAGCTGGTACTGCACGCGTTGGCAAAATCATGGCAGCCGGTGTTGATCAGGCGCTTGGGCTTGCTCTGTACGATCAAACCGCTGGCGACTGCGGTCGAACAGGCAACGGAACTGCTCAGGAAACATCCACAGGACACTGAATTGCTGTTAGCGGTAGCGCGGTTGCTGCGCGCGGATAACCGGCCCAACGAGGCCAGACGTCATCTGATGTCTGCTGGTAACCGATTGCGATCTGACCCTCCTACGAGCGAGGAGGCTGAGGAGCTACGCCAGCTGGTCGCTGGCGAGTTGGGGCAGTTGGCGTTGCTAAACGCCGGTGACGTTGCGAGCCTATCGGCGCATTGAGTTGAAGAACTCGTCGTTGGTCTTGGTCTCTTTAAGCTTGTCCAAGATGAACTCGATGGCAGCGATATCGTCCATATCATGCAGCAATTTGCGCAGTATCCAGACACGCTGAATTTCTTCCTCAGACATCAACAATTCTTCGCGACGCGTGGCCGACCGCCGAATATTGATTGCGGGATAGACACGCTTTTCGGCAATCTTGCGCTCCAAATGAAGTTCCTGGTTGCCCGTGCCCTTAAACTCTTCGTAGATAACTTCATCCATTTTCGAACCAGTATCGACCAGTGCCGTCGCGACGATGGTCAGACTGCCACCTTCCTCAACATTTCGGGCGGCACCAAAGAAGCGCTTGGGGCGCTCCAACGCGTGCGCATCGACACCACCGGTCAGTACTTTACCCGATGAAGGCACAATGGTGTTGTAGGCCCGGGCCAGCCGAGTAATCGAGTCCAGCAGAATAACGACGTCTTTTTTGTGTTCCACCAGACGCTTCGCTTTTTCAATCACCATTTCGGCCACTTGAACGTGGCGAGAAGGCGGTTCGTCAAAGGTAGAGGCGACCACTTCACCACGCACCGAGCGCTGCATTTCGGTGACTTCTTCCGGGCGTTCATCAATCAACAGTACGATGAGCACCACTTCAGGGTTATTTGAGACAATGGACTGAGCAATGTTTTGCAGAACCAACGTCTTGCCGGCCTTGGGTGGCGAAACAACGAGAGCTCGTTGACCCTTACCGATCGGAGCAACGAGATCAACGATACGTGCGGTCAGATCCTCGGTGCTGCCGTTGCCGCGCTCCAGCTGCAGGCGCTCGTCTGGGAACAGCGGCGTAAGGTTTTCAAATAGAACCTTGTGGGTTTTGCTGTTTACCTCGCTGAAATTAATTTCGTCGACTTTGAGAAGGGCAAAGTAGCGCTCGCCGTCCTTGGGCGGCCGGATCTTGCCCGCAATGCTGTCACCAGTACGCAAATTAAAACGTCGCACTTGGCTGGGGGATACGTAAATGTCGTCTGGTCCTGCTAGATAGGAACTGTCGGGTGAGCGTAAGAAGCCAAAGCCATCCTGCAAAATTTCCAGTGTGCCTTCGCCGTAAATGTCTTCGCCATTCTTCGACAGTTTGCGAACGATCGCCGCAATGACTTCCTGCTTTCGAGATCGTCCCACGTTTTCAAGGCCCATCTCTCTGGCGGTATCGAGAAGTTCGGCGACGGGTTTACGTTTTAAGTCTGATAGGTGCATAGCCATAGAAGATGAGGACCGTTTGATTAGGTTGGTTATCGCCCGAAAATTTAGTGCGATGGGATTTGAAAATAGAAAGCGTTTCTGTCTTCAACCGGGTGTGGATCCCGATTTCTCTCAAAAGCCAGAACGAAAAGTCAGTGTAGAGATTTCATGCCTCGGGTCAAGGCGAAATATTCCGGCTATTTTTGCGCTAAAGCCGGCACAAAACCCAAGTCTTGTGCCGGTCAGGTGTCTCAGATGTTGCTGTCGAGAAACGCCTGCAGCTGGGATTTGCTCAGGGCCCCAACCTTCGTTGCTTCGACTTCACCGTTCTTAAACAGCATGAGTGTGGGAATGCCTCGAATACCGTACTTGGGAGGAGTCCCTTGATTTGCATCAATGTCGAGTTTGCAGATCTTCAGTCGGTCCGCGTATTCACCCGCGATTTCATCGAGAATAGGTGCAATCATTTTGCAGGGACCGCACCACTCGGCCCAATAGTCGACCAGTACGGGCTTATCCGCGCCAAGTACGTCTGCTTCGAAACCGTCATCGCTGGTATGCACGATGTTATCGCTCATGAGCCTTCTCCAGAATTAAAAATCTCAAAATTTCTGTAAAAAATTGTAGCACCGATATTTATCGGCTGTCCTGTTCTTGTGATTCTTTGGGCCCCGATCCTACTGGCGGTACAACGCTTTCCTACGGCCGCTCGGCTTGCTGTATCAGCCACTGTTTGGCGAAATACGTCAGAACGCCATCAGCACCCGCACGTTTGAAGCCCAACAACGACTCATCGATCACACTTGCATCGAGCCAACCTTGGTTGATTGCGGCCATGTGCATGGCGTACTCCCCGCTCACTTGGTAGGCAAATGTGGGCACTTGAAACGTATCTTTGACCCGGCGAACCACGTCCAGGTAAGGCTGACCGGGTTTAACCATGACCATGTCAGCCCCTTCTTCGATATCTAGGGCAACTTCATGCAGTGCTTCGTCGCTGTTGGCGGAATCCATTTGATAGGTTTTTTTGTTGCCGGTGGCCAGTGTCGCGGATGCACCCACCGCGTCGCGGAATGGGCCGTAATAGGAGGAGGCGTATTTCGCTGAGTAGGCCATGATCCGCGTGTTGATGTGCTGGTCGGTGTCCAACTGTTCCCGGATCGCGCCCACCCGGCCGTCCATCATGTCGGACGGTGCAATCACATCGGCTCCAGCGGCAGCGCACACCGACGCTTGACGACGCAGCGCTTCTACCGTGATGTCGTTTTCCACGTAGTTGTCAGCGTTCAAGATGCCGTCTTGGCCGTG
The DNA here is from genome assembly GCA_002704225.1 of Gammaproteobacteria bacterium. GTDB lineage: Bacteria > Pseudomonadota > Gammaproteobacteria > Pseudomonadales > Azotimanducaceae > UBA4421. Next base: position 41,415 of record PAFU01000035.1, on the reverse strand, counting down.
GCTGGTATAGGGATCGAGGGCGGCGTCGGTAATGATGCCAAGATCCGGCACGGCCGCTTTAATGGCCCTTACCGCTGTTGGGACCAGTCCTTGTTCATTGTAAGCCTCCGCGCCATCTAGAGTGCGGAGCGTGGACTCAACGTTCGGGAATAGTGCGATGGCAGGTAAGCCTAGCTCAAACAGCATTTTGGCCTCTTTAACGGCCAAATCCACGGACAGGCGAGAGATGCCGGGCATTGAGGGAATATCGGTTTGGGTGTTGGTGCCGTCGATCACAAACATGGGATAAATCAGGTCGTCTGCGCTGACCCGATTTTCGCGCACCAAGCGTCTAACAAAATCCTGTTCGCGGTTGCGGCGAAGGCGTGTACTGGGGAAACGGCGCATGCTGGCTCCTGCTGTTTGTGGCGAAGTATAGCGGACTATCAGTCGCCGTTTGGCTGGGTTTCGAGTTGTTCTACCGCCTCCATCCATTGTTCTTCAATGGACTCCACTGCTTGGCGGAGCTTGCCCGCCCGGCTGAGCAATGTGTTGAGCTCGTCAGGGGGCATTTCGCTGTAGGTAGTCTCGTCTGCTAGGGTTTGCTCGATATGTTGCAGATCGGCGGTCGCCCGCTCGAACTGGTTTTCGAGATCCTTCACTTGTTTTCTTAAATGGGCGAGAGCGCCACGGGATGCCGCCCGCTCTCGACGCTGTTCTTTTTTGGATAGCGTCGAGGATTCAGTCTCGGCAACGCCACCTTCGCTGGGAGCCATGGATAACCTGCCGGCAGTGTATTCCTCCAAATTGCCCTCATAGCTGTGTAGCGTGCCGTTTTGCACCACCCAAAGATCATCAACAATCTTTTCCAGCAAATCTCGGTCGTGAGCCACAATCAGTACGGCACCCGCGTAAGCCTGCAGGGCCAATGCTAACGCGTCACGCATATCAAGGTCTAAGTGATTGGTGGGTTCATCCAGCACCAGTAAGGCCGGTTTTTCGGCAGCCAATTGGGCCATGACGAAGCGGGCTTTTTCACCCCCGGATAGGCTGCGAATCGGACGCGTAATCATCAACGAGTTGAAGCCCCAGCCCCCCAAATAATCGCGGCACTGCTGTTCCGAAAAATCTTTACGTAGCTCGCTCATGGCTGCGAACGCTGTGTTATTGGAGTCCAAGGCCTCCAGTTGATGCTGGGCAAAATAACCGATGGGAGAGTGCGTGCCGCGCTGCAACTCGCCCTGTTGGGGCTGTAGGTCGCCGACAATGGCTTTGAGTAAGGTGGATTTGCCGGCGCCGTTGGCACCCAACACACCGATTCGGGCACCGGGTAAAATTGTCTGGCCCACGTTGCGTAAAATTGTGGTGTCGCCGTAACCCAAGTCGAGATTGCGAAACGAGAATAAGGGGTTCGAGACCTTGTCAGGATCGGCGAAACTCACCCTGTACTCCGAATCAACATGCAGCATGGCCTGAGTGCGCATTTTTTCCAGCGCCTTGATCCGGCTCTGCACCTGTTTTGCCTTGCTCGCCTTGGCCCGAAATCGATCCACAAACTGTTGGATGTGGGCTACTTGGGCCTGCTGTTTTGTCGCCATGGCCTGCTGGCGCTCAAGCTCCTCGGTGCGCAAACGCTCAAAAGCGGTGTAGTTGCCCTTGTAAAAATGCGCCTGCTCGCCGGATAAGTGCAGCACATGATCCACCGTATGATCGAGGAATGTCCTATCGTGAGCGATGATCAACAAGGCACCGGGAAACTGACGCAGCCAATTTTCCAGCCACAGGATGGCTTCAAGATCCAAGTGATTGGTGGGCTCGTCCAGCAACAACAAATCCGATGGCGACATCAAGGCTTGGGCAAGGTTCAGGCGTATGCGCCAACCGCCAGAAAAGCTTCGATAGGGCTGCTCGACCTGTTCCGGGGAAAACCCTAATCCATAAAGAATTTCGCCTGCTCGAGATCTTGCTTGGTAGCCGCCCAGATCATCAAGGTCTGAATACAGCCCGGCGATCTTTTCCGGATCTTCAGTCTCAGCAATCTGTGCCTCGACCTGCCGCAGAGCGCGATGACCGTCCATCACAAAATCGATGGCGAGTCGGTCTGTTGCCTCAACCTCCTGCGCCATGTAGCCGACCTGCCAATCATCGGGGTGCTGAATATCGCCCTGGCTGGCCTCGAGTTTCCCCAAAAGTAGGTTGAATAGAGTCGATTTGCCGACACCGTTGCGGCCTACGATGGCCACTTTTTGGCCCGGATAGACAACCAGATTTAAATCAGCGAATAGCCGATCTTCACCTCGTTCAAAGGTCAGGTTCTGAACTTGCAGCATGAGTACTTTCGTAAGGGGTTTGGGCGAGTGCCGGTTCGAAACGGTCGCGTCTAAGCTTTTCTCTGCTTTTCGCTGCTTCGCGTGGTGGCAGATGCTCTGGGAGCGGCCAATGGCGCTGCAGGAAGCCGAGTTTCGATCTGGTTTTTCGCGTTCTGCGCGATCCAGCCCATCAACATGCGCCAAGCCTTAAATTCCTTACGTGCCGCGCGGTTGTGCTTCATCTCCATCACACCTTGACCCTTGTCGCCTGCGTCAGCATAGACAGGTGATTCACGAAACTCCGCCACGGCTGGCACGTTGGAACAGCTCAAAAAATGCTGCAGCTGCTGCTGGCCGGTCAGGTTGCCGTTGACTCGATTGCTGACCACGGCAATGGGTCGCGGTCGCGCTCGCCAAACACGTTGGGTCATCAGCTGCGTAATGAAATGCTCTCCTGCTCGAATATCCCAAGCAGAGGACAACATAGGGACCACAATCACATCGCTATGCTTAAGCAAGGCTTCGAATTCGGATTGCAGCGCCGGCTTGGTGGAAATGCCGGGTGCGGAGTCATAGACGCAAACGTCATAACTGCGGGTATTTGCGGATTCGATGTTTTTGGGATCGGGACAAAAGCGCAGGTCGATAGGGCAAAGATCTTCACTGCGAGATTCGGCCCAGTGCCGGGCACTGGCTTGGGGATCGCAGTCGTATAAGCCAACGCTCAAGCCTGCATTTGCGTAGGCGGTGGCCAGATTGGTGGCCACGGTCGTTTTACCGCAACCACCCTTGCTGTTTACAACCAAAATATTGAGATCTGCCATAGTGATCCAAAACCCGAGGCCCACCGGCGAGCTATGAAAACCGGTGTTGCCAAAATCAAAAGGGCGAGAAATATAGCAGTGTATGTAGGGGTGGCACCAGTGGCGGTGTCACCCGGTCATAGACGCCTTCTATCGTAAGCTTTGGCGTAGCTGCATAACGCTGGCAAAAAGCAGCAGGCTGAAGCCGAGCAAGGACCAGCCCGCAATGCTCATCAGGGGAATAACATCGTGGACCACGGCGCAGTCCCCAGTACCGGAAGTCATCGCGACCAACAGGTCACCCAGCGGAAAGGCATCAATCATATAAGACAAATCGGGCCCACAGCTTGGCACCTGATCCGCCGGCAGGCTTTGCAGCCAGAGCTGCCGAATGGCGAATCCTCCGCCCACCATGGCGCATAGGGCGCTGACTAACGGGTAGATACCCCATCGAGGGTTATGAGACAGGCCAATCCAGGCGACGATGCCGGTCAAGGCAAACCAGATGCGCTGCATCATGCACAGGGGGCACGGGGCGAGCCCCAGAGCAAATTCGACCAGTAGCCCAATGCAGAGGATTCCGCCGGCGCCTAGGCAAATCCAAGTCGCCCACTGTTCTGTTTTCAAACTATTTTTCATCAGATATTCACCACAATTTTGCCGACAGCCCGACGTTGGGACAGACAATTCAACGCTTCGACGTAGTCAGTCAGTGGGTACTCAGCGCCGACGACTGCATGTAATTTGCCAACGGCAAACATCTCGATAAGCTCCGCAAAGTTCTGTTCGTTATCGGCCGGAAAGCGTGCCGAAAAAGCGCCATAAAACACACCAACAACCTGACAATTTTTCAGGAGTACAAGATTGGTCGGCACTTTAGGAATGTCGCCACCGACAAACCCAACGACCAGCACGCGTCCGTTCCAGTTGATGCAGCGCATGCACTGATCAAACAAGGGGCCTCCGACAGGGTCATAAATAACGTCGGCGCCTCGTCCCTCGGTTAACGCTTTAACCTTTTCTTTGAGTTCGCCATCGCTGTAGTCGATTAAGTCATCCGCACCCGCCTGCCGAGCAACCTCGAGTTTTTCAGGGCTTGACGCAGCGGCTATGACCCGTGCCCCCATCGCCTTACCAAGTTCCACTGCTGCTAAGCCTACGCCGCCTGCGGCACCCAGCACCAGTAAGGTTTCACCGGGCTGCAAATCGGCCCGCTGCTTCAGCGCGTAGTAGGACGTGCCATAGGTGGTGCTAATGCCCGACGCTTTCGCAAAGCTCATACCTTGTGGCTTAGCTCTCAATGCACTGGCAGCAACGCTAATTTGCTCCGCCATGGCACCGTGTCCGCAAGCGGCGAAGACGCCGTCGCCTACCTGCCATTGCGAGACGTCAGGTGCGACCTGACTCACCGTGCCGGCGAACTCGCCACCGGGCGTAAAGGGGAAAGGCGGGAGGGACTGATATTTCCCCTCCACCATGAGTACATCGGGAAAATTCAACGCGCAGGATTGGATGTCTACAATCACATGTCCTGGCTTGAGTTCAGGTGAGGCCACCTCGGCAAGGGCCAGATTTTCGGCTGGGCCGAACGCTTCGCAAAGTACCGCTTTCAAAAGTCTTCTCGCTGTTCGTTAGTTGGGGCCGACACTAGCTGACGGCAGTTGCAAGGGTCGCCCATGCGGGCAACTGGTCTCGAAGATCGGCGAAGTATAAGCGGAAAGCGTGTTCACCTGAATCTCGCTGTGCATCCGCTGCAATGTTAACTGCTTCATAGAGGGATGTTCGTCCCAGCCGTCTGAGCACTGAGTGTAAGCCACGTTCGACATGCTCCCAGTCATCATAGTTTGCCAGCAGGTCCGTACTGCGCATGTATTGCATGAATTTGTGCAGCTGCGGTGCCTTGGTTTCACCTAGGTATCCGGCATACGTCGCGCAGGCGTAGTAGCAGCGCTGGCTGAAGTCTGGCCGCGCTTCCGCGTAGTAATCACCCCAAGTCCGAGATAAGTAGTAGTCGCCGAGAATGTCGAGGAAAATCGGCGCGTAGCGGCGCAGCTCTGGGGGAAACGAGGCGCAAGTGTCGCGAATCAGATCGTGCTGATTGGTAAATGCGTCAATCCGTCGGTGCAGTCGAATGCCAGCCTGCAGATCCAGGGGCAAATGTGAGGCGATAGGCCCCTTGCCGAAGTCCGCGAGTATTGCGCCGGCCAACAGGCCGTCGCGCAGTGCATTACCGTTATCCCAGCAGTCGCTGGCGTCCTGCGCCAAGGCGCAATGGGCCAGAAAATTCATCGGGCATCGCTTGTGTTTGCTCGCATGACCAAGGGGTTACGGCAGGGCAAGATAGCCTTCCAAAAAGTCCGCGAAGGGTTGTGTGTCGGCGGCCTCAATCTCGGCTTGGCGTATCAATGATGCAGCAGATTCTTGCTCCAGCTCCCGCAGGGTTGCGTCCTTGATTGGCGCCGCTGCGAGGTGTCTTTGCACCTGTTCAGCCTGATCCATGGTGAACTTGAAAAATGAGCCGCGCATGGCCATGGCGGCGATGACCTTAGCCGAAGGCGTAAGCTGAGGCCGCGCTAATTTATCCCGCTGCTGCCCCAAGCTGTCCAGATACTGTGATGCGGCGTTGCCGTTGGCTTGGTCTAAGGCCGCAGCAATCGGCTCACAGGCATCAAGCAGCGCGGTTGCCCAGTCGTGAAGACCGATAAGCCCCGACTCACTCTCAAGCTGTAGCTCTGGCTCACGCCCTCGCTCGACGACTCGCGTCTGGTTGCGACCGAGTATGGCTCTGGATTCCACCGAATCTGCTGGAGAATCGGCCAGCAGGCAAAGCAGTAGAAACGTGTCCATGAAACGAATTTGTTCCGCGTTGATACCCAATGGCTCAAATGGATTGAGGTCAACGCAGCGCACTTCGACGTATTCAACACCGCGCTCATTCAGTGCCGACAAAGGCCGCTCGCCACTTTGGGTGGTTCGCTTGGGCCGAATGGTGCCGTAGAACTCATTTTCAATTTGCAGCACAGCGTCGTTCAACTGGGGATATTCGCCATCTTCCGCTGGAACAATGGCACTGTAGTCCGGATAGCTTTCCGTTAACCCCATTCGCATCGAGCGTGAGTAGTCTGCAACTGAGTTGTAGGAAATATCCAGTGCGCTCTGTGCTTCGCTTTGATAACCCAGTCTGCCCATCCTCAAGCTCGTGGCATGGGGGAGGTAATAGGTGCCTTCGCTGAAAAGCTCTAGCTTGTGATCGGTGCCTTGAACAAACGAACGGCACACGGCAGGGGCCGCTCCAAATAAGTACAGCAGCAGCCAAGACCAGCGCCGAAAATTTCGGATCAGCCCAAAGTAGGCTTCCGTGCGACTGTCCTGACTGGTTTTGCCCAAAGCGGTCCAGAGGGTGTCAGGTATCGAAAAGTTGTAGTGAATACCGGAAATGGTCTGCATCAGGCGTCCATAACGATTACCCAGCCCGCGGCGATAGACGGTTTTGGCCTGCGCAATATTGGAGCTGCCGTACTGGCCCAGCGGAATTTTTTCCTGATCTGCTGCCAAAATGCAGGGCATGCTGTTCGGCCAAATCAGCTCATCGCCTATGTTTTTCTGCACAAAGACATGAATGTCGCCGAGTTCTTGGAGGACGCTCTCGGGATTGGGGTGAATGCCGGTGATAAGCTCGAGCTGAGCCTCTGAAAAATCGGTGGTAATGGCTCGATGGGTCAGTGCGGATCCCAAGGCCTTGGGATGGGGTTGCTGCGAAAGCGAACCATCAGTGCGAACCCGCAGACTTTCTTTCTCGATGCCGCGAATCAACTGATTGAGCCCAACATCGGGCGTTGCTAAAACGTTAAGTGTGGCTTCGTCCAGCTGCATCGTGGGCTCCAGCCTCCAATAATGTGTTATCCGCAGCGGTTGATCGAAATCGATTCATCGACCTCGATCAAACCGCTGGCGTCACTCTATCACGTTAAGCGGCAGGCCCAGCAGCGACGATTCCTGGATCGACATCAAACCGCTTAAAGTTCTCTTCGAACTTTTCAACAAGGCTGGCAGCGGCAGAATCGTAGGCATCTTTATCGGCCCACGTGTCTCTTGGGTTGAGCAGATTCGAGTCGACACCGGGCACGGAAACCGGGATATCGAGGTTTAGTCCGGGCAAATGGGTTGTTTCAGCTCCTACGAGGGCGCCACTTTGCACGGCAGCGATGATGGCTCTCGTTGTGGGGATATTGAACCGTTCTCCCACGCCATAACCCCCACCGGTCCAGCCTGTGTTGACCAAGTAGACACGGGAGCCAAACTCCTCGATACGCTTGATCAATAAGTCGGCATAGACGCCGGCTGGCCTTGGGAAGAATGGCGCGCCAAAGCAAGTAGAAAACGTGGCTTTGTAGGCTTCGGTTGAGCCGATTTCTGTAGAGCCTACCGCTGCGGTGTATCCAGACAAAAAGTGATAGGCCGCTGCCTGCTTGCTCAGGATGGAGACGGGGGGTAGCACACCGCTGACATCACAGGTCAAAAAGATAATGTTGTTGGGTTCGCCAGCGCGATTTCCCGGCACCTTGGCTTCGATGTTGCTTCGTGGATAGCAGGCGCGAGTGTTTTCCGTAAGCGTGCTGTCTGCGTAATCGGGTTCTCGCTGCTCGTTGATGACGACATTCTCGACGATGGCACCAAAGCGAATGGCGTCAAAAATGACCGGCTCGTTTTTGCGCGTCAAATCGATGCACTTGGCGTAGCAACCCCCTTCGAAGTTAAAAACTGTATCCTTGCCCCAGCCGTGCTCATCGTCGCCAATCAGTAAGCGGTCCGGATCTGCTGACAGAGTGGTCTTACCGGTACCCGACAGACCGAAAAACAGGGTCACGTCCTCGTCCGCCCCGGCATTTGCCGAGCAGTGCATGGGAAGAACGTCTTTCTCTGGCAGCAAAAAATTCAGGACAGAGAACATGGATTTCTTCATTTCGCCGGCATAACGCATGCCGGCAATCAGTACTTTGCGCTGAGCAAAATGAATCATTACCGTGCCGTCGCTGTTGGTGCCATCACGTTCAGGGTCGCATTCGAACGTTGGAGCATTGACGACCTGCCACACTTCTTTGTTGTGTGAATTGTAGTGCTCTGGAGTGATGAAGAGAGACCGGCCGAACAAACCATGCCACGCGTATTCGGTGGTAACTTCGATGGGCAAATAATGCTCAGGGTCAGCACCGACATGCAGGTGAGACAAAAACGTTTCTCGCTCTCCCACATGCACCTGAACTCTATCCCAAAGATGATCGAACACGTCGGCGGCGATGGGTTGATTGATATCGCCCCAGTCGATGGACTCCGAAGTTGAGGGTTCGTCGACAATAAAACGATCTTTCGGTGAGCGGCCTGTTCGCGCTCCGGTTTCAACGACAATGGCGCCATTGCTGGCAAATTTTCCTTCGCCCCGGGTGACGGCTTGCTCGGCAAGGTCGGCGCTGGAGAGATCGATCAGGGTATTGTTAGTCATAGTGTTTTTGTTGCTGAAATCTAATTTTTGAGGGCGGCGATTATGCCAGACAAAGCGGTTTGATGAATGAGAGAAATATGGGCATATGTTGCTTGCCTGGGCGTAAAACGAAAGCGCTACCGATGGGGTTAATGCAGCGGATTTTCGTTTGGTGCCTGCGCTAGCTCGTCTATTTGCCCCATTAGTCGCGCAACAGAACCGGCGTCATAGCGATAACGATGTCCACAAAATTCACAGTCGACTGTGATCTCCCCCTGTTCTATTAGCAAGGCGCCGAGGTCATCTTTGCCCAACATCATCAGCGTAGTGTCGGTTCGTTCACTGTTGCAGGTGCATTGGTACGCCAGATCCTTTGGTGGTTGAAGGACACAGGGGTACTCGTGAAACAGTCGATGCAGCAAGGTTTGCACATCCAGTTCGCCCAGTTCGGCGTTGGTAACGGTTGCCGCAAGAGTCGTTAGCGTTTCCCAGGCATCTTGGGCTGCATCGCAGTCTGCCTCGGATGCGTCTGGGTGATTGGGCAGCCGCTGCAGCAGTAAACCGGTCACACAGAGGTTGTCCTCTTGGGTGTTCTGGGCAAAGTGGAGCCGCGTATCCAGTTGCTCGGACTGCGCAAAATAGTCTTCTAGGCATTTGGCAAGATCTTGTTTTTCCAGCGCGACCAAGCCTTGGTAAGGCTGCATACCGGTCTCTTCGTCAGGTATCAATGTGAGAGCAAGCTGCCCTTGGCCCAGCCAAGCGCCTATGTCGTGGTTGCTGCCATCTTTGCTGCTTTGAGGAAAGCTGGAGTCATCGGTGAGGTGCATGATGCCGCGCAAGTTGGTGTGATCCCGGCATTCCGCAAGGGAACGTCGCAGTGCGCCGTTGCCCTGAGACTGCATGGCCACTGCGCCGGAGAATTTCAGGTTATCGGCAACCATCGCGACGGTTGCCAGCATTTGGCCGAGGAGTTCGCTAACCTGAGCGGGATAAGCCCGGTATTGGCCGGCAGCCTCCAAGGTCGATTGCAAGCGCACCCATTGGCCGCGAATGGGCAGGTCGGTGAAACTAAAGCGATACAGGTTATCCATATTGGGATCCAGTCAATGGGAGTTATTCGTCCGGGGATTGCGGCCAATGCTGATCTAAATCACGCAGTTGGGCTAAGGCGCGTCGATCTTTTTTGTCGGGACGGCCGCTGGGCACGGTGAGTCCGGCACGTTCCATGCGCCGGCTGCTCGTGCGTAACTCCCGCCGCTCGATGCTTTCGATCGTTTCTTCGTAGAGCGTTTGAGCCTGGGTCGCTGGGCCCCGCTGGTCTGACAGCAACGTTACGACGACGGTTTGAACGGTTTCGCCTCGTCGAATTTGCAGAGTTTGGCCAATCTGCAGTTCCTTCGACGGTTTTGCACGCTGGTTTTCCACATGCACTTTTCCGCCTTCTACTGCTTTTTTGGCCAAGGAGCGGGTCTTAAAAAAACGTGCCGCCCAGAGCCAGCGGTCGATGCGGATTCCGCTCATATCAGGCCGGACAGTAATTGTTCGTAGTGGTCAAAACTCGGGTGCCCCTGAGTCTGTCGAGCCGGTTTTCGCGTATCGGGATAGGCCACTGCCAAGGTCTGCGCGATGCCAAACCGTTTGGCTGCATCAAGCACGCGTTGAGTGTCATCAATGAACAGGGTGCGCGCAGGGTCGAGCTGGGTTTGCTCGACCAAGGTAGGCCAAAACGCGTCGTTTTCTTTGGGCACGCCGTAGTCATGGCTGGATATCACCTCATCAACCCGTGCCGTCAGCTGCAACGCCTTGTCTTTGATGGCAAAGGATTGGCGATCCGCATTTGTCGCGATCAGTACGCGTTTCTTGCATCGGGTCAACTGCTCCAAAAAGGTATCGGCCCCGGGCAGAAAGCAAATGAGATCAGCAGCTTGTTCGTGCAGAGCGACCATGTCCAAGCCGGTAAATTCCCGCCAATAGTCAAAACGATAAAAATCCATGGTGCCCAAGAGCCCCATCATATGGCTGTGCAATTGTGCTTGTGCAGATTCCGCAGAGAGATCGTGTAGTTTGGCATAGGCGGCGGGTAGCAAATGCCCGAAGATCTGGTTGTCATAGTTCAGGTCTAGCAGCGTGCCATCCATATCCAGCAACACCGTGTCGATGTTTTGCCATGGAACCAGAGAAAAGTTTGGCGTTAGATTCATGAGACTCAGATAATCTAAGGACGTGCCTTACCCAAAAGACAACTTGGTGTGTTGAGCGGCGCTGATCGAAACCCCGCCGTGCCGTGTCAATGCAGCCTATACTAACCGCTACGCTTTAAGACGAGAGATTTAATTCCATGCCGTTACCTACCATTCGCAAGACGGAAGTGCTGGCGCAAAGCCGTTTTTTTACGATTGAAGCCATGCACTTAACTTTCAGCAACGGCGTTGAACGGGTCTATGAGCGGCTACCTGCGGTTGGCGAACAAGGTGTCATTGTCGTTGCGGTGAATGATAACGATGAATTGTTGCTGATTCGCGAATACGCAGCGGGTTTCCATGAATTTCAGCTAACCTTGCCTAAGGGAGCGGCAGATCCGGGCGAGGCGCTGGAAGATGCCGCAGCTCGCGAGCTGGCGGAAGAAGCTGGCTTCGGGGCCCGCGATGTACGTTTCGTTAAACGACTGAGTATCGCGCCCGGGCATATGGGTTTTACGATCAACGTGCTGATGGCCACCGATCTGTATCCTCACGATATTCCGGGCGATGAACCAGAACCCCCTGAGTTGGTGCGATGGCCTCTGTCCCAAATCGACGAGTTACTCGCCCACGAAGCATTTTATGAGGCCCGTGCGATCGCAGCGTTGACTCTGTGCCTGCCGCAATTGCGGCAGGCATTGCACGATGGAAACGAATGAACCACCTAAGAACGAATGGAAAATGAAATGACTGATGCGATACCGCAGGATTGGATTGCACGATTAACCGCAATTGTTGAAGAGGCAGGTGCAGCGATCCTAGAGGTCTATAACACCGATTTTGAGGTTCAGACCAAGGGGGATGAATCGCCCCTAACCCAAGCAGATTTGGCAGCGCACCGGGTCATTGTGGCGGGCTTAGAAGCGCTGAGTCCGCAGATACCGATTATATCCGAGGAGTCTGCGCCACCGCCCTTTGCTGAACGTGCCGGTTGGCAGCGCTACTGGCTTGTGGATCCATTGGATGGCACGAAGGAATTCGTTAACCGCAATGGCGAGTTCACGGTGAACATCGCTCTCATCGACGGCAGCGAACCGGTATTTGGAATCGTCGGTGTGCCCGTGCAGGAAAAGGTGTATGTCGGCGATGTCCGCCAAACAAATCCTGATCAACGGGCCTATGTGTTGCACAAGGGAACGTCTCATCCACTGCAGGTGCAGCGGCAGAACGACCGCCAAGGCCCCCTCCGGGTGGTGGCGAGTCGTAACCATGGCGGTGAACGGCTAGAGGCCTACTTGAGCGAAATAGACGCTCTTTTCGCAGGCTGCGAGCGAACCCCAGTAGGCAGTTCGCTGAAGCTATGCGTGCTGGCAGAAGGTGGCGCAGATATCTATCCGCGCTTGGGGCTCACTAGCGAATGGGACATTGGTGCTGCGCAAGCGGTACTCACCGCAGCAGGCGGTGGGGTCTACACCCAAGACGGCGCGGTGCTGCCTTACAACACGAAGGATAGCTTGTTGAATCCGGAATTTTTGGCGGTAGCCGATGGATCTTATCCGTGGATTGAGGTGCTACCACGTTTCCCTGAGAAGTAACGCTCAGTGCGCGGGGGGACAGCGCCACGATCGGAGTTAGCAAGAAGAGCTTGGCGCTGCGAAAGGCGAGAGGTGGTCTCAACCAGCCGAGCCGACGCTGCATCAATGCAATCGCCCTGCCGAGGAAAATTACTGTATGCATGTACAGCTACGGCTGGGGAGGATTGCAAGAATACAGAAGTTTCAGATGAAAAAAAGAGTCCGCTGTTGACGATTTTGTTTCAAATTGTGAAAAGCGTTAAAAGTCAGTGTCTTAGCGATGGGTAACTCGGGCAGAAATTTTCCCGCTTCTCTGCATCGCATGGCCGAGGCGTCGCTGCTAGTCTTGGCGACGAGAGAAAAAGGGAGGTTGCGTTGACAGCACAGCGCCAATTATCAGAACAAGAGCAGGCATTGGCCCGAGTCGCCGCGGTGCAAAAGCGATTGGTTCAGCATTCCGATTGGTCTGAACAAGCCGGCCGGCTGCACGACGACAGTTTTGCCGCCATTGTGGAAGCGCGAGTTCCTCGCCTGTTTCTCCCAACGGATCTGGGCGGAGACGAAGTCAATCCGATGACCTGTGCGTTGGTGTGTGAAGAAATCGCTGCCAGCGACACGGCGGCCGCTTGGCACATTATGGTATTTAACGCGGCTAAGCTGATGGCGGCCAAATGGCCATCCGAATTGGTCGAGACGTTGTGGGGTGATCAACCGGATCGGCTGGTAGCAGCGAGCGGCCATACCCCGTTACAAGGTAAGCGCGTGGACGGCGGCATTGAAATTTGGGGTACGCAACGCTTTGTCAGTGGCTGCAACTTTGCCGAGTGGATTATGTCTCCGATTTTAATGGATGGAGAAATGCATAACGCGGTGATTGCCATTGGTGACTGCCAGGTCCAAGACAACTGGGATACCCTAGGGATGCGTGGCTCTGGCAGCAACGATGTATTGATTGACCACGTCAGGGTGCCATCGCTGCAGGTCGTCCCGCCCGCGCAGCCAGACACACCAGTAAATCACTATTACCAAGGCGCTCTGTACCAGTGTCCATCGCGCATCGTTTTTGCCACCTATGTGCCAGTCGCGCTGAGCTTGGCGAAGCGAGCGATTGATGAGGTCGCCTTGTTGGTGAAGACCAAAACCCCTGGCGGCGGAGCCAGCAAGCTGACGGAAAAGCATATGGCTCAAGGCCATTTTGGCCGGGCATTGGCGCTTTACCGCTCGGCGCGTTTGATGTTTTACAACGCGTTGGAAATTACATGGCAGCGCGCTTTGGACGGCCTAGAACCCAACGCGGAGCACCGCGCGGATCTCTATCTCGCCGGTACTCATGCGGTACAAACGTCGGCGGAAGTGGTGCGTTTGATGGGTAATATCGCGGGTACGACGATGACCGAGCGTGGTCATCCTCTGGACCGAATCAATCGAGACATGGAGACCCTGCGCCACCACGGTTTCGTGAATGAGTCCCGTTACGCCAGCGTTGCACAGGTGCTCTGGGGTGCCGAACTCGACTACCCAGCCATGCTGAGATGATTCTGGCGGCTAGCAACGTACCGATTAGGAGCCTGCATTGAACGATCATTATTTCACCAAGCGGGTGCTCAGCTTTCCAAGCCAAGACTTGCGCGCGCCGGAGAAAGCCCTTCGTGACGACTACGCGAAGAATCCAGCCGCCGATATGTGGGGCATTTGGCAAGGTGTATTTGGCCTAGCGGCAAATCAACTCATCGTCATGAGTGCACATACCGGGCCTACCGATGGCTGGAGGTCTTTTGATGGCTGTGAAGTCGAAGCAGTCTGGGTACTCAGAGCCACGGCGCGTCCACAATCAGCGGCTCCTTTAACCCGAGCGGGTGTTTACGTTTTCAGGGATTTTTGGNTGCCCTACGAGCATGTCGCTGAAGCGGTAGAGCTGTCGAGTGCCGCGTGGAAAACCTTTGAAGGTGCCGCAGCTTACAGCGCANAACCCATGGGTTTGTTCGCGCCGGCCCAAGCCCTNCCGGATTCCCAAGAGTGCCTGTTGCATTTACTGACGTGGTATCCGGATTTCACGTCGTGGGAGACTTCCCGTCAGTCCGACCCAGCCGCCATGCAACGATTCATCGCACGGCGAGAGTTGACTCGCTCCACCCGAGCCGTTGCCACGCGACTGATTCTTCCCAGCTAGTCGCGCCAGTTGACGCCGGCTACTGCTGCGATAGCCAGTCGTCGTCTGAGCCTTCGTTGATGTCAGCGAACAGCGGTGTCGAAAGATAGCGCTCTGCGGTGTCCGCGAGCATGGTGACCATGACGCTACCGGGCTCTGCTTGTTCCGCAATCTTGAGGGATGCGCTTAGGGTGCCGCCAGCGGAGATGCCAACAAAAATGCCTTCTTCTTTGGCCAAACGCAGGGCGCAGGCCATGGATTCGTCTTCGTTGACCGGCACCACATGATCGGTAATGTCTCGGTCCAGCACATCTGGAATGAAGTCTGGGGTCCATCCCTGAATTTTGTGCGGTGACCATTCGCCACCAGATAGGAGAGCTGCTTGCTCCGGTTCTGCGGCGACAATTTGAATGTTTGGTCGGGCTGCTTTAAGTGTTCGGCCCGCGCCGGATAGGGTGCCGCCGGTACCCCAACCGGTGACCCAGTAGTCCAATCGCTCGCCCGCAAAGTCCTGCAAGATTTCAGGTCCCGTTGTGCTAGCGTGATAGTCAGGGTTGGCGCTATTTTTGAATTGTTGGGCCATGAACCAGCCGTGCTTTGCGGCCAGTTCTTCTGCGCGTGCCACCATGCCAGTGCCTCGCTCTGCTGCCGGTGTCAGAATGACCTTGGCACCCAATGCTCGCATGACCTTGCGCCGCTCGATAGAAAACGTCTCCACCATGGTGGCGACGAAGGGGTGACCCATGACGGCGCAGACCATGGCGAGCGCAATACCCGTATTGCCGCTAGTGGCCTCGATAACCGTTTGGCCCGGCTTGAGCGCACCGCTGTCTCGAGCATCCTTAATGATGGCGTAGGCCAGCCGGTCTTTGACCGAGGCCATGGGATTGAAGGACTCGACCTTCACATACATATCGACGTGATCAGGCGCAATACGGTTTAGCTTGACGACAGGCGTGTTGCCGATGGTTTGTAAAATGTTGTCGTATTTCATCGTTCTCTCCCATCCGAGTCGGGTTTAGTAGATTCAGTGTTCGTCTGTTGCCGGTCTGTGGTCGTGCCCCAGATGCAAATTTCGAATGTGGGCGACCATAACCGACACGACGCCGGCTGTGGTTAAAATGATTTCCAGATCTTCGCCAAAAACATGAGCCACGCCAAGCAGCATCAATGTTAACCCGATAACGCCCAACGAGACCGTCAGCCTATTGGGGTGTCGGACATAGCCTCGAAACAGTGCGATACCGCTAATCGGGACGGCTAAACCGAACAGTAGCCAGTGCGTTTGCGTTTCAGTAGCGTCCAGCCAGGCAGATAAAGAGGGCGTTAGAACGAAGGCAACAGGCACCGCGAGACAATGGATCAGGCAGAGGCCAGAAAGCCAAATAGCGGCGCGATCGAGACGGGTTTGGTCGTTGCTGGGTTCCAAAGCGTGTGCCCGCAAAAAAGGGGCGANAACGCTAGCCGCTCCGGTGCATCCATGCAACCGTCCTGAGTCAATCTTGGGGTAGAGTGGGGCCATGGTGATGCAAGAAAACAACACAAGGGCGTTAACAGACCGGCAACGCTGGGATCAGCGTTATCGCGAGGGGACTTATGCTGCTCGGCCATGGCCAAGTGCGTACCTCAGGCAGCTGTGCGACGATGGATTGATTCAGCCGGTCGGTCGGGCGCTGGATGTGGCCTGTGGCCGCGGACGCAACAGCCTGTTCTTATCAGCAGCAGGCTATGCTGTCGACGCCGTCGACGTGTCTGCCATGGCCATTGCGCATGCCGCAAACGCTGCGATATCCCGGCAACTGCAGGTGAACTGGCAATGTCGAGACCTTTTGGCAGGGCAACAACCGGTGCCCAAGAACACGTATTCGCTGATCGTCATGTTTCGGTTTGTCGCGCCTGACCTCCTGCCCATTTTGCTGCATGGCCTCGCCCCCGGGGGAATTTTAGTGATAGAAGAGCACTTGCAATGGGCTGGTCCAGAGCAAATTTCAGGACCATCGAGCCAACGTTTTCGGGTGACCGCAGACGAGTTATCTACCCAGTTGGGGGCTGTTGGCGTGGGATTCGATGTATTGAACGAATTTTCGGGCCTGATTGCTGAGCCCACAGACGAGGGCGAGCAAGGCAAGGCCGCCGTCTCCCGGATGTGCATTCGTCGCAGATCGACGTAACATCGGGCATTCGTGAACTGGCCTAAACTGAGGCCGTATTTTATTGGAGAGAGTCATGCAGAATATCCCAGTCATTGATTTGCAGGCGTTTAGAGAAGGTGGTTTGCCCGCGATCGATCAAGATGCCTTAGTCGAAGCCTGTGAGGATCATGGTTTTTTTCTGCTGACCAACCACGGCTGCGATGCGCAAATTTCTCGGGTATTCGAGGCAGCAGCGGAATTTTTTGCGATGCCAAGAGAGCAAAAAACGGCGGTCTATCGCGACGCGGAAAATCCGTTGGGCTACTACGACCGTGAGCTGACCAAGCAGCGCCGGGATCAAAAAGAAGTATTCGACTTCAAGGCCGGCGGGCATATTTCGCGGAATCCACTCAGACACACTCGTTGGCCCGATCAACCCGAGAGCTTTCGTCCAGCGCTAACCGACTTTTTCGCGGCCTTTACCGATCTCTCAGAAAGCACCATGCGCATGGTGCTTGCGGGGCTCGGTCTGCCAGAAAGCGCGGTGAAGACCACCATGGATCAGGGGTTTGGGGCTGCTCATACCAGCGCGGCTCGGTTGAACTTTTATCCGGCCAAGGATCCGGTGCCTGCTCAAGAGCGCGAGTCCGTCACGCCTTTGGGCGATATGGCGCTCCATCACCACACCGATCCGGGCGCGATTACCCTGCTGCTGCAAGATAACGCGGGCGGGCTGCAAGCCTTGTCCCGGGCCCACGGATGGATCGATGTGCCACCAGTAGATGGTGCGATCGTCGTCAACATTGGCGACATATTGCAGGTCTGGACGAACGACCGATGTACTGCCGGTGTGCACCGGGTGGTGCCTGTCACCAATCCTTCGGGCCGTTTTAGCATTCCATTCTTTTATCAGCCCAAGGTGGACGCGTTAGTGGAACCTTGGTTGGCCGTTGCCGAGGCACCTCATTACCGCGCGTTTTCTTGGCAGGAATACATCCGAGGTCGTGTGACCGATAANTACTCCGACATCGGCGAAGAAGACATTCAAATCGATCGATACAAAGTCGCCTAGGGTAGGCACTGGGCGTGTCCTATACCCATCTGCTCTTCGATCACGATGGGGTGCTGGTCAATACCGAACACCTCTATCTACAAGCGATTCAGGAACAGTTGGCGACGTTAGGGATTCATCTTGCGGAGGCCGATTATCTCAACGGCATGGCGTACGGCGCTGACCCTTGGGCATTGGCGCGCGAGGCGGGCTGCAACGAGGCCGCCATCGATCATCTACGTGATGCGAGAGACACCGGTTACCAGCAGCTATTGCGAACCCAATCCATCGACATTGCCGGGGCCGATGAAGTCATCGCGGAGCTGTCCGGACACTTCAGATTGGCCATCGTGACCACATCGCGAGACGACGATTTCGATTTGATTCACGGTCTAAACGGTTACCCGGTAACCGAGCGAACGCCTCGTGTTGTCGAGCATATGGATTTTGTTCTTAAGAGATCTCACTATCAAAACAGTAAGCCGGACCCCGAACCTTACCTTTTGGCTCTTGACCGGTTTGGCATTGAGTCGGCGCAAGCGCTGGTGATCGAAGACTCGGAACGCGGCCTGCGGTCGGCAGTGGCGGCTGGCATCGATTGCGCTGCGGTGAGCCATCCGTTTACCGCTCGTCAGAACTTTGATCAAGCGCGCTACCGGTTTCCAGATTTGACCGCCCTGAAAGCCTTTCTGATGCATCAGTAGACATCGTATTCTGGCAGGGGTGCAACGTATACCAGCGTGGCGACCACGGCGGCGGCGAGGGCTAAAAGCAGCAGGGCACGCATGCCCCGATGTTCGGTAACCGTTTCTTCTGTGCTACGAATCTTCAACACTTTCTTACCGTGAAACATCGCTTGAATCAGACCTTCCTTTCTCCCCCAGGTGTACCAACTCACGGCGAGGACGTGCGCCACTACAGTGATTTGAATCAGCGTGAATAGTTGGTGATGCCAGCCCGCTAGCCAATCGGCTGTGCTCCCGCTGACAACGGTGTTATAGGGGCCCGCGTAGAAGATGTCGTCGCTGATGAATAATCCGCTGCTGGCCTGAAGGCCGATCAGTACGACGATGGCCACACTGGCCCACCCACCCAAGGGGTTGTGCCCGGTTGAGGGTTTCGCGCCGTTTGGTCGTCGCAGATAGGTTAAGACCCGTTTGGGCGAAGTGAGAAAAGAGGCGTAGCGGGAATGAAATGTACCCAGTAGGCCCCAAGCCAGTCTAAACAGGACGAGGGCCAAGGCCGAGTAGCCAAAATAAAAATGGGTAGTAGTCCAGTCGAATCCCGCCTCAGCGGTAATCCAGCTGCCGGCAAGACAGACCACCAGCGCCCAATGCCACAGTCGCAGTGGCAGATCCCAAATCAGTTGGGGGCGCTGGTCTGATCGCATTGGGGCCGATTATTTTTTCTGGCGGTAGCTGTCGTGGCAGCTCTTGCATGAAGACCCCAAGGCGCCAAAGGCTTTCATGGTCGCGCCGCGACCTTCCGCCGTTGCGGCAACGAGGGCGTTTGCACGCTCTGTTGTGGTTACTGCCTTGGCGCTGAAGTCATCGTAGTCAGCCCAGATGTCAGCCTTGGCTTCGGTAGCATAGTCGCTGGCGCTGGTGTCCTGCGCGAACAGATCGGTAATCATGGGTGCAAGCTCTGCGACCTTGCCCGCATTCTTTTCAATCAGTTCGGCATCGTAGGGGATCTGTCCCTTGGCCATGCCAACGATAGGCCCAAAGTACTGGGCGACAACTTTAAGTAAGCCTTGTCTGGCTTCGATGGTTTTTTGCGTACGTTCATCAGCCCAACTGGTGCTGGCGAAACTGACTAACAGGGCGAAAATCATAGTGCTACGAATCATGGGTCCACCTTTTTACTGCGTGTTATAGAGCGAATGGACCGCGAAGGTCCTATTCGCCGCCTTTGTTTGCTCGAAAGGAAAGATACCGTGCTCTTGGGCCTCAGGCGAGGGCCAGATGACCGAAACTTGATTCGCCATGACGCATGTCGCCTCTTGATCCGAGCTCNCGCTTGCCGGAAAGTTGGGCTTCAGCCCGATGAGAAAGATCAGATGTCCGATTCCATCACGCTTCACGGTTCTTGCCATTGTGGAGCCATCGCCTTTGAGGCCCAAGCAAACNCCACTCGAGTCGTGATATGTCACTGCACGGACTGTCAGAAAATGTCCGGTGGCCCTTACCGCAGCATCGTGCAAGTCAAAGAGTCTCTGTTCACATTGCTCAAGGGTGAACCCAAACCTTACTTCAAGGTGGGCGACAGCGGTAACCGACGAGAACTCAGCTTTTGTGCAGATTGCGGCTCTCATGTTTATGCGACGTCGGTGGTTGAAGACGTGCCCAAGGGCGAGCGCATGCTGGGTATTCGTACGGGATTGCTGGCCGAAGTAGCCCAGTTGGCGCCTCAATCCCAAGTATGGGCTCAGTCCAAGGTGCCTTGGGCAGAAAACATTTCCGATCTCCCCAGTTTTGACAAGCAGTCCTGATCTGTGGCCATTCTTTACAGCTTTAGACGCTGCCCGTATGCCATGCGTGCGCGCATGGCGCTCAACAGTCAGGGGGTTAAATTAGAGCTGCGTGAGGTGTTGCTACGGGATAAACCGCCCAGCATGTTGGATTTATCACCGAAAGGTACGGTGCCGGTTCTGCAAACTGACGAGGGCCAGGTCATCGACGAAAGCCTAGATATCATGTGCTGGGTGTTGCCGTCAGAGGGTTCTTGGTTCAGTCAGGCGACCCAAGCCGAGCAGATGCGGTTGGCTCAGGGTTTTGATGCGACGTTCAAGCCGCATCTGGACGCCTACAAATATCATCGTCCCGACTCCGCACACCCGCAGCACTACTATCGAGAGCAGGCAGCAACGTGTCTGGACGACTTTGAGCTTTGGCTAGAGCACTCGAATTATCTGTTGGGCGATGCGCCACAATTTTTGGACCTTGCCGTAATGCCCTTTGTGCGACAGTTTGCCTCAGTGGATCGCCAGTGGTTTGATGCACAGCCCCGTCAGCGAGTTCGCCAATGGCTCGACCGCTGGCTGGTGGACCCGTTGTTTACCGGCGTGATGGGGAAATTTTCGCAGTGGCAAGAAGGCAGCTTGGGAGAGGCATGGCCACGGCGGCTCGACACAGAGACAATCNGTTAAGTTAAACGCTCGGGAGGGGTGATGCAGCAGTGGATTATCGGAATATTAGGGAGCATGGGTGCCATCGTGATGGCCAGCGCCGTCGCTTGGGCTGGCGCGGATCAAGGCGCCCTTTACGATGGCGTATCGGTCTTTGTTTGGTGTGGCGTATTCGCTTTTAGCGTGCAGTGGCTGATATTCATTCACGCGTGGTTTGCTCAGACCGAACATTTTTTCGATCTCACCGGCAGCCTGACCTACATGGTTTTGGTGCTGGCGGCCTGTTACCTCAGCGAAGCCTTTGATGTGCGCTCGCTAGTCATCGTGGGCTTGGTGCTGATTTGGGCGCTGCGGCTTGGACCGTTTCTGTTTTTCCGTATCCAGAAGGCTGGGGAAGATAGGCGCTTCCGCAGTATCAAAGTGTCCTTTCCGACGTTCTTCATGACTTGGACCCTGCAAGGTGCTTGGGTTTTTGTCACGGTCAGTGCCGGTTTGGGTGCCATCACGTCCGGCACCACTGTCGCACCAGAGCTGGCGTTTTATGTGGGGCTGGTCATGTGGCTTGCCGGATTCGCCATTGAGGTTATCGCCGACAGACAAAAGACGGCGTTTCGTGCAGACCCGGCTAACGCCGATGCCTTTATCACCACGGGCCTGTGGGCGTGGTCGCGGCACCCCAACTACTTCGGTGAAATTTTGCTTTGGGCGGGTATCGCCGTTATTGCCATTCCGACGCTGCAGGGCAATCAGATCTATTTGTTGCTGTCGCTTATCTGGGTGGTGGTACTGCTTACCGCGATCAGCGGTGTGCGCATGCTGGAAGGTCGGGGCAATAAGCGATGGGGTAACGATCCGGAATACCAGGCCTATATGAAACGTACACCGATGTTGATGTTGTGGCCGCCGGGCAAGGATCGTTAGGCGGCACCACAACCCGGCCTGCCCGCAGTAGCGGGCACAGGGTGCGTTTACAGGTTTTGACCGCCATCAATGGATACGGTCTGGCCGGTTACCCAATAGGCGCGCGCTGACAGCAAAAAGGCGATAACTTCGCCGACTTCTTCCGGCTCGCCCATTCGCCCAAAGGGAATACTCGCTAACGCACCGTCATACATGGCAGGCATATGCTGCTTCGCCTGATCCCATACGCCTCCGGGAAATTCAATGGAACCCGGAGCCACACAGTTCACTCGAATATGATCACCGGCCATGTTTTTGGCGTGGGTTTGAGTCATTTGGATAACCGCTGCCTTCACCGCGCCGTAGGCCGCAGAACCAGCGGAGGCTCCGATACCAGAGATCGAAGACACATTGACGATGGCACCCTTGCTGGCTTTGAGCGCCTCGGTTGCGGCCCAAGTGCAGCGCACGACGCCCATCACATCAATGTCCATGCTTCTCGCCCAGCTGTCTTCGTCATCGGTGTTGCCAAAGCCGCTGGGGTTGTTGACCAGGCCATCGATACCGCCCAAGGCGGCTTCGGCGGCAGCAATGTAGGTTTTGATCTGCTCGGCGTCGGCGATATCGCAAATGGCGCCGTGTATTTGGGTGCCGTGAGCGGCAAGGGCTGCCGTGGCGGCATCGAGGCTGTCTTGGGTCCTACCGCAAATGGAGATGTTGGCTCCTTCCGCCGCGCAAGCCGCCGCCGCCGCAAGGCCAATGCCCCGNGTGCCGCCGGTAACGATGATGTTCTTGTTCTGTAAACCTAGATCCATTGTGATTCCTTTTTGATGTCAGCGTAAGGACGAAACAGTGCGCTAGGGCTTGATTGCCAGCGTGGCCATGGAAGTGGGCATATAATCATNTAATGGGGTGGCTTGGCTATTCCAATGGTCTTCATAAAATCCCGCAAGCAACAAACCGGCATCCAGCTGGCCACCAATCTGCGACTCCAGACTGTGGGAGAACTCCAGCGCTTCCCCACGCTGTTGCCGTTCCATGATCTGCTCTTCAGTCAGGCTTTCAATGTCGGCATAAGGCAGCGCAAACTGCACCTCCATGGGGCCGCCGTTGTCTACCACGTCGTGATCAAACATAAAAAAGTCGGGGTTCATGAATCCGCTCAGCAAGCGCCCACCGGGCCGCAACACCCGTGCGCAGTGNTGCCAAACCGACAGAATATGCTGGGAAAACACATTGGATACCGGGTGAAAGATCAGGTCAAAACTCTCGTCCTCAAACCGCGATAGATCTGCCATGTCGCCCTGCTCGTACTGGATGTTTAAGTTCTCCCGCTCGGCCACGAGCCGGTCTTTTGCAAGTTGTTGGGACGAATTGTCGAAGCTTGTTACCCGCGCTCCGGCGGCGGCAAAGATAGGCACCTGTTGGCCGCCTCCGGAGGCTAACCCCAGAACGTCCTTATCGCGGATGTCACCGAACCAATGCTCGGGCACTGGCTTGGTTGGCGTCAAAATGACCTGCCAGTTGCCTTGGCGAGCGGCGTCGATTTCCGCAGGGGGTACCGGTTGTACCCAAGGACTCTGGGCGTCGCTGGATTGTTTGTCCCAAGCGATTTCGTTGTGTTTTAGGATGTCCATACAGAGCCCTTCTATGCGATGCCCGTGGGATTGGGTAAGCGTCTAATTTGTCGGTAAAAGATGATTAGTGCCAAAGCGGTNAGCAGTGCCGACACCCAGAAAGCACTGCCGGGCAAGTAAATCGGCGCGCTGGCCGATGTGAAATAACTGAAGGTCTGCGTTAACAGCAGTGGCCCGATGATCATCGCCACACTGCTCACGCTGGCCATAATGCCTTGCAGCTCGCCTTGGCTGTCCGCGGCCACTTGATTAGACAAAATGCTGTTAACCGATGGTCCGGCTAATCCTCCAAGGGAAGACACCCCACACCAAAAATACAGGGCCCAAGCGCTGCCCGCGGTGGCGACNCCGGCAAAGGCGGCGATGGTGGCCACAATGCCAAAGTAAGCGCATCGAACCGGGCCAAACTTTGGGATCACGATACGCAGCAAGCCGCCTTGCACAGCTACCGACATCACGCCGACAAAGGCCATGGATAACCCGACGTCCATGGGCGTCCAAGCAAACTTCTCAATAGTGTAAAAATTCCAGTTTGCAGGCCAAATGTGGTGACCAATGTTGTTCAAGAACACAGCGAGAATCAGTCCAATCAGCAGAGGATATTTTCGCAGTTGGCTAAGAGATCCCCAGGGACTGGCTCGTCTCAAATCAAAGGGTCTGCGATTTTCCGGTGCTAAGGTTTCGCGGAAAAACAGCAGTCCATAAAGCGTATTCGTGAATGCTAAACCGGCCGCGATGAAAAACGGTGCGCGCAAATCCCAGGCGCCGATGATTCCGCCCAAGGCCGGACCTACGATAAAGCCCAGGCCAAAGGCTACCCCCATCAGTCCAAAGTTCTGCGCCTTGTCTTCCGGGGTACTCACGTCGGCGATCAGCGCATTGGCAATGGCATAGGTGGCACTCGTGATGCCAGTCAGTAACCGACCCAGAAACAGCATCCACAGGGCGGTAGCAAAGCCGGATAAAAGATAGGCGGCACCGTACACGAACAGGGACAAAACCAAGAGCGGCTTGCGCCCGTGGGCGTCGCTTAAATTGCCGAGCAGCGGCGCGAATAAAAAATTCGTCACCGCATAGCTGAAAATCAAATAGCCGCTCAGAGCTGATGCTTCGGATAACGAAATATTGCCAATCAGAACCAAGAACTCCGGCAGGATGGGAACGATGATGCCGAAGCCAACGGTATCCAAAAACACCGTGATCGTGACAAAGGTTAGGGCGTGTTTTTTGTGCACGTTGTTGACTCCCTGGGGTTTAAACAACCTTGTAATGGTCTTCCACGGATGGCGGTGCCATCAGTCGCTTTTGCTGATCGGTTGCGTCGGGATAATCGTTTATGTCGTATGGGACTTTGGCCCAACTTGAATGGGGCGGGCTGTACTTGTACAGAAGGGCCCGGCGTTCTTGCTTTCCTCGCCACTCAGCGGTGCCGTGGATCAACGCTTCAGTAAAAATCAGCACATCGCCAGCTCGCAGTTCAGGTTGAACAACATAGTCTGGCCGTCGTGTTTGTTTGAGCACCTCGGTTGGTACCGATTGAATAAAATTTGTTTTGTGGCTGCCGGGAATGCAAACGAAACCGCCGTCACCGGGCAAGGCGTCGTTCAGTACCCACGTGGCCACCATAAGCCCGTTGCGTATCACGCCATCTTGATAGTGGTACCAGTGATCGCTCTCGTAGCGCATGGGGCCGCCGTGGATGTCCTGACCTGATGCTCCGGGCTGCATGAAAATGCAGTAATCGTGATCTACCCGCAGTCTTGGACCGATGAGTTCCACGAGATAGGGAAGCACCCTCGGATGATCCATCAAGTTCAGGCATTCCGGCCCCCACCGGCTGATGCCTGAGGTGCGCCGAAATGCGCCGTCTGTGGTCTGTCGCGGCCAGATACGATCGCTTAGCTCAGCAAGGGTTGAACATTCTGTCTTGCTTAGCACGCCGCGTATTACCAGATAGCCTTGCAGATCGAACCGAAATTTTTCTTCTTCACTGAGCATTAGAGGCCTGTTCGCAATTGCTGTCTTCGGGCGGAGCAAGGTATGTTAGCGGAGCAGCGAAGGCGCGGCGATAAGGAATCTCGTGAGTCCGTGACAGCGGTCTCGTATAGGCAATAAAAGGAATTGGGGCATGGAGTTTTTGCTAGATCGTGATTGGAGTCAGCCGGTGCGTTATCCCGACCCTGCGATTGAAGTGCTGGATCCGCGCTTTGCCCCCTACGTGCTGGGCAGTGCCGCGCTGGAACGTTTGTGGACCGGTGCTCGATGGGCCGAGGGCCCGGTTTGGTTTGGTGATCAACAGCGCCTGCTGTTCAGTGATATTCCCAATGATCGCATTATGGGGTGGTCTGCCATTGACGGTTCAATGAGCGTTTTTCGTCAGGGCGCTAACTACGCCAACGGCAATACCCGAGATCGACAGGGCCGCTTGGTCACATGCGAGCATGGGCGCCGGGTCACGCGAACGGAAATAGACGGTTCCATTACCGTGCTGCTGGACGCCTTTGAAGGTAAGCGGCTGAATGCTCCTAATGATGTGGTGGTGCATCCGGATGGCAGTATTTGGTTTACGGATCCGGGCTACGGTAGCTTGGGTCACTATGAAGGCAATAAGGGCGAGCTAGAGCTTCCCACTCGGGTCTATCGAATCGATGGGCACTCCGGTCACGCCACCGTAGTGGATGACACGCTGGAAAAACCCAACGGCCTCGCCTTTTCACCGGATTACAAAACCCTCTATGTAAGCGACACTGGGGTCTCGCATAAGCCGGGACATCCGCGACAGATACATGCCTTTGATCTAACCGCTGCCAACACGTTGATTGCGCACAGGGTGTTTTGTGACTTGGGCAACGCGATACCCGATGGCTTTAGAGTCGATGAAGACGGCAACGTGTGGAGCAGCGCAGGCTGGGCCGGGGCTCAAGAAGATGGGGTGCAGGTGTTCGCACCCAACGGCGACAAAATAGGAGCGATACACACACCAGAAGGCATCTCGAATGTGTGTTTTGGTGGTGCCAATCGCAACCGGCTGTTTATGACCGGATCTCAGTCCATTTACAGCCTGTACACCGAAACCCAAGGCATGGCGTATGCCTGAGTCATTCGTGCACATAGTGCTCTAGACCGTCGAGGCTTTGCTCGTTGGCTTCTAACCGAGCAATGGTCTGTAAGTGGACTTCGTCCGGGCCATCGTAAATTCGGAAGGCCCTCGCCTTGCCGAACGCCCGCGCCGCTGGCGTGTCACCGGTGACCCCTCGGGCGCCATGCAGCTGTATGCAGCGATCGGCGATGTCCTGATAGACCTTGGCGACTGCAACCTTGATCATGGATATTTGCTTGCGGGCCGCCTTGTTGCCAACGGTATCCAGCAAGTACGCGGCCTGTTGTACCAGCAAGCGACATTGGTCCAGTTCAATGCGTGACAAGCTGATCGCCGCTTGGGTGGAACTGTATTCGTCGATGCGTTTCCCAAACGTGCTTCGGCTTTGTGATCGTTTCACCATCAAACTGATGAGCACCTCGCATTCGCCAATGGCCCGCATACAGTGATGCAGCCGGGCTGGCCCCAAGCGGGCTTGTCCTATGGCAAACCCCGCGCCGGCTTCGCCCAGCAGGTTAGTCGCGGGTACCCGCACATTGTTGAACTCCAGTTCCGGGTGCAGGTTGGTTTCGGAAAAGTGATCGAACACAGGCAAATTTCTGACCACGCTGATACCCGGCGTGTGTCGCGGAATCAGCAGCAGCGACTGTCGCTGTGACTTTTGACCTTCAGGGTTTGTGACGCCTACCAAAATCAGCAGCTCGCAGTTGGCATGGGAACCGTTGGAGGCAAACCACTTGCGCCCATTCACCACAAATTCATCGCCATCTCGCTCAATCCGAGTTTCCAAATTGGTCGGGTCCGAAGAAGCGGCATAGGGCTCGGTCATGGCGAAGGCGGAACCGATCTCGCCCTCCAGCAAGGGTGTCAGCCACTGCTCCTTCTGTTTGTCGGAGCCGAAAAGCTGCAACAGCTCCATGTTCGGGACATCGGGTGCGTTGCAGTTAAACACATGAGAGCCCCACTCCAAGCGCCCCAAAATTTCGGCCACTGCAGTGAATTCCAAATTGGACAATCGCATGCCGGGCTCGTCTTCAGCCAGCCGAGGCAATGCCATATTCCACAGACCCAAGGCTTTCGCCTCTTTGCGTAACGTGTGCTGAATGTCCGGTATGGCCTGCCCAGCGCGGGCCTGTTGCTCCCACAGTTTGTTGTTGGGCAGCACTCGCCGCTGGAAAAAACGCTCTACTTGGTCTGCAACATCCAATGCGCGCCGTGGCAATTCAAACATGATCACTCCTCAAATTTCACAGCGGAGTATGCCAGTAACATCCGCTCTTTGATGAGGCAACTTAATGAACGACATTAGAGTTTCGCTCTGTCAAAATCAGACCCATCAGATAGCAAAAATACTGAAAAGGCCGAAATCATGGGTGTTAGCAACAATACATGGCGTAACGCAGTGCTTGGCGCTCTTGGTGTGTCCGTAATCTGGCCTGTTGTTGCTTTGGCAGAGGTTACGGCATCCCGCGCCCCGAATGTCGTGCTGCTGTTGGCTGACGACCTCGGCTTTGCGGATCTCGGTGCCTATGGAAGTGAAATTCAAACGCCGAACATCGACCGTTTGGCTGCCTCGGGTATGCGGTTTTCCAATTTTCATGTGGCCGCGTCCTGCGCGCCCACGCGCGCCATGCTAATGACGGGTTTGGATAGCCATACGGTAGGTGTTGCGAACATTCCCGAGGCGATTCCCGACGAACAATCCCACGCACCAGCGTATCAAGGCGTGCTGGACACCAGNGTGCCTACCATCGCCGAAATGCTGCAGGCNGCGGGTTATCGAACCATGATGACCGGTAAGTGGCATTTGGGCTTGGCCGATGGCGAGCGACCCAGCCAGCGCGGTTTTGATCGCGCGCTCATGTTAGCGGATACCGGTGCAGACAATTGGCGGCAACGTTCCTATCTACCGATTTATGCCCAGGCAAACTGGTATGAAGACGGGGAGCCAACGACTCTCCCAGATGACTTCTATTCGTCAGAATATCTGGTGGATAAGGCTATTGAATACATTGGCTCAGACGCTGATAGCCAAGATCCTTTTTTTGCCTACGTCGCATTTCAGGCGGTACACATTCCAGTGCAAGCCCCGGCGGCGTTTCGTGACAAGTATTTACAAACCTACGCTGACGGCTGGCATGCGCTACGCGCGGCGCGCAGCCAAGGTTTGGCTGACACAGGTATTTTACCCAGTGCATTGCAGGGTCTACCTATGCCCACCACACCAGACTGGCAAACTCTTACGCCAGAACAGCAGGCCTTCGAAGCACGAGGGATGGCGGTTTACGCCGGCATGGTCGATGCCATGGATCATCATATCGGACGTTTGGTGGATCATATCGATAGCATCGGTGAGTTGGATAACACGATCTTCATCTTCTTGTCGGACAATGGCGCAGAAGGCTCACTGGCAACACGGCCCTTAGGAAATTCGGCGGATGCGCCTGTTGCACCGTTCAGAGTCTGGATGCGCTGGGCTGGCTATAACACGGACGGCGACACGCTGGGCGAGCGTGACAGCTATCACGACATTGGGCCTGCNTGGGCCAGTGCAGCCGTCGGGCCGCTGGCTTGGTATAAATTTTTTGCCGGCGAAGGCGGGCTGCGAGTGCCCTTGGTGATCAGCGGTTCCCATAACGGACAGAACATCGCGTCACAAACAGGCAGTGTCAGTCACGCGTTGGGNTGGGCAACGGACATCGTGCCTACGGTGCTGAGTCTTGCCGGAGTTCAAACATCCACCGATTTTGAGGGCAAAAACCTGGCGCCACTTTTGTCGGAGGACCAGCCACAGGTGCGCGGTGACGATGAAGGATTCGGATACGAACTCGGGGGCAACAAGGCGTGGTTTCAGGGCGATTACAAGCTGGTCTTTAATCGCTTCGGTGACGCCCCCCGATGGCAGCTCTTCAATCTGAAAGCAGATCTTGCAGAGACTCGTGATCTGAGTGAGTCGGAGTCAGAGCGGTTTGACGCCATGCGAGCGTCGTATGATGCATGGGCCAAGGCCCATGGCGTGTTATCGGTAGCACCCGATTACGATCAACGACAGACGGTTTTTAGTAAGGGTATGCGCAACCGCCCCGGGCTCTTGGTGGGACTCACTCTGGTGGTGTTGGTCCCGCTTTTGGCGGTTTTTTTCCTAGTCGTCAGGTGGTTTCGGCGCGGTAAGTTGGCCTAGTCGTTTACCAGTGCCACACAGCGCGTCCAGCCAGCGCTGGCTTTGGCAATTTTTACCGGGAAGCAGGCAACGGTGAAACCGTGATCGGGAAGCGCCTCCAGATTGTGTAGCTTTTCCATCTGCCAATACGGAATTTCTCGGCCGGCTTTGTGGCCCTCCCAAATCATGCTGGGATCCGGGTTTTCGGCCCATTTCTTTGCCGTGTGATTGAACGGCGCGTCCCATGACCAAGCGTCGGTGCCCACCACGCGAACACCACGTTCGGTCAGATACAGGGTCGCTTCGCGACCCATACCGCAGCCGGCATCCACGTAGCCAGGCTCGGCGTAAACGGATCCGGCCCGCGTGTTTACCAGCACAATGTCCAGCGGTTGTAGATCGTGACCAATGCGGGCCAACTCGGCTTCGATGTCCGCAGCGCTGACCAAATAACCGTCGTCATAGTGTCGGAAATCCAGCCGTACTCCGGGCCTAAAGCAGTAGTCCAATGGCGTCTCGTCGATAGATGGAGCCGGATCAGCACCGTGATTGGTGGTGGAATGAAAATGCCAGGGCGCGTCCATATGAGTGCCGTTGTGAGTCGATAGCGTAATGGTTTCGACTGCCCAGCCTTCACCATCGGGTAAGTCAGAGGCCGTTAGCCCCGGAAAGAAGTGGGCCAACCCGTTGGCGGTTTCCGCATGATTGCGATAGGTCACCTTGGGGCTGCCCCCTGGATGGTCGCTGTGTTCGTTGTTGTCGATGGATACGGATAAATCGATAAATTGCGGCATGGCTTGCCCCCCTCAAGTGCGTTGCTTGAAGGGATGCTATCACTACATCGGCGTCAAAGGATGCTCGGTCAGATGCCGATCGCCGCTGCCAAATCAGGTAAAAAGAACTCCTGAACGATCAAGTCCGCGCCCAGCTGCTGGTGGTGCCAACAGCAGCTTCGGCCGGGTATNTGATCGGTGAGGCACAAATACTGAACGGCACTTCCTCGCTGCCACAACGGATCCTCGAACAGCAGTTCGGCGAGGGGGCGTGTGTGCAGGCCGGTGAGCGCATTCATGCCAGCACCCTGAGTGGTAATCGAACGCGCCAGTACGACGGGGTCGTCCTTGATTGTTAGCGCAATATGCCGAGCATAAATTGGGTCGGTGGTGCCTAGCGCATCGGACTCCCAGGCGTTGCCTGGCTCCAAACCTTCACCCAGCACAATCAGTCCGGGTCGAGTGCCAACGGTTTGGCCCAATTTTTGGGTGAGTGACGTCTCAAGCTGTAACCAAGGCCGCAGCGTTTCCGGTGGCGCTAACGCTGCTATGGAATCGACTGGCTGGGCGCACCGCATATGCACAATGGCACCGGCGTCGCTGCTGGATTCGGACTTCGGAAGGGTGGCCAATGTCTGTGATCTCGTGGAAAAAAGCCAAGCATAGCAACCGCCACAAAATGCGTCTGCGTTCAACAAAAGACTATTTTCTTACTCGGGTCGCTATCGTCGCCGGAAAAGCCAAGATAAGCTCAAAGTTTTCGCTGGCAGGCAACATTGTGATCAAGTTTCCACAACGAGCAGGGCTGGTTGGCAAGGATCAGGGTGATACCGATGCACTCTACGATGTGGTGTACCTCAAAGACNCGGACAAACCGCTACCCGAGACCATCAACTACCGCACGCGTTATGCCTATTTCAAGACCATAGCGCGCGGGGGCAAGTCACTGATCATGTCCTGTAAAGATCTGCATCTGTCCCGGGTCGTTTGCTACAAAACCCTGCGTCCTGAGCTTGCCAACGATCCGATCGAGCAACAGCGCCTGCTTCGTGAAGCGCGCGTTTCGGCACTGTTACAGCATCCAAATACCGTACCCACCTATGAGGTCGGCCGGGACAGCAAGGGCAAACTGTATTTCACGATGAAGTTGGTTCACGGCTACACCCTGCGCGAGGTATTGGACTACCGTGAGCGTTACGACCTGGGGCAACTGGTTGAGGTGGTGGTGCAAATTGCTCAAGCACTCCAGTACGCCCACACTCATGGCGTGATTCATCGAGACGTAAAACCCGAAAATATATTGGTCGGGCCCTATGGCGAGGTGCTGCTGCTCGATTGGGGGTTGGCCAAGGTTTGGCATCCGGACGGTACTGATGTTGAAANATCAGATGCAGATGAAAAAGATGTTGGTCAAGGCAAAACCATGACTGGCCGNGGCAAGTTACAGGGCAGTATTTGCTATA
Source organism: Gammaproteobacteria bacterium (assembly GCA_002704225.1). Taxonomy (GTDB): domain Bacteria; phylum Pseudomonadota; class Gammaproteobacteria; order Pseudomonadales; family Azotimanducaceae; genus UBA4421. The sequence continues at coordinate 9,599 of PAFU01000035.1, read as the reverse complement.
TGTCGCCGGAGCAAATCAATCGTGATGCGGGTATCGACGGTCGCGCCGACTTGTTCAGCTTAGGCTCGGTCTTGTACGAAATTTTGTGTGGTGAAAATCCAGCGGTAGGGGAGACGATGGAAGACCTGAAGCGCAGTGCGCTGGACGATACGCCCATCGCGCCCGGTGAGATCAGCCAAATACCTCTGCCACCGCGATTGGAAGCCTTGGCCATGCAATGCTTGAGCAAGGATCCCGCGGAACGTCCCCAGACAGCGGCGGAATTGATTCGTGAGCTGAATGAGGACTGGCGCTAATCGGCAAGTCTACGGGGTGAACGGCTGTGGCCTCTCAACATCCAGTACCGAAACCCGCTCGCCGTACCGCGCAAACCCAGCGTAGTCCAAAATGGCGTGGTGCTGGACACTGCGGTTGTCCCACATCACCACGGTATTGGGCGACCACTTCACGCGACATTGAATGCGCGGATTGTTCGCCGTGCGTTGATACAGNCCCTGGAGCAACATGTCACTTTCCCATCGGGGAATACCTTCAATATGTGAGGTAAAACTGCCGTTGGCAAAGAGATAGGGCTTGCCGGTTTGTGGATGCCGCGGTATCAAAGGGTGCGAGGCCTTGGGATAGCTTTGCTCTGGGCGCAGGCGAATACCGTAGTTGCGCAGATCAATCTCCCCGTCGTGGTAAGCGGTCTTGCGGATTAATAGTGCTTGCAGATCTGGCGACAGCTCGTCAAAAGCTGCATGCATGTTTGCGAACATGGTATCGCCGCCACCGTTTTCAGGGCACCTAGTGACGTAGAGAATGGAAGCCAGTGGAGGGATTTCTTCGCAAGACACGTCTGAATGCCAAGCCTCGCCATTGGTGAGCTTCGCATCTGGCTTGGTGTTCACGACGAATAATTCGGGGTCTTCGTGATTCATGCCATTGCGCTTGGACGGATGAATATGAAGCTCGCCAAACAGACGACCGAAGTCTTTGTGCTGATCTCGGGTTAACCCTTGGTCGCGAAAAACCAAAACATGGTGTTTAAGAAAGGCATCCTTGATGGCCGAAACGTTGTCGGTGTGAAGGGTCGCAAGATCAACGCCTGAAATTTCAGCGCCGATGGAGGGAGTAATGGGAGAGATTTTCATATTGAGAGGCTACCAGATCGTCAAAGAAAGGTAGCCGAGGATGTGGGTTGAGTTTGGTATTGGGAAGCTAGAAAGTGTTTCTAAGAGCTGAGGAGATTTGCACCAGACCTATCCCAAGGCGCGGGCGATTTATGAGGAATAGATCACCGTTTCCAGGCGGCCGAGGGCCGTTAAGTGATAGAGATCAACTTTATATTCTAGGGAGCGAGTGACGACATGGCGCCTGCATGCAGGCGCTTTGTTCGCGCTATTTCAACTGGCCGGCTATATTGAAAAGCAGCTCTTGTAGTTTAGTCTCACGCGGATCGACGCCCTTCAGTTCAGCGGCGTGGGTGGATAGGGCTTTGGCTAAACGCTTGTCCTGTCGATTTGATTCAATGCGCACCAGTGCCGTTTCCAGCGCGGTGCGCAGCGACTTAAATCTTTGAGGATCTGAGGTGCCACGTGTGAGTTGGTCAACGTACGCCAGCGCTATCTGCGGATGCTGAGGCCAAGACACTGGGAACTGCTGCTGTGGGTTGAACACGCTGCCAAGGTCGGCCATGTTACTGGCAGCGATTTCATGCGCTGAGAGATATTCGCTGGGGGTTAATTCCAGTACGTCGAGGCCGCGGATGATTTCCGTGCCATAGATCAGACCGTTGTACCAATAGCTCGACCAGAATCCCCCGGTGACAAGGGCTTCGGCGTCGATGGGTCCGCGATCGAAGTAAGCGATCTCCACGGGCTGGGTGGAGTTCGTGAAATCGATAACCGATATGCCGCCCTGGTACCAAGACTGCACAAAAATATCCCNTCCGGGTANCGGTACGATGGCGCCATTGTGTGCGACGCAATTCTCTTGCTCTAACTGAGGCGCGGGAATCTTGAAGTAGCTTTGGAATTCGAGCTTGCCGTCAACGATGTTGTAGATGGCATCGGCCCCCCAATCGAGTGGATCAAAGGCGCGACAGCGTGGGCGACCGCCACCGCCCCATTCGTCAGTGAACAACACCTTGGTACCGTCGTTGTTGAATGTCGCGGAATGCCAATAGGCAAAACCCGGATCGGTGACGACGTCGATACGATTGGGTTTCATGGGATCAGTGATATCGAACAGGATGCCGTTGCCAGAGCAGGCCCCGGCAGCGATATTCAGTGACGGAAATACGGTGATATCGTGGCATGCGTCGGTGGTATAGGTGTCCTGTGTGTCGTTACCGTGATCACCGCCGCGCCACAGGCCGGCCACTGCCCCGGTTTCTTCATCAGCGAAAACAGCAGGGCTGTCGACAATTCGTGAGGCGGCTGGGTCGTCTACAGGAATTTCGANAACGTCGATACGGAAGAGTGCGGTACGTGTGTCGCCGGGAGATTCGTCGAAGCAACGGTCCATTTCTTCTTGCTCTCGGATGCTTGAGGTGCCGGAGTTGTAGACGATGATTTTGCCAGTTTCACCGGGTCCGGCGACGACAGAGTGAGTATGGGAGCCTCGGCAGGTCTGCACGGCTCCGACTTGTTTGGGCTCTGATAAGTCGCTGATNTCGAAAATCCGCAGCCCGCGAAAGCGCTCTTCGCTGACATCTTCGGCAATGCCCTGCAGTCCACAATCCAGTCGACTGCGGGTTTCTTGCACTGACATGATGAGCAGATCACCGACGATGGACACATCACCTTGGCCGCCGGGACAAACCACAGAACTGATGAGTTTGGGCATGCCTTGGTTCCCAAGGTCGTAAACGTTGAATCCGTGGTAGTTGCCAGCGACCAGCGTATTGCCTGAAAACGCCATATCGGTATTGGAAAAGCTCAGCATGGGATAGCGCTGACGCGATTCGCTTTCGGTGGGCTTTCGTTTGGCCTCCTCTTCATCTTTCCCCTCATCGTTCTCTTTATGTTCGTCGCCCTCTTTTTCTTGTTGGGGGTTTTTGGCCTTGGGAATTTCGTTTGGATTGTTCGGGTCAATAAAGCCGGGTGGTTTGGATAGTGATGAGACCAGTTTGAGGTTTTTGATGGCTATGCCAGCATCGTTCAGCCCGGGTTTTAGGTTGGCGCGAGGGTCTTCTGACAGGGTGACCAGCAGCGCGTGCATGCGTTCAATTTCAACCCGCTGATCGTTCTTTACGTCACCAACGAACTCAAACAACACCGGGTCATAGGCCGAGCCGGGTTGATCGAGCAGATTTTCCACCATCTCTACCGCACCTTCGTGATGCGCAATCATCAGCTGCAAAAACAGCCGATCAAAGGCCGTAGCGTTGGCGGCTGCAAGTTCTGCCATTTGTTCCGGGGTTGCCATACCCTTCATGAGCGATCCGTTAGCATGGTCGGAATGGCTGTGTCGCATAGACATGTCGTTATTTGATACTGGCTCATCTCGGTCAGCTAGCCAGCTTTGCATGAATTCAATTTCGTCTTTTTGCGATGCCTTTATCCGACCGGCAATTTGGCCTAATTCGGCCTGATTCGTCCGTTCACTTACCAGTTCCGCCATTACCAGAGCCTGCTCGTGGTGAGGAATCATGCCCTGCATAAAGGAGACGTCGTCGGGGGAGTAACTGGTGTCAGTGATTGCGACAGCCTCAATTGGCGTAAGCGTTTGTCCAACTTCTCCTGGTGCGCCCGGCTGGACGATGGGGGCCTGAGCATGGNCCGCAGATACGACGATGGCGCTAACAAAAATGGGGAGCAATTTAGCTCTTTGCATGGCTGCTGAATCCTTTTCACGAGGAACCGGGATGGTGTTACTTTAGTCGCGCCTTGCTTTGATAAGCAATGATGTCAGGCCGTTTGTTAGCATTAACTCACAGATANCCCACAAGATCGGCGGCGTTGGGAACTCGCAGGCCAAAGAACCCAGCGATGAAAAGCTATGCCCGTCGTCGGCTGCCCGTATTGGACAGCGCTGATGGTGACGTAAATCTAGACGGAGAAGCTCAGCAGGGAGCTTTTCTTTGTTNGCTGTTTGTAGNTTAGGCTGTTTTTCGTGCCATCAGATGTACCCAAAGGGNGTTGGCGATCAGCGGCGCGGTTACCAGTGTAACGAGCAAAAGAGTTGGCACACCAATTTCGATCAAGCTNGGCAGGACCATATGGCNCGAAGCACCATAAACTAGGGCCACCACGACGCTTTTCCATCCTAGGCCGCATTCAGCGCAGATCTCTCGAAAATAGATTACGGCCAAGGGCATAAACACCGCGATGGATGTTACAAGTCCNGGATTATATTCCCNGCTGTTGACTGCATTCGCGATGTGTAGAGCTCCGTTGCAGAAAACCAAGCTCCCGACGGCTAGACCGGGCCAGACATATTTTCGACCACCCCAGAGAGCGAGAAAGCAGGCGAACCAGACGGCCACAGAGTTGATCTTAAGGATCATGAGTGGCGTTAGGCTCGCTCCATCGAATGTCAGTAAGGCGTTTGCATATTCGTGGAAGTAATACATGGGGCCGTACAAATCCACGCCATGCTCTTCGAACTGATGGGCTAAATAGGCGAGAAGTAAAATGAAATTAAGCANGAAGACTCTATCCGGTTTCTCGNCGGNGGGCTGCNCTAAGCGACTAACGAAGTAGAAGGCTAAGAAGAACATTCCGNCTAAGGCGNCATCGGGCCAGCGAAAGGTCAGGTAGTCGGCTATGGGTGGGATACTGTTGATTAAANTGAAGGTCAGGGTAACAACGGCGAGCCAAACAAGACGCCTGGACTCGTTGGAGTTTTGGTTGTGAATTTCATTAGTCATCGAAGGCTTCCGAATATAAGGCCAATCGAACTTCGGTGAGGCCAGTAAAATACTCAAAGGCGGGCCGACGAACGGCGCGAAAATCTCGATGANCTGTTGCAGTGAGCGTGTGTTAAGAAANGGCGTTTTCTGCGCAAAGCACAAANGGGACGATGNGCTCTAGCAACGTTCAGAAGCAGTGGCGTTTTTTCGTGGCAACCTCAACAACCGATACGACATTATGAGTCCTGTTGGCTTTTTTTGGCTGAGACTAAAGGTCCCCTCTTCTTGGTGTCTGCCGAACTCAGAATGTGAGATTNCTGGTGAAACGTGATTCGTCAGTGNTTCTGCGGNTGAAATTTGAATGGTTGTTTCGATNCAGCGATCTGTTGCTCAAGCTAAGTCAAAAATTCACTGGCGAAGAAAGTGGCTAAATTATGTTTTAAAAGAAAATGGCGTGGGTGCGAACGCTGGAAGGTTTTGANGCTTTGAAGGCTGCTGTTAGAGGCNTTGAACCAATAGCTTTGNCGATGAAATGCTCACGCTTTGATATTGCTGCGTGAGCANTTGTCGCCNGTGTCAAANTNGCTANGGGGCGATGATCTTCGCCACCTTGGCCTGGTTTTTTGCAATGTTGGCCGCGTTCTTTTCGATGCTCGCTCTGCGGTCCATTATTTTGGCCGCGTTGGCTTCAATTTTGCTTCGATTTTTTTGCATCTCCTTGGTCATCTGATCCATTTTTTTGGAATTCGCGAGCGCCGCACTTTTTACGGTTTTTGCTCTTGCGGCGTTTTTCTTGATTCTTTCCGCATTCGACGCCGGTGTGGCTTTCGACGGTTTAAGGGCACCCGCAAGTAACTTGTTGTTTTTTTGAATTTGAGATTCGTTGAACTTAACGATGCCTTCGTTTGCCGCCATGATGGAGTCGTTGATTTCGATCAGCAGTTTATTGACCGCTACCATTTTCTCGTTAACGCCGAGCACTGCACTGTTCAGTCCTGCTCTATGTTCAAGAAATTCGAGGGTTGCTTCATTGAGTAGCGACTCTCTGTAGTTTTCCTCAATGGGCGTTGCTGCCTCAATACTGGAGATCACCGCGCGTCTGTTTCTGAATACATCATCGGTGTTTTGATTTGCTAGCTGCCGATTTCCCATGAAAGCCGCGGTGTAGTTTTTCAAAATTCCAGCTCTGTTTTCCTCTACGATGGATCGGGCGGCGTAGGCCTTCGCCCGATTGGCAGTTACTGCTGCCTCAACCTCAAAAATAGACCTGCGATTTTTTTGAACTGCGGTCTTGTTGCTTTTCGCTGTAGCCATGATTTAGTCCCCTCGTTGTCTCTTTTTCTTAATATTCAAACCGAGATTCCCGATGTTCGGACAAAGGGAACCGCGGCAGCCCTAAAGCACCATTAATTTAAGGAAAAAACCAGTGTTTTTCGCACTAAAAGTAACAGGGGTGTCGTGGGGAACAACGAAAAAGTGGGGTGTGCGGGGTTCTGTAGCAAATACAGCAATCAATTCCCTGTNTAATTTTGTCACGCTAAATTCACCGAAGGTTAGATAAAACAGGGGCGAAAAGAAGAGGAGTGTGCGCGTAAGCGCGCTCAGCAAAATAGGTTTTGAGCGACTAAGGTTGGCCCTTCTATGTTGAGGCGTGAAGCAGCGATATGGTTCCACTGACCTATCTATGGGTTTCCGAGCGGGGTTGTCTTCACGAAAAACTAATTTATGACCGTTTGGTTAGAGCGGTGCTCGGGAATGTCTCAGCAGAGGGGCNCAGGGCATGCAGNATTCTTTCTGTCGAAACCTGTATACGGTTTGATATGCCTACGTTGCGTGGATAATCATGAACAAAAAAATACGACCGAGTAAATGCGATGTTAGGCGTCTGGCGCTCGCTAGGGGAGTGCCTTGGCGATCGAGCTTCAGGCGAATGGGCTTGCCAAGAGGGCTAGCGCTCTGGCTGTCTGCATTCCTTTTTGCCTCTTGTTCGAATATCAGAGTCGATACGGTTGAAGAGGAGCGATTTGACTCCTATCCCTGTTCCGACAACGTATTGTGCGCGGTTGATGACCGGATTCGGGTTCTGGAGCGAATTCGAATTGTCTCAGGTGGGGTAGCGCGCAATTCCACGGGTACACTGAATCCGGGCTGTGTTTCCAGTGGTAGTTCGTACAGATGCGTAACACGAGAGTACGTTTACGAACAGCCTCTCAAAAATTCGGCTTTCTCAGCGGAACTATTCCATGATTTTGCCGATGGCTATGCGTCGAGTCGGGTGACACCCGTGCCATCAAAGTGCGAGGTAGTCACAACAAAAAAATCCGTGGATGAGAGATATAGAGCCGTCGACCAGTACTACAATTTCGCCTATGCGGATCCATCCAGATTTCGGGTTATTGATCGCACTGGGTCAGCGCTGGAGGACCACACGGTCGCTGTATTCCAATGTGATCGTGATTGCGCCTATGAGCTCAAAAACAATCGCTGGATCAATCGGATCGAAGTGGTTTTAAGTAAATCGCGCACTAGTGGGCGTCTTCCACCCTCGGTAAAGCAGGCGCGGGTGGATGCCGTGGAGACGTTTCTAAATTATTGCCTTATGGAGGGTGTATGACATCACGCAATAACAAAATCTTTGCTATTTTTTGGTGCGCACTGCTGAGCATTTCCGCACAGGCTGCGGACTTGCCGATCGTTGCAGTTGCTCAATTCGAATCAACCGTTGATAACGAGGGTTACTTTCGGACAGAGTCCAATCCCGACAACTACGAGGCAATGCTTGAGACGCAATTGATCAAAGTTGGGCGTTTCACGGTATATGAGCGCAATAAATTGGATCAGGTGTTGGGCGAGCAGGGGTTGCAGCAAAACCTTTCGAGTAATGGAACGCAGTTGCAAATCGACGGCGTCGACTACTTGGTTTATGGATCCATAACCAAGAAATCTACCCAGAAAAAACAAATGCAGACCGGACAGTTCAGCTCAGTATCGGTGGTATCTACCTTCGGTGTGGACATCAAAATTGTTGATGCAACGTCAGGCGAAATTCGAAGAGCGGAGGCTATTGAGGCCAGTGTTGAGGCCGGGAAAGGCATGGCGACTGGAAACTTTCGCACAGCTGAAATGTCAGGCAATGGCCTAGTAGAGGCCCAACGTTTAGTAGCAAAAAAGTCCGCCGCGCTTCTTGCCGAAAGTATCTTCCCGATTCGCGTAGTAGATGTTGACGGAGAGGACATTTATCTCAACTACGGTGATTCTATTTTAAGCGTGGGCGATCAGGTCACGCTGGTACGAGAGGGGCGGCAAATCGTTGATCAAGACACGGGCAAAGTCTTGGGTTCCAGGGAGCGCGTTTTGGGATCCCTCGAGATCACCAGCGCCAACGCAAGTTTGTCCATCGCTAAAAGGTTGGGAGGAGCCTTCGAGGTTGGCACAGGCGATAGGGCCAAAATTTCATTGACGGTTAGCCAGGCCAACAGTAGTAAACAACGAGAAAGAAAGGGGAGAAGGATATGAAAACGACTGTGAAAATCGTGGTGATGGCCATGACGATGATTTTTTCGGGTCATGGATTCAGCCAAAATAAACCTGTGATAGCAGTAAGTGAGATTACGACAGGAATAGGTAATTTCAGCACCATGAGCATTCAGTTAGCGTTGGAAAATGCACTGCAAAAAACAAATAAATTCACAATTATGGAGCGATCCCGCTTAGATTCGCTGCTGCAGGAACGAGGCTTATCTGCTGCCGGTATTACTGACGGTATCAGCGACTACTCGGGATTTTCCGGTGTGGACTACTTGATTTATGGCAGTGTTTCGAACGTTACAGTAACCAATCAAAACGTGTTGATTGCTGCGAATTGCGAAGCGTCAATGTCCATGAACATCAGAGTCGTCGATGTGGCTACAGGAGAAATCCGTATGTCTGAAAGTGTCCAAGTAGAGGATGTTGTGAATACGGTAATGGACGCAAGTGTTAACGCCTGCTCTGGAATCAGCTTATCGAGTATTAACATTTTGGGCGAAGACGTATCCGACGGCATAGCGAATAAACTGACGATGAGTATCTTCCCGATAAAAGTTGCTAACGTTAATGGCAACCAGGTCTATTTGAACTACGGTGAAAACACCATATCCGTTAACCAGATTTTAACAATCAAGGCCGTCGGCGGCGGTTTTGTTGATCCCGATACCGGTGAGTTGCTGGGAGCTGAAGAAGTTACCACTGCGGTGATTTTAGCGTCTGACGTGCGCGCTAAGTTTACCATTGGAGAAGTGGTTGCTCGTAATGATGATATTGCTGTAGGCGATATTGCTTATATCTTGAACAACAGGGCGGCAAGAAAGTCCGTCAAAAGTTGTATATCGAATACGTCTAAAGCTGTTAAGGCTTGCGATAGCAAGCCTGGCTCAAGCCGCTGTGAAAAAGCGTCTCAACGGAAGGCGGACTCTTGCTCCGCGCTCATGGATCTATAGATTTTAGACGACCAGGCTTTGAGAGATCTTAAAGCCTGTTTACCTAGGATTGCGTCTAATAAGCTGCTACAGACCGAACGTATATCATAAGTTCCTCCGCTGAAGCAGCATGTTGTTTGCTATCGTCTGCCCTAATCGGCCATGTTTGAAAACACATAAGGAAACATGGGCCCGAGTGGCACGGAAGGGATAGAATGGTGGCCAGAGACAGAATCGAACTGTCGACACGAGGATTTTCAATCCTCTGCTCTACCAACTGAGCTATCTGGCCAAGGAGATCTTTA
>PAFU01000034.1 GCA_002704225.1 Gammaproteobacteria bacterium | reverse complement strand
GATGCCCCCATCATGGGCCCCGCAGTCAGGCCAAGGCGGGTCAAGACATCGGCCTCCAATGCACCGGGCACGGCCTTGAAAGGCAGTTCAATGAAATACTCGAGCATGATCCCTGCGAAGAAATGACCGAAGGAATAGGACGCCTTGGCGAAAAACGCTCGGGCTGAGTAAAACAAACCTTCTTGGCGCTCGCCGGTCACCAACTCATTTTCGTCAATGATATCGCCGAGCATGGACAGCACCGCGACGGTGCCAAGCCCTAGCGAAAAGGTGAACCCCGCCGCGTTGGCCAACAAATAGGGCATCAACATAGGGTCATGATTCTCGGGCAACAGCCCTAGCAGACGAAGGTTCACGACCAACTGAGCGAACACGGTCGAACCCGCCAAGGCGACCAGCATCACCGGCTTACGATCGAAGCGTTTCATCAGCAGCGGTGAGAGCAAGGCACCCAGCATGGCAGAGGGCGCTGCAATCAAACCCAACCAACGAATCTTATCTGGCGGTAGTTCCCAAAAATAGGTGTTGATGAATACGTTCAACGTGTCATAGATGCCACTGGCGATCATAAAAAAGAAGTAACCGAACAGCACAACCATGTAGTTGCGGTTTTTTAACGTGCTGAGAATTTCTCTCAGCAATGTGACCACGGTCAGACGGTTTTCCGCAAGCTGAGCCGAAGACAGGTGCGGTATGTGGCGGGAGGTGCCTGCAGCACAGGCCCACATCGATACTAGAATAAGACCACACGCGGTGAGAATCAGCGGCCCGTAGGCCTCGGCCGCCAAATGACCGGGTACTACCAGACCGTCTGCCGCTCGCACATGTTCACCGGCAAAGAAAAAGCTCCACGCCGCAAAGCCAAAGGAAGCACCGGCCACATAGGCAAAAACCGTATTCGCACTAAAAAGCTGCGAACGCTGGTGTTGGTTCTTCGAGAGCTCTCCTCCAAGCGCCATATGCGGCACGCTGTACAGCGTCAACGAAGAGCGGCTCAAAATGGTCCATACCGCAAGCCAAGCAAACAGTCCCCACTGGCCGAATTCGCTCGTCTCGCCCAATAAGAATTCCGGAGGGTTAAAGACGCAGTACAGGGTCAGCGTCAGTGGCACAGGAGCCAACCACAAAAACGGATGCCGTCGCCCGAGCTTGGAGCGCCAGCGGTCAGATATGATGCCGACAACGGGATCTGAAATGGCATCACCGATCATGGCGAGCATGATCGCGATACCGATCAACGCATTGTTTAACTCCATCACCTGGTTGTAGTAGATGGTTATGAAGGTATTGAACAGTCCTAGGTAGACGGCCTCCCCGGTTGCACCAACACCAAAGGCCATTTTCGAGCCGAACGAAAGATGCGTTTGCGCCGAGTCACGATTAACTGAAGTGATGCTGCCCCCTTTTTCAACACATTGTTCAGCGAACCGCCCTTTCCTCGGTTCGCTTCGGCGCCAACAATCTGTTGAATGACCGAGACACTATTGAACCACTCACCCTGCCGACTGGTCGAGATTTATGTTGCCGGCTAACGCAAATATATTTGTTGCAATACACCAAGCCGAGGATTGGGTTGCGGGGAAGTGTTCGCAACGTGCCCTAGAATCAAAGAACGATCAGAGCCAGATCTGATCGACACCTCAACACGTGTGGACAACGTTGCGGTAATAATAGTTGGTCGCCGCGACGTAGCCGTCAACGCTGCCGCAATCAAACCGGCGACCCGCAAAACGATAGGCCAGCAGCTTGCCCGTTTGAGCCAACGCATTCAGCGCGTCGGTGAGTTGGATCTCGCCTCCAGCACCGGGCTCGGTGGATTCTATGAAGTCAAAAATGTCCGGCGACAGGATATATCGCCCGATCACAGCGAGGTTGGAGGGAGCGTCCTCCACACGCGGCTTCTCAACCATTGAGGATACCTGCAACACGTTAGCCTCGATCTCATCCCCCACCACGATGCCGTAGTTGCTCACCTGATCCTGAGGAACGTCCATGACCGCGATCACTGAACAATCGAAGGCGCTCGCAACATCCTGCATTTGTTTCATGACGGGATCGCCATCGAGATTAAAGCAAAGATCGTCTGCCAGAATCAGGCCGAAGGCTTCATTACCGACCAGTTTACGACCCGTGAGCACCGCATCGCCCAAACCACGCATCATGCGCTGCCTCGTAAACGTGTAGGTACAGGCGTCGTTCAGTGCCCTGATTTGCCTGAGGGAAGACTCCTTAGCGGAGCCTGCGATCTGGTGTTCCAGCTCAAAATTCACGTCAAAGTAATCTTCCAGTGGCCGCTTACCCCGCCCGGTAACGATGCAAATATCCGACATTCCGGCGGCATTCGCTTCTTCAACGCCGAATTCAATCAATGGTCGATTCACGATTGGCAGCATTTCTTTCGGCATGGCCTTGGTTGCCGGCAAAAAGCGGGTGCCATAACCGGCAGCAGGAAACAGACACTTATGAGCGATCACTGATACCTCCTAACACCGCCAAATCACGCGGGGCGGCGGCACCGTTATCTTTTGTACGCATAACATTCCTTGGTTTTTTCGATTCACTGTCAAACGGCAAACAAGATTCGTGCCACCCTGCCACCCGCATGTTTCAGAAACATTTCCTTCAAACAATGGCATTGCGGAATCCGCAAGCACAAAAACAGTGCGGCATATGACGACATTGCACCTAGGCGGTGCGGCGACGTTCGAACAATCCAATCAGACTTGGCGCGTGCGCCGTTCAAAGGTGGCACGCCCTTTGCTGGGTCCTCGTTGCGATGCTTATGCGCTAGGTCATCTTAGGAGTGAGTACGTTGAACGACATCCAAAGTCATACGAAAAATTTTGCAACGAAATGGCTGATCTTTACGGACTTAGATGGCACCTTGCTGGATGACCGTTACGATCTGCGAGCTGCTGGTGAAGCGATGGACTCCCTTCACGCACATGGCTGTATTTGCGTACCTGCATCGAGCAAAACCAATCTCGAAATGATTGAATTGAACCGGTATCGGAAGTTTCCTTCCCCCTATGTCTTTGAAAATGGCGCCGGGCTGTGTTGGCCCTCTGCCTCAGAGCCTGAACAATTCGGCCGAGATGCAGACGAAATATGTGACCTGCTGGATCACATCAGCGCGGCCCACGACTTTCGCTATCGAACGCTTCGACATCTTGACGCGACAGAGGTGCAGGCAATCACTGGGCTCAGCGCATCGGCTGCCGAGCTCGCGAAACAAAGGTCAGGCAGCATGCCTTTGCTTTGGGACGATTCCCGCCAAGCGCTGGAGTCCTTCAGCGAGACATTAGGCTTTATTGGCCTGCAGGTCGTTCAGGGGGGGCGCTTTTACACCGTTCTGGATAAATCTTGCAACAAAGCCATTGGCATGCGGAAGATTGCGGAACATTTTATGCGGCCAGACGACAGGCCCGTTCTCGTCTCCTGCGGCGACGCCAAAAACGATTTAGAGATGCTGGCCCTTGCCGATATTGCGGTGTTGTTCCCCAACAACGACGGCAACTACTTACAGTTCAACCACCCAGTCGTGCACTACGCGGCTGTCTGTGGGCACGAGCATTGGCTAGAAACCATGCAACACATCTTAGGCATCGAAGAACCGTTCTCCGTGCTTTCACAACACAGAACGGAGGTTCAAACCCTTGAGTGACTTTTTTCAAAACGGCATCGTGACGACCCTACACAACCTTAAAACCCGGAGCCTGCAGTCGCTTGAGGAAGAACTGCACGAGTTCAGCGAACACAGCCCGATGGCACTTATCCTGCCGTGCTTGTATTCCGAACTGGCGCAGGATGCCTTAAGCCATATCATTGACACATTGAACGGTGCCACCTACCTCGCGCATGTGGTGATCGGCCTCGACCAGGCGACAGAGTCAGAGTACCGCCACGCGCTGGAATATTTTTCTCGCTTGAAAATCACCCACACGGTGTTGTGGAACGACGGGCCTAGGGCAAGTGAACTGCAAGACAAGTTGAAGCAACACAACGTCGCCCCCACGGATTTGGGCAAAGGGTGTAATGTTTGGTATTGCTTCGGCTTCATTCAGTCATTGTCGGACATCAAGGTCGTTGCGCTTCACGATTGTGACATCACAACCTACGACAGAGCGTTGTTGGCGAGACTCCTCTATCCCGTCGCCAATCCCCAATTCAACTATCAATTCTGCAAGGGATTTTACGCACGTGTTGCCGAGGGAAAACTCAATGGCAGAGTGAGTCGTCTGCTTGTATCCCCCCTGCTCCGATCCATGAAACGTGTCTTCCCCGAACAGAGTTTTTTGGAGTATCTGGACAGTTTTCGCTATCCATTGGCCGGTGAATTCGCCATGCGAATCGACCTCGTCAAAACGTTACGAATTCCCGCGGATTGGGCACTGGAAATCGGCTTACTCACGGAGGTGTTCCGCAACTATTCAACGAAGCAGGTCTGCCAAATTGAGGTCGCAGACAACTACGACCACAAACACCAAGCGCTCTCTGCGGACGATCGCAGCCGAGGCCTGTCCCGCATGAGCTCGGATATCGCGACATCGCTTTATCGAATTCTGGCAACCTTTGGCGCGGTGTTTGAAACAGGCACCGTTCGCACGGTCAAGGCGGCCTATCTTCGAATCGCCTTAGATCTCATCGAGTCCTATTACAACGACGCGATGGTAAATGGTCTGCATTTCGATCGCGACGCAGAGGAACGCGCAGTCGAGGCATTTGCAACCAACGTATTGATCTCCGGACAAGAGTATCTACAAACAGGACAAGACCTGCCCTACGTCCCCTCGTGGAATCGAGTCACCAGCGTTTATCCGTCTGCACCGGAGCAGCTGGCAGAAATCGTGGCCCTGGACTACGAAGAGTTTGGCAACGTCGGCGAGTCAAACCGTCGCGCCGCTGGCAGTGCGGGTCTCGGCTAAATTCAGCCACATCACTTGAAAACCGCCCAGCGAAATTGCCGCGTTTGCTTCGATGTCTTCGCCAGATAGCAGATCGACTGCTACACCGGTGACAGACGAAAGCGCATCAGGCCACTCGATAACCTGAGCATGAGAGACGAAGGAGGCGACAACCAATAACCGCTGATGAGTATTGTGACGCAGGAACATCAGATAATCCCCGCTGCCAGCGATAAACCGTTGCTGAGACGCAGGCAAGAAGGCCGATTGTTCGGACCGCAGCCTGAGGCTATGACTCAGTCCCTGAAAGATCTTGGCGTGATGGGATGCCGAATCCTCCAAGGCGTCGACCAACGCCTCCAGCGACCAGCTGCCGCGATTGATCGATCGAGTTCTACCGGTCGCTTCCATGTATTGATAATCGTTGGAGCGGCCCAACAAGGCATTCAAATACAGACCCGGTACGCCTTGATACGCCATCAGCAATTGATGTGCCCCAACATAGGCTGCAATGTTTTCATCGTCCCCGCCAAAGGCGGAAAACAACGCGATATTGAGTTCATAGGCACGTTCTTCCCCACCGGGAGTACTTCTCATCGACGCAAAACCACCGCGGTCATGGACGATATCAATCAACCTGCCGACATCCGCCTCCGACAGCAGCCCCTCCAGCGGACGCAAACCGATTCCATCGTGGGAGGCAATAAAATTGAAATAGCTGCAGCCCTCAGGAGGTGGGGCGAGGTTCCGAGTCCAATCCACCAAGGCCTGCGCCTCGCCGGTCAGATAACTGAACAGCAGCAGTGGAGCCAAACTGAACTGGTACACCAGATGGGCTTCGTTGCCTTCCCCAAAGTAACTGACATTCTCGTCGTGAGGCACGTTGGTTTCCGTGATCAACGTAACCGGCAGATCTTCAACGTCAATCAATCCGCGCAGAATTCTAACGACCATATGCGTCTCAGGCAGACTCATGCAGGTCGTACCCAGTCTTTTCCAAAGATAGGCAATGGCATCCAGACGAATATAGCGAGCGCCCATTTGGACATAAAACAAAAGCGTACTCGCGAACTCCAACAATACTTCAGGGTTCGCGAAATTCAGGTCAACTTGATCGTCGCTAAATGTCGTCCAAACACGCCTAATGCCATTACGCGTATGCACTTCCGTCAGCAGTGGCGAATTACGCGGGCGCAACACCTCTTTCAAATCGGGACTGCCTTCTATTTCAAAAAAATAGTCCTTACCCGGCGCAACGTTGGTAATGAAGTCGGTAAACCATACGTGTTCACGCGAGCAGTGATTGATCACCAAGTCAGCCATCACATCAAAGTTCTCAGCCAAATCTTGAATATCAGACCAGCTGCCCAGATCCGACCGAACGCTTCGATAATCGATAACCGCGAACCCGTCATCAGAGGACGAAGGGAAAAACGGCAGCACGTGGATACCGGTCAAAGCCCCCTTAAGATAGCTGTTGGAGAAATCGTTAAGTGCCTGCAGAGGCGGCTTGTCGTCCTGCAGCAAACTGTCGCCATAACAAATCAGCAATGCCTCAGACCGCGGCGACTCACATCGCTTGGCAGCCAACTTGCCAGCTGTTTGCCGCGCCATGCTGCGCAGTTGATCGTGCAAGCGTTGTCCCTGACTGCTGCCGTACAGCTGTATCAGGTAGGAAAGTACCTCGTAGTCGATGGCCTGCTTGTCCTTGCCATCCGGTGCGGAAGAGTCACGGTGGATATGCCCGTTCAATATATTTCCTTGATTAGTCCAGCCACCCGTCAGCCCTTTTGCTGTCACCACGACGCATCACCTTCTGAGCGAAGAGATCAAAGCAAGGCCAACTCCAATGATTCGAAGGCTTCTGGGCGTATGCGCTTCGAGACGATTTGCCATCTAAAACCTGTGTTTCTTGTTCAAGATCGCAACGGGAATAGTTACTCAAGTCACCTGCCTTGGGCAAGTTTTGTCTGGATGGGAGCACGGTTTTGCATGCACTAGATTGGACAGTCGTGTGGATTTATCTTTCCGGCCTGATGCTTTTGGCGCTCTATCTCAACAGCAAACAGGCTTCCGCCGAGGACTACTTTCTCGGCAACCATCGTCTGTCCGCGAGCACATTGGCCGCCTCAACCATCGCCACCCAGTGCTCTACCAACAGTCTCTTGGGCGCCCCGGCATTCGTCGGCTTCGTTGCCGGTGGCGGCATGATTTGGCTTCAGTATGAGTTAGCGGTGCCACTGGCGATGTTGGCGCTGCTTTGGATCATGCTGCCGGCTCGGCGTTACGGCGTTACCTCCATCTATGAGATCTTGGAGCTTCGGATTGGCCGCCGGGCAAGACTCACCGCCGCTGGCTGTTTCCTGCTATTCCGCGGTGTCGCCACCGCCGTCACCCTATACGGTAGTGCGCTGGTTGTTTCGCTGCTGCTGGAGTTACATTTTGTTGCCGCGGTCTTACTCATCATGACTGCCACAGTGTTGTACGACTATTTCGGTGGACTTACCGCTGTAGTGATCAGTGATGCCATTCAATTGGCCTTGCTCTTGGGTGCCGTACTGTTTTCACTGATCTACATTGGCGATCTAATCGACTGGGATTTTTTCGTGGAAGAGCGCAAACAAACACTCGTCAACGACTGGGGTTTTGGCGGACAGGACTACGGCTTTTGGCCCATGTTGATCGGCGGCGTCTTTCTTTACGCTTCTTACTACGGCTGCGATCAGAGTCAGGCCCAGCGTATTTTGGCAGCCCGAAGCGAAGCGGATACCGCGCGCGTGCTGCTCTGGAACGGTGTTTTCCGCTTCCCAATCGTTTTGCTCTACTGTTTTTTAGGTCTTGGGTTAGCCGCACTCGCTGCCCAAGACCCACGTATTCTTGGGTCGCTGCCAACAACCAGCGGCGGCGAGAAAAATTTGAACGTCGTCTTCCCAGTCTTTGTTCTAAACCATTTCGAACCCGGCTTCGTCGGCTTGGTTATGGTCGGACTCATCGCGGCCTCTATGTCATCCATTGATTCCGCTCTCAACAGCCTTTCCGCTGTGACCGTTGAAGACTTTATCCGTCCGCGCTTGTCGAAGCAGACGTCGTCGGCGAAGCAACTTTTGCTCGGCAGGGCCTGCACTATGTTGTGGGGACTGTTCGCGGTGGTTTGCGCTTTTCAGGTAGAAAACATTGCACCAACGGTTTTGGAAGCCGTGAACAAAGTGGGGTCCATGGTCAACGGCCCATTACTCGCCCTCATCGCGTCAGCGATACTGATGCAGCGCGTATCCCAGACCAGCGCACTGGTTGGGTTTGTTGGTGGGCTACTAGCCAATCTACTGGTCGCCGTGTACTTACCTGAAGTCTCCTGGCTGTGGTGGAACGTCATCGGCTTCATCGTGGCATTCCTGTGCATCGTGCTCGGCTCGGCCTTCTTGGTTCCGTCACCACAATCAGAGTTGTCGCCACAGCAGTCGTTCCAATCCTCAGCAAAGGCGCCCAAAGGATACGTTAAGATACTGTTGTCACAATTCTTGGTCATCCTCGGCGTCTGCATGGCAGTACAGTGGTGACCTCAGATCACGCCTGCAGCCTTCAGCCGGTCTAGATCTTCGGCACTCACGTTCAACCCGCCATACACTTCATCATTGTGCGCACCAATCTCCGGAAAAAACTCAGGTTCTGTCAGATCGTACTCCGAAAATCGAATCGGACTGGTGGGCAACACCACATCGCCTAGCAGCTCGTGATTTTTGTAGTGCAGCATCCCCCGCTCATGCAGATGACGATCATCTCGGACTTCATCAATGGTTCGAATGGGTGCGACAGGTATGCGGTTCGCGCGCAGCTCTTCGTAGGCTTCATCTCGTGTACGTTCGACGGTCCAAGCATTGATCATCGCATCGATCAAGTGCTCGCGTTTTTTGCGCGCCATGGAATTGCGGTAGTCGTGATTGTCTTTTTCATCCAAACGACCAATCACTTTCAGCAGGTTTTGCCAGTGGGATTCGGCAACACAAATCACCACGATCCATCCATCCTTACAGGGATAACGACCATAGGGGCATACGTTGGAGGGCGACCGCGCGCTGTTCCGCGGCGGCAATTCACCGGTGGCGTGATGAATACTCAGTTCCGAACTCAGCGTGAAATACATGGCTTCCAGCATCGACACCTCAACACGGGTACCTCGCCCTGTGACGGTTCGCCCCTGCAGAGCAGCCAGCACCCCAGCGTACATATGAATGCCCCCCATAATATCGCAGGGCGCCCCCCCAGACCTGCTCGGGGGTGAATCGGCGTCACCGGTGGCACTCATAACTCCTGAGGCGGCTTGAATCGTGTGGTCCATGGCAAGCAGATCACGATCAGGGCCAGATAAGCCATAACCGGTGCCCGAGCCATAAATCAGCGTCGGATTAATTTCTTTTAGCGCCTCCCAACCCACTCCTAGACGGTCCATGACTCCCGGCGCGTAATTTTCCAACAGAACATCAGCGTCTTTGACTAGCTCGCGCAGCAGTTTTTTCCCCTCTTCATCGCGAAGATTCAGGGTGATACTTTTCTTGTTTGAATTGAGCATGGCGAAGGACAGCGGTGTTTTCGCACCACCCGCGCCACGCAGACGTTCGCCGGCCAACGGCTCCACCTTAATAACGTCTGCTCCGGCCTGAGCAAACAGGAAGGCAGCATACGGCCCCTGATAAATTTGCGTCAGATCAATGACTTTAACTCCCACAAGCGGTTTATTTTGCGCTGTCATCACATCAACTCCCCATTAGCTGGCTGACCATCGATTCTGACACATTCCACAGACGGTCTGCTTGCTCAACATCAACCGCATAGTCACGCACACCGCCTCGGAAACTGGGGTCATCAGGGACCACGTCAGCGACGCCACAATTTTCAAGGTAGGCGCCACCCTTGCCGGACAGTTCCAGCGCGGTCGCGGCATAAACAGAGGTAGCTGCGCCTTGCGCAACGGTTTTGATACCGCCCTGATCCGCGTCTTCCGGGTTAGTTGCAGACGTCGCGTTATCCTTGACGAGTTGTTCAATTTCCTCCGCCGCCAGATGCCGCCCTATTGGTGTCGCAATCGCACCCGGATGAACGGAAAAGGCCTCTACGCCGCGATCAGAAAATCGGGCATTCAGGCCAACTGCAAACAACGCATTGGCCGTTTTTGACTGGCCGTACGCCTGCCATTTGTCGTACGCACGATTGGCATACTGGATATCATCAAAGACCACCGGCGACATTCGGTGCGCCATAGAGGTAAGCGATACCACGCGCGACGGCGCACCCGCCAAAAGCAAAGGCATCAAACACTTAGTGAAATAAAAGTGACCTATGTGATTTGAACCGAACTGAAGCTCCAAACCGTCTTCGGTCTGGGCGAACGGACAAGCCATGACCCCCGCGTTGTTCATGAGGATGTCCAGACGATCGAAACGCTGCAGGCATTCGGTTGCTGCCGCATCGACCTTCGCCAGGGATCCCAGATCCAGCGCCACAATGCTGATGTCGTGATTGCCGGTCGACGCGACGATGGATGCTTTCGCCGCTTCGGCTTGCTGCGTGTTACGAGCCGCAATCACAACTTCAGCGCCCTTGGATGCCAACGCTCGAACGGTCTCTACCCCAATCCCTGAGGCGCCACCTGTCACCAATGCTCGCTTCCCCGTGAGGTCAATTCCATCCAGCACCTCGTCAGCGGTCGATCGATGATTGAATGATCCCGACATAGCTCTACTCCTTTGACTACCCTTTTCGACGTCCGTCCAATCCGCCCTGAGCGCCCTATTATAAAACGAGACGGTTCGTATTGCTTTAAGCGTAACACCCTTTTGTGAAGGGCTGAAAGCCCCTACTTTTGCGAGAGACTCACCGTAATTTCGTTAAGCCTGGATGGCGTTACGCATGAGAGAGCACTTGATCCACAAGCGTCTTGATGTAGCCCTTACTCACTTTTTCGAAGCGAATAAGGACCTTGTACCAAACGGCGCCGTAGAGCGCATCGATCAGAAGGTCGATATCGAAATGGGCGGGAAAAAGATTCTGTTCTTGAGCCCGGCGGAATGCGTCTGCAATCAGCTTAATACGGGGCGCATAGACCGCCTCTTCCATACGCTTGTACAACTGCGGGTCGCGGTGCGCTTCCGCCAGAACGCAGATAGCTGCCTGTCGGCTATCGGCTCGGCCGAGGATTTGGCCAAAGGAGAACAATGACTTTTCCAGATAGTCTTGTAACGGACTTGCGCCGTCGTAGGGCGCCAAGGGCGGCAACAAACGGTCCCGCCACACCTCGAGGACCAGATCCGCTCGAGAAGGCCACCAGCGATAGATTGTTTGCTTACCAACACCCGCCTGACTGGCCACTTTTTCGATGGAAAAATCCACATAACCCGATGAACCCAATAGCTTAACGGTAGCGTCGATAATCGCTTCATGAGACTTCGAGCTTCGTCGTTTAGCGTTCGGTTTCGGTTGCATGCCTGTCACTGCCTGATCGCGAACCCAGATTATCTCACCTCATCAAGTGCTTTGACAGAACACCAGCACGTAATGCTGGGCTTAACGCCCAAACTACGGGCCTTTGTAGTCGTAAATCACGCCGCGGGTCACATGTTGCAGGGTAAATTTGCTGGACTTTTTGTGTTCTGGATCGTCGCCATAGGCAGCAAGCGCTGCTTCATCTTTGAAGGTCATGGTAAAAGCGATGCTGAAACTGTCGTCGACGACTTCGCGTTCGCTCATGACCGGTGTGCCAACCACCACGGATTCCACCATCGACAAATTCCCAAGTGCCTTTACAGACCGTGTAATTTCCTCAACCGTCTCGCTTGGTGTATCGGCTTTAAGCCAAAACACCACCGTGTGGTAGACCTTTCCGGTCTCAGCCCTTACTGGTGATACCGCAAAAGCGGCGATGAGCAATGTCATTGTTAACAGGGTCGGTGCCAGTGCACGTCGTAGCGTCATATCGCGTCTCCGTTGATTTAAACCATCAGTTGTCGTTTGTCCTCACCAAGCGCGACTCCCGTCTTTGCGCTGCGGTTAGATATCTGCAAAGCGAATGGGCAGACTCAGGGCGCGAAAACCACTGGCGTCGCGGATCGCGTTAGCGATGGCTGGCGGACCCGCCACCAAGGCAACCTCGCCAGCACCCGTTGGCGGTAAGCTCGGCTGATCGATAATTTCGATATCGAGAGTCGGCATGTTTCTCATCCGAGGAATGGTGTAGTTGTCAAAGTTCGAACTTTGAATGGTATTGTCGGCGACCTCGAAACGTTCGAGCAGCGCCATGCCAATACTCCAAACGAGGTTGCTTTCAATCTGCGCGCGAAGCTGGTCCGGATTGACGGCCATGCCCGCGTCCTGAGCACAGCATAGGTGCAGGACGTTAATCTGCTGATTCACCTCATCCACAAAAACATCGGCACTGACCGCCACAAAACATCGGCCGTCGTAAATACCACAAGCAAAACCTCGACCGTAACCGGCGGCTTCAGGCAGGCGCCGTTTCGCGCTCAACCTGTGCACCGAGGCTAAGCAATGGGCCAAGCGAGGCTGCTCGCCCTGCATTTGCGCAATCTTAAAGGCTACCGGCTCCTTGCCCTGCAGTACCGCCAGTTCATCCATGGCGGATTCAATGGCAAAGATAGCGGATGCGCCGTTCAATGAACGCCAAACACCGAGATCTATTGGCAGATCAACGTCTTCGCATTCCACACGCTGATGCGGTGCCTGGTAAGGAGCGATGGCACCCTTCACCACACCGGAATCGTCGGACAGTCGTGCAACGGGCAACAGCCAGCCCGGCAGCCGTTCCCGGGCGAAAACCACGTGGCCGGTCACATAGCCGTACCACCAGTCCGTTAGGTTACCCTGATCATCGCTCGCAATTCTTATTCGATGCGCCGACGCAGGCCGGCTGCGGCTGGCCATAAATTCGTCGGCCCGTGTCCACTGCACCTTCACCGGGCGCCCCACGGCTCGGGCAAGCCTCACGGCATCTCGCTCCACTTCATAATGCTCCCGCCCGCCAAAACCGCCGCCAAGACGCTGGGGATAGATCACCACATCTGATTCAGAGAGCCCAGTATCCATAGACGCGAAGCGCTGCATACCAAAGGGATCCTGAGTGCCAGTCCAGATTTCCAGACGATGATCTGCGCCTGCATCATTAAAACGCGCTATGGCCGCTCTGGGCTCTTGGGCGGCATGGGTCTGCACCTGCACATCAAAACGCAGATCAACAGACCAATCGGCATTCCGTCGATGGGCCTTGTCCTGAAGGATATGTTCTAAATCACCGGCGGCCATTTTCGCATCGACATCGACTAGGCGCCTAATTTCTTCTTCGTTTATCGGTTGCTGCAGATCCCAAGTCACCTGGATCTGCGCAATAGCCTTGTCCACAGCACTCGGTGTAGTGCACACCACTCCGACGAAATCGCCCTCCTCAACCAAGGTCACGACGCCTCGAATCTTCGAGACACCCGAGGTATCCAAGGATGCAATCCGCGCGTTGCGGACCGGCGGTTGCACAGCTCGACCGTATACAACACCTTCCATCGGCACATCGGCGGTGTAGACACGGCCACCGGTTACGAGGTCTCGAATGCCTAACGGACTTTTGGGGTGCCCTACCTGTGTTTTCTGACGCGCACTGTCAAACGCATAAAGCGCAGGTACTGCCTGATCGACTTCACGTTCGATGACAAAGCCCGTGTCATCGACCAGATCGGCATAGCTCACTTTGCGCAGGTCAGACGTTTGAAAACCACCGACATCATCGAGCACAGCGGCCACGGGCTCGCCGAGCTTGGCCGCGGCGCGATCTCTCAAGCCTTCACGCAAGGTCGCAGCGGCAATGGCCAAGGGACGCGAAAACGCGGTCAACGACATGCTGCCCGCAGTAACCGCCAGGGGCGGTACATCCTTGGTAGATGGCCGCACACCCTGAATGTCTTCGACGTCGATGTTCAGTTCTTCAGCCACGATCTGCGCCAGACCGGTGTTCGCGTTCTGCCCCATATCCACTCTCGGGAAAAACATATGGCAGACACCGCCGGGACGGATTTGCACCCAAGCTGCGCCAGAGGTTTCGTCGGGAAAAATGATCGTTGGCGCAACGGCGACGGCGTGTTTACCCAGTGCGTACACTCCGGTCACGCCAGCCGCCACCCAACCCGTCGCGATCAAGAATTTACGGCGAGAGATGGAAGCCATTACGAAGTACTCCGCATGACAAGGGCCGCCTTCTTGATGGACTTGCGAATACGGTCGTAGGTGCCACATCGACACAAATTGCCGCTCATGGCGCGGTCGATATCCGCATCGGTTGGATCGGGCGTATCACCAATCAACGCCAGTGCCTGCATGATCTGGCCGGACTGACAGAAGCCACACTGAGGCACGTTTTCATCAATCCAAGCTTGCTGCAGAGGGTGCAAACTGCCGTCGCCACCCGCGAGTCCCTCGATGGTAAGTACGTCTTTGTTCTCAACGTCCGCGACCGAAATCAGACAGCTGTTTAGGGGGGAGCCATCGACGTGCACCACGCACGCTCCGCATTGACCGATACCGCAGCTAAATTTTGTCCCCGCTAGGCCAAGGTGCTCACGCAAAACGGTTAGCAACGTCTCTTCGTGCCAGTCGGCTGCAACGTGATGCTCGACCTCATTCACTTTCACTTTCATAGCTGCCCCGCCCGTCTGCTTCGGCATGATGCTATGTGAGACGGTTCGTATTGTCTAGGACGGCATTTTCGTCCATCAGAGCGCTCCGTGTCTCTGCGACCATGCGCAATTTGCCGTGCAAAGCCGAAGCCTTGGTGGCCGGTTAAAAGCGCGCGATCACCGCGTCAGCAAATTCTGCAGTGCCCAAATCGCCACCCAAATCCTGAGTTTTTTCTCCGTGAATCAAGCATGCATCGTAGGCACGGCGAATCAGCTCAGCGCTGTCTGCTAACGCAGGCATCTGGCGTCTTTCTGCCAGAAAGTTCAGCATCATGACCGAGGACATCAGCAACGCCAGAGGGTTTGCGATGTTGCGACCAGCAATATCCGGCGCACTACCGTGTACCGCCTCGAAAATCGACAAGTCTTCTCCAATATTGGCACCGGGAACGACGCCCAGGCCACCAACCAAGCCAGCGCACAGGTCGCTGATGACGTCACCGTACAAATTTTCCAGCAGCAGCACATCGAACTGAGACGGGTCTTGCACCAACTTCATACATCCCGCGTCAATAATCGTCGATTCGAAGGCGATGTTGGGATAATCGTTCGCGTGAACATCGGACGCGCACTTGAGAAACAAGCCATCCGTCATCTTCATGATGTTGGCCTTGTGCAATACGGTAACTTTTTCGCGCTCCCGGCGGTTCGCAAAGCGAAACGCCCAGGTCGCGATGCGTTGACATGCCGCCTCTGAAGCCACCTTCATGCTCATGACCACACCCGGCGTCACCTCGTTTTCGACGCCGCTGTAGAGACCCTCGGTGTTCTCCCGAATAATGATCAGGTCCACGTCTTGGTATCGAGTGTCAACACCGGGCATGCTGCGCACGGGCCGCACCGCCGCATACAAATTGAAGGCCTTGCGTAGCTTCACGTTAATTGAAGTAAACCCCTCGCCGACCGGGGTGGTACATGGACCTTTTAACGCCACCCCGCAGCGGGCAATCTCGTCCATGGTTCGCTGGGGAATCAGTTCGGTGCCCTGTTCTAGGGCACTGAGGCCTGCGACGACGGGAATCCATTCCACCTTCAGGCTGGTGGAACTTACTGCGGCATCGACTATTTTCAGAACAGCCGACGTAATCTCTGGGCCAATGCCATCACCCGCGATGACGGGTATCTCAATAGAACTCATGGTTCGTTTTCATTCCTTATCTGGACGGGACAAATGTTTGGATTGCGTCTCTCGAACGCCTAGTCACAACATGCACTGCCCCCAGACGCTGGATGGGTTCAAGTTACGCTAAGTCATCTGCGTTGCAAGGATTGCGGCAGAAAAATCCACCGTGTCTACAGATCGTGCAGGAATGATTCGGAAACTGACGGTCGCTCCGCCTGAGACCTGCAAGATAACCAACAGAAACAGGTTCAAGCGGAAACCGGGGAGGCAGCGCCCCCCAGAGAAGAGTGCCTACTGAGGCATATTTCCGCCAACACGCGTAAAGAGTGATGTACCCATGGCGCGGCAGTCCATGACATCAGAGTAGATCTCTGTTTGCGCCTGCAGGCCGCCATTCTGAACAAAATTATCCATCGTCTGGCCTTTCTGTTGCAGAGACAGGTTGCCAGACACACTAAAGAAATCCATCTGGTTCTCACTGTTTAAGCCGCTGACGGGCCACCAGCGCCAGCGCGGACTGGGTTGCTCGATGTTGTCCATGAACGCATTCATCTGTGCATCTGCTGCTGCAAGATCCATCATGGTGGTATCACCGACCATGGAACACGCCTGAAAGGTCAGTACGCCAGTGGCTGGCGGTGTCGTATTACCGGAACCGCGAGTCGTCGTCATCGCCCATATCGCGTGGGTATCACAGTCTGCGATTTTCAGAAGTTCATCTGCCAGTTTACCCGCTTTCGCATTCCAGTCGTCTTGCACCGCCCCCTGGGCAGCGAAGTTAGGCGAATATCCAACCCAATAGATATCGTGCTGCTGGTCAGCAGGGTTCATCAAAAACGGATCTAGGAGCATCGCCATGTAGGGGGCAGAAAAAATGTCTTTGGCGGCCGCATTCCACTTGCCCGCCCACTTGACCATGTCATTGCGGTCTTTAGCAGGCTGAAAGTTGCAACCAAAGCTTTCTAAGGCTGCGTATTCAGGCACGGGATTGTTCGCCAATGCGGTGTGGGAAACGACGGTCATTGCGATGACCAAACACATACGGTTGAGGAAGGTCTTCATCAGTATTTTCCTTATTGTTTTTGATGAGGTCTCCAGAAAGTAACGGCAATACCCAAGCGGGGCAAGGCGTTTGCGACACGCTACTGGCGTCAAAACGCTGAATCTAGGAGCGTATGGGCACTTCCGTTTCTTCGTCACAGTACGCAGCGCAAAACTACTGTGCACTCGAGCAACGCCCGGCAAACAGGTCAAATGCTGGCTATGAACTCTTTCGTAGTCCCGCGCGTCGGCCACGATCACGCGCAGAAGATAGTCGGCATCGCCGCTCATCAAGTAACATTCCATCACTTCGGGAATATTCCGCGCCTCACGCTCGAAGGCTGCCAAATCACTGTGCTGCTGGCTGTGCAGTGTGATGGTGACGAACACGTTATCTGGGAAACCGGCCAAGGATTGATCCACCAGACCAACGTAACCCCGGATGAAGCCATCCTGTTCCAAACGCCGCAATCGTCGCAGACAGGCACTCTCAGAGAGGCTGACCCGATCCGCTAATGCTGCATTGCTGATCCGGCCATTGGCCTGCACCTCATGCAAAATTGCTCTATCTGTCCGGTCCAAAACGATTGAATCATGCGCTATATTTAATCTCTGAGGCAGAAGCTTGCGTCCCGCCTAGCGTAATGCGGTGATTTTGCAATCTATCGCAACTCATATGCTTTTAACATAAGGCATCTCACATCTGACCGGAGAGCGCCGTGCAGATCAGCGTACCGAAGGAAAGCAAAAACCATGAGTATCGGGTAGGCCTTACCCCTTCCAGCGTCTTCGAACTCACCTGTGCAGATCACGAGGTGGCGGTTCAGACTCAGGCTGGCACTGCCATCGGTTATGACGATGCTGCCTATGTTCAGGCCGGGGCACGAATCGTTGGGGCAGAAGAGGCTTTCTCTGGTGAACTGATCGTCAAGGTCAAAGAACCGTCTGTTCAGGAGTGCCGTCAGTTAGACCACGGCCAGATACTTTTCACCTACCTCCATCTGGCCACAGCACAGGCGCAAGCCCACGAGTTGCTGAACCGGGGAGTCACCGCCATCGCCTATGAAACCGTGGAAGATAACCTTGGGCGACTGCCTCTGCTCGCACCCATGAGTGAGGTGGCTGGCCGCATGTCGGTTCAGGTGGGAGCCCAAGCGTTGCTCGCATCCGGAGGTGGACGCGGCACCCTCCTCGGTGGCGTCCCCGGCGTGCCCCCAGGCAAGGTCGTGGTACTGGGCGGTGGTATGGCAGGCAGCAATGCGGCACGCATGGCCGTCGGCTTGCAGGCCGACGTGACCATTGTCGATCAGTCCATCGACCGCCTGAGAACACTGTCCGACGCATTCGCTGGGCGTGCGAAAGTAGTGATGGCGTCCAAGAACACCATTGCCCGTGCGGTACGGGATGCTGATCTGGTGATTGGTGCAGCTCTCGTCGTGGGGGACAAAGCGCCGAAACTTATCAACCGGTCTCTACTGGCGGAAATGCAAACCGGAGCAGCCTTGGTCGACATATCCATAGACCAAGGGGGCTGCTTCGAATCCAGTCACCCAACATCGCATGACGCACCAACCTTCATAGAACAGGGCATCGTGCACTACTGCGTCACCAACATGCCCGGCGCCGTTGCCCGAACGTCCACCCAAGCGTTGAACAACGTCACACTGCCCTATCTTACGGCCCTCGCTACCAAGGGTATGCAGAGCGCGTTTGCCGACGACCCGGGCTTTGCCAAGGGCTTGAATGTGCATCAGGGCCACATTTGCCATCCGGCAGTCAGCCGCGCATTGGCTTTGCACGTTACAAAGGGAAATTAGGCGAGCGGGATGGAACCCACCGGCAGCTAGGCTAGGCTATCTTCGGCAACGAAATACTTCGGATCTTCAATCACATTCACTTCAACCAAATTGCCAGCACGCTTCAGCAAACGTCGACATTCATCGCTTAGATGCACCAGGTGCAGGGTTTTGCCGGCGGCAAGGTAACGATCGGCCAGCGTATCAATGGCCTCAAGTCCAGAGTGATCGGCCACTCGCGAACGCGCGAAATCGATGATCACATCGTCGTTGTCGGCCCGCGGATCAAAGCGCGTTAGGAACGATGTTACCGAGCCAAAAAACAATGGCCCGGTAACCGCGTACACCGTTGAGCCGTTGTGGTCCTCGCGCGCTTCGATGCGAATATGCTTGGCGTGCTCCCATGCGAATACCAAGGCTGAAATGATCACACCGACGACCACGGCAACCGCTAAATCGGTGGCTACCGTCACCGCAGACACCACAACTAAGATCAGGGCGTCGGTTCCAGGCACCTTGCGAATGATGCGAAAGCTACTCCATTCGAAGGTGCCCACCACCACGATGAACATGACACCAATCAACGCCGCTAGCGGTATTTGCTCGATAAGCTGAGAGCCGACCAAGATAAACAGCAGCAAGAAGCCTGCCGCACTGATAGACGACAAGCGACCACGACCACCCGAGTTCACATTAATCATACTCTGCCCGATCATTGCGCAACCGCCCATGCCACCAAAAAATCCGGTGACGGTATTGGCAACGCCTTGGCCGATACACTCTTTATTGCCTCGACCTCGAGACTCAGTCAGTTCGTCGATTAGACGCATGGTCAACAGCGACTCAATAAGGCCGATGGCGGCGAGAATGATCGCGTAGGGAAAAATAATGAGTAGCGTATCAACAGTGAATGGCACCGCTGGAATATGAAAGCTCGGCAAGCCACCTTCGATCGAGGCGACATCGCCAACAATCTTGGTATCAATGTCCAGCACCAACACCAACCCGGAGACCACGACGATGGCGACCAGCGAAGACGGCACAGCCTGGGTAAATCGAGGCAGCAGGTGGATGATCAACATGGTCAGAAATACCAAGCCCAACAGACTGTAGAGTTCCCTACCCTGCAACCACGCCACATCAAGAATGGAGCCCTGCATAAACGTGCCATGCAGCCAGCCCGGCTCGCCGGGAACCCCGAACTGACTGAGTTGGGCGAGAAAGATCACGATCGCCAGACCGTTTACAAAACCCAACATCACGGGATACGGCACCATGCGGATGAACTTACCCAGTCGCAGCACCCCGGCAAGAATCTGCAGCAGGCCCATCAACACGACGGTGATAAATAAATATTCAACGCCATGCAGCGCGACCAGTGACACCATTACCACCGCAAGCGCACCGGTCGCACCACTGATCATGCCCGGACGACCGCCCAGAACGCCGGTGATAAAGCCCACCAAAAACGCCGCATATAGCCCCACCAAGGGCTCTACGCCGGCAACAAACGCGAAGGCGACCGCCTCTGGCACTAGGGCCAGGGCAACGGTTAAACCCGACAACAGATCATTTTTCAGCGAAGCACCTTCGCCGAGGAGAAAATCAGACATAGAGCGTCTCAAAATGTAGTTGTGAACCTGACTGCAGAAAGTGCACAACGCCTGGCGCTGTCTTCGACAGCAGTCAGACCACACAAATTTGAGAGATTCGGAAGCTGCAAAGCGCTGGTGTGAACCCACGCCCGCAACGGAGCCGCGACTGTACGGACATTGACCGAAGCTGGAAAGCCCAGATCATCAAAAACTCAAAAAAAAGCCAAAACAGGGCTATGAAAGCGCTCCTCCCGCCCGCTGCTCCCGGCGATAAAAAAGATCTAAACCGTTAGCAGCAGTATGCTCATGGAGTAGAGCAAAAAAAGCACCGACCAAGACCTGAAGTGTTTGGGCAGACCGATCACTAGGCCCATGAGCAAAATCCCTATGGAGGGAGCAAGCAGTGACGGTAAGACGGGCGCATTGAATTTAAAAATATTGATGTAGGGGCCTACAAAAAAATAGAGCAGCATGAACAGTGCCGAAAGCCTTCCCCAGCGCTGGCTCTCACGAAGCATATCGAGTTCCCCTTCGCCGGGTTCACTCAACGCCATTTCTGACGCCCCATAGAGACAAGAGCAACCAAACACCAAAACGATGAAGTCCGTAACCTGCCACTCCTGAAGCACACGCAGCCCCCAGCCTACCCACCACAGCTGCAAGATATAGAGCATGATGCTGAAGGCCCAGATGGCTGAAGACCAATGAAAACTGATTTGCTCTCTACTGCGAAGGAGCATCACCGCGTTATTCAGCAGTCTTGTGATCGCGAGACCCAGAATGATCGACACAGCGATAAAGATGTATTCATGCTGGGTCATGAGAACTCCTCAGGAATGCGATAACGGCCAAGCAGGCCGTAGCCAGTTCATAACCAAGCGCGCCATAGCTATAGGCCGTTACCGCTTGATCGGTGATCAGCAGCGACAAAAGCCGACCGAGGGCCAAGCTGCCAATCGCAAACATCAGAACAACTAAGGCTGGTCGATAAAACTCCGATTTCATAACCGCTAGCAGGAAAAACAGACCCAACCCCGTTTGAAGCCCGCCATACATGGCGCCAATTTCTGCAAACGCATCGCCATTGCTTATCCTAAGCCCCGAGTACTCTGCGGGAAGCTCTGGCGAAACCAGACACAGCAAGCCGTAGGTCATTAAAATGAAAGCAGACACACCAAGAACCGTTCTACCGAGTAACATTATTGCCGCTCCTTCTGTCTAATGTTCCAAACTGTTTCGCTCACGCGCCCGACCACGCCCTTTCATGGCTCGTCAGACACGCTGTCCGAGACCGTCAGGCGGCGCAAACACGTCGGTGCCCCACGTCGCCTCCCTGCGCGCTGTGCGTAACGCAGCAGTTGTCCCCGATCATCCATACATTGATGCACCGCGCCAACATCGTGGGCGTAAGGCGGCATTGTCATAAGACTGTTGTTCCTTTCAGGATCGTCCTTGGTTGATCAGATCACTCAACCGTTTTTCGCGGCCTTGCAGTCCGAGCTTTGCGTCCAGTTCCGCCACAAGGACGGCAACGCGATCCGCTGTACCGCTGCGCATTCGCTGGCGCAGCGCCCGAGCAAGAACGAAACCAACGGCGGAGACGATGCTCAACGCAAAAAACATCAGCGCATAACCGTGTACGCCAGGATTACCATCCAAAATCAACGCCCACAGCAGGTAGGCGAAGGACGATGGTAGATAGACGATAAAGGATGCCATAGCGATAACCGAACCCGAGAACCGTTGCGGCAGACCCATTTCGCCGTAGGGGGCAAAATACAGGGCGCGCATAAAAAAGATGGCGAAGGCAAAGGCCATCAAGCTGCTCATCGCCACCCATGGCGCCCCCCCGATCACGGTACATGCCACCATGACCGCTCCCAGCCCAAGGGTAAGCAAAAAACCTGCGCCGAGACCGCCTACCGCTCCGCCAAGGAAGCGTCCCGCGATGTATCCCGACGGTAGAGCAACCGCAATACGCCCGCCAGATGTCGAGGCGATGCCAAAAATCGAAATCGCCAAGGCGGGCAGCACATACATCTCACCAAGGTAGGTAACAAAGTACGGCATCGCGGTATAGACAAAATAAACACAAAAACCCACTGCCCCGGCAAGCCATACCTCGGGCAAGCGCAACGTCAGCTTCATGCCCGCCAGCACTTCCCGATTCGCCAATTTCGAGTCGCTGCCTGTTTTGAGCAGGGTATCGGCTGGCAACAAAAACCAGGCCACCAAGCCAAGAAGGATCATAACCACTGCGTTCATCATGAAAGCCAACTGCAAGCCCAGAATGCTGTAACCCATGAACACGTAAAGCGCCACCGTGACACCATTTTGCAGCAGCTCAACGGCCCCTCGCCCACCTTCTAACAAACCAAAAATTTTGCCTTGGTTCGTGTCGTCCGTGGTCTTCCGCACTGCCGACAACACCGCCGGCCAGAAAGCACCCTCACACCAAAGCGACAACATCACGAACAAAAAACACAGAGTCGCAAAGTCTGTGGTTTGGCCAAGGAAAAACGTGGTGAGGCCACCCATCACCATATTCACGGGAATCAGAACTCGGGCAGAAAAGCGGTCTTGAACCCATGCCAGCGCAACGTAGAGGATGTTGTGCACGATGCCGTAAATCGACATCAGAATGCCGAACTGCGTTTTCGAGATATTCCACAGCTCAAGCATTTGGGGCAGCAGCGCCCCTTTCATTGCCAAGACAGAAAAAGCGAACTGTGAGCACAGCACCAACACCAAAAAATTCATCAGAACGGCCCGAGACGAAAAAACCGGTGTCGTGTTGTTCGGAATCGTCATCGCTTAATCCCTAAACCTTTTCTGGGTAATGCATCGCGCGGTCACCCGCAGGACAACTGTTATAGGCTAGCACGTGCCGTTACTATCGCGCTCAGTAAGGGCGCTCATCGAGCGCCAAGCTTGTCAAGCGGAGTGACCTATGGAAAAGCCTACCGTTCGTTATATTCAATCAGAGCGCCTCATGGACAGTCGATTGGATGACGAGCATATTCGCAGTTGGCGCAACAAAGGCTTTGCGCTGGTACACGACCTGCTACCACACTCGCTGCTGGCGGCCCTCAAGCAAGACGCGCTGGCGTTTTATCCTGAACCCAACACCACCGCGTCCGAGGGTTACAACGATTTCAGTAGCGGTCAAAGCTTTGTTTTCCCCTCGCGATCAACGGCGTTTAACGCGATAAGCCTGCACCCAGCCTTACTCCAAGCGGTTGCCGATCTCCTCGATGTATCCGTTCTGGAGTTGCGACTGACACAGTCTGATCTTTGGCCCAAATACGGTAGCGACAGTGCACCAAACGCTGGTGACAATACGGATCAACGCATGCACTGCGACTACCCCAATCACTCCCTTGTGCATCCGCCTGAATGGGACAGCCCAGAAGCTGTCGAGATGATCGTGTACCTCAACGATTACGACGAATGTGAGGGCGCAACCGCAGTCGTGCCACGACACGGACCAGACGACCCGGCTTACCCGTGGCCAATCACCCAAACACCCGGCGTTGGCGTTCTGGACTATGTGAACGATCGTCTGCAAGCCGAGGTGTATATGGCTGAGCAGGACCCAAAAGCCGCAGCCTTTCGCGCAGAACACCTCTATCCCAGAGAAGAAGTCGCCCGTTACCGGTTTGGATCCGTGTTGCTGTATCGCCACGACACCTGGCATCGGGGCCGGCCGGTGAAACCCGGCACCCTGCGGCTGGTGCAGAACCTGACCTTTACGAAATCCGGTCGCGAATGGTTGGGCCCGCTGCACCCCGGGTGGTCCTGGTCAATGTATAGGCGCGACAAATTGATGGAAAAACTGATCGCTCAAGCGACGGTCGCCCAGCGCACGGTGCTTGGCTTTCCACCGCCGGGACACGAGTATTGGTCGTCCAACACCCTAGCGGCTGTGGAAGCTCGATATCGGGTTTTTGGTATCGATATGACGGCGTATCGGAACGCCCTCTAAGAGGAAACACATCTCCCCTGCCAACTTGAATCGGTGATGCAATTTATTGCCAATCGGGCATTCTTTACCCTTTGCAATAAACGGAGCGTCCATGAGTTTCACGCAATTGACCTGGGGCGTAAAAGCCAGCTTTAGGAACTACGTTGAGGCAGCGGAAGGTTCGATCACATTAAGCGACGGCGCGACCCGTGCCGAGGATGGAGCCTTTGTCTTCGCTGCAGAGCCGAATGGCGATTTGGTCATCGCGGCTGACGGCAGCGCCACGGGTGCCATGCGCTTTCAAGGCACGGTCACATTTGAAGCCCACGGAGGCATGCTCAAGTCCACACTCAAAGAATTGGCCATAGAGGCTAGCGAGGACGGGCTGGTGCTTACCGTGCTCGACGGGCCGATGAACAAACGTCGCTGCGCGGTTGCCGAACTGGATCTCATTGCGATCGATTCGGGCAGTTCGGTGACCATGAACTCCAAGATCACGATGGACGGCATGTATCAAATTGCCGACAACTACCCACCGGGCACAGAACTGGATCCCGTTCAACTGAGCTAACCACAAAGGCGGCCATCGCAAGTGAGTGGTAAAGCGCTTTGTTTCGGCTGACTCGTTAGGATGACTCGCTAGGGTGATTGACTCGGCTGACTTGGCTGCAGCAGCCAGGGAATGAGCCAGAACCAGCCCAGTACTGGCACGGGAAGCACCCACAAGCAACTCCACCACCCGCTCCTACCAACATCGTGAAGGCGTCTAACGGTAGCCGACAGGGTGGGAATCGCCATGATCGGACGAAACAGCAATACCGCTATGCCAACCTCAGGGTCGACGTACCCGCCAGGGAGCAGTTCGCCAAAGGGAAGCTCTTTGAGGTTGACGGTATTTGTCAGAAAAACATCATCCACCACCCACACGACGGCATAGGCGACAAAGAAGAAGAGAAGAAAAAACCAAAACTCACGCTTGGACGCAGTCCCGTTAAAATCGAAAGCCCGCTTCAGCCCTGCTAGAGAGCACTGCCCAAAGTCCTTTAGGAAACCTTGCATCTGAACCCCTCGCAAAGACGCCCACTGTAAGGGAAGCGTCAACTCACGCAAGACCCGATCAATCGGCGCCGGCCAGGAACGCTGAACTCAAAACGTTAAGGGCGGCAGTAAATAGGCATCGAGCACGCCCATTGGACCAAGTACCCGCTCCACCGCCGCACGGTCGTCCGACGACAAGCGCTCAATTTCCCGTGCAATGTGGCATCTGCTGACCTCACTGTATTTGAGCGAGCGCATTCGCACCGGACCTTCACCCAAGTCTACTTCGCACCACTTTTCGCCCGCCGCCAAGGCCTCGCGGGAGACTCTAAGGAACGGATGGTAGTTGTCACGCATGTGCTCGAAAAAAGGCGCCAGGGTATCCGGCAAGGCATCGTCGGGCAGATAGTGGCCCTCGTCTGAACGGGCATCAAACACCCGATCCATGTATTCGAGCATGGCCGGCTCACTGCCCTCTATCCAACTGCGCGGCTCTGGATCCGCGGCTATATGCGCTTTGAACAGTCCGGCAAAGGTAAAGTCGCCAAGGCTGGCCCGATCGCCCAACAAAAAACGGTGGTTACCATAGTGCTTCGTCGCATGAGCCATAAGCTGTTCAAAGTCGCGCCGAACATGTGCCGCCTGATCTGGACCACAGCCCCGGTTCGCGCAGGCCTTGAGACCAAAATTATCTCGTACAAATCGGATCTGCTCTGCCGCTTTCTCCCGCTCGTCCTCGGTCAAACCCTCGGCCATAGTTTTCCCGATGGCATTGGCGTAAAACCCGATGGCCACATGATCGATGTTGTGTGGATAACACCAGCGGCTGCTGATGGCGTAGCGGCCAAACCACTCATCTGCCCAATCCTCCAACAAGTGGGCGGCGATACGCTGCACTGGGCTGCTTGGCATAATCGGTCGGTCAGGATACTTGGCATTCAGCATCAGACCGATGGGCGTAGAGTCGTGTATGAACCACCCTTCGGGCGTCTCGAGGCCCGGGATAAAATGCGTTCCCAGGCGCGCCTCTACGTGCGGTCCGGCTTCCTGTGTCTTGAATCTAAACTCGTAGTCCACGCCAAGATAGTTAAGCATTGCC
The DNA here is from genome assembly GCA_002704225.1 of Gammaproteobacteria bacterium. Taxonomy (GTDB): domain Bacteria; phylum Pseudomonadota; class Gammaproteobacteria; order Pseudomonadales; family Azotimanducaceae; genus UBA4421. The sequence goes on along the minus strand of PAFU01000034.1, from coordinate 33,005 downwards.
TGCAGCTTGCGCGTAAACAAGCTGTGCTCGCCGCCCCACATCACATACTTTCCGTCAAACATGGCTCGCTCCGATCAGAAATTAAATAGGTCTCGTCACCAAGAGATTGTTACACCGAACTTACTGGATTGTCTCGATGAACCGTTGGCGTCAGGGAAAAGGCAGCGGTCGTCGCGGGACTTTGCGACAAATGATAGTGCCGCCTTGCTTGCCAAAGCTTGAGGGACCGATAAAACGGCACAGTTGGATAGAGATGGTGCACGAGATGATAGTTTTGAAAGATCAGCAAGGGAGTCATCAACCATTCCATACCCACTCGATTTGATGTGCACTGAAAAGGCTGCTCTTGAGCGTTCGCTTGGTGTGGGTAGTGGGGCAAGTAATCAAAAGCGATGGCCAGAAACAGCGCCGTAAATCGCGACGGAATCAAAAACAGTAAAACGTAGTACTCCAGCCAACCAGCAAGGGTAATGGCCGCAAATACCGCGGCGCCAAAGACAACTGCCCCGTACAGCTCCATGCGCTCGCCCTTGGGCCTGTTCAAAAAAACCGAGGGTCGCAAATAAAAATACAGATAGTTCAGGTCCAGCGACAACCACTTCAACGGAAGCAACCACCGGGGCCCAGTGGCCACATAAATATCAGGGTCTTTCGCTTTATCGTTGGTAAACCGGTGATGCTGCATGTGTATGTAACGAAAGGTTCGGAAAAACGGCACAGGAGATTGTAGAGCGGTAGCAACGCGACCGATCCAGTCGTTCAGTTGGTGATTGGCGCTCACTGCATGGTGTGATGCATCGTGAGTGGGCGTGAAGGAAATATAGGCGGCAATGCTGTTGAGCAAGATCGCCCAAACCAGCGGCAATTCGCCTTGGACATAGGCAAATGTTGACGCACCAAACAGACCATAGGCGACGCAAACAAGCAGAACCGTTGGCCAAGCGACGCTGGGACGTTGGCTCAGGGCTTTGAACAGCGCAGGATCGTCGGAATGATCGGCAAAGACGTCTTCAGCTTCCAATCGGGCTCTCCTAATGTTTACTCGCTATTTCTGAATGCTCTCATTGTTGGAGAAAATGTCTCCCGTTGACAGAACCGAGAATGACACACGGGGGACAAATAGTGACAATGTACCGATTCCAACGTGTCGGTGATGACAGATGCACAAGCAAAGACACCCTTCCTCCAACTACGCACGTATCTTGTTTCGACACCTGCGGTTGAGCGAAGAAAACCATCAGGGGTATTTCCAAGGCACCAACGTATCCTACGACGAACTCATGTCCCTGGATGGCACGATTTCCGGGGACGATCTCAGCCGAATGTATCGAAACGCCCTAGCCATTTCAGACAAGGAGGACATCGGATTGTCCGTGGGCCTCCAACTGCATCTCTCGGCACACGGTCCCTTGGGTGTTGCGACGTATAGCGGCCCAAACCTCAGGACAGCGCTGACCCTGCTGGCCACTTACGGTCAAACCAGAACCGAATTTTTTGATATCTCGTTGAGTGAACACCCGAAGGGGCTGAAGGTGAATTTTGCCGAAACCCGCGACTTGGGCGATTTGCGCGTCTTCGTCACCGAAAGCGTCTTCAGCGGTCTGTTTTCCGCCATTCATTTTTTTGTCGGCTCAGGACAATTCAACGGCGAATGTTTGTTTGCTTATCCAAAACCAAGCTACGGCAGGGTCTACCGCGACCGCTTTGGTCACAAGATAACGTTCGACCATTCCGCCACAGAGGTCATCGTCCCAGAGCCGCTACTGTCGACGCCCTCCATTGTTGCGGACCCCGTTCTGCATCAACAGGCCGTCGCGATCTGCGAAGCCCACCTACAACAGATCAGAACCGGTGAAATCACTCAGACAGAGCGATCTACCGAACAAGTGATCTCGAAACTGATATCAGATAATCCTGGAAAACTTTGGACGCTGAACGATGTGGCAGCAAACCTGCACCTAAGCCCAAGGACCCTCATACGGAAACTGAATGCCGAAGGAACAACGTTCCAGCGGGTTCGCGACTCCTTGGCCAAGCAACAAGTGATCAGCTATCTGGCAGAAGCCAGTCTATCCATCGAAAGCATTGGTCACCTCGTGGGCTTCAGTGACACCTCTAGCTTCAGGCGCAGTTTCAAACGCTGGTTTGGCGAAACACCCTCGCAGTACAGGGCCCGCTCCCAAAAATCCTGAAGCCCATCCGCCCTGACGCTTGCCCTGCCGAGCGGCTTGGCCAACCCTCTTCGAAGTCACCACCGATGTGTCTGCTGGTCTCAAACCTGCGCCGTAGGTCACTCGTGTTCAGTGTGCGGCCATGAACTCAATCAGGCGCCTAGCCACTTCGGGCCCCTGGCTTTCCTGAATGAAGTGTCCTGCCGGTATGCGGTCATGCGATAAGCCCGCAGCGCCAGGGACATTGGCGATCAGCGTGTTCTGTGTTTTCTCCGAACCCACCAACATATCGAACTGACCAAACAGAGTCAGAAAGGGTTTATCAAATGTTTTGAGTGCTTCCCAATCCGCCAAGCTGCGCTGTGTATCAATGAGAGACCCCATACTTGGCAGGGTTCGAATGCCCGTCATAAAAATTTCGTCAGGAAACGGCGCATCGTAAGCGCGCACCTCGTCTACAGTCAGTTCAATACCTCCAAAGTCACGACGAAGATTATCACTGGCTTTGAGCTCGGGGCCGGTCAACGCGTAACGCATCCAAGCTAAGAAAAAATCGGACATGTCTTCCTTGAGGTAACCCTTCGCGTTGCAGTCTGCAACGAAGTCATCGAAGGTCCTCACCTTCGCATCGGCGTCAACCGGATAATCCTCGCGATTGATGCCTTGGGGCACATTCAGAATTGGGTCAGGCATCAGCCAGAGTCCGCAGTTGGAGACCATTACCCGCTGAAAGCACTCTGGATGCTGGGCCACAACCATCAAACTCGTGAACCCACCCCAATCCTGACCAAACAGAGTAATGTCTTTCAATTCCAGCGCGTCGATCATCGCCTTCCACCACCCAGCGTGAGCGTAGATGGTGTGGGTGTCTTTGTTGGTTGGTTTGTCAGAACGGCCCATACCGATCATGTCAGGAACAATCACCCGATGCCCGGCGGCAACGATCAAAGGAATCATCTTTCGATACAGATACGACCAATCGGGTTGCCCGTGCAATAACAGAACCACCTGCCCGTTTCGTGGCCCTTCATCCACATAGTGCATGCGCAAACCATCAATCTCGACGTAGTTTGGCGCATAGGGAAAATCGGGCAATTCTTCAAACGCGTGGTCCGGCGTGCGAACGAATTCACGTCCGTCAGCGGTCTTGTGAACGATAACACTCATAACAGATCTACCTTGTCTCTGGTCGGCAATACCGACACGTTGTCAGCGTTAACTGCCTTCACGGAGAATTATTTGCAAAAAGCGCAGCGAACGAACAGAGCGAAAAACGACTCCGAGGGGACAAAAAGTGACAAAGCCATTTTTGCCGACTTGCCCGGGCGGTTAACCCGAGTCGATTCCTCCAGTGGCATGCCCCTTCGGCATCGCATCAGCGGCGGTGGTGCACACATCTCGAGTGTTGTGGTTGGGGCTTTAGGCCTTTGGTGTTCGGGGCCATCGGTCAAGATGCACCTGAATCAGTTCAATCAGGGTGCCATCTGGGTCTTTGCAGATCGCCACCTCAGCCATCCGTTCCGTGCATTCAGACGGCGGCCCTAGAAACTCGACGCCTTGAGCCTCCAACTGACGATAATCTGCCTGTACATCTTCCGACACGAGGCACAGGCGCACGATTCCCACGTCTTGGTTTTGCAGAGGACGTTGTGCGCCTGACGATGAAAACTCGGTCAGATCCAGCTTTGGCAAACCTTTGCCCAATTGCATGATGCAAGCTCGGCCCTGGGAGTCTGGCGGGACATCCAGCACCTGCGCCGTGGTTGCAGGTACGACTGTTGCTTCATCAGCCTCGAGACCCAAGTACGGAATGCCAGAGCGAAACATGTCGAACCCCAGAAGCCTATAAAAAGCGATTGAAACATCCAGGTCGGAGACATTGACGTTGATATGCCCCCATCGAAAGCGTTGACTCACGTATTACCTCCCACGATAGGCGCGAGGTGTCACTATCCCTGTCGCATGTGCCTTTGTGCCTGGGTACGCCACTTAACGGGTTACCAACCGTCTCGGAAGATCACACTGGTTTCTGCCCTATTTTCTCGAAACAGAAAGTACGCAACGCCCGCAATCATTGCCAAGGCGAGCCAAGGTATAACGTCGTATTGAGATCGCTGGATCATCAGCACACTACCGAACAGCACGGTGAAATTGCAGAAAACGAGCATCGGAGCAACCGATGACAGTGGACGTTTTCGCCTGAGAAAGTTCACGCTGAAGAACGCCAGCGTGGCAAACGTAGCGCTGCGAATCACAAGAAAGTTTGTTGCAACCGGCTCATCCGTAAGCGACATGTTGTAAATCAGCGCGTTCACTCCGAATAAGGGTGCAAACGCTGTCACAGCCAGCGCTAAAGCTAAGCCGCCAACGAATAGACGTGTACCTGTTTTCATTAACGTTTACCTATCAAAACCATGCCCTAAAGCATCTCAAAGACGCCGCCAATTTAACATCAACGATCATCGCTTTGGGATGCCAAAAATAGGCGCTCGTCTCATCGCCGTACCGCGAACGTAGAAAACCATATCAGCACAGCCCATGATTTATTGGCGATCTGTTTCGGGCTCTTATTCTAAAGTCTCTGTGCTGGGATAGGCTTTTCACCCCGAATGGTCGCCCGGTACCCGAGTCGCTTCTCGGGAAAATAATCAAACGCAGCAAAATGCTGGACGCAACGATTATCCCAAAATACCACGGTGCCCGGCTGCCAGCTGACTCGACATTGGATGTTTGCAGAGTAGGCGACATGATCGTAGAGCAATTGAAGCAGCGCCTGACTCTCACGCCGATTGAGCCCAATGATCCGGCTAACGAAGCCAACGTTGACGTACAACGCCTTACGGCCGGTGTCTGGATGGATGCGAACAACCGGGTGAATCGCTGACGGCAGCTCTTCCAGCTTTTTTGCCCCGCTGACATAAAGATAATGCCCAATCGGATCGTGCTTTGCGGTCAACGTCTCGACAAATGCCTGCATTGCCGGCGACAGCGATTCGTAGGCCGCGTACATATTGGCAAATAATGTATCGCCACCGGCGCTCGGCACCACCTCCATGCGCAGCATAGACAAACCTGGCGGCTCACTCTCGCTTGAGACATCCGAATGCCAGCCCTCGCCAGCGGCATGCTTGGAGTTTTCGTCAGCCATGATCCGGATGAGTTCCGGCGGGATCTCGCTAGGGTTGGTTGGCCTCGTCAGCGGTTCACCAAGCCGATGGGCAAATTCCGCCTGCTCCTGTAACGACATCACCTGCCCCCGAGCGACCACAATACCTCGCTCTGACGCGAGTTGTTGAAGTGCGTTGATCTGACCATCGCTCAGGCTCGTCAGCTGTATTTCGGGCGCGAGTTCTGCACCCAATCCCGGCGTAATGTTTTGATGAGCTAGCACGTCATTCATCCTGTTTTGCAATAGTTGATAGCAATTGTGAACCGGTCACTTTTCGCAAATTCCGTCAAACAAACCGTGCCCATCTAACCTCCGGGTTTTTGCAGCATCAGCCCCCTTGCCCTTTCTTACACTACCAAACTCAAACCTGAGAACAACAGCTCGCCACACGCCGACATGAGCAGGCGGTGATGGCGTCTTCAGGGCCTTACTGGCCCGAGACCCAACGGAGGTATACTGCGACATCGCTGAACAGCACGCCCGCCACATCGACACGCAAAAACACAAACTGGTACATAACGGTTCAGGTATCTCGATGAACGCTGTTTCGACCCCGTCTTGACTCAAAACGCTCACGCCATGGCCGCCACCCGCGAGAGCGACCCAGACGGAAGCATCAGCAGTGCCTGAACCCGGGGCGAGTGACAACCACCAGACACTCCGACTTTCACGTTCCACCCTGCTCATTTACTCCAGATCGACCGGCAAAGCCTAACAACAGGGCATAAAACCGATACAGCGTAACCGGCATCAACATTGGACTAGACGGCGCTCGGGTCCACCGCGGTAAAGCCGTCATGCTGAGACAATCACATGCCTTTTGTTTCAAATCGCCCTATACTTTGCGACGTTTTACATCAACTGACCAAGCGACCTTTGGTACGGGTCGCCACTGAAAGAGGTTTCATATGCCGCAGATTACCCTTCCCGACGGTTCTTCCCGTCAATTCGATCATTCCATCTCTGTCCACGACGTGGCCGCAGACATCGGCGCTGGCCTAGCCAAAGCCGCGCTGGCCGGCAAAGTGGATGGTCAGCTTGTCGATACATCATTCTTGATCGAACACGATGCAGAAGTGGCCATTATCACCGCAAAAAATGATGAGGCCCTTGAGCTGATTCGTCACGACGCCGCTCATGTCATGGCACAAGCGGTACAGGAGCTATTCCCCGGCACCCAAGTCACCATTGGGCCCGCAATCGAAGATGGGTTTTATTATGACTTCGCTCGAGAAGAGCCCTTTACGCCTGATGATCTCCTCACCATCGAGACGCGCATGCAAGAAATTGTGGGCCGCGATCTGCCCATCGAAAGAGAAGTCTGGGAAAGAGAAGAAGCCAAACGCACGTTCGCGGGTATCGGTGAAACATTCAAAGTTGAAATCATCGAAGATGTGATTCCCGAAAACGAAGAAGTCTCCGTCTACCGGCAGGGCGATTGGTTTGACGTCTGTCGGGGCCCTCACCTACCGAGCACTGGCAAGCTGCCGAAAGCCTTCAAACTGATGAAGCTGGCGGGTGCCTACTGGCGAGGTAACTCCGACAATGAAATGCTCCAACGAATTTACGGAACAGCGTGGCGCGATAAAAAAGAACTCAAAGCCCATCTACACAAGCTGGAAGAAGCGGAAAAACGAGATCATCGTAAGCTTGGGCGCAAGCTGGATCTCTTTCACTTCGCCGATGAAGCCCCCGGCTCTGTGTTCTGGCACCCGAAGGGCTGGGCGCTATTCCTGAAACTGATTGATTACATGCGTCGACGGCAAGAAGAGGCCGGATACATTGAAGTGAATACGCCCGACGTCATGGATCGAAGCCTTTGGGAAACGTCAGGCCACTGGTTCAACTATCGGGAAAACATGTTCTCTACGCAGACCGAAGACGAACGCATCTTCGCATTGAAACCCATGAACTGCCCCGGCTCCGTATCGATGTTTGCGCAGGGCCTAAAAAGCTATCGCGATCTGCCGCTGCGGATGGCCGAGTTTGGCAAAGTGCATCGGTACGAACCGTCAGGTGCCTTACATGGGTTAATGCGTGTTCGTCACTTCACCCAAGATGATGCTCACGTTTACTGCACTGAAGAACAAATGGAGCAAGAGTGCATCGACGTTGTGGCCCTTGTTTTAAATATCTACAAAGACTTCGGTTTCGAGGATGTCGTCATCAAACTGTCGACTCGACCTGAAAAACGAATCGGCAGCGACACCGTATGGGACAAGCTAGAAGGTGCATTGACCAATGCGCTGGAGGTGATGGGCCTGGACTATGTGCTCTATCCGGGAGAAGGAGCCTTTTACGGTCCGAAGCTTGAATTTGTGCTTCGGGACGCCATTGGAAGGGACTGGCAGTGCGGTACCTTGCAGGTGGATATGAACTTGCCTGAGCGTTTCGACATTTCTTATGTCGATGAGAGTGGTGGCCGCGACAAGCGACCGGTGATGTTGCACAGAGCACTGTTCGGCTCACTCGAACGGTTTATCGGTATTTTGATCGAGCACTACGAAGGGAAATTCCCTGCTTGGTTATCTCCCGTACAAGCGGCCATTCTGACGATCACCGACAAGCAGGACAGCTACGTTCGTGAGGTGGAAAAACGACTCAAGGCCAACGGTCTGCGCGTTATCTCAGACCTGCGAAACGAAAAGGTAGGCTTCAAAATCCGAGAGCATACATTGCAGGCAATCCCTTACCTCTTGGTCGTCGGTGACCGCGAAGTAGAAAACGGCGAGTTAGCGGTGCGCACCCAGAGTGGGGAAGACTTAGGTACGATGGCTGTGGATGACTTCGCATCACTCGTGCAAGAGCGGACCCGCAATCTGCAATAACGAGTCGTTCGAGCGCACTATCGCGCTCGAACGCACCTCAGCTTGAGCGTCTTACCAAGCAGCGCTGTACATGGCCTCAAAACCCGCCTGATCAACCGGACGTGGATTCGTCATATTGACCGGATCAGCCATCGCATCCTCAAGAAGAACACTCAGCAAACCGTCTTCCCCGCCCAAATCAGTAATCGAGCGGTCGATGCCTATGTCGCTGCGCAACTGAAGCACTGCGTCGATTGCGCCCGCGCCAGTCGCAGGACCAGAGGGCGCAAGAATCCGTGCGACTTCAGCGTATTTTTCTTCGCTGACAGACATGTTGTACTCCATCACATGAGGCAACATCGTCGCGAGGGTTTGTCCATGCGCCGCGTTGAGTCTGGCTGAAATAGCGTGCCCAGTACCATGAGCTGACCCTAGGCCGGTTACGTTAAACGCCTGTGCTGCCATGGCTGATCCAAGCAACATCTGAGAGCGCGCTTCGATGTCTTGACCATCAGCCACAACGTTTCGAAGATTACCCGCAACTTTGCGAATGGCCTCAACCGCAATCGCATCCGAATACGCGTTAGCACCAACCGAAACAAACGCCTCAACCGCGTGTGTGAGCACATCAAACCCACAGGTGGCGGTTGGGTAGGTTGGCAGACCAACCGTCAGATCTGGATCGAGCACTGAAAAGGCAGGCGTGATACTTGGATGCATCACATAGGTCTTGCGACCAAGCCGGGTATTGGTGATCACACACGCACTGTTTGTTTCAGATCCTGTGCCAGCCGTTGTGGGAACCGCTATAACAGGTGCTGCCGCAGGCGTGGGCTGGGAGCCTTGCATCGCCTCCACCGTACCGGGATTGGACCCTAGCAGAGCAATCGACTTACCGCAGTCCATGGAAGATCCACCGCCAATCGGTACGACAACCGCATCACCAAGCTCTTTCAGCCTCTCCGCCCCGGCTTCGACGTTTAGATCGGTGGGATTGGGCTCAACTCCGTCAAACACTTCGACCGATAGATTCGCCGCGCGAAGCGCCTCCAAAATTGGATCGAGTACTCCACTCGCGGCCAGATTTTTGTCGGTCACAATCAAAGCCGCACTCTTACCAAGCGCCTGAATGTGGTTATTTAGGGTGTTGGCCGCGCCTCTATTGAACACAATCGTAGGTAGCGGGCGGACGGTAAAATTCTCATTTGAAAGCAATGTAAGGACTCCTTATTACTCGTTGTGGTTTAGATGCTAAGTCAAAACTCACTCTGGTTGATACGGCAACGACGAATGGTGCAGGACAATACGCAGTGTACCTGCCTTGTCCTTTTTGTAACCCCAGCTTTTATCGACCTGAGTGATGTCTCCATTTTTGTCGGTGAAAGTCACCCAGCCCATCCACATGGCGACATCACCCTGAATGAAACTGGCAGCCGTTTCTGAAACAACGGAACGCCAGCCTTTGAGGCCAAACCCTCCGTCGCCGGGGTACTCATCACTGTGACCCACAAAATACGCAAGCGCACCGTCTCGCGTGGTGCGAAAGGTCTGTTCCCCGCTGGCTAACGTTGGCTTAAAAAGAACTTGCCCAAGCTCGTAGCCATAGGCTGCATCGAGTGCGCCATTAGCAACCACTCTGGCTGCGTCGATGCCTTCTTCCTCAAACGCTTTGGAGATCGCAATCAACGCATTACCCCACGTTTGCCTTGCGTCGGCCAGCTCTCGTTCGGTGATCTCTGTCGTCATCTTCTCGTCCGCAACAAAACATATGGAACAATAGCAGGCAACATTGGGCAGACACTATTAATGAATATAAGATCTTCTTCTCAACTCCCGAGCAGCGGATAGATACATGCCAGACCTAATGACCACGAGCCTCTTTAGACCCGAGCAGCGAGAAAACCTGCTTGCACTTAAACCCGTTAAATCAACGGTCGCACGACGCCGCTTATTCTTTAACGGGGCCGTCGAAGCAGACTGGGGTGACCGGACGATTAGGCGGATGTCTGCCGCAGCATCATTGACGTTCATGCACGGCGAGGCGCTCTGATGCGCTCGCCTATTTCATCAGAGATCGACTACAAGGCGGACGGCAAGCAAACAGGCTACTTGCGCTTGCCTCATTCCGTGCATCGCTCAGCATACGGTTGGATTCCCATCCCGATCGTGCAGATAAAGAACGGAGAAGGCCCAACAATTCTGCTGATGGCAGGCAATCACGGCGACGAGTATGAGGGGCAAGTCGCGGTGACACGACTCGCTAAGGACCTACAGCCTGAGATGATTCATGGGCGCGTCATACTTTTGCCCATGGCTAATTTTCCAGCCGCGAAAGCCGGACACCGCACATCTCCCATAGATGACGGCAACTTGAACCGATCTTTTCCCGGCGACCCTGCCGGCACAGTCACTCAGGTTATTGCGCACTACATCGAGTCGGTGCTCATGAAAATGGCGGACTACGCCATCGACCTACACTCCGGCGGCAGTTCCTTACATTACGTTCCTACGGTGTTGTACGGCGACCGTGAAGACGAACACGAGATGGCTGACGTTCTGCGCCTGACCCGGTCATTTGCCGCGCCTTATGCGCTGCATTTCAGACGATCTGGCGAGATCGTGTCGACAGCGGCAGCTCGACGGCAAGGTACGATCGCTGTCACGGTAGAAATGGGCGGTTCGGGCACCGTGACGCCTTACGCACTGAAGGTCACTCGAGAAGGCATTGAACGCGTTATGGCCGAATTCGGCATCTTAAGGGAAACGAATTTAGGAGCACCGGGCGAGACAAGAATCCTTCGCCTCACGGGCAAGCATAATTATCTATACGCTCGCCAAGACGGTTTATTCGAACCTGCCGCCGAGATTGGGGAGGATGTCACAGAGGGTCAAACTGCCGGTTGGATTCATCAACCTGAAGCACCTTGGCAGGACGCCGAGGAAGTAGCTTTCCCAATCACAGGCACCATCCTATGCAAACGTATCCCTGGCCGAGTTCAACCCGGGGACTGCCTGTTCCAACTTGGCCAGGACGATACCGAATAGCGCGATGCCCTGACAGACGGAGAAAAAGAGGACAGACCGAGACATGGAGGACGGACGGGAGCCGCCCTGCCCTACTGATTTACATCAATATCATCTCAAAAATCTCACTCAATACCCCCATTCACCCCCTCGAACTAATGCCTGACCCTTTTGTGATTTAACCGACGAAACCGACGTTGTTCATCCGTTCTGCTGTCAGGTTTGTTCCGGTTGGAATCGATTGAAACAGCAAAATGGCAGCGCAGCCGTCCTAGCAGCCTAGGATCAGTCTGCCGGCTTTGCTAGGTTCGCCAAAGCGGCCTCTCCCATTAGTGGGTTTGTGCCATTAATCATGTTCTCGGCACGATCCCTGATCATTTCGTCGAAGTGATCGTGGGTCAGGATATAGAGACGGTCGGCTCGGATGGCATCGAAAACGATTTCGGCAATCTCCGCCGGCTGCATGCCCTGGCGCAGGATTTCCTGGAACATGGCGATGCGCTGCTCGTCTTCCGGCGTCAGCGGTTGCGGGTCTTCGCGGTTGGCAAGATCTGCCGGCCGGTTGCGGCCGCTGTTAAAAATGTTGGTATTGACGAACCCCGGACAGAGCACAGAGCAGCCAATGTTTGTGTCTTCTTCCTTGAGATCCACGGAGAGATTTTCCGTCAACGCAACCACGCCATGCTTGGTAACGGAGTAAAGGGCGTTGGTGCTGCCGCCGATAATGCCGGCGATCGAGGCGGTATTGACGATGTGACAAGGCGTTTCCTGCGCGATCATCTGCGGCACGAACACACGCAGACCGTAGATCACGCTCCACAGATTGACGCCAAACACCCAGTCCCAGTCCTTCTGAGTTGCGTTCCAGGAATTGCCGCCACCGCCAACACCAGCATTGTTGAAAAGCAGGTGTACGCCCCCCAAGGTTTCCACGGCTTCATCCCGGACCTTGCGCAACTCAGCTTCCATTGCCACGTTAGCAACAATGGGCAGTACCTGGTTGTTCGTTGTGGCCTGCAGCTCGGCAGCTGCTTTCTCCAGTGCCGCTTCTTCGATGTCCGCCATCACCACGTGCATACCTTCGGCAATGCACTTTTCGGTAAGCGCCTTACCGATACCGCTTGCCGCACCGGTAATCACAGCGACCTTTCCCGCGAAATCCTGCATGAAAATCCCCCTCAAAAGGCTTTGAGTATAGCTGGCACTGCCTGACATGTCTGACAGCTTGGCCGCAGGCGCTCAGTCCAAGCGACCTTCATGTTTCTCCCGCAAACCCAGATACATATTCTCGCCTCGGGATATGGACCGCTGTTTTTACAGCAAACTTAAAGTATTGCGAGCCACCTGCTTGCGCATCATCGGAATCTCCGACAACTGCGCGGCGCCCAACCGCAGAACGAGGGTATCGCGACTCGCTGGTACCAATTGCATGGTGAACTCGCTAGCCACGCCGGTATTGGACACAAAACTACCGGTCATTTTCGGTCCTTCCTCGGCAGCAAAGTCCCACTGTCCTGTATTTGAGACACCGCTGTGGTTTGAACCAGAGTGTACGATCCTACCAGTGCCTTGCTCTATCCGGATCAACGCAACTGCAGGCCCGTTTTGATCCATTGTCACCAGTTCAAGCAGTTGATTCTTGATCTTCCAAGTGAGGCTCAGTCTAAATTCACCGCGTGTGCCAACGTCAACCCAATCTCCAATCAAGTCCTCCCAGCCGCTCCTTTGGATAAGTTCGCCGAGCGTAGGCCTATCGGGTTGCTCGGCACCGTTCGTTACGTGAAAGATAAAGTCATTACTCATTAGACCGCCAGGTGTTTGAACCTGAAGCAAGTGCATGCCTTCATCAGGAATTTTCGCAAACGCAATCTCTAGCACTTCGTTGCCTCGGGCGCTCACCGACCCCGCCACGCGGCGCCCATCTACAATCACAAAAGCGTCTTCTGGGATATGCCGGCCGCTGACTGTGATGGAGGACTGCTCGGAATGCAGTTTTGGAAAGCGCTGGGGGCCATTTTGCTGCTCAATTGGACCGAGGGTCCAAATGGCTGGTTGAGCCTGATCTGCGCCCGCATTTGTCCCTTTGTGTGCGGTTAGCGTGGCAACAAACGAGCCGCTTTCGGCCATATCGATTAGCTCGTCTCGGGCATACCGCCTCGTTTTGGTTACGTAGGCCGAGCCGTCGAAAAAGAGTGCCTCAAACTGGGGTTTCTCTGAACCCAGAAACATACCGTTGCCCACCAACTGAATGGCCTCTTCTCGGGCCGATTGCTCCAGCGCCGCTAACAAGTCGATTGTCGTATCCTCCGCCAAAGACTGTTTGCTCAGAGTCACTTGGCGGGCAAATGAACCCGAGAAACCTGTACTATGCTCGAGCACCATATCCCAGACGGGATCAAATTCGTCCCGCAGGCCCCAGGAAAAACGCCACAAATCGCGCTCCGGTATTCCCTGCTCGGCAAGCTTAGCAAAGGGCGGCAGGGTCACCATATTGATGCGGCCTTGAGGCAGTATCAGAAAACGATCATAGGCTCCTCGCCATGTCGGGGTATCCATGCCAATTGTCGGGTGATTCGTGCTAACCATGTGGGGAAACCGGTGGCAATCTCCACAGACATCGCGTCGTCCAACGCCATTCCCGTCAATGTGGAAAAGCCGAAAACCGTCCTTGGCGCGGTCGCTGGGTACATTATCATACGGTCTTCTCTGGGCTGGCGGATAAGGGACATTGAGCAAGAAAAGGGCTAGGGCGTCGCGTTCGGCTGCGCTAAGCAAGCCAACCTTGCCCTCGTCATTGGTGTTTGTAGCGCCAAGCAAACGCATCGTGTTAGCTAAACTCGCATCAATCAGATTACGAGTCGCCGTCGTTGGGTCGTTAATATCACTGTTGGGGGCGACATAACTGTCCGTGTTTGCCGCATTATGCCCGCCGTAAGGGTCACCGGGAATCCCATCCCAATGGAACGGTTCTGTGTCACGTAACCCCCGAATGGGCATGGTGGTTCTCGGCTGGATTTGATCACCGCCTGTGACAATTGGCGTGTTAAGCACCCAAAGCAGTTGGTCGGTGTGGCCATCAGGATGACAGCTGGCACACGCAAAGGTGCCCGTCGAAGACGCCCCAGCCGTTTCGAACGCTTTGCGCCCCTGCTTCAGCAGCGGACTCGTCGGATCATGAAGAACGATTCTGGCAGATAGCTTAGGCGCTTTTTTATTCGCAACATCTACCAACGAAACAGTATTTTCCACGGCATTGAGTACCCACGCTTGCTCGGGCCGGCCAGCTGCATCGCTCACCAAGGCGACACCGCGCGGGACCGCGTCAACATCCACGCGGCCCAGTACCTCCCCGCTCGCTGCATCAATCGTGACGAGCTTGTCTGAGCCAGCTGCCGTTACCACTAACGTTGAGTCATCGTCGCTCACGCGAATCCCGTAGGGCGTAGCCAGCGCGCGTCCTGGCAACGGCTGTTGCGGGGGCAGAGGCTCAAGATCGAAAAATGTTCTCGCTGGCACTCCAGCTCCTTGGGTATTCACTTTTGTAACTCGATTTAAAAACGCACGATTTTCCATCTCTGCCAATCCGTGCTTTTGAGTGCCAGCTCGACCGTTAGCATCGTTACGAGCATCAGTTTGCGCGATGAACACGTTGCCCTTTGAATCAATCGTTAATCCGTAGAGCAGTGTTCCCAGCGTGCTTACCGTTTCAATCAGTTCATCAGTTTCGGTGTCAAAAATGTAAAGATCTCGATCCGGCATGTCGGGATGCTTGACGATATCAATGACGTGGCCCAGGGATAGCTTGCTGTTCGAGACAATAGAGTGGGCCACGGCGTCAAAGGTAACTAAGTCGCCATCAATGGCACTTTTCATACCGCCGGACAGCTGTGTTTTATTGTTGGATTCGAATGGCAGTACGTATAGCTTACCGTTTCGCACTTCAATAGCGCGGGGGTCCTGTGCGGTGATACGCAGTCGCTTAATAACGGAGCGAGAACTGACATCGACGACCGCGATGTGATTGTCAGAGGACAGGGCAATATAGGCCTTCTCGTTCCCGGCAAAGGCTATGCCCATCGGTTCATCGAAGCTGGTCGCCTTGCGTTCGCGATCGAAGGTTTGAATCGTGGCTACGATCTGCAAGTAGGTTGGGCTAAGAGCATTGTTATCCACTATCGACACAGAATCGGATACGTGATTTGCAACCCAAACCTCATGACCATCTGGGCGCACGGCGACGCTGACGGGGTCGACGCCCACATTTATTCTCGCCGTCACCTGGCGGCTATCCCTGTCGATCACATCAAGAGTATCGCTCGGTGTATTGACCACAAATACGTTGTTGCCGTGCACAGCTATGGGCTGGGCATGGGGGCTAACAAAGGAGGGGTGACTGATTGATGACTCGTACCAATCCCCCGCAGCCACTTCCGCCGGAGCAGCACTTGCCTGCAGGAGCGCAGCGCCCATGCCAACGACCAAGGCAAGCCGCGCAGTCCATGACCCCTTTCTCTTTATCCGAACGACAGCCCCCTCTAACATGCCCCACCTCCCGGATCGCTCAACCAAAGTTAACGCTGTTAAGATTGCCTGAAAATATCTCATTATTAAATAGGGTCAGTTATTCTCGGACTATGAGGATCAATGAAACAAAGGGCTCCGACCACTATCACCACGGCGATTTGCGACGAGCATTGATCGGCAGAGCGATCAATATTCTCGAGTCCGAAGGGGAAGCAGCCCTAACCATGCGCCGAATTGCTCGAGACGTAGGCGTATCGCAAGCCGCTCCCTACAGTCACTTCAAGAGTAAGAAAGACCTGCTTACTGCCGTCTGTGTCGAGGGCACGGTATGGTTTGGCGACTCCATGAAGGCTCGAGCGGCGGGCAAACAGGGTTTGGAATATCTGGCCGGTTTAGCTGTTGGACACGTTCAATTCGCGCTTGAACACCCTGCTCTCTTTCGGTTGATGAGCACTCGACCGATCAGCGAATCACTGGACGCGCAAGGTAACCTGCCTGAAATTTTCAATGAGGGTTATCAACTGATGTTGTCAGGGCTTGCCGCGGCACCCCTGAAACATTTCGGATCGGCTGAACGGCAACTAGACGCGCCCATTGCCTGGGCGCAGATTTATGGTATTTCAAATCTTCTTATCGAAGGGAGAATTACTCCCGAGACTTTTGGCTTCGATAATGTGGAAGAGTTTGTAAATGCGCTCCTCGGGCATTTCCTCCACCTCTAACGCAACAGGACGCTTGACGCTCAGGCTCATAGCTCTCACTCGTCAGCTGAAATCTTGACGCGTCAACTTTATTTCTGAATAGGTCGATTGTTTGCATCATTTTTACATGACCGGCTCAGTCGACTCGGGACTCTTCACCAGATGATCGCTCGCATAACCCTGACGCGGTCCCCACAAGCGTTGATGCAGCGAATGTTATGACTTGTTTGCCCTAACGTCAGATCGCTTCCCGCCAGTGTCATTGATCAAGCTAGCTTGACACGTTCTGGCTACGCAAAAGTGGCTGTCCTCGCACTTGCATGCGTTCACATTTTTATAACTTCAACTATCAGCCAAACCGCTTACAGTTTGCCTATTCAGCTGCGTGAGCCGGCGCTGTCGAGCGAATATCGCGTAATCGAGGGCGTCGACAGAGCTCTTTTTTAAACGAGTATTTTGGCTCGTCATGATTCAAGGCCTTAAGACAGAGAAATTTCGATAGCCGTACCCAGCTGATTCAGCTCGCCTTTCAAAAAGGCTTAGTCCCAGCACGTCAGCTTCGACACTCCGTTAATCGCGGCCGGGAATGTCGCACACGGTGAACTCAATTTGCCCGTCTTCGGTCGCTGCATGCTCATCAAGGACGAGGTTAAGGATTTGACTGTACGAACTGATCAATCAGTGTCACTAACGTCTCCGGTGCATCTTCTTGGCAAAAGTGCCCCACACCAGGTAGCGTTACTAAAGACGCGTCAGGGAACAGGGCACGAAAATCTCCTATGGCGTTCTCTGGGTGAATCGCGTGATCTTCCAGACCCACCGCTAACATTGCGGGCTTGGCTTTTACCGCGTCGAGATTGCCGGTAGCCAAGCCAGCCATCATGTATTCCGTCATCCGCCCATAGTGGACGTCCAAGGGAAATTCAATTCCACCGACACAGCTCTCACGATTCGGAAATGGCATGGAGTAAGCCCGAATCCACGTATCGTCCACAGCTGCTGAGTTTTCGAAACCGATAATTTTCATCACCGAAAGCACAGTGGACCCCAATTCGCCCAAGATACCACGCAGAGTGCCGGCTTCTTCGTGTCTCGCTATCCAGTCAAACCACGGCGTTTTATGCGCGTTTTGCACGCCACCGCCGAAGCCAAATAACGTGTTCATTAAGGCGACTCGCTTGACCCGTTGGGGATGACGAATTGTATAGGCTCCAGTAATCGGCCCGCCCCAGTCCTGACAGACGAACGTAACATCGTGAAGTTCAAGATCGTCGATGAACCGCTCCAAGTTCTCGACATGAGTCTGCAAGGTGTACACCCGGTCCTGTGGTGTCTCAGATTTTCCGAAACCCATGTGATCCGGGACGATCACACGATACCGCTCTGACAATCGCGGTATGAAGTTGCGGTAGAGGTATCCCCAGGTCGGCTCGCCATGCAGGCAAATCAGCACCTCGGCCTCGCGTGGCCCCTCATCAACATAATGTTGGCGAAAGCCAGAAGCGTCACTAAAGTGCGGAGTAAACGGCCAGGTACCATTGAAAGTCTCTTTTGCAGGTATCATTGAACGCTCCATCTTTCTTTACCTTCAAGGGTTACACAATCAAAAGGCATTACTCCAACTATTTGCAACACCAGTTTTTCATTCGGGCCTGGGAGGCTCCACACCACCTAGGCCATCGTTGTCTTTATACTCCCGCGTGCCTTTACGTCGATAGGGGAAATACTGTTGCGAAGAGTAAATGCTTGGTTGAACCCCTAAAGGTTCGAGAACATCGAGTGGCTAAGTTGTTTGTTAGCGGCACATCAATGAACTAAACGAGATCCATCAATCGACCAAGAATTTCCAAACGATCCTCTAAGCTTTCTGCCTTGGGCTGCACCTTGAGAGTGGTTACGCCGGCTACTTCATATGCGGACAGACGCGCGCGGATCGCTTTTTCGCCGCCAAAAAGATTGGTTTGCAGGATCATTCCAGCTGGCACCGCTGCCGCTGCGCCTGATCGATCGCCGGATAGCCACAAGTGTTGCACTTCGTTGGCAGCCTCCAGCCAGCCACCTCGCCGATAGGCGTCGTGGTAAAAGTTTATGTCTTTGCTGCCCATTGCACCGATTGTAAATGCCCGCCCCATCCGTTCTGAGTCCACAAGCGCATCGATATCTTCGCTAAACGAAACTGCAGCTGCGCCCACATGCACGTCAAAGTCCCTTAATTCACGTCCGACCTGTCTTGCTCCTAAGCGCACGTCGTCCATTAAATTATCGCCGTATTCTGGTGTAAATGAAGTGCCGATCCATCCATCAGCGGCGGCTCCCGTAAACTGCAAACTCTTGGTGCCCAAGGTGGCAAGGTAAATTGGGATCGAAAGATTTGGCCCCACGGACAACCTTATGGGGCGTCCTTGGCCGTTGGGCAGCGGAAGCTGATACTGAGCCCCAGAATAATCTATTTTTTCGCCGGCAAGGGCGAGGCGTATAATTTCGACAGTTTCGCGCAGCCGAGCCAGGGGCCTGTCGAAACTCACACCGTGCAAACCCTCGACGACCTGAGGACCGCTGTTTCCTAAGCCGAGCAGGAATCGATTTTCGGAGATGTTTGCTAACGATAAAGCTGTCATCGCTGTGTTGACGGGCGTGCGAGCGCTAATTTGCATAATGCTCGTGCCGAGTTTGATTCGGTTGGTATGGCCTGCTAGATAAGCCAACGGAGTAACTGCGTCATAGCCCCAACCCTCGACAGTCCATACACTGTGAACGCCTAGCTTTTCAGCCTCCCGCACATAGTCCAGTTGTTCCCGTATATCTGAATTTGCCAATGCACCGCCCAAGCTGATGCTGATGCGCAGCTTGCTATCGCGCTGTTTACCTCGTGCGGCATTTACTTTGTTTTTCTCTGGATCCATCTTTGGCAGCGCTGGTTACTAACAAAAGTCCTTAGTTGATTTAGGAAGACTTATTGATAGGCACTGGCACTAGCGCGACGGCGTGAGCACACCCTATCTTCCGACGAATACAGCAGCGCGGCGTTCCACAAAAGACTGGATTCCCTCCGCAGCATCCTGACTGTTCATTACCTTGGCCCGGATGTCATCGATTGCGTTTACCGCGGAGGCCTCGCCCGCCTCTATATATCTTCGCCCTGCTGCTTTTGTCGCCTGTATTCCCAAGGGCGCGTTCTGCGAAATAATGCGAGCGATTTCCATCGCCCGCTCAATCTGAGTTCCTGTGGCCACTACTTCTTGAACCAAACCGACTCGATATGCCTCTTCGGCGCCAAATTCATCACAGAGCATAAGATGGTACATCGCGTTACCCCACCCAGAACGCGAAACGTATCTAAAATGAGCCCCACCTAAAGGCGCAATTCCACGCTTCGCTTCCATTTGACAAAACCTACAATCTTTCGCTGCGACAATGATGTCGCCCGCTAAAGCCATCTCGATACCAATTGTGAAGCTAATTCCCTGCATCGCGGTGACGATCGGCTTACTGCACGTTTTGCCAAGTCCAAAAACACTGACGTTTTCCTCAGGTACTGGCGTTGGATTCGCGCCTGGCCCAAAAAACTTCGGCATATCCAAACCCGCCGTAAAATGCTCACCCTCAGCAGTTAGAACCCCTACCCGAAGCTCAGGATTCATGTCCAATTCAGTAAGCGCATTTGATAGCTCTAGCATCATGTCAGGATCAAAAGCGTTTCTCTTACTTGGATTACTGATAGTGATTTTGAGTATATGGTCTTTCACCTCTGCGAGAATTTTACCGTTAGATTCTTCTGCCATTACTCGGCTCCCTTTTTTATCAAGTATTTCTTACCACCTGCCTCGCCGTGGCAGTTTGAATGATCCGCCACATCTGCATCACCTCTGTTCGCTTATCACTTTTAACTCAGTTTCGGATTAATGCCCCCACAGTCGTTAGGCCTCAAGATACGTCAAGTCATTGTTTTTACGATTATATATTTCGCATCTGAGCGTTGTGGAACGTTTTGAAACAAAGCGATTTCGGAACGGACGGGACTCGAAAAACCACTTAAAGGCTCGTTTTACAATGATATTTTTGTGTTCAGCAGCTGTTCCCTCCATTAATGCCATCGGACAACCAACCTCCCGTGGCTACCGCAATAAACGAGGGAAACAATCTTTTTTGCACGCTCGCCACTTTGTTACCCAGTTACAGTCATCTCGCCTTTGGCTTGGCGTCAATATTGATCGGGTTCGTGTTGGAACTGGCGATGAATCTCGATCAAACCGGGTGTCAGCACCACGAGCCATATCGCTAGCGCCATACCAAACCACTTAAGCGGTAAAACAAGCAGCAAAAGCAACCAAAGCGCGACAAAAACGTATACTCGGCCCATCATACTCGCCGGGGATGCTGAACGCTTATCCCCTTCTCGCCCTAGGGGAAATGCCTTCGGTCTTATAAACCAGCCATGGGCCGTCAAAATCAGCAGAAATCGCAACCAACCAAGTTCCTTTGAGCCCATAACAGGGTCGATATCAGGGGCCGCGTCCTCTGTTTCCGCGAGCGCGGCCTGTATTTTCTCCCAAGTATAAACCGCCTCCGGGCGAGCTCCGGCGCCGCTCATGTTGCTGAACTTAGGTACGCATCTCCAGCGATACAATATACGTCCGCTTCGCTGCACTGCGACAACAGCAGGCTGATAGTAACCTTTGGGATGAGATGCCCATTTGCGCTCGCGCAGATGTCCGGCATTCTCATTGTAAAAAACGTCTAGCCAGCCTCGCTCGCTGCATTCCTCACGGATCTCATGGTGTGGATCACCGATGATCGGAAACTGAGTTTCCCACTCTCTTTCCGCCTCTAACGCTAGGGTTTGCGGTTCGCTGGTTACACCGAACACCTCTCCTCCTGCCTGACGAATTTCATCAAGCACTCCAGCTTTCGCATAGCTTCGTAACTCGAAGCGACAGGGGGGTCACCACAACCCACGATAATAAAGTAGTAGGACAAATTCGTATTTTCCCAGCTGCTTATCTAGCCATTCTCGACGAACTCCCACCGGCGGATCGAGCAATGGCGGAATGTCTGGTTCAGCCTCGGCGCCGAATTTAAATTGGTAGGAATCCCCATCTGGAATGATGCGTATTTGTTCTCGGGCGCAGATCTCTCCGTCGCATAGAACGAGACCAACTTCAAAAGGTCCGTCAGCTCGCTCAAGGTCATCCGCACCGATCATGCCGGTCAGGGAATAATTTGATGCGCGCTGAAGGTTAATCCACGACAGAGCCGCCTGCGTTGCGGGGCCAAGGTGCTCTGGAATGTCTTCTGGTGCCAGCATAGTTCTCCCAGAATGTACGTTATCGAACAAAGATCTAATATAAGCCGTTAACCGGGCGGCCGGACAGAGAATTTTTCCGATTTACAAACGTAGCAAGCGTCTCTCGAGCCACTTTTAGTTCGCCAATTATCGACGTCGAATTTTTTAACGACTAGGCCGTCTAAACTTTACCCTATTCGCAGAGTTTGGTTCAGAGGCTGCCTGTGCAAGAAGAGCCCTCAGATTCCAACTTCACTCCGCGGGTCATCGAAGAGTTGGAGCATCAGTTTCGTGACGATCTCGTTCGACAACCCTCAGAAACTTTCTTTTAATCTAAAACTCACTGGACCAGCCATCGCCAAACACATCTTTGCCTATCGTCCACGATTCACCCAGCTTAGGATGAATGGCGTTACTGTAGTTTTCCAACGTACTCGCGCCCTCCGCAATGTTTTCAGCGGTATGCATATCACCCGGCAAGTGCAGTCCGTTGCTCAGTTCGTTACGTACACGGTGAATGTAGCCCCCTCCTACTTCAAATACGCCGCCGGTCTCTATCGTGGATTCGTGACACAGCCAAACCGCTAGCTGTGCAAGGTATCGCGGTCCGAACGGGCTCCTTGCCTGTTCTTCATTCGTCCGACCCGTCATGCGGCTTGCAGAGAATGGCGCAACCGCATTGGCGTGAATATTGTGTTCCTTCCCTTCCAGAGCAAGCGCTTTTGATAGGCCCAGCATCGCTGCCTTAGCTGCGCTGTAATGAGCAAATTTCGCAGCGGCATATAAACCGAAAGGTGATGAGGTGAAGAGCAGACGACCGAAACCTTGTTCAAGCATGTGCGGCCAGGCAGCTTGAGTACATGCGTAGCTGCCGTCGACATGCACCGATAACATTCGATTCCACAGCTCAGGTGTCATTTCATGAAAAGAAGTGGGATATGCAATGCCGGCGTTGTTCAACAGGACATCGATACGGCCCCACTCACTGAGCGCAGCGCCAACGATTTTCTCACCGTCGACCACCGAATCGTGATTCGCAATCGCATGACCGTTACTCGCGATAATTTCATTAACAACCGTATCAGCGCAGTTTGTGTCGCTACCTTTCCCGGCGACAGATCCTCCCAGATCGTTGACAACGACCCTTGCACCCCGTTTAGCAAACTCATGGGCATAGGCTCGACCGATGCCGTTACCTGCGCCGGTGACAACAACAACGCGATCTTCGAATGTCAGGGTATTCGCCATTGGAATCATCCTTTTTAACTTCTGTGATTTGGTAGTTTAAACGCTTTTCCCATTAGCAAGCCTAGGATCAGTCCGATGGCTCAGTTCAAACCGCTCAATGGCAAAAGTGATTGTTAGAACTGCCGATCTACTTTGACTTCCGATACCCCTAGGATAAGGATAGACCCTCTAACCAATGGACGGCCCACGTGATCAGACTTGTATTCGCGCTTAGGCGCCAAAGCCACCTGACGCTAGCAGAATTCCAAGATTATTGGCTAAACCAACATGGCCCCTTAGTTGCCAGCTTTGCTACCGACCTCAACATACTTCGGTACGTTCAAACGCACACTATCGAATCTCCAATGAATGAAGCTGCGCAAAATGCGCGCGGAAAAATGGAGCCTCATTACGACGGTATTGCGGAGCTTTGGTGGTCATCGGAAACTGAACTTGCAGAGCAGATGAGCGCTGCATCCGGGAATGCGGCGAGAGCTGGTGCAGCTCTGCTTGAGGATGAATCTAAGTTCATCGATTTACCTCATTCGCCCCTCTGGTTTGCCTACGAATACCCTCAAATCAATCCATCCCCTGAAGACATAGCGGCAAAGCTAAAGAGCAACATTCTTCGAGTATTTTTCCCACTGCGACACCAGTCAAAGCTGTCGGAGGAAGAGGCAAGGCATTACTGGCTGACGCACCATGGGCCCATTGTTAGATCACATGCCGAGGCTACTCGGACTTTGTGTTATCGACAGGTGCATCGTGCCAACTCACCGCTCGATATAGCTGTTCAAAAAGCCCGAGGCACCAAGATTGAATCCTATCTTGGTCACGCGGAAGCTTGGATAGACATGGGGAAAGCACCAAAGACAGACGAATCACGTCGTGCCAATGCAGCCTTCATCAACGACGAGCACAACTTCATCGACATGGAGCGTTCAACGTTTCTGTTTGGGAAGGAACACACGATCATCGACAAACGATAAATGGCGGAGTGGACGGGGTTCGAAAACCGCTAACCTCTCTGTTTTATATAATTTTTTTACTTGACGATACAATGGTGCCCTCATAAACGCCCCACAAATTTTTAAACCCAAAAGGCCCAAATCTTGCAGTTGCAAGTACGCCTTTTTTGCTGGGAACACGACCTGGATTTCACCAAGTTCGAGAAATCCGTACGTTATCCTCTAACGCGCCCGATCTTAATCTTCCTGCACTCTCAAATTGCCGAAAAACCTCCCGCAGGAACTCTAGAGGATCTATGTGTCCAGCCTCTGGCGTCAGCACTCCCGTCTGTTTAATGCGGCCATCCAGCAAAAGTTTCGCGCCGCAGGCCAAAGGCACGCCTGTTGCAGCGCCCATACTTAGGCCTGAATCTCCTCCACTATCAACCGCCTCACCGAACCAAGCCGCACCTGCAATGGCTGGTTCGCCGCCCTTAATCCCAATGGCCATACCGTACATCGCCGGAGGAAAGTCAGGGTTTGTCGTTTCAGTGACGGAACCTCTCCGGTTTTCGAACCAAGCCAACAAAGCAGCTGCTCGAGAGCGACTTACCAGCCCTTGATTGACGAGGCCCAGGATGGCTTTGAGCAGCCAAGAGTCAATATCGCCTCCGTGAGTCAAGTTAATCGACTCACGCAACTGCGGATAGTTGTAGGGAAATGTTACTGCCTCCGGGTGACCAAAAATATGGCCGCGAAAAGGAGTTAACCCCGGATACCTTACCGTCACAGGCACCAAAGGCTCCGTGAGCTCGTAGGCACCGTTCCGAAAGATCCTCACTTTGCCAGTCATCTGCTCGATACCATGAAGCATCGCGGCGTTCACGTTAGCTTGAGAGGATTCCCCCTCTGGCCTTGCGCCCCCAAAATCCCACCCCGTATACACAGTGGAACTGGAGTCGAGCTCTTTCATTGCGAGTAAAGCCAAAAAATTAGAAATCCCTGGACTAGCACCTAATCCCACGGTAGCCGATATACCCGCCTCTTTGGCTTTTTGATCGAGCTTTAGCATCTCAACAGTGGGCTCCCAATCATCACAGATATCTAAGTAATGGCACTCCGTTTCAATTGCAGCTTGCAATACCTGCACGGCATAACGATAAAAAGGTCCGCTGGTGTTCATAACTAAATCTGCATCAGCCATCGCCTTTCGCAAGGCCCGGTCGTTTTCAATGTCTAATCCTATTGCGGTAACTTTTTTACCAAGTTGATCTGCAAAGTTTCTAGCGCTGGCCTCGTTCAGGTCAGCGACCACGATCTGCTCCACATCATCAAAATGCTGAGCCGCACAAACAGCATGCCTACCCATGCCACCGCTGCCTCCGATTGCGAGAATCTTCATATGACTATTTTTTCCTAAGACGAAATGATCTTGTGGTGGCTCTTTNTCAGAATCAGCGAAAAAGCACCAAGAAATTAAAGAAGCTCAAAAATTTCGACGCCAAGTTTGTCGNGCGAAAAGAGGACNTTGAGAGGCATCACNANATTTAGCTTTTCATATCTAGTTGACCTATCTTGCTTGCCTATTCTCTGGATAAATTGCTNTACGGATGGGCTTGATAACCGTATTCAGTTGACGATTCGGTATATTTTTCTGAAANCATGAATCATTNTAGATTTAGGAGCTGCCGACGTTCCTCTAACCTTTGTTGAATGCTACCGAGCGCTGTTTTGTCTATTCGGTATCCTAGATAAACCACACCCGCAATAATGCCGCCAATCATAGCTAGTGGGCCGTCAACAATGCCGAGCCGAAAAATAACGTCCTCCGGTACCTCGCCGGGTAACGATTGCGGCGGCAACANAACGTAATACTGAAGTGCAAATCCGGCAACTATATGGCCTACCGCATTCATAGCTTTAGCGAAGAATGCTCGNGCTGAATAAAAAATNCCTTCCAATCGCATCCCGGAATTAAGCTCATGCTCGTCGGCTATATCGGCTAACGCAGACATCACACTGATGTTTAGCACTGCACCAAAAAACGAAGAAAAACTCCCGAGGAAAATAATGAANGCAACGAGTTCCCATGATGCCTTCTCTGGAGCAGCACCAAGCAACGCTAGGTTTACACTCATCGACCAAAAAACACTTAAGCCAATTGCAGAGAGCGAAATAGTCCAGCGTTTGTTAAAACGGTCGTGCAGCCGAGCGGCAAAAAAGAATCCGATGTGAACACCGATGATGTTATTGAGCACTAAGAATCCGATCTGATATGGAGTTAATTCCCAGAAAAAAGTACCCATGTAGATCGCCAGAGTCTCATGCGTGCCAATCGTCAAAGATAGAAAAAACAAACCAAGCAGCAGGTAAAGATAATTTTTATTCTGCAACACCGACCAAATATCACGATAAAAGGAGCCCAAAGAAACGGGCGCAGAGCTTTTGTTCTCGTTTGCTATTAGGTGATCTATCTGATCGCGAGTGCCAAAAGCGCATGCAAAAATCGAAATTAAAATGATTACGCAAGCAGCTAAAGCAATCCAGGTGTATGCAGGCCTGTAAAGTTGAGCGCCCTGATCTGCAAAGATAAATCCAAAAACTAAAAACCAGGCAATTAAGTGCATCAACATGCCGCCGTACAAGCCAAAGAGGTTATTGAAAGCCATCACGCGAGTGCGCTCTATATAATCCTTCGATAACTCAGCCCCCATCGCTAAGTGGGGGACTACGTAGAATGTTTGGAACGTTCGTTGCAGGATGGTGAATAAACAAAGCCAAGAGAAAAGAAGGGTTTGCGACTGCACCACCAACTGCGGCGGGTGAAAAATCAAGAAGACACAAATGGCGAGCGGGATTGGAGCGGTAAATAGAAAGGGATGTCTTCGACCAAATCGCGAGCGAAATCTATCCGAAAGCGCGCCGATCAGAGGATCAGTGATCGCGTCAGCAAAGATGGCTAAAGCCAAAGCGGTACCTGCTAAACCTGCGGGTAATCCAAGNATTTGTTGATAGAAAAGAAGGCCGAGAGCGTTGAAAATCCACATTGACGCTGCCTCTCCCCCAGCACCAACGCCAAAAAAAAACTTGGTGCGCGTTGGCACACGCGAACGCTCGGCGGTGTTTTCTATGTTCGTAGAACTTTCCTCCCCGCTTTTTGATAGCAAAACAGACTCCTCTGAGCTAATTCTATCGTCCATTCCCCTTACCTCTTATGGAAAAGTACGACAAATGCATGCGCTCGCATATCAAAAAATCATTGCAATAGTCGGTTTTCTTGTGGCTCTACGTTGTTTGGTGGGTTTGCTGGTTTCGCCCNGCGGGCTACATATTCAGAGGAGACCAAGANTAACGGAAGCGATTGAGATTCATGCACCCGATGAAATGCTGAACGTCAATCGGCCCGCCGTTAGATAGGCCGGGCGTGCGGCATGGAAGTCTGTGTATTCAATGAGCCTTGGCGTGAGCGCGACTTCGTAAGCAATTGCCCATTTCAAAGTGGTTGTCATGATGATGTCTGCGGCCGTGAAACGATCGCCGACCAGATAATTCGTCTCTTTCAGCGCGTCATCTGCAACCTGCACTTGTGTTCGAAAGCCTTCGATGGCTGTCGTTACAGCAGCGGGCGCTTCACCATATTGCACTGCAAGGTCTCGGTGTTTACGCAGGACGTAGAGCGTGTGTGCGTCGAGTTCCATTTGGATAAATGCACACCACTCGTTATACCTAGCCCTCTCGACCGTATTGGAGACGGGAATCAGCCCTGAATCCTTGCCGTAGGTGTCTCCCAAGTAAGTCACAATAGCGACGCTCTCGGTGAGAACGAATTTGTCGTCTTCAAGCACAGGAATCTTTCCTTTTGGATTTAGAGCTCGAAATGCGTCTGTCTGTGTCTCGCCAGTTCGTGAACCGATCAGTTTGGGTTCATAGTCGAGTCCGAGTTCGTGTGCCATCCAGTGTGCACGCATTGCGCGCGTGCTCGCGCCTCCCCATATCCGAATCACTTTGCTCTCGCTATTTCTTTTTTNGTTTTGACAGTCTTTAGTTCGTTGGCATCTATGATAGTTCCGTTGTTGGTATCGAAGAAACTTCAATTAAGNATTTCAGTGATTTGCATAAGCAGGGTCAACGTATGTTGGTCTGCTCAGGATCCTCTAGCTTTTCTCAAGCAAACAACAGCTNACGATGGCATGGCATTGTTTTCTCTTTCATGCGTACGCAACTGGNAATGAGAATCGGAGGCANGGCACTGACTTTTACAGGCTTCTTCGTACTAATTAGGTCGGCGGTTTCTATCTTGTGAGCTAACTCAACCTAACAGCAGCGCAGTAGTTTCAGAAGTATTCAGCCACTCACAAGCACCCATAAGTCCACTAGAGAAACTCCTGAGANTGTCACCGCTAAAGGATTAACAGACCATGAAACACATCATCACAGGTTTACTTTTTACACTGATGAGTACTGTTGGGTGGGGTGAGAGTAAGGGCGACTAGAGCCTACTGAACGCTACTAGCCGGCTCGTTTGCTGTGCCTGCTACTTAGTGGACAAGTATTGCTTGGCAAAGGCTATGGCGTCTTCTGGTCGTGCCGCAATGATCTTAGCCTCCTCAATAGCAGCCTTGAGGAGAACATTATCCTGCGTGACTCGCATGATCATCCACAACGCCGCCGCACGAGTGGCGCTATTGCAGTGTACATAGACAGGCTGCATATCCGGACGACTCATCACGTCGACAAAGGCTGGAATCACGTCATGCTCCAAGTTCCTTGGGTTGAAGGGCAGGTGAATGTATTCCAGTCCGTGGCGGGCGGCGTCTCGCGCGATACTTTCGGGACTGCCCTCGAGTTCGTTTGCAAGTCGAAGGTTAACAACGGTTTTAAATCCTTGCGCCTTGAGAAAATGAAAAGCACTGTTTGGTGTATCGCCACCAAGGCCGACGAGCGACCCAGCTTTGCTGTTGATTTCGGTCAGCTCAGTGTACTGAACGATGCCTCCATACCACGGCCCTTTATTTGCCTGTGCCCCTGAGGTGTCGAGGGGTAGCGCACCGTGGCAGACGGCACAAATCAGAGCGGCAGATAGCCATATACTGGAAAGAATTGATTTTACGGTCATCGCCTTGCTCCTTGAGTGCGCCGTATCGATGGCAAATGGCGCGCATTGCCGGTTTAACTCTACGGATTCTCAAGCTAAAAACCACCCAGCTGGGTTGTTTTTATGCCGTACAATATTTAGGGTTCTTGCGAACCGTTTTTGGAAACATCATGGCTAAGCAATCGGCGACAGAATCCGATAACAGTTTTCTTTCTCGCGCGCGTTACCCCAAGGGGCGGGAGGCGCTAAAGTCTATTTTGGATGCCACCTATGAGGTCGTAACGAAACAGGGCTTGTCTGCTGCCTCCCAAGAGGCGATTGCGCAACAAGCAAACGTCACCAAAAGCGCGGTGAGACATTATTTTTCGACCAAGGAAGAGCTGCTGCTGGCTTTTTTTACCGTTGGCGTTGAGCGGCTTGAGGCGATTGTTGAGGCCCAGCTGCACGCCTCATCTAAGTCGCCCAGAGAAACGCTGCTTGGCATCGTTTCTACGCACTACGACTGGATGAACGCCACCGACGATGTCTATTACTTTGAAGCGGCAGCTTATTGGGGGCGTCACCCNGAATTTGGCGAGATGCGTGAACGCTGGTATCAAAGGCTGATTCACCACTATAGGCAAAGTTTGCGGGAAGTGCATCCAGACTGGTCGAGTCAGCGATGTGATGCCGCAAGCTTTCAAATTCTGACCTTGGTGCTCGGTGGGTGGGCAACCATGGGGGCTTGCCGTGCTACCCACAAGAATAAAAACGCGAAAGAGCTAAAGGATTCTTTACTTGACGGTATCAAATTACTCATTGGTTGAGGACGATTTATTATGCAGAAGTTCACTGTAGAAAAACTGAGCGGTGCCATTGGGGGTGTCGTGCACGATCTTGATCTCGCCCTGTTAGATGATGACGATTTCAATCGACTGTGCGATGCGTTTTGGCAGTATCAGGTGTTGGTGTTCAAAAGACAGGCGCTGCCAATTGACCAGCATATCGAGTTTGGCAAGCGCTTCGGAGGGCTGCATACGCACCCATCCTCTGCAGGCGTTGACGGTCACCCAGAGGTTCTATTGCTGCGCAATCGGGGCAAATCAAAAACAATTACCGAGGTATGGCACAGTGACGTGAGCTGTGAGGAACAACCTCCCAGCATTTCTATTTTACAGTGCATAGAGTCGCCGCCTTATGGAGGCGATACATTGTTCGCAAGTCAATATGGCGCATTTGGGGAACTGTCAGATGGCCTTAAAGCAATGATTGAGCCCCTGCGAGCTGTCCACGCAAACTTCGGTATGGAAGCAACGCATCCTGTGCTAAGAACTCATCCGGAGACCGGTCGAAAAGCGCTCTACGTGAACAAAGGTTTTACCAAATACTTCGAGGGCATGTCGGTAGAGGAGAGTCGCCCGCTGCTGAACTATCTCGTAGAGCAAGGTTCGAAACCGGATCTNACCATGCGTCACAGTTGGGAGGCAGGGGACATCGTTATGTGGGACAACCGATGTGTTATGCACTATGCCGTTCACGACTACGGTGACATGCCTCGGGAGATGCACCGAGTCACCATTGCTGGTGAGCGGCCAATCTGAAAGGCACAATTAACTGCGGCGATAGCGCCTCAAAGCCCCTTNTGAATAATCATTAGGGGCATTTTCTTTCTTTTCTCAAAAACCACCTCTAATGTACCCAGCGTCCCGCTACAGCTACTGATGTTTAGCTAGAGCCTCCCAGGCCCCAGTTTCTTCTCANGCCTCCCACGGCACTCAAAGCAACTCAAAATTGGTCATCACTCACTTAACGTTTGGGCTTTGGACTCTTCGGCAATCTTCAGGACCAACAGGTTGTATGGATAACCATTCTGCCTTGCCCCGGGAAGCAGCAAAGCGGCGTAACTCTATGTTCAAACAAAACTTAGCAAAAGTATTGCGGTAGCGAGCATGACAAATAGGAGCACGAACCCTAAGTAAGTGAACTGGCTTGGAGATTTTTCCAATGCGATCTCAGGAAAAGCGAGCTTCACCCCGACAGACACCGTATTGCAGTAGAGCAAGGTCAGTAATGAGATCGCCATCGCCGGACCGATGCTTTTGGGGTCTGCCATGTTTTGAAACATGCCTATAACCCCTATCAGAACCCCAACAAAACCCGCCGCGGGCAGAGATTGAGCCAAGGCCTTAGGCCACTTGGAGGAAGACGTTCCTAGAATTGCCAAAGACAACGCTGCAAAAATAAGAAACGAGGCTAGATCTAAAAAAGCAAATAAACCCGATACGCCGCTCATTGCAAGAACACATAGAACCAGCCATAACCCTGAACTCAAAACGCGCTGGCCGATGGATGGCGTTACTAGTGCTTCGGAGATATTTGCTGACAGCAAGCTACACGCTCCTGAGACAATAAAGCCGTAGAGGACAACTAAAAACATAATTGCATAAGCTGGCCCTAAAGCTTGGGGATCTGACATGTTTTGAAGGATGCCTAAGAAACCAATGAGCATTCCCACAATGGCTACTTGTATCGTTATATCTCGAACAACTTGGATACCTTGTATTTTGAACCCTTGCGCAACAAAAGCCGCGAAGACAGGGAGTGCGATAAAGGCTATCGAGACCAGATCAACAAACACTGAGAGCCCAGCAGCGAAATTGAGAGCAACACACAAAATCGCTAACGCCAAAACTAAACTGAAAACTTTCATCGATTTCTCCCTTTTTTGATTTCACCTTAGCTTTCACGAAAGTTGTCCACAAGTTTGGTTGTCGCCTTTTTCTATGGCGCCCTTGAGAATGCACCAGAACCATCATCACTCATCTTCCGTTTGTGCCTTACACTCTTTGGCACACTTCAGCATTCACAGGCTATCTCCTGCTGGGATTAACTGAATAACTAACTGGATAACAAGGGCAGGTGGAAGGATTGATGTCTATTGCTTGCTGGAGTCGCCCTTCGGGCTATATATACAACAGTATTTCTTAGGAATGACATTCGTTACAAACTCATTGCTGATGTTAGTGTTAGCGCATGAAATCCTATCATTGCAATTCGCCAAACTTACTTGCAGCCTCTTTCTATCAACAACAAGAAGGAAATGATGATGAGAATAATTGCAATGATACTTGGGTTGTCACTGGCGTCGGTTACAACCGTTGCAGATGATCATGGGGCCAAGATGGCTCTTGAGGCACGGCAACCAGACAGCACGATGAATGTAACTTCAGTTAATGTGGGTACAGATCAGACAACCATTACTGCCAGCGGGAAGATGGGAGCCTACGGGAAGGTATATACCACCTATAATTTGACTTACGGTGCAGATCGTTCGTCAGGGTTTGTTGAAGGCAATGGTCGCGGAGTTATTGACGCTGAAACCGTTGTCTCTGGGTATTTTGTTGGAGTTTGGCACCGGGAAGGCTCCACTATCGTAATGCATAACACTGTTCACGTGAGCGACGGGTCTCAAAACTTTGATGTCATTAGGTTTGATGCTCGTGGGGATACATTGCAACATCAGGTGTACGTCCTGAGGTAACGTCCAAAAGCCCCACTTGAGAAATCATCTGGGGGTTTTTCTTTTTTTGAAACCCACCTCTAATGTACCCAGCGTGCATCTATAGCTACTGATGTCTAGCTGGAGTCGCCCCTTACTTTACGAGTGACGCTACGTTGGCAGGTTTGACCGAGGA
Organism: Gammaproteobacteria bacterium; assembly: GCA_002704225.1. Lineage (GTDB taxonomy): Bacteria > Pseudomonadota > Gammaproteobacteria > Pseudomonadales > Azotimanducaceae > UBA4421. The sequence continues at coordinate 382 of PAFU01000034.1, read as the reverse complement.
CATGGCTCCGAACGTCAAACAGGGCTTAGCTTTCGCGTAGCAGGTTCTCCCTCGAACACTCACCAAACATCAAAAAAAAGAACGCTGACAAACGGGGGTGCCCCTGGGGAGGGGTTGTTGATCCAGCTTTTTTATAGAGCTTGTTGAAGAAAAACAACTTTCTGCCGACACAGGCAAAACCGTTTAGGGGGTTTTATAGAGGGTAAAGTCTCAAATAACCCCTAAGCTATTGTTTTTTTTGGAATAAATGGCGGAGCGGACGGGACTGAAAAAAATCGATAAGTTACTGATTTGTTTATCTTATTTATTAAAAACCCGGTTCTGTTCCCCCAAAAGTGCCCCCATAAAACAGCTAATTTAGATTAGCTGAGAAGGCTTGCAG
>PAFU01000033.1 GCA_002704225.1 Gammaproteobacteria bacterium | reverse complement strand
TGGCCGCGAAGGCCACCCCAGCGGATACGGCAACGCCGGACCCAGAGGACGAGACACCGGTCCACGCATCCCGATCCCAAGGATTCAGCGGCGGCTTTATCTCCGGATGGTGCGCGCCAAATGCCCCCTCGGTCAATTGCGTTTTACCGATGAGCACGGCACCTGCATCCCGCAGGCGTGTGACTACCGTTGCATCGAATGTCGGACAAAAATCTTTCATCACCATCGTGCCGGAGGCTGTAGGTAGACCCCGGGTATACAACAGATCCTTGATGCCAATCGGTATCCCATGAAGCAACCCCAAGGGTTCGCCTGCGGCCTGTCTGTCGTCCAGCTGTTGTGCCGCCGCCAAGGCATCGTCTTCAAGCAAATGCACGTAGCAGTGGGTTTGATTCGCCAAGGCCTTGGCACGTTTCAACATGTCTCGGGTTAACTCAAGGGCACTGCCCTGCCCACTTTTCAGCCGCTGGCAGGCCTGCGACAGCGTCAGCCAGTGCCAATCCAATTCATTCATAACAGCCCCTACACTTATCCAACAGCGCCCTCAAGATGCCTCAGATACCGCTTCGTTGCCAGAGGACGCCTGCTCCGCTGCATGTATGGATCGCCAAAGCGAAATCGTGAGAATCACGGTCACTGCATAAAGCGGCACGGATGCCAGCGTCACTGCTGACTGCAGCGGTTTAAGCCCGCCCATATAAACCAAAGTAATGGGCAACAAACCCAACAAAAAAGCCCAAAAAACACGATGCCCACGAGCCGGATGATCTTCCGGTGCCAAGGACTTTGTTGCCGAGGCAGCCAATGTGTACGACGCCGAGTCATAGCTGGTGGCCGCAAAGATGATGCACACAAAGGTGAAAATCAGTATGGCAAAACTGGACAGCGGCAACGTCCCTAGCACACCAACGATGGCTGCTGGCGCTCCGGCAGAATTTAACGTTTCGATCACCGGAAAGAGTTGATTCATTTCCAAGTACAGCGCGTAGTTACCCAAGATGGCAAAAAATACGACACAGCCAAGCGTGCCATAGCCGATGCCGCCAAGGATCAGTTCGCGTAACGTCCTTCCCCTCGAAATTTTCGTAATAAAGACGCCCATGTAGGGCCCGAGCGCTAACCACCAAGCCCAATAAAAAACCGTCCAAGCTTCGACAAAATTTGTGGTGCCCGCCGCATCCGTATACGTGCCCATACGGATAAAGTTTTGCAGCATATGACCGACGCCTTCGACCCCAAGCTCGACGATGAACAATGTGGGACCTACGATTAGGATAAAGGCGAGCAGCACCAGAGCTAACATAACGTTTATATCGCTGAGTCGCTTGATGCCGCGTTCTAGACCCATCCAAACGCTGCTCGCGAAAATACAGGTCACAACGAGAATAACCACGACATCAAGGGCAAAACCTAGGGACTCTCGATCAACCTGAAGCAGATGAGCGACACAGGCGCCAATCAGAGGCACCGCCAAGCCGATACCAATACTGCAGGCACCCACCAAACCCACCACGAAGAGCAGATCGATGCCCCGACCAAGAGCGCCCTTTGCGTGACGCCCGATCACGGGCTCGCAGGCATCACTTAATCGCAGTGATTTGGCACCGCGAACGTAGTAGCTGTAGGCAATGGCGACGCCAGGCAGCACGTAGAGCGACCAGCCCATCAATCCCCAATGAAACAATGGATAGCTGACCGACCACAACATCGCTTCTGGCGTTGCAGGAGTGACCCCATAGGGCGGTGCTTGAAAGTAATATGCCCACTCCACTACGCCCCAGTACAGAACGCTGGTCCCAATGCCACCGCAGAAGAGCATGGCGGCCCAGCTCAGGGTAGAAAATTCTGGCTGCTGATTTCCCAGTCGAATATCGCCGTGACGACTGAACGCCAGATAAAGCAAAAAAGCAAAGGTAAATGACGCGCCAGCGACGTAAAACACACCAAAATTCTGGGTCAGAAAGTCAAAGGCTTGCCCAAGAATGATGCCCCCTTCTTCAGGGTAGAGTGCCAACGGCACGCAGAGCGACATAATCCCCAACACACTGCCAAAAAATATCAAACGATCCAGTTCCCCGCCGAGGCCCCTCTTGGAAGATTGCATACCGCTCCACTACTGACTGATCAATCCACCACCCTAGAGCACCTTCATGCAATTGCAAGGCGATCCCCTGAACTCGCTCAAACGATCCAGACTACATTTCATGCGCACGTAACCGATGCGTCTTTTTGTGCACAGGTAGGCTATATTTTCCCGGTTACCAGCTAAACGAGAGATCGCTTTGGACAAAACCGGAGAGGAACGCTTTGTGTCGCGAGACGGTCATCAGATATTTTGCCGCCAGTGGCTTTGCAATGAACCGTCCAAGGCGCGCGCAAACGTATTGATCGCCCACGGCATGGGAGAACACAGCGCTCGTTATGGCGAGCTGGCCCATGCGCTTAACGACGCAGGATTCAATGTTCTGGCCCCTGACCTGAGAGGTCACGGACAGAGCCTCCCTGCATTAATTGAGCCCGGTGATATGGGCCGCCATGGTTGGCAGGAAACTCTCGCGGATCTCGCTTTCTTGGAGTACCGGATGACTCAAGAAAACGATCGACCGGCCATTTTGTTTGGCCACAGCATGGGGGCCATGCTGGCGCAGGAATACGCCTACACCCGGGGGCACCGATTGCATGCCATGATACTCAGTGGATCCCCCGGCGTTTTTCCAAGAATCCCCGCCCTTCTGCTTTCATGCTTGGCCAGATTCGACAGTTGGCGATTAACGCCGGCATCACCCAGCCCGCTGATCAGCAAACATCTGTTCCGCAACAACAATAAGAAATTTGAGCGTAACGGCGATGGTGATGGCGGCTTCGCCTGGCTCAGTCGAGACAAAGAACGTGTCGCCGCCTATCGGGCTGACGCGCTTTGCGGGGCCACCCTAAGCGCCGGGGGTCTTGCGGATATGTTTGCATCCCAAGCCCAAAGTGCGTTGCGGCACAACGTACAAGGGATCAACAAGAATTTGCGCATTTACCTCCTCGCCGGCACCGATGATCCTCTCAACAATCAAGGTAAGGGTCTGACGGCATTGCAAAAGCGCTACCGACAAACCGGGTTACAGGCGGATCTAAAACTGTATCCCGAGGGTCGACACGAGATGTTGAATGAACTCAATCGCGAGCGTGTGATCGAAGACCTCCTGCGCTGGCTTACCGAGAACGGAAATGTCTGATCCAATACCAGCACCTATTTGGCAGGACGCTCTCAGTCTGTGTCGGGACCTGCAAAGCGGCAGCATCAGCGCCCAAGCGGTGATGTCCAATGTCTATGACCGCATCAACGCCCTGAACCCGACCCTCAACGCCTTGGTCGACTTGTTGCCACAGGATCAAGCCCTGGCGCTCGCTGTCGAGGCAGATGCCGTACCCATCGCGGCACGAGGCCCCTTGCACGGGCTGCCCATGGCGCCCAAGGACGCGGTCGCGGTAAAAGGCTTCGCGACAACATGGGGATTTCCCGGTTTCGCCGGCAACATCGAACCCTCTGACGACGAACTGGCTCGACGTATGCGTGCGGCCGGCGCGATCTTCATCGGTCATTCCAACATGCCCGAATTTGGTCTGGGCTCGCATACGTTCAACGAACTCTACGGCAATACCTACAACCCCTATGACCTGAGCAAAACACCGGGAGGCAGTAGCGGTGGCGCGGCGGTTGCCTTGGCCGCTGATTTGCTGCCGCTGGCCGACGGTAGCGATCTCGGCGGCTCCCTACGCAACCCGGCCAGCTTCTGTAACGTAGTGGGCTTTCGGCCGTCCATGGGCAGGATGCCATTTAATCGGGGATTCGGCTGGTTCGGACGGATGGTGACCACCGGTCCAATGGCCAAAAACATTCCCGACACAGTGCTGATGTTCTCTATCATTGCTGGCCCGGATAGGAGCGACCCGCTTACTTTGTCGGACCCAGGCATCACCTTCCTTGATGCATTAACGCCATTGGATGATAAAGAGCTTAAAGATCTTCGAGTCGGCTTCAGCACCGATTTGGGATCGCTCGCCATCGACCCTGAGGTTGCTCAGACTGTTCGCGATGCCGCCAGCAGCATGGAGAGTCTGGGCGCTCACGTCGTTGAAGCGGCTCCGAATCTGGACGGTGCCATGAATGTCTTTCAGGTACAGCGGGCAGCAGGGCTGAGATTGTTGGCGAAGCGTTTGGAGACCATCAGTCCAGATTGGCGGGGCATGATCAAGGACACGGCTCGATGGAATATCGACAAAGGCCTTGCACTCACCGCTGACGAACTCATGCAGTCAGAACTGCAGCGAACAGTGATCTACCGGCGTATCAGCCGTTTTTTCGAAGAGTACGACGCACTGATCATTCCCTCTGCTCAAGTGCCGCCCTTTGATGCCACTCTCGATTGGGTCAGTGAGATCAACGGAGTCAACATGCCCACGTACATCGACTGGATGGCGGTATGCTGCATGATCTCGGTCACTGGACTGCCGGCCATATCGGTACCCGGCGGCTTTACCCAAAACGGCCTGCCCATTGGCGTACAAATTGTGGGTAAACCCAGGGGTGATCTTGAGCTGTTGCGGATCGCTCATGCCTTTGAAGCCGCAACTGAGCATGGCCTGCGAGGCCCGAGCTTGAGCGCAATTCGCTAACCGGAACTCCCTGCAAATGACACAAAAAAGACTGTTGCTGGTGATGGCACATCCCGACGACGCGGAATTTAGTGCCGGCGGCCTGATGACTCTGTGGCATCAGGCAGGGCATCGGATCAAAATCCTCTGCCTGACAAACGGAAACGCCGGGCACCACACGCTGAGCCGAAGCGAGTTGGCCGATCAGCGACTTGACGAAGCTCGACAAGCCGCCGCCCTAGTCGGCGCGGATCTGGAAATTTGGCCGGTGGACGATGGTCGCCTAACGCCATCAATAGAACTGAGAGAAAAACTCATCGGCGCAATACGAGATTTTGCGCCGAACCTGATCGTGACGCATCGCACAGCAGACTATCACCCGGACCATCGAGCCACCGGACAGCTTGTTCAAGACAGCGCCTATCTGCTGCAGGTTCCGGCGATAGCGCCGGAACACGTCGTGCTATCTCAGATGCCCAGCATCTTGTTGACCTACGATCGGTTTCGAGACCCGCGACCGTTTCGCTTTGACTGGGTAATCGACACAGGCGGTGTACAAGACAACGTCATCAAACTGTTGGCCTGTCACGCCAGTCAGGTGTTTGACTGGCTGCCCTCGCTGCTGCCAGAGACCAACGGGCCATACGACACCGCCTGGCTCAAACAGTTTTATCAGCGCAAGCCCGTCAAAGTGGCCGATACCTACCGGACACTCAACCAGACAGGATGCGCTATCGAATTCGCAGAAGCATTTGAGGTCTCGGACTATGGCGGCCGGTTCACGCCAGACCACTATGCCTTCGTTTAGCAGTGCGTCGCTCTTGCCATTGTCGAGCGCGACGTCGAATATTCGCTTTCTGGCACAAGAGAACACCCATGAACGAACCCGATCAGCCTGAACACTCCAACTCGCCTAAGCGTGAGAATTTGCCTCGTCTGTATTCGCTGAACGGCATTGGGTTTGCGACATTCTTTGGCTCAATGCTTGCGGGGTTTTTCCTGCTGGCTGCCAATTACCATGCCTTGGGCATGAAACGACCCGCCGGATTCGCGATTGGTGCAGGCGTCGTGGTGTTCTGTACCTATTTTGTGATTGTCATGGCCACTGTGGGACCGGGCAGCTTGAGCCCGGCCGTCGGACCAACCGATGCGGTGCAGATCAATATGACGCAGGCAATTCTCTCCAACATCGGACAGGTCATGTTTCTGCTGTTGGTCACCCACCTGTTACAGGGCGGGATGTTAAAAACGTTCCAAGAAGAAATGAAAGGTAACTACCATTCAGTTACCCGAAGCATTTTCGTGGGTTTTCTGGCCTACCTTGCGCTGGCAAGCCTGTGCCTGATTTTGCTGAGCCTATTGGGATTGATGCCAGACGTAAGCCCGGACGCGCTCTCGACCTAGGCGGCGCGCGCCATAGCAGGGCTACTTCTTCTTGCGCCAAATGGATGCGAACTCCTCCGTGGAATTCACTTTCGGGTAGTCGGTGTCCGGCATGGGTTTTTGCAGAAAGCCACAGAGCGGCTCCCACCCGTCGCCGGGACGATAAACCAACAACTTGTCGGCTGGCACCGTATCGATCACTTCTTGATTATGCCGTTCGTAGCACTCGATCACATGATCCTTGTCGTCCATGCGTCCGCCAAAGATGCCCTGCCAGATAATCTCATCGCCCATCATAGCGCGCTCGATCGCTTGATCGTCTTGACGCTTTTGGCTCTCGGCCAGGGCATTAGATGACAGCTTCCATATAGTGTTCATTACGCTGGCGTACCACTGCTGAGAGTCCCGCAGGGTCAAAATCACCTTGGCCTCGGGATACACAGCTCTCAGTTCACGCCAGAAACTCGCACTGGGCCAATCGACGGTCGCTTGATAACCCGCGTACAAGGCGTCCCAGTCCACGGCATCGCCGCGCGCTGCCTTGCGCCATTCAGCGGCATGCCTTTCATTTCGCATGACTTCCATCATGTGGTAGCACCGGTATAAACCCAGCGTCTCTAACGCAAATTTCAGGGACAGTGTTCCAGTGCGCCCAAATCCAGCACCTATAACATCGATTGTCATTCTTAATTTCCTAAGTGATCGGTTGGGTTATGCAGTTGATAAACCCTGGTCGCCGTACCGTAAAAGAGCGCATCCCGCTCGTCTTCGGAATACTGGGCCGCGATTTTTTTAAAGGCATTCCACAACACATGATACGAGCAACTTTGCCGATCTACCGGAAAGTTACTTTCAAACATGCAACGCTCGGGACCAAATTGTTCGATCGCCCAAAGGTGATACGGCCCCGTTGCCGAGACCAGCTCGTCGGAAGTAGCCGGGGTATCTCGGCGATGCCAGCCAAAGCCGTTGATGGGCATAGCAATACCGCCCAGTTTCGCGTGCACATTGGGGCACTGGGCCAAGGCTTTGAAGTCCGCCTGCCACTGGGCGTAGATCGATTGCCGGCTGCCTGAATACGGGCCGATACCTAGGGGGCCACAGAAATGATCGGCAATAATCGTTAGCGACGGGAAATCTTGCGCAAGCTCCACCAGCTCGGGAAGTTGCGGGTGATAGTGCCATGCGTCGAAGCTGAGACCACGTTTTTCAAGCTCGGCAATGCCCTGCCTAAATGTGGCGTCCTGCAGAAGGTGTTCTGAGGGATTCGTATGAGAATTGCGTACGTCTGCACTGGCATCCCAACCCGTGGCATGCCGTATGCCACGAAAACGTGGCGACAGGGCTTGGTGCGCATCCAGTATCGAGCCCACCTCAGTTCCCAAGGTGAGGTCTGCGAAACCGACAATGCCAGCACAGGCGCGAGTCGGCCCGTAATGACCCGATGCTGACATGGCAGCGATACCGTTCACAAATTCCGTCTCTCCCAATGGAGCCAGGGCGACAGGACCTTCGGCACGGTACATTGACCCGCACTCCATAAAAACCGTGGAGACCACGTTATGCCCATCACCGATGTCAGCCAGCAGTTCGGGTAACAGGTATGGGTTGCCTTGGTGATCCCAAAGGTGATGGTGGGGATCACAGATACGCTGATCCGGGTCAATGATTGGTTCTCGCAGCTGGCTCAGCCAGGCATCCTGACTTCCTTTGTCCGTCATCAGTACACCACCACCGAGCGGATGCTCTCACCCGCGTGCATAAGATCGAAGCCTTGATTGATATCCTCTAACGCCAATTGATGGGTGATCAAATCGTCAATATTGATCTTGCCATCCATGTACCAATTCACAATTTGCGGCACATCCGTCCGCCCCTTCGCACCGCCAAACGCAGTGCCCTTCCAAACCCGCCCCGTCACCAGTTGAAAAGGGCGCGTCGAAATCTCTTGTCCTGCGCCGGCGACGCCAATAATGATGCTTTCGCCCCAACCCTTGTGACAGCACTCCAAGGCTTGTCGCATGACTTCCGTATTACCGATGCATTCGAACGAGTAGTCCACACCGCCATCGGTGAGATCCACAATGGCCTGTACGGTGTCGTGCACATCATTGGGGTTGATAAAATCCGTCATACCAAACCGCTCAGCCAACGGCTGACGCCCACCGTTCAAGTCGATACCGATAATCCGCTCGGCCCCCGCCAGACGGGCCCCTTGAATAACATTCAACCCAATGCCCCCCAAACCGAATACGGCCACCGTGGCGCCGGCTTCTACCTTTGCTGTATTCATCACCGCACCGATTCCAGTGGTGACGCCGCAGCCGATGTAACACACCTTGTCAAAAGGCGCATCTGAACGAATCTTTGCCAACGCAATCTCTGGTACCACGGTGAAATTGGCAAAGGTCGATGTGCCCATGTAGTGAAAAATAGCGTCTCCACCGATAGAAAAACGTGAGCTGCCATCGGGCATCAAGCCTTGGCCCTGAGTCTCGCGGATGGCACCGCACAAATTGGTTTTCCCCGATAAACAGAATTTGCACTGCCGACATTCCGGTGTGTACAGCGGGATCACATGATCTCCAACTGCTAGGGAACTGACGCCGGCACCAACCTCTCGGACAATCCCTGCGCCTTCATGACCCAAAATCGCTGGGAAGATGCCTTCGGGATCGCCGCCAGACAACGTAAAGGCGTCGGTATGGCAGATACCCGTAGCCATAATTTCCACGAGCACTTCGCCGTCTCTTGGCCCTTCGAGGCGAACGGTTTCGATCGTTAACGGTTTGCCGGCGGCATGAGCAACTGCAGCTTTTACTTCCATCGATTTTCTCCTGAGCGCAAAGACCCAAGTCTACCACTCCCGATGCGCTATCATCGGGCGGTCTGCGCCGACACAAAAAAGCCGCGTTTCCCATTTGGGTACTGATAAACTGACGTGATGTCTTATCTGCTCTCGACACCCGTTCAGCGCCCCCATTTGCCAATGGACTGCATTGCAGGGGCCGCCTCCGAGCGCGTCGCCACACGGGAGGCCTTATGCGCTTCGTAACTCGCTTGGCCATGGCGGGCAGGCACTGGCAGCAGTGGATCCCCATCGTGACTGCGGTTAGAGGCTATCAACGGGAGGACCTCGGTCAGGATTTGGCCGCTGGCATCGTGGTTGGCATGGTGACTGTGCCTCAAGCCGTTGCTTACGCCTATCTCGCTGGTCTGCCGCCACAAGCAGGCCTTTACGCATGCCTATTACCCATGCTGATTTATGCTTTCTTGGGCAGTTCAAAACATATGGTGGTGGGCCCCGTCGCCGTTGCCGCTCTGCTGGTTGCGTCGGCTATTGCCGAACATGCGCCAAATTACGACGGAGCCTATCTGACGATCTCGAGCGTTTTGTGCCTGCAAGTTGGTCTGATGTTATTCGCCCTTAGGATCTTCAACATGGGCGGGTTGGTCAATCTGCTTAGCCACCCGGTAATCACCGGATTCGTCAACGCGGCGGCCTTGCTGATCATCATTTCCCAGCTTCCTGCGATCACCGGTATCGATATTGATCAGGGCAGCAGCCCGCTCATTCAACTGATGGACCTAGCGAATCAGCTACATCAAACCAACACGCTAACGCTGTCCATTGGCTTGGCTGCACTGGTGTTCTTACTGTTGTCCAAGCCACTCATCGGACAGCTCATTCATCTCGTGGGGTTAAGCAATGGAAAAGATCATCCGCTCACAAAGACCGGACCGCTTTGGGCGGCGTTGGCGGGCATTGCCCTAGTCTCGGCATCTGGTCTCGCTGATCACACCGACACCGTGGGTGTGGTGCCGGGCGGCCTACCCACATTGACCTGGCCTGAAGTGGATTTGGCACTGTGGCTGGCCTTGCTGCCATCGGCTGCCGTGATTTCGGTGATTACTTACATCGAGAGCTATTCCATCGGTGCAACTCTTGCAACGAAGGAGCGTTATCAGGTCCGTCCCAATCAAGAGCTGATTGCCTTGGGCGCGGCAAACGTTGGAGCATCTCTCAGTGGTGCTTATCCAGTAGCCGGTTCTTTTTCCCGATCTGGAGTGAACTACGCGGCAGGTGCCCGCACACCCATCAGTTCTTTCGTTTGCGCCCTGATCATTGTCGTCACGCTTTTATTTTTCACCGACGCCTTTGTCAACCTGCCGAATGCCGCCTTGGCCGCCATCGTCATGGTTTCGGTATTGAATTTAGTAGACCTCAAAAACTCTCGTATAAACTGGGCGATGCACCGACAAGATTGCTGGGCCGAATGGGGTACCGCCTTGGGCGTTTTAGCGCTTGGCGTTGAGGTCGGCTTGCTCTTTGGCGTGGTGTTGTCCATCGCGTTTTTTTTGCGGGCATCCAGTAATCCCGTCATTACACAAATCGGCAGGCTCGGCGACAGTGAGCAATTTCGCTCAGCCAAACGCTATCCGGTCACCTTGCACCCGGCAGTGTTGGCTCTGCGCGTGGATGAAAATATCTTTTTTGCCAATGCCTCCCAAATCGAAGATCGAATCGTCGGTCGAGCGCTCCGACGCCGAGGCATTACCGATGTGCTCTTGGCCTGCGGTTCGGTAAATCGAATCGACAGCACGGGGTTAGCCATGTTGCAGCGAATGAGTCGGACCTTGGCCGATGTGGGCATTCGCTTCAATCTCAGCGAGATCAAAGGCCCACTGATGCAAGAGCTACTGGCCACCGGATTAGCGGACAATATCAGCGGTAACATTTACCCCAGTAACGATGAAGCAATGCGGGCACTCATCGAGACCAGCGCCTCCCGTGCGGAGGAACCATGACGCTTCTGGACCGATACCTGACTCGCCAGTGCGTCATCGCCATCGTAACGATTGTTGGCGTGCTTGCCGCGTTGACACTGCTGTTCGCCCTGATCGAGGAACTCGACGAGGGCAACGCGAACTACGGCTTCTCCCACGCACTCCAATACCTTTTGCTTACCATGCCGCGCCGCATTGAAGAGTTACTGTCCTATGGCGTTTTTATTGGGCTGCTTCTCGCCTTGGGCAATCTCGCCGAGGGCGGAGAGCTCACGGCCATTCGTGCGGCTGGCGTCTCGCCCCAACGCATCATCCTTGCGTTGCTGCCGACCTTGGGCATTTGCCTTGCAGTGAATTTCGCACTTAGTGAGTTTCTGTCTCCGGCAGGAGAACGTGCCGGTATGCAAAGCAAGCAACAGGCGCTTCTTGGTCAACCAATCGGAAATTCCGCCGCCCCCTTCATCACGCCAAAAGATGGTATTTGGCTACGCCGTCGCTTGGCCAGTGGCAGCGAATTCGCACACATCGGCGGCATTGATCGGCAAGGCCAACTGGCGAACGTCCACGTATATGAGGTCAATGCGCTGAATCAATTAATCGCAAGCAGACAGGCCGATTCGGGCAACTTCGATGCCGAAAGCGTCCATTGGGAGCTGCAGAACGTCGCGACAACGGCCCTTAATGACAGAACAATCGAATCCTTTAATGAAGCAACCTGGGTTTGGGCTAATCCAGTAAACCCGGAACAGCTCGCGACCCAAGCATTTTCCGACCCACGAAAAATGACCGTGGTACAAATATGGCGATATTTGTCTCGAGGAGAACAGCACCGTATCGCCAGTGTTCCCTTTGAACTGACGTTCTGGCAGAAAGTGCTAACACCCCTCACTTACCTGAGTATGGCACTGATGGCCCTAGCCGTGGTCATTGGCCCGTTGCGACACACCGGCATCGGCCAACGCCTGACCATTGGCTTGTTCATCGGGCTGGGGTTCAAATACCTACAAGACCTCTTCGCACCGATGGCCGCGGTCTTCAATGTACCGAGCGTCTTGGCCGTTATGATCCCAGCGTTGATCTACTTGGCTGTCGCCCAGCGGATCATTCGCAACAACGCTTAGCCACTCAATCCAGCTCGCCCAACTGTCGCGACAATTCTGCGACCTGCATCTCTCCTTCGCGGGTTTGCCCGCCAATTTCCATAAAGCGCGCCATATTCGACTGGGCGGAATCGGTGCGCAGCAGACGCGCGAACAAGTACGCCTCCTCTTGCAACCCTTGCTGAATCGGCAGGTCGGATGCATTTACCGCGGCTTTGGCTAGCCGAACTGATTCCATCGGAAAGCTCGCAATACGCGCAGCCAACGCTGCCACCTTGTCGTCGATTTCGTCTGCACGATAGATTCGATTCAAGTACCCCCAGCGCTCGGCCGTCTGGGCATCAAGATCGTCTGCGCCAAGTACAATTTCCATAGCGCGACCACGCCCAACCAATCGCGGCAGTCTCTGGGTGCCCGAGCCACCCGGCAAAATACCCAGCGGCACTTCCATTTGATTGATGATGGTTTTGTCTATAACACCGAAACGCATGTCCATGCTGGCGGCAAATTCGCTACCACCGCCACCCACCCGTCCCTCGATCTGGGCGATGGTGACTTTATTCATCGTCCGAACACGCTCACACATCGTATGAAAGTCGCTCAACTCCAGATTTCGCTCTGCATCGCCTTCAGTGGGAAATTTCAGAATGTTCGATACGTCGTAGTGGGCAATGAAAAAATCCGGATCTGCGCTCTTAAATACGATGACCGTCAGGGAATCATCGTCTTTGAGTTCTGCCACCAAGCCCACCAGTTCTTGGTACAGCGCGGGGGTGATGATGTTGATCGGCGGGTTGTTGATTGTCACCGTGGCAATCCGGCCGGAAATATTGACCCCTAGCAATTCATAGTCGTAAGCCATACGTCTCTCCCCTGAAGTATTGGTTCACCGCATTACGCCACGATCTTTACCAAATGCAAAGACGTTCACAGCTCAGGATGCGTCATACCTTCTTCAACAGGCGACCAATAAAGGGAAACTCAGGAGTGTGGCGAGAGGGAGGGCAGCCACTTAAGAAGCAGCTGCCCGGAATCGCGCAATCGTTAAGAGACTTCGTCGATACTGGAAATGATCTTTCCGATTAAGCCGTATTCAACGGACTCTTCAGCGCTCATCCAACAGTCACGCGACGTATCTTCGGTCACGCGCTCGACACTCTGGCCGGTTCGATCGGCAATCACCCCATTAATGCGCTCACGTGTCTTTAGAATTTCTGTGGCGTGGATTTGAATATCCGTTGCGTCGCCACCAAAGCCGCCAGAGGGTTGATGAATCAAAAACCGCGTGTTCGGCAGCGCGAATCGGTGCTCTTTCTCCGCCGCTAAATAGATGTGAGTCGCGATGCTACCTACCCAACCGGTACCGATAATCCGAACCACAGGCTTGATGAATTGAATCATGTCGTAAATGGTATCGCCGGATTCTACGTGGCCGCCGGGTGAGCCAATATAGAGCGTGATCGGATCATCGGACTCATAGGCCAAGGCCAACAGTTTTTCTGCTGTCTTACGCGCCACATCTTGGTTGATCTCGCCGAAAAGTGTGAGGGTTCGGTTCTTATGCAGAACACTTTCCAGCATATTCGATTGCTTGGCGGTTTCTGGCTCTTTGTCTTGGTCGTCTTTTGCGTTTTCGAACCGGTTCATCGACTTCTCCATTGGTTTATCCGGTGCCAGCTATTGGCACTCAATGCAGGCAACTCATTTCCTGCGGCAGTAGCGAGGGCGCTCTCAAACAAGCCTTACTCGACCACTCTGTAGTCTTGGTCAGCGGGATAGTGTAGCTTCTTTGTGCACAAGATTGGGATCAGAGGAGAAAATTCAATGCCATTAGCACCCGAATATCAGGCCATGTTCGAACAGCTGGCCGCCGCCGGGCCAACGCCTAGTTTGTCAGAAATACCCGTTTCCGATGCCCGCGACGCGTATCGCGCCATGCGCCCCGTCAATCCTGAGCTGGCGATTCACGCAACCGAAGACAGGCAGGTTTCAGGTCCTCTGGGCGATATCCCCATCCGTATTTACCGACCGGAGGGCGATGGCCCGTTTGGCACCTTGGTTTACTTCCACGGCGGCGGCTGGGTCATTGGCGACATCGATACCTGCGATGCAGTCTGTCGAGAACTGGCCACGCTGGCGAATATTGTGGTGGTTTCTGTTGATTATCGCATGGCACCCGAACACGTCTTCCCTGCCGCCGTTGACGATTGCTATGCCGTCGTGGAATGGGTGTCTAACAACCAGGGCGCCGTAAACGGCAACGGAAGAATTGGCGTTGCCGGCGAAAGTGCCGGCGGCAATCTCGCTGCGGTTATGGCGCTTATGTCACGAGATCAAGGCGGACCCAGCATCGCTTTCCAAGGCTTGCTGTATCCTGTCACCGATTGCTCGATGTCTCAGCAATCCTATGCTGACAATGGCGAAGGCTTCATTCTGGAGACACCGTTAATGCAATGGTTTTGGGATACCTACTGCCCGAATGAGGCAGACCGCACGGATCCTAGAGCAACACCCATACACGCTCAGAGCTTTGCCAACCTACCGTCTGCACTCGTCATTACCGCGGAATTTGATCCGCTTCGTGACGAGGGTGAGGCCTATGGCGAGGCGCTTAAAGCCGCAGGGTCTCCGGCGGAAATCATGCGCTGCGACGGATTAGTTCATGATTTTTTCAGCACCGCTGCGGTCTTTGAATGTTCCCGAGGCCCGATGTTGGCCATGGTTGAGCGGCTCAAGACCCATCTCAACTGAGGCCTTTACGTGACTTAGGAGGTCTTTATGCTTTTTTCATTGATCTGCCACGACATTGAGAACGGGCTCGAGCTGCGTCAGCAGACTCGACCCGCACACTTGGCATTCCTTGCCGAACACGACGTATGTTTCGCAGGGCCCATGCTGAGTGATGACGAATCCAAACCCATTGGCTCCATCGTGGTTATCGACTGCAAGGACTTGGCGGAGGCGAAGGCTATCGCCGCAGCAGACCCGTACAATATCGCGGGATTGTTTCAAGCCGTCGCCGTTCATCCGTTCAAACAAGTCATTCCGGAGGCATCTTCATGAAAACCGCCATTGTCAGTGGCGTTGGCCCCCTGGAGGGTCTCGGCGCCCAGCTTTGTCTGCGCTTTGCCAGGCTGGGCCTGCACGTGTTAGCGGCAGGGCGTACGGAGAGCAAATTGCAGACGGTTGTCGACGCGATCGCTGCCGCCGGTGGTTCCGGGCGGGCGGTCGTGGCCGATGCCACCTCAGAAGCCGATACGGAACGCCTGTTTGATCTGGCAGGCGACGATTTGGCCTTGGCCATCTACAACACGGGCAACAATACACCTGGCCGAATCGCTGACATGAGTCCAGAGTATTTCGAAAACAGCTGGCGGGTGTGCTGCTTTGGCGGCTTTTTATTCGGGCGAGCGGCCATACACCGATTCGGCAACGACGGGGGCACACTGATTTTTACCGGTGCCAGTGCATCCCTGCGTGGTCGCGAGAACTTTGGCGCGTTCAACTCCTCAAAGGGCGCGCTGCGCAATCTGGCTCAGGCTATGGCCAAGGAATACGGCCGGGACGGCGTGCATGTAGGCCATGTGGTTGTCGATGGCCCGATTGGGGGTGAAAAAATCAAGAAGGGACTGCCGGAATACGCGGCCAAGCTGGGCGACGAAGGCATGATCAACATCGATGGTATCGTCGATGGCTATGTCTTTTTATACCAGCAACCAAGGCAAGCTTGGACTTTTGAGCTGGATGTTCGAACGTCACTGGAAAAGTGGTAAAGACGCCAGAGGCATTTTTCGCCAGAAAAAAAACGGAATACCCCAGAGCATCCCGTTCTTTGCAACGGCCGAGGGTTTCTCCTACGGCCTCCTAGATCACGTTAGTCGACCCGGGCAGCGGCATAACCTGACAAAACCACGGCACCGTCTTGGTTCGTCGTTTCGACATTCAGGTTAACGATGCCGTCAGTCACATCCACTACCGTGGCGGTGGAGCTGAGTGAGTCCCCTGGCCAGACTTGGCTGGTAAAACGCACCCCATACTTCGTCAATCGTCCGTCACCAACATAGTTTGTGAGCATGCGACCCGTCATACCCATCGTGAGCATGCCGTGAGCGAATACCGACGGATAGCCAGCGACTTCCTTCGTGAACTTCTCGTCGGTATGCACCGGGTTGTAGTCACCGGAGGCTCCGGCATACATTACGATTTGTGTTCTGGAGAGATCCTCAACCAATGACTCGGTATAGGTATCTCCCGCTTTTAAATCACTTGCTGAAAGTGCCATAACTACTCCCCTATTGATCCACAGGCCGCTCGGTGCGAACACCGACACCACGCGCCGTAATTGCTAACTCACCGTTCTGGTCACGGTATTCTGTAATTGTCTCGCTAAAGACGAGTTTGCCAGAGCGCTTACCCTCTTTTTCCCAGGTCTTACCCGGCTTCACTTCGGCAGTAAGCACATCACCCGGACCAACATGCCGGTGGTATTCAAAGTGCTGCTCCGCGTGCAAGCCGCCACCACCGCCTCCGCCACCGGAAGATTCTTTTTTCTTGATACTGGTGGCTTCCTTACCTGAACCGAACCAGTCTTCACCGATCTTAGGCCGGAGAAAATAGGTCGGATCAAATTGCGCAGAAGACTGGGCAAACGTCGGGGGTGCAATGACACCGCCTGCTTCTGTTGTCTTTGCATAATNTGCGTCGTAATAAATCTGATTATCGTCAGCGATTGAACGAGCAAACATCATGATATGACTGCCCTCANCCGGGAACTTTTCTACCGCCATTAGATCCCTCCTATCTCTTTGATGAGCGACGAGTATGTCTGAAAAACTGGTGGTGCGACAAGACTCGCGTCTGTGGTCTTTCTGTTCTAGCGCCCCTTAAAATCCGGGGTTCGTTTTTCTAAGAAAGCATTAATGCCTTCTGCTTTGTCTTCNGTCTGCACCAAGGCCCCTTGTGCATACTTCTCGAACATCAAGGCTCCNGCGAGACTGGCCTCCATACCAAAGTGCACCATGGCTTTCATCGTACGCGGCACGAAAGGCGCAAAAGAGGCCAGATGCTCGGCCATCTTTTGAATCTCACCCATCAATTGATCGCTTTCCACCAATCGCGTCACTAAACCGATTTGCAAAGCCCGCTCCGCACCGATGGGTTCACCCATCAGCATCATTTCCATACCCCAGCCACGGCCCACCACCCGAGGCAAGCGGGCCGTCGCGCCACCTCCCGGAATAATGCCCAACTTGCCCTCCGGCGTTGCAAAGCGCGACTGCGGTGTCGCAACACGNAGATCGCAACCCAGTGCCACTTCCAAACCACCACCCATACAAATACCGTCGATTGCGGCGATCGTCGGCTTAGGGGTCCGCTCTAATTTATCGGCAAGTCCCTGCACGATGGGTTCCAGAGCCTTTTTGAAATCGCGGTCGATANCCTCGGATAGGTCTGATCCTGCCGCAAATGCTTTCCCGCCCGCACCGGTTATAGCAATAACTCTCACCTCATCATCATAGGCCGCCTCATCCACAGCCCCATGTAGATCGTCCAATGTCGCCAACGAAATCGCATTGTGTTTTTCGGGTCGATTGATGGTGATTAATGCCAGTGGTCCGCGTACGGAATACAGTACGTTTTCGAATGTACGCTCGGTACTCCCATCCATGGTTTGATCGCTCATAGTCCACTGTCCTGCGTGAAAACGACCATCGTTTATGAATCGATCACGGGACGCAAGTGGAAAAATGCGGATAAAAAAAGCCGCCGGTCTGGAGAGAAAACCGGCGGCTTTAGAGTTGATCTCGTGCACTTCAGAGCGACTGCCTTTTGCGCTTTTCAAGCTGTTGGGCTCTTCAAACCGTTTAGGCTTTTAAACCGTTTGGGCTTTGAAACGCGGTACACCAATCGCTCTCGAGATCCTGGAGAGAAATGCCACCATTCCGGTGACNCTCTCACTATCTCGTTTCGGCGTTTCAAGAGCATTTCTGAGGCGGCGTTTTTTGTGACATTTTGTATCAAATGTCGCTCGAAAATTTCAGCAACAGCAGCAGAGCACACAAAAACGAGACTCAGTTCACTTTTTTATTTCGACTTAACATCGAAACGCCAGCGGAACTCGGCTCCACCCATCGGCGAGTCTCCAATCTCAATCTTCCAGCCGTGGGCCGCGCTCAACTGTTGCACAACGGCCAGACCCAGTCCGCTGCCGCCCGTACTGACATTGCGAGAGGCCTCCAATCGATAAAAAGGCTGGAACACTCGCCCCCTTTCCGACACCGGAATACCCGGGCCATCATCGCTAACCACAACCTCGGAACCATCAAGGGAGACGCGCACACGATCGGCATACTTGATGGCGTTGCCAACCAGATTCGTTAACACACGGGAAAAAGCGTTGGGGGCAAGATCGAGCATCACGTCGTCATTTATGACGCATAAAAAGTCGAGCTCTTGCTCAAAGGTGTCCAGCACTTCCCTGACATAGGGCGCCAGCGCCAAGGGCTGAGCCTCCTCACGGGTACCCTGAGCGAACCGAAGAGCGTCACCAATCAGCACATCCATCGCTTCCAGATTACGCTCAAACCGCTGAACCAAGCTTTGCTCCACATCGTCCGGCAAGAGCGCCAAGGCCAAACGCATGCGTGTCAGCGGGGTGCGTAAGTCATGCGATATACCAGCCATCAGCGTCGTGCGATTTGCCAGCACTAAGGCAATCTCGTCTGCCATGGTATTGAAATTACGGGCCAAGGAAACCAGTTCTCTGGGCCCGGTTTCCGGCAGCGGCTCAATCTCTGCCAATCCACGAAACGTTTCCGCCTGTTTGCCCACTTGGACCAGCGGCCGCGCAATTTTTCGTACAATCAGTAACGACGTTAAAAATACGATCCCAGCACCCAAACTGGCAATCACAATCGCGACATAGAGCAACTGCACATCACGGCGGTCTGGTGAAAATCCGATCTGCAGGTTGTATCCGGCCATGGGGACATCCACCCACACCAGATCGTTCCCGTCGTACATCCGTACATCCAGCGCCAGCCTCCGCTGCAGCTTCTCTAACAACAATTCTGTAAAGGGTAAGTATCGATCCAAGGGTGGGAGCGTTTGCTCGGCAACACTGATGATCAAGTCATGGCTTTGCGCGAGTTCCAGTTCGAAATACGGTCGCGCCTGTGGCGGTAACTCCACCCAAGTTTGAGCAGACAACACCAGCAGGGCGGCTTCATCGTCGGCCGAGCGCTCAGCAATCGGATCAATCACGAAGACGTTCAATGCGATGGTGGAAACCACGGCAATCAAAAACGAGCTGAACGCCAAAGTCAGAGTGGTTCGACCCAGAAGCGATTGCGGTCGTAGCGATTCTGAACGCCGAATTCGTTGGAGCAAACTCATGATTGGCTGAATCCGGGGCGTCTAAATGCCTCGTTAACGAGGATTAGCAGCGCCTGCAGCCACCGGGCAGAACATGTAGCCCTTTCCCCATATGGTTCTGATAAACACCGGATTTGCAGGGTCTGACTCGAGCTTCGAGCGTAAACGGGTGATACGAACATCGATGGAGCGGTCAAAGGGTGAGCGCTCTGCGCCGGTAAGCAGATCCAATATGCGATCGCGATGCAACACTTTGTTGGGGTGCGCTACCAGAATTTCCAACAGATCGAATTCACCTGACGTCAACGGGATATCCGCATCACCGCTGCACAAGCGATGGGATGCTAGGTCCAACGTGAATTCCCCAAAATTTACCTGAGAAGACAGATCGGATGCCTGGTCTGTCGTCTTTCCCNCGCGGCGCAATACTGCTCGGATGCGCGCCAACAGCTCTCTNGGATTGAAAGGCTTAGCCAAATAGTCGTCCGCTCCTAGCTCCAAACCAACGATTCGATCCACGTCGTCCCCCTGAGCGGAGATGATGATGATCGGCAAGTCCATGCGCTTCTTCATCCGTTGCGCGATGGTCAGGCCATGCTCACCCGGCAACATCAGATCCAGCACCAAAAGATCCACTGAGTGCTCCTCGAGGTAAGCGTCCAACGCCTCACCAGATTGGACCGTATCGACGATGAAGCCCTGCTGCTGCAGATACGCCTGGGTCAGTTCGCAAATCTCAGGATCATCATCCAGAACTAATATACGCTCGGCGGCTGCCTCCTGTAGGTGAACGGCCGTCATATCATTTGGCCTCTGGTCCAATCGCCGGTATCGGAGCTGAAATCACCACCTCGGCTGGGCCCGACGGCGCNTCAGGCGTCGAAATTCTACGAACCCCTGACTCAAATGCCGCTGGGGAATCTCCTTGCNCATGACGTCGATGAAAACCGGCTCCAAAACGAACCGTCGTACGTCGCACTCTCATTTTACCGGACGGATTGTTTTGCGAGTCGTGANCCAAAGAATCGCCAGAACTTAATCCAGCGATTCGCCCTTGTTTCGCCATTTCGGCGCTCAGTGAGCTTGGAAGCACAGTTTCTTGTCGTGTGATTCGGCTGCCATCAGGGAGTATCTGCGTCACAGTGGTTCGTATCACCAGTTCGCGCGGACGCTGCGAGCCATCCACTGACGCCAGTTGATCACTGTTTCCTTCCGCATCGNCTCGCGGAGCTGGTCGTCCATAGCCGTGTCGGGTTTGCGCTCTCTTGATGCGCAGAGTCAAGGAGGGTGTTTTGCTACGAATCGCGGACTCACCCTGCGCTTCTTGCGCCTGAGCGGCTGTGCGCATTCGCTTGCGCACTTCGGCAAGCAGGTCCCGTCGCTGCGTGGCATCCAGCTGCGGCCAACGTTGCAGNAGAACACCAATTTGCTGATCTGAGGATCCTTCCAAGTTGAACACGACTGCCGCTTCTTGGGCCGCTTCTTGGGCTGGATCTTGGGCGAGGGTCTCTTCGGCATGCGCTAGACCGACCACGCACGACAACAGGCACGACAGCGCTAGCCTGCGCAGCATCGAGCCTGAATATTTCTCGAAGTGTTCGGTCACGTTTGATCCCATGATTGCATGTTGCCCTGAGGTCATTCCCCTGACAATCCTTTATCAGCGGCCATTATCCGGCCTGCTTGTTTCCAAGCCATGTCCACCCTGTTTCAAAGTGTTACGCNACGCGCAANTTCAACCCCGAAATCTCGGGCAAAAAAAAGGCGATCTCTACTGAGATCGCCTTTCACACATCGGTGTGTTCGGCCTTCTACTGGCCGACGTGCCCGCGTATGCGAGCATGCCTGATTACGCCTTTAGACAGACTCGAACAGACCGGCAGCGCCTTGGCCACCGCCGATGCACATGGTGACAACACCATATTTTTTGTTGCGACGCTTCAGCTCACGCAGAATCGAACCCGTCTGACGTGAACCGGTCATGCCAAATGGGTGACCGATTGAGATGCTGCCGCCAAGTACATTGTACTTCTCGTTGTCGATGCCCAAGGCATCACGCGAGTACAGGCACTGAGATGCAAATGCTTCGTTCAATTCCCACAGATCGATATCATCGATCGACAGGCCTGCATTCTTGAGCAAACGCGGAATGGCGAATACTGGACCGATGCCCATTTCGTCAGGCTCGCAGCCTGCCACGGTAAAGCCGCGGTAAATGCCGATTGGGGTCAAGCCAAGCTGCGCCGCGCGGTCTGCGCTCATCAGCAGGGTCATAGACGCGCCATCAGACAACTGAGAGGCATTACCTGCAGTAACGGAACCGTCTTCTTCAAAAGCCGGTGGCAGTGAAGCCAAACCTTCCAAGGTCGTTTGCGGGCGGTTGCACTCGTCCTTATCAACCCAAACTTGTTCGTGGGTCTCTTCACCAGTCTCTTTATTCACCTTAAGCATCGTGGCGTTCATACCAACGATCTCTTCAGCAATCGCGCCAGACTCTACAGCCGCTTGATAGCGCTGCTGACTTTGTAGTGCGTACTCGTCCTGAGCTTCGCGAGTCACCTGATAACGACGTGCAACCACTTCTGCGGTATTACCCATGGCCATGAAGATTTCTGGCTTCTCATCCAACAAACGCTGGTTTTGCTTTGCCTTACCCGGCTCCTGACGCGTGCGCATTGAAATGCTGTCCACACCACCCGCGATGGCGACTTCGGTTTGTCCGGTCGCGATCTGGTTAGCGGCCAAAGCAATGGACTGCAAACCGGATGAACAAAAGCGATTGATGGTCACGCCAGCCGCCGTTACGGGCAGCTTGGACAAGATAACAGCCAAACGCGCCAAGTTGCCGTCTTGCTCGCCCGTGTGGCTTGCCGCACCAACATATACATCTTCGACTTCATCAGCGCCCAGCTGGGGGTTACGGTCAAGCAGTGAGTCTATACAGTGAGCCAACAAGTCGTCTGAACGAGTCAGATTGAAGCTACCGCGGAAGGCCTTTGTTAGACCGGTGCGTACGCTATCGACAATTACAACATCGCGCATGGTTAATTCCTCTTATTTTGTAAAAGCTAAATATCTATTCAGCGGCTCGCACCGCTGGCGGTTTGGAACCATGACTGAGAGGACTATCCCCACAGCCAAATCGGACCGCCGATGATGCTTGATCGACATGACCCTTAGAGCCTCATCGTGCCCGCATGGCTTAATCAGAGATTGCGGTGGTATGCGAGCTCTCACACAACCAGATTAACGACGACCTCTCCGGACGACTTTCTGCTCGTTACGCGTTCCCCACTCCCAACGCGGATCTCTTTCTCTCCTAGATCCCTGAGCCTGATGTTAAACAGAACCTCTCGTCAGTGCCACCGCGGTTTAGGAACCCTCGCGAAGTGTTTGCCGAGCTACAAGATTGCGATATGGTCGGTGACCCACTAACAGAGAAGTAAACATGACCCAATTTCACGACCTTATTATGAAGGACGCCAAGGGCGACCACATCGCGTTTGAGCAATTTGCTGGGCAAACCTGCCTAATCGTTAACGTAGCCAGCCGCTGAGGCCTTACCAATCAGTACGCCGGGTTGCGTACTCTACAAGAAGAATTCAGCGAACATCCATTCANCGTAATGGCCTTTCCCTGCAATCAATTTGGTGCCCAAGAACCGGGCAGTGATGCCGAAATATTGGAATTTGCACAAAGCAAATATCAGGCGAACTTTCCAGTTTTCAGCAAGATAGACGTCAACGGCACGCAAGCTTGCGACCTCTACAATATACTGAAGCGTGAGCGCGCGGACGAAGAAGGCAACACGGATATCCCGTGGAACTTCGCCAAATTCCTCGTCGACGGGAATGGCCAAGTCGTTGGGCGATTCAGCCCGCAGACTGCGCCAGAGGAATTGAAGGAAATCATCTTAGANGCCATTGAAGCGTCGGGCTAAGTACTCCTGAGAGCAACCGTAATCGACCTGACGCGATGCCCCGGCGGCAGCCCTTCACAGGGCCCCCGGGGCATCGTCTAGAGCGAGCTAAAAGTCGTACTTCACCTTGAGCGAGACTGCCATGCCGGGAGCCTCGGAGAACGTCACGATACCTGCACGCCTAATTTCTACCGTTTCATCCAGGATATTCTGCACCTTCAGCTTCACTGTCCAGCTGTCACTGGGGTAGAAACTGTAGTTCACATCGAGAGAATGAAAGGGCTGCTCATAGCCGTCTGGGGCTCCCAAACGCCCTGCCACATACAGTCGCTCGCCAAACACGTTGTATAAGAGGTTCGCCGAATGACGTCCATCCAGTGAATCGAAACCCGCCATCAGGTTTACCACATAGTCTGACGCGCCAGTCGCTGGGCGCACATCGTTGGTNGGTGAATCCGCGTTCGGCCCGGCTGTGGTTTCGGTGTCTTGAAAGGTTGCATTGCCCTGCAAAAACATCCGCTCACCCCACGCTCCTAAGAAACCGAGCGCNAGCACACCGTCCAGTTCAATCCCTTGAATGGATGTTTCGTCCGCGTTGATGATTTCCCGGGCCGTGTTGGTGTCACTGGCCGGACTTTCAAAGTACTCAATCGGGTCTGCAATTTCTTTGTTGAACAGAGACACAGTAAAGCTGTTGCCATTGGCAAAAAACCATTCGGCGCGAAGATCGATGCTCTCTACAGTTGAAGGTATGACGTCAGGATTGCCGTTCACCAGCTCATTTGTTATCGGGTCTTGGTAGCTGGCGTCCGTTACTTCGCGAAGATCAGGACGAATCGCGGTCTCGCTGAAGGACAGGCGCAGCTGGAAGGTTTCCGCCATCCAATCACTCATGTAAACCAGGGCTACCGAAGGAAAATAATCGTCGTCAGCGAACGCCGCATTGCTCAACGTCTCGAGGTCCGTTGGCAGTTGAGGCTGATCAACCGTGTAGCCAAATACATTCCAAGGCAATGCAACTTGACGATAATCTTCATAACGAGCACCCGCGNTAACACGCCAAGTGTCGTCATACATCCAGTCCATCATGCCGTAGGACGCGTCCACCATGGTGGCTGCCAAATAGCTTCGAGAGCCTGAGCCCTGTTCCTGAATCCGGAAGCCGTTGTCCACGTCGCTGATGTTGCTATCAGACAGCACGGTACCGATACCGCCCACTAAGGCGGACAATGGCGCGTTTACCGCACCAAAACCAAACTCTCGTTGCGCATAAGACCGCGCCTTTTGGTCGTGCTGGTAGCCAAACTTAACGTCAATGGCTGAGCGATCCAGCTGAAACGGAATACTCGCTTTCCACCCATAGCTTTCGACTTCGTCTTCCAACGCAGTGAAGCGGTAGTCAATGGCGGAAGAATCACGCTTCAGCGTTTCGCTTTGCACCGCGCCCGACGTTGAATCAACCACCGTATCAAAAGCCATCGTTACTCGATTAGGCATATCACTGGTCGCCTTGGCATCCGAGTAGAACCAATTCAACTGGGCGTCGGTTGGAAGCAAATCTACCCATCCTCTGAACAGCTCTTTCGTGCNCAGGCCAAGAATGTGGTCGCCTTTCACCTGATTCACGAGCATTTCGCGCTCTTCAAATTCCATTCGGTAATCACGAAAGCCCAGTCCGCTGGAAAGCTGGCGGTTTTCATTATGAAAGTCGCTGATCGATACTTCGTCATCTGAATTGCGCAACAACAGCGAGGCGACGGTCAGCTCATGCTCGTTCAAAAAGCGCAGCCCTGCGGTTGCAGTGGCGGATATATCGACGGAGTACGTCGTTTCCGATTCATTCTCAAATTCTTGTTCTGGTGTCGAAAACACAGCCTGNCGTCGTTCTTTGTTCCGCCACTTGCTGGCGTAAGCCCCGCCGAGCTGAATCCCGCCCTCCAGATCTGGCGTAAAGTCATACGTATTCCCAAATGACACCCGACCATCTACATCCGGCGTCGAGCCCTGTTGAAGAACCGCCATGTCACGATTTAGCGACAAGACGTAATCTGTATTGATCGCAACTGCTTGCGCCAGAGTTCCCCCTTCCGCAGTGCGGCCAAGGCCCGCCAAAATGCTCTGAACGCCGATGGATCCTTGGTACGTCTGCAGACCTTGGATGATTTGGCTTGGCAATTGACGCGAACCATCGTCGGTACCCCAATCATCGTCAGCGCCACCGGAATAGGTTTTTAGGTTGTCCGCTTCTGAATTCCAGCCGCTGCCCAATTCGGCTGAGAAGTTCAAGCCCTTGTCCGGAAACGACGTAGTCACAATATCTACCGCGCCGCCGGCGTAGTTCGCCGAAATGTCCGGACTGAACGTCTTTTGAACCGCCAACGAACTCACAATAGCCGANGGAAAAACATCTAAAGGCACCACGTTTCTGGTCAAATCCGGCGAGGGAATAAATGCCCCGTTCAGCGAAGTACTGGAATACCGCTCGCCCAGCCCGCGCACATAGACAAATTTGTCGCCAACGAGCGTCAGACCACTGATCCGACGCAATGATGCCGCAACCGTCGAGTCGCCCATTCGACNGATGGTCTCGGAATCCAGCGAATCGACCAAGGCATCGTCTTCGATGCGATCTTGGAGCAGTGTTTGTGCCGCGGACAGAAAGCGTCCCAATACGACGGTTTCTTCTATGACGGTGCTGTCGGCTCTCGCCATATCCGGCTCGGCCGGATCANCGACGCTCTCTTCAGCGTAGGCATTGGTGCTCAATGCGCTCATAGCCACCACAGTGGCCGCAAAAACTCGAATACTTTGCATGTTTGCCTTCCCTAAAATGGCTCTTACCGCTTCTTTCGACAGTGACAGCCGCGTGTCCCGATGCCCNCTTGGCACCCTCACGCGGCTGTCTCGTTTACTGCTCNGAAAGATGCTTATTCTTCGAACCAAAGCNGCTGAGCGCGGCTGCCTTCGAAAATCCCGTAGGTCCACCCGGCGTACACATCAACTGCATCCGCAGTCGAAATGGCGCCGACAAAGTCCGGTGTCGCGCTAATCGTTGGAGCTGCGTCGTCTACTAGGGCGCTGGCGAGCGCCACAGAAAATACTGGCTGGGAACCTTCGAGAATGACCAAACCGGTGTCTGCGGTGGCGGTTGGATTCGTTGCGGCTCCCGCGGTAAGCGTCGCGAACTGCATGTCGTTGGCCGCGGCTACCGTAGCGCCGTCGTCTTTGAAGTTATCCTGGCAAGCCATGATCACACCGGTTGCGGTGACGCTGGTGCCGTAGCTTTGCGGCCGGAAACAGTAGTTACCGTCAGAATCGTTGCTGCCGTCGTCGTCCGTCTTTTCATCAGCCATGAAAGATGAGACCACCAAGGAGTCGCTGATCGTCGCTTCGATACCTTCACGCAGTCGCCAGCCTGCACCCGGATCGTGCGTGCCTGACGCATTGGGTGAAATGATGCAGGTTAGGTTGGTGATGGTGGGTGCGCTGTTCAGACCTCGTGCAATAAAGTCATCAATGACAGCATCGGTCTTAGACGAGTACGAGCCGATGCCATCCGCCTCGATGCAGTGATTGCCGTCCGTTGCAGATTGGATAACCAAGGCGTTGGTGATGGTGCCGATGTAGCCTTCATCAATGTCGATGGAATCATCGCGAACATAAACCGCCGCATAGTTTTCAAAGTTTACCGCGCCGCCAAACATTTCGATGCCATCGTCGTAGGTTGAGTACATCTGCAAATTCTTGACGATGGTGTTGCTGCCCACGCCGCCGAAGGTAATACCGTTCAGCTCGTCACCGTTGCCCACCTGGGCGCCAGTGTGCTTCACGACCACGTACTCGAGTCGGCCAGAGGTGTCGGCGTCGTTGACGCCGCCGTAGTAGCTTTCGTCAAGACCTTCCGCACCCTCGGCTGCGATGTTGCACTCGTCAACCAAGGCAAAACCTGCTTCGCCGCGTGTACCGGTATAATCACACTTGTTCGACACACCAAAACCGTTAATGACGATACCGCCCCACTGCTGCACGTCTTCGGCGCCAACNGTGCCGTTGACATCGGAGAACGAGGTNAATGTGATGGGCGCATCAACATTGCCAACCGCAAAAATGGTCGAGCCGCGGTTGATGATGACGAATTGGGTTTGCGTTGCGAACGCNAGGGTCGCGCCTGCTTCGATGGTCAGCTGAGGACCATCGCCGCCCTCGGCGATTCCAGCGGCCGTCAATTCCGCGTTGTTACTGTGTGCTTCGCCGATAAACAGGCTGCCGTCAAACATGTGAGCGCCGTTGTTGGCCAAAGCAGGAATGCTCAAATCCGTGGTCACGTTATTACCCGCGTCGGCAAACGCGACGGAGTAGCTGCAGTTGGGCGATTCGAAGGTTCCCTGAACCGACTGACCCGCTTCGTTCTCGTAAGACGCGCAAGGATTGACGGTTTCAACTGGCGCGTTTGTTGTTGAAGAGTTGTCGACTGAATTGTCTGTGGTGCTCGGTGCGATGTTAATGTCGCTGCCGCCACCGCCACAACCGACCAATAGCCCGGCTGCCACCAAGGCACCAAATANAGCTCTAAATTGCATTCTCATTCCCCAAAGAAGTGATAAGGATCTGCGATCACTGACCGCGGAAACCGCACTTTCATCAGAATTGATTACAGAGAAGTGACAGTTGAGTAACCATCTCGTGACGCTTGGGCCATGGGGTGTTTTGACAGGTGGAAACGCGCGTAATCAAAGCCGCAGTGCTCGTTTCGGTGTTTGGGATTGCCAACCGTTTTTGTCATCAAAATGACACGTTAGTTTCATATTTCTTTTGAAATATCTTGATCACATTGAAACCAACCGAGAGCCATGGGTTACCGCAGACTCATNAAAAAATACATGCNGCATGTGTATGACTGCNCCGGCNATCCATGGATCGCCGGAAAAAGTTGTACGAATCTATCCGACCGTGATCTCGATGAACTACGTTCTATTTGGTTGGATGTCGAGCGTGATGTAGAGACCGACGCACAGGGTAATTTGAACCTGCGCGCGTTGGCTCTGTGCAAGGAACACTGTCTAACGATCGACGAACTTGCCAAACGGCTGGGATGGCAGCGACGAATCATCGAGGAATGGTTGTTACCTGCAGAGCACCCGCGATACCGGCAAATGACCCGACGCGATTTCCGGCATTTCGAAACGTCGATCGGCCCGGTTCTTAACCGTCTGGACGATCGCAACTAATCGAATTTCCACCGGTTCTTTCTCCTCTGACTTCGTTGGTTTCACTGGTATCCTGCAAGAACGACAGGAGGGGACCGATCATGACTATTCTGCTCGACAATCTTTGTTTTACTGAAGGGCCAAGGTGGCGTAACGGCCAACTGTGGTTTTCAGACATGCACGACCAATGCGTCTGCACCGTCACTCCGGAAGGAAAAAAAACCACGNTATTGACTCTNCAAGACGATGANCCGTCTGGCTTAGGCTGGCTGCCCAACGGCGACTTGTTGGTGGTCTCCATGAGAAAACGACAGCTCCTACGCTTTGACGGCAAGGCATTGACCGTCCATGCAGACCTGAGCGCACTGGCCAGCCATCGCTGCAACGACATGGTCGTCGACCCTCTGGGACGAGCCTATGTCGGCAACTTTGGCTTTGATTTGCACACCGGCGAAAAGCCGCGCTCAACAGTCCTGATTCGAGTCGACCCAGACGGTTCAGCGAAGATTGTCGACGACGACGCATTCTTCCCCAATGGCTCGGTCATTACTGCGGATGGGCGCACGCTCATACTCGCAGAGACCTTTGCTCGAGCACTTATGGCCTTCGATATCGACACGTCCGGCGATCTCAGCAACAAACGAATCTGGGCCAAGCTACCGGAAGGCGCTGTACCCGACGGCATTTGTTTAGACGCGGCTGACGGAATCTGGAGCGCATCCCCGACGACCAACGAGTGCATTCGACAGACGCAAGGCGGCGAGGTGACACACCGCATCACGTTGGAGCGTGGGGCGTTTGCTTGCATGATTGGCGGTGANNACCTCTACGTACTCACGGCTTCGTCGTCGGACCCGAAGGCTTGCCGCACCAATCGAGACGGCAGAATTGAGGTCTATTCAGCGCCCTACGCCGCAGCCGGGTTCGCCTAAAACACGTCAAGCTTCCGCAGGTGATAGGTCGCCCAAACGATCATCAATCCGATAAACTGAAGCACAAATCAAAGCGCCCAGCAGGACAGTTCAATGACCGATCTTTTTGAAAATTACACATCGCCTTGGATGAACGATGAACTGAGCATGTTGCGAGATGCAGCGCGGAAATTCTTCACCACCGAACTCGCGCCCCATCAAGAATCCTGGGAAGCCAATGGCATCGTTGACCGTGAGGCCTGGAGCAAAACCGGTGCGGCGGGCTTTTTGCTGGCAGAGATACCGACACAATACGGTGGATCAGGGGGCGACTACCGTCATGAGACAGTCATTTTGGAGGAACAGTTGCGGGCTGGCGCGTCGGGCCTTGGCTCTCAGGTGCACAGCCAAATCGTGGCGCCTTACTTCCTGCATTACGGCAACGACGAGCAAAAACAGCGATGGCTGCCGGGCATGGCAGCGGGCACCCACGTAGGCGCCATCGCCATGACCGAGCCCAATACCGGCTCGGATTTGCAAAGTATTCGTACCACCGCCATCCGTGACGGGGATGAATTCGTCATCAATGGCTCGAAGACTTACATCAGTAACGGTCAACACTGCGATCTGGTAATCGTCGTCGCCAAAACGGATCCCTCCCAAGGCGCCAAGGGCATCAGTTTGATCGTGGTGGAAGCCGGTACGGAAGGATTTACCAAGGGCCGCAATCTGAAAAAACTTGGCCAGGCAGCCGCAGACACATCTGAACTATTTTTCGAAGACTGTCGCGTACCTGCCGAAAATTTGCTGGGCGAAGAGGGCAAGGGATTTGTGCAATTGATGCAGCAGCTGCCTCAAGAGCGCCTTAACATTGCGCAAGCGGCGGTGGTGGAAATGGAACGCGCAATCTCGCTGACCATAGACTTTGTAAAAGAACGCAGAGCTTTCGGGCAGCGCGTTCTGGATTTTCAAAACACCAAGTTCAAATTGGCTGAATGCAAAACCGAAGCACTGATCGCACGCACTTTTGTCGACCAATGCTTGGTCAAACACATGGCCGGGGAGCTCGACGCCTCCACCGCATCCATGGCCAAGTATTGGACCACCGACAAACAGAACCAAATCATCGAGATCTGTCTGCAGCTGCACGGCGGCGCGGGTTACATGGACGAGTACCCCATCTCTCGTATGTACCGCGATGCACGAGTGCAAACTATCTACGGTGGTACCAACGAAATCATGAAAGAACTGATCAGTCGCACGCTGTAAGGGTGCAGGAAAAACTTATGTTTGACGTCATTCCACGACCAACCACACGCTTCATGCTTTGCCTGAGCCTGCTGATGACAGCTGTATCCGTCCGAGCGGACTGGATTCTTGTCAACGAGGCATCGCAGCTAAATTTCGTTTCAACCAAGGCCACTCACATCGCCGAAACCCATACGTTTAGCGAGCTATCCGGTGCAATAACCAAGGACGGAGCAGCTGAGTTGGTTATCGACTTAACCAGCGTTAATACAGGCATCGACATACGCGACCAGCGAATGCAATCCATGTTGTTTAACGTCGCATCATTTCCAAAGGCGCAGATAAGCACCCGTCTTGATCTGTCGGCGGTAGAAAGACTCAGCGAGCCGACGACATTGATCATTGATGCTCAGCTCAGTCTGGCTGGACAAACCGCACCAGTAGAGGGTCAGGTCCTCGTCGTCCCCATGGACAGGGACCGCGTCAGCATTACAACGGTTGCTCCAATCATCGTTCAGGCGTCATCCTTGGGCTTGGAATCTGGCGTCGAGGCCCTGCGCGAGATAGCAGGCCTGCCTTCCATCGGTTACAGCGTACCGGTGACGTTCTCACTGACCTTCACCCGCTAACGTATCGCTCTTACAGCCGGTGCTCACCTATTGGCGCTTTTATTGGCCACTCGCCCTTATTGGGGTGGGCATGGTGCTGTCTATACAGTTTCAAAATGCCACCCTTGCAAAGTACCCCGATGCGGTCACCGAGCTTGCAGTGCTCGCCCTGTCCTATGGTGTCTTCAGTTTTTTTAACGCTTCGCTTCAATTTATCGCACAGCTTGCCAATGTGTATGCGCGCAGCCCGGTGGCAACACGTCGATCCTGGCGTTTCGTGGTCATCGCAAGCACGCTCATTATGCTACCCCTGGCCATCATCGCCGGAACAGACTCCGGTATGAGCCTGATCTCACATATTTTCAGCATCGACGCAGCACTCACCGCTCGCGTCGGCGAATACCTTGTGTTGCTGTGTCCCATGATTCTCTTGAACGGCCAGCGCCACTACTTTTCCGGCTTGCTTGTTCAGGCCAAACTTACCGGCTGGATGACTCTGATCAACTTCACCTATTTGGGCGTAGTGATAGCTGCCTTATTGACGGGCTTGGCCCTGGCCATCAAGCCGGCATATGTGGTGGTTGGTTCCGAAGCCTTGGGCGTTGTCGTCATGCTGGCATTGCTGCTGTTCGCGCGCTACCGCCTGTATCGAGCCCCAGCAAAACCCGAACACGAGGGCGTCACCTACCGGGAGCTGCTGAACTTCTTCATTCCCGTATCGACCACTGGCGTGATGTTTGCCTTGAGTCGGCCCATTTTATTCGCCTTTGTCGCTCGAACGCCCGATGGCATCGCCACCATCGCAGCGCTACGCGTCGCCTTTGACTTCAGCATGATCTTTCAACAGGCCGCCAATCAGTTCCGGCATTTTTTCATCAGCTTTGGTTTTGATGACTTGCCCAGCAAACGTCGCTTTATGACGATTATCTGCGCCGGCATTACAGCGATCATGTTGATTTACTCGCTAACGCCACTTTATCAATGGGTATGGGGGACGGTCATGGGCCTGCCGGCTGAACTGATTTCGATCGCCCGGGATGCCACTTTGATCATGTGTCTGATGCCAGCAATCATCATTTACCGAAACTATTTTCATGCTCACCTGATGATGATGCGGCGCACTGGCGGCATGGCCTATGGCAGTATTTTGCGCGTCGGCGGCATCTATGCCTGCGCTCATGTGTGCTTTTCCCTTGGATGGCTCAGCCCTGTCAATGCCACCTTGATTTTGATCCTCGGCTTTGTCATCGAAGCCGTTATTGCTCAATTCACATTTCGGCAAGCAAACGCGCACAAATAGCCGCGCTCAAATCTGGACGGTGATTTATAATCGGCTCCACAGTAATCCGTTCCGTTATTCAGGACTCTCATTATGACCGCTACTCTGGGCCCAACCTCCCACACCTACTTCTCACAGCGCATGCGCCTGCATTACACCGACTGGGGAAATCCCGACGCGCCCCCCATGATTCTGATTCACGGTGGCCGTGACCATTGCCGCAACTGGGACTGGGTGGCCGAGCATTTTCGGCACGACTACCACATCATCGCGCCAGATCTGCGAGGCCACGGAGACAGCGAGTGGATGCTGGGCGGCAGCTATAATCAGATCGACTACGTCTATGACATCGCCCAACTGCTGCAGCAGAAACAGATGTCGCCGGTCACTGTGATTGGGCACTCCTTGGGTGGCTCTATATCTCTGCTCTACACGGCCTTACACCCTGATCGAGTGAACAAACTCGTCGCTATAGAGGGTATGGGGCCACCACCATCCATGATCAAGGAGCGAATGGATCAGACCATGAGCGAACGCCTGCACGGGTGGATGAATGATGTGCGTAAATCCTCAGGGCGTCTGGTTAAACGCTACCCCTCACTGGAGGAAGCCTTCCAGCGCATGCAAACCGAGAATCCGCATCTGTCGGAAGCCCAGGCTCGCCATCTCACCATTCACGGCAGCAACCAGAACGAAGACGGCACCTTCAGTTGGAAGTTCGACAACTATGTCCGCAACTTCTCGCCCATCGGCATACCCTTCAGCGATATGGCAACGCTTTACGGCGACATTACCTGTCCAACCTTACTGGTCAGAGGACTGGAATCTTGGGCCTCCGACCCCATCGCCGACGGTCGCACGAAAAGCTTCAACTGCCCCTTGGAAGTCGAAGCTTTTGCGGACGCTGGACATTGGGTTCATCACGATCAACTCGACGGATTCGTTGCACGCGTCAAGACGTTCTTAAACGCCCCCGCTTAGCCCATGAGTATTATTCAGGCACTGCACGACTCACCTTGGCGCGGGGTATTCCACGTCACCGGTGGCGGTGCATCGCTACTGGCCGAACTGTTGGCCGTACCCGGTGCCTCTCGAACGGTGCTGGATGCCAGCATCCCCTACGCCAACCAAGCATTGGCCGACCTGCTGGGCCAAGCACCGGAGCAAGCATCTTCGACGACAACAGCTCGGGCGTTAGCCATGGCAGCCTACCAACGCGCTCGGGCCCTTGGTGGCAAGGACCACTTCGGCCTTGGCTGCACCGCCAGCTTAGTAACCGACCGAACCAAGCGGGGACAAACTCGAGCCCATTGGGCGATTCAAACCGCTCTGGCTACCCATGCCTTTTATCTCGAACTGGATGCTCAATCTGAGCGAGCCGAGCAGGAGCAGACCTTGGTTGCCGGCATGCTGGTTAGCCTGGCCAGTGCACTGCTTGACCAGCCGCAAAAGGACCTGCAAACCCAATCGCTGCGCGCAGCAAGCGCATGGCAACCTCTGTTGAACGACGCGCCCTACCGATGGTGCAGTGGCGAGCACGACGGGCTGCTGTTGTTGCCAGGTTCGTTCAACCCAGCCCACGAAGGTCACCACCAGATGATGGCGGTTGCTGAGCAAATCACCGGTAGACGGGGAGCCTTCGAGCTGACGTTACGCAACGCAGACAAACCCGATCTCGATTACTTATCGGTACAGGAACGCTTGGCAGCTCTTACCGGTCGGGATGTATGGCTAACCAATCAGGCGACATTTTCCGCTAAGGCTGAGCTGTTTCCGAGCACAACCTTTGTCTTGGGTACCGACACCATGGAGCGCATTGGCGAGACACGGTTTTATCATCACAGCGTGCAAGAACGCGACGCGGCGATTCAACGCCTGCAGACGTTGCATATTGAGTTTCTGGTTTTAGGCCGAACCAACAACAACGGCTTCGTGACACTCGAAGACATCGAGCTTCCTGATGCCCTGCGCGAGATGTGTCACAGCGTGCCCGAATCGGTCTACCGCAACGATTTGTCTTCTTCCCAGATACGCGCAGAACGCGACATCAATAGGTTGGATTCTCAGGAATAATCGTTTTCCAGCGCCCCTGTCGGAAACGCCAGATCAACATCACGCCTTTCAGTACGTAGTCGCCAATCAACGCTGCGTAAACCCAGATCACAGGTAGGCCAAGGTATGCGGCAATCGCCGCCAAACCGCAGCGCATCACCAGCAGCCCAAGAATCGTCGTGATTAACGGAAATCGTGTGTCACCCGCACCGCGCAACGCGCCGCCAATGGCAAACTCCACCGCCAACAAGGGCATCATGGCCCCTAAGACGTAAATAAACTGCACGGTGTACTCAATGGTTAGGGCACCGGTACCAATAAAGTATTCGGCCAAGGCTTCAGCATAGAACATCACACCAACGCCAATGCATCCCATGGAAACGATGGCGAGCCACATGGAGCGCCAGCCGCTGCGCGCCGCACCAGCAAAGTCCTTGGCCCCTAAGTGCTGGCCGACCAGGGTAGATCCCGCGATCGAGAAGCCAAAACCAACGGTCATGCAAACCGCTAATATATTCACGCCAATGTTGTAGGCAGCGAACGCTTCGGTGCCGTAGCTGTTGCCGATCACGATCAGAAAAATAAAGAAACCCAACTGAAATACGCCCTGCTCTAGGGCTGCCGGATAACCGATATCCACAAGCTGCCGCAGTCTCGCTCGGCGCCACCAGCCGCCAGTGACGTGTCGCACCCGAAACTTTTGCCGCACCCACAGCGTCATCAGCACCAAGGTGCCAAGCGAGAACGCGATGCCTGCAGCGACCGCGGCTCCGGCAACACCCATTTCCGGCATGCCCCAGCGCCCGAAAATAAAGGCGTAAAGCAGGGGCAGATTCAACACATTGATACCAGCCGCGATCCACAGTGGCGACCAGGCATCACCAGAAGCACGCAGGGCCGCACTGAGAATCAGCATGCCCGCAAAAGCGATGTTGAAGAAAGACAGCCACCGGATATTGCGAGTGGCCATGGCCAAGGTCTCGTCGTCTAACCCGAATACACCGGCCAGAGATCCAGCAAACACGAAGCCCAAAACCGCGACCACAGCAGCCAAACCACCACCCAGCACCAAGGATGCCATGGTGACACGGCTAGCCTCTTGATAGTCGCCAGCGCCCCAAGCCCGGGCCACCAATG
This sequence comes from Gammaproteobacteria bacterium, assembly GCA_002704225.1. GTDB lineage: Bacteria > Pseudomonadota > Gammaproteobacteria > Pseudomonadales > Azotimanducaceae > UBA4421. The sequence goes on along the minus strand of PAFU01000033.1, from coordinate 34,489 downwards.
CAGTAGTGCCCGCACTCACCGCCATCAGCACCGCCAACATGGCGAACATGACACGTTGCCCGGCGCCCACAGCGGCCAGCGCTTGAGGACCTAACTCGCCCACAAATTTGGTTTGCACCATGCCCACAATGGTGTAACTCAAGTTGCCTAAAATACTGGGCAGAGCCAATTCCCAAATAGACGGGCGCGCAGCCGCATCGCCCAAGGACGCAGCAGTTTGCTGGCTCGCGTCTTGATCTATTTTTTGGTCGGCATTGCTCACGGTATGCGGTTACTCGATATTGGCGTTACTCCGCTCGACTCACCAGGCTTTCACCCTCGTAGCAAGCAGCCCTCCAGTGTAGCGCCATTGTCGGCAGTGCCTAGAGAAAAAAGTACGACAATGTGCGTGGGTCGCCCATTGTTTTCGTCCCGACAAACAGACAGTCTTGTTCGCCGGATTAATTCGATACTGGAGAGTGTTATGGAAGTGGGTAAGTTAGGGGTCTGGTATTTTTTTGATGGTGTCAGTTCACCGGATGCCGCGAACTCGGCAAAACGCTTGGAGGCGCTTGGTTACGATACCCTCTGGCTACCAGAAACCGTGGGCAAAAACCCTTTCGTACTGGCGTCTTGGCTGCTGGCCAATACCAGCAAACTGAAGCTGGCTACTGGCATCGCCAACATCTACCACCGTGAGCCCACCGTGAGTCGTGCATTGCAGTACACCTTGGCGGAGCAGTCTGGCGACCGTTTTATGATGGCTATTGGTGTCTCTCACAAGCCATTGGTGGAAGGCGTACGCAAGTTGGAATACGGCCCACCGGTCACGACCATGCGTAACTACTTAGAGCAAATGGGGACTGCCCCTTACACAGCTGTGCGTGAGGAAACCGATCCGCTAACACTGATCGCTGCCTTGGGGCCGAAAATGCTCGAACTGGCCAAAACCCACACCCAAGGGGCACATCCGTACTTCACCGGACCATCGCATACCAAGATGGCACGAGACATTCTTGGCGAAGGCCCATTGCTCTGCGTGGAACAGAAAGTCATCTTAGAGACCGATGCGGACAAAGCGCGCGAGTTGGCCCGGCCGATCGCCAAGATCTACAACCGTCTGCCGAACTATCGCAACAACTGGCTGCGCATGGGGCTGACTGAGGACGACATCGACAATCTCAGCGATCGTTTCATTGACGAGACATTTGCTTGGGGCGACGCGGATGCTCTGCGCGAGCGCATCAACGAGCATATGCAAGCCGGCGCAGACCATGTGTGCATCCAACCCATTAACACCAACGGCAATGTTGGCGAACTGGATTGGACATGCCTTGAGGCCCTTGCTCCGGCGGGCTAATCAGGGCAAGGGGCCGTATCACGGCCCCTAACCCCCCAGCTTTTGCTGGACTTTCCAGGGAGTCACCGGCGCAACAGGTTTGTCGTTCCAGACAGCGCCTGTTCTGCTCCCCAGACCAATTCGTCAAAAATCTCCTTGGCGGGACGTACCGACTTGATCATGCCAATCCCTTGGCCAGCAAAGCCTGGATTCACATCACCCCGTCCGTTTTTGTTGGCAGCGGCCATCACTGGGCCAGAAATCATGCCCTGATAGGGCATCGGCAGCGGTTCTACGTCTTCCCGCAACCAGTGTTCCGTCCACTTAGAGCGGATAATTCGAGCGGGCTTGCCCGTCACCGTGCGCGAGACCGAGGTTCCTTCCTCTGTCGCGTCGACAATGGCCTGTTTTTGGAAGTCGAAAATATTCGCTTCTTCGGAGGCGAGGAATGCGGAGCCAACCCAAACACCTTCCGCCCCCAGCATCAGAGCGGCGGCAACGCCGCGGCCATCCGAAATCCCTCCGGCACCCAGTACTGGCGTATCGCCAACGGCATCCACTACCTGCGGAATCAGTGCCATGGTGCCCACCGGCGAGTTGTGACCACCGCCGTCGTGACCTTGTGCCACGATAATATCGAGACCCGACGACTTCACCTGAATCGCGTGTCGAACCGCGCCTACCACCGCCATCACCTTGGTGCCGTTTGCACGCAATTCATCCATCCACGGCCCAGGGTTACCCAAGCCGGATGCGTATACGGGAACTCGCTCTTGGATGACCACTTCCATCTGAGCTTCAAAAAACTCTTTAGTGAAGAGCGGCGGCTCATCGTCATCAGGCCCACGCGGCTGGCTGCCAGGCTCCGGCGGCTCCAAACCTTCTTTGCGCATAAATTCTTCGGCAAAGGCCTGACGCTCTGGCAACAAGTCGCGTGGCGTCGGGCCGTCATTGTCTTCGTAGTTCGCCCGTCGTACGGAAGCCGGCAGCAGGGTATCGACACCGAAGGGCTTGTCCGTCATCTCGCGGGGTTGACGAATCCATTCTCGCAGCTGACGTGGACCACAGGCAGCAGCCCCAAGCACACCGAGACCACCTGCATTGGACACGGCGGCAGCCAATGCAGGGCTACTGGCACCGCCCATGCCCGCCAGCACGATGGGTTGCTCAATTTCCAGAATCTCGCAGACTCGACTTTGTAGCTTCATGATTCCCCTCCCAGGTCTTTCGGCTAGTTACTTTTTTCCATTCGCCCAACCGACGCGTCTCTATCGCAAAGTTAGGCAAACGATCCATACATACTTCTGAAATACAGCAAGGGCGCAGCTTCGTTTCTGACGCGCTGGTAGTCCTGCACCCGGCCTACCACGATCGTATGGTCACCGGCGTCATGCTCGGCTTCGATAGAACATTCAATAAAGGCCAACACGTCCGCCAGCATGGGCGCTCCGGTCCCGCCGGACCGCCAACTGACGTTGGCGAACTTGTCTTGACCAGACTGAGCCATGTCATTGCAAACGCCCTGCTGATCCTGACCCAATATGTTGATACCAAAACTGCCGGTGTCGCGAATCCTCGGCCAACTGGACGACGACTTACCCGGGCTGAAGGCCACCAAGGGCGGGTCCAGGGACAGCGAAACAAAGGACTGAGCGGCAAAGCCGACAGGCTCTCCATCGGACAGGCCGGTTACGACAACAACGCCTGTGGCAAAGTTCCCCATGGTTTGTCGAAAGGCTGTTTGATCAAACACTGCGGCTTGTTCGCTCATTGGGTTTCCTAAAATGTCTATCGATTGACTATATCGAACCATTAAGGGTTTCGATATGACGTGAAAGCCTCGCAGACGCGCCACGCTTTTTTACTTTGTGCGTGTAAAACCGCATCATGAAACATCCAGAGCTAACGGGAATCTCCCAGGGGTTTTTCATGGAATTTGTGGTTATTTTAATCGTGCTGGCTTTGCTGGCCTTTTGGGTCGCGCGAATCTACAACCAGCTGGTGGAGCTGAAGAACCGGCACGAAAACGGCTTTTCGCAAATCGAGATACAGCTGAAACGACGCTATGACCTGATCCCCAATCTCGTGGAGACCGCCAAGGCCTATATGGGTCACGAGCGCGAAACCCTCGAAGCCGTGATCAGCGCCCGCAACGACGCTGCCGCCGGACTCGCTGCGGCAGCGGGTAACCCCGGTGACGCGAATGCGATCAAGGAGTTGGCCGGTGCCGAAGGCATTCTAAGCGGTGCCATGAGCCGCTTTAACGTCACTATGGAGGCTTATCCGGATCTCAAGGCAAGCGCCAACATGACCCAGCTGTCCGAAGAACTGACCACTACTGAAAACAAAGTCGCATTTGCGCGACAAGCGTTTAATGATCAGGTCACCGAGTTCAATACCTATCGCAGCTCATTTCCACCGGTGCTGTTTGCCAACACGTTCGGTTTCAGTAATGACGCCGCCCTATTAGAATTTGAGGACTCTCAAGAAATTCAGGCTGCCCCAAAGGTCTCTTTCTAGCCGATGAATTTTTTTCAGGCGCAGAATAAAGCTCGACATAACACCCGCCTGCTGACCTTACTCTTTGTCGGGGCAGTGGTGTCCTTGGTCGTCTTGACCAATTTGCTGGTGCTTCTGTTTTTTACCGACAGTCGCCCGGGCACGTCCCTTACCCAGCAAATCGCGAACGCGCCCGATGAACTGTGGCTATACACCAGCTTAGGGGTCATTGGTTTGATCGCTGTTGCCAGTGGCTTCAAATTTTTGGCCCTGCAAGGAGGTGGCAAAGCAGTCGCAGAATCCCTTGGCGGCGTGCTGATCCATCAAAATACCCGTGACCCTCAGCAGCGCCAACTGCTCAACGTGGTCGAAGAGATGGCCATCGCCGCGGGTATGCCCGTACCACCCGTGTATTTGATCCGCGAAAACAGCATCAATGCGTTTGCTGCCGGTTTTGGCATTCACGACGCTGTGATCGGCATCAACCAAGGCACCATCGACCTGCTGAACCGCCAGGAATTACAGGGGGTCGTGGCCCATGAATTCAGCCATATTTTGAACGGTGATATGCGCATCAATCTGCGCATCATTGCCTTACTCAACGGTATTTTGATTCTGGGCATTATTGGTGGCGGTTTGATGCGCGGTTCCATGTTCAGCCGCTCCCGTGACCGCGGGGGCTTGATTGCCTTGGGCATTGGTCTGCTGATCATCGGTTATGGCGGCACGTTTTTCGGCCAGCTGATCAAGGCGGCGGTGAGCCGGCAACGCGAATATCTGGCTGATGCCAGTGCCGTCCAGTTCACACGATCCACTCAGGGCATTGCCAACGCGCTGAAAAAAATTGGTGCGCATAGCCACGGCTCTCATGTCGAGTCCCCCAACGCGGACGAGAACAGTCATCTGTTTTTCGGCGCCATAAAGTCGTTCAGCGGTATGATGGCAACCCATCCGCCTTTGGATGCACGCATTCAAGCATTGGATCCAAACTGGAAACCGAACAAACAAGGCAAGCCCCACTCTGCCAGTCCGGCTTCCGTTGACGCCTTCAGCTTCGCAGGCGGTACGGGTAGTACGCCGGTCAGCCAATCCAGCGGCAGCACCAATCTTGTTGCGGCGCAACAATTGATGACGACGGCAGATACCAAATTAAGCCAAGCCAGCCACGACACGTTTGAAGCGAGGGCCTTGGTGTATGCCATGCTGCTCAGCGACGACGCGCAAACGCGCGACGCGCAGCTTCAACTCATCGCTCAGAACGCCGAGGCCGGCGTACCGGGTTTGGTTCCGGATATCTATCAACGCATTCGACAGCAGGACCAACAGCACAAACTCCTTCACCTCGACCAAGCCATGCCAACCCTGAAGGAGATGTCGAAGCAGCAGTATCAGCGTTTTTACGATATCACCGGCAAGCTTATCGTGGCCGATCAAGCGGTGGATCTTTTTGAATGGGTGGTTCATCGCGTCATCACTCAAGAGCTTTACGCTCACTTTGTGAAACCCTTTCGCGGCAGCGGCCGGATCACGCGGGCAAGCAGAGTACATAAGCCGGTGAGCCTTGTCTTATCGCTGCTGGCGGCGGTAGGAAGCACCAGTGACGATCAACGACGGTTGGCCTATCAACGTGGGGTAGCGCACTGGGGCAGCAAACCGTCCATGACGCAACTGGAGTACTTCGACTATCAAACGCTGAATCAGGCCCTAGACAGGCTACGCGACCTCAACGCCGACTTAACACAGCGATTCATCGATGCCTGTGCATGTGTTGTCAACGCCGATGGCGAGCTGACCGGTGACGAATTCGCCTTGATCAAAGGCGTGGCGACTACCTTGGGCTGCCCGCTGCCACCTCTTGAACCGAGCGCATGAGCGTCGCGTCACCGCAAAACAGCGTAACGTCTTTAAGTAACGGCGGCCACCAACTGGCCGCCCTTGATCTCGGATCAAACAGTTTTCACCTACTCATTACCCAAGAAATTCAGGGCCGAATCCAAGTTGTCGACAAACACAAGGAAATGGTGCGTTTGGCCGAAGGCCTTACCGACAAAGGCCAACTCAGCAAACAAGTGAGCGAACGCGCACTCCAATGCTTGCAGCGATTAGCGCAACGACTGCGTTCCATTGACCCGAACAATCTGCGCATCGTTGGCACCAATACGCTAAGACAACTTGAGAACAGCAGTTCTTTTCTGGCTGAAGCCGAGAGGATTTTGGGGCGCCCCATCGAGATCATTTCCGGACGTGAAGAGGCCCGCCTGATTTACCTAGGGGTATGTCACGGCATGGGGGACAACCGCACTCAAGAGCTGGTCATCGATATTGGCGGCGGCAGCACCGAACTGATTATCGGCCAAAATTTCACGCCGACAGCCTTAGAGAGCTTGCACATGGGTTGCGTGTCCATGACGCGCAAACACTTTCAGCCCGGCGCCGATCTGGCTGAGGCGTTTCAGCGCGCCATCAACGATGCACTGATTGAGCTAGAGCCGGTAACCCAAATCTATCTGGAGCGGGGCTGGGAGCATGTAATTGGCGCCTCGGGCACGATCAACAGCGTGGCCTCGGTCCAAACCGCCCTGGGCCTTGGCACACAAATCACCGCCGACACCCTCAAACACATTCAGCAGACGATTCTCGAGCAACAGGGCACCAGGTCTCTGCCTGGGCTGTCGGAAGAGCGCAATGACGTCTTCGCTGCTGGACTGTCCATACTGACTGCCTTGTTCCAGGCATTTCATATCCAAACCATGGAGGCTGCCCAGAGCGCCCTGCGCGAGGGCGTCATATACGACCTCTTAGGGCGTCAGCGTCACGCTGACATACGCGACCAAACCGTAAAGAGCCTGAGCCAACGTTTTACCGTTGACCAACAGCAAGCGAAACGGGTGAGGCAGACCGCGTTGGACTTTTTGGACCAGGTCACCGACATCCGAGACAAATCAGCCGCCTCCCAACGTCAGCTGTTAGGCTGGGCTGCGGACCTGCACGAAATCGGCATGGACATTTCGCATAGCGCCTACCACAAACACGGCAGCTATCTTCTATCCCATATGGATATGCCAGGATTTTCGCGGTCCGAGCAAGCTCAGCTCGCCAGATTGGTCGGCATGCATCGACGTAAAATTGCCGACACCAGTCCTGACTGGGTGACTAAGCTGGGGGTGTTGCTGCGGCTGTCAGCGGTGATTCATCGACACCGAAGCGTCGCTGACATGCCAATCATGTCTGTCGCCATAAGTCCCGGCGAGTCGCTGTCCGTCGTTCGTTTGTCCATTGACCCAGCGTATCTACAAGAACACCCCCTAACCCAACTGGATCTGGAGAATGAGATTCAAATGCTAAAGGGGATCAACATCACCCTGGAAGTGACTCGCCAGAACGACTGAGCTGGCCAGCCTTACTCGCTCAGCGACTCCAGCAGAGTCGTTTGCGCGCTATACGGCTTGCCTCGGCTTTTGATTTTCTGATACCTACCGTCGCTGAGCAATTCCCAGGCCTGGGTGTTGTCATCGAGATAGTTCGCCAGACCCTCACGATAAACCCGCTCGGCCAGCACCGGATCTCGAATCGGAAAACAGGCTTCAACCCGGCGGAAAAAATTGCGATCCATCCAATCGGCACTAGAAAGAAAGATCTTACGATCCTCACCGACACCAAAGCAGTAAACCCTCATATGCTCAAGGAAACGTCCGACCACCGACCGCACGCGTATGTTCTCCGAAACTCCGCTAACGCCAGGTAGCAAGCAGCACACACCTCGGACAATCAGATCAACGCGCACGCCAGCCTGAGAGGCCTCGTACAACGCGCGGATGGTTTTAGGTTCGGTGAGGGCATTCATTTTTGCCTGAATCAGCGCGGGCTGGCCTTGCAACGCCTTTTGACGCTCTGCTTCGATCTTCTCCAGCATGCCGGAATGCAAAGTAAAGGGGCTTTGCAGTAATGCCTTGAGCTTTCCCGCCTTGCCCAGCGAGGCAATCTGCTGAAAGATTTTTTGCACGTCTTGCCCCAACTCCTGATCACCGGAAAACAAACCAAAGTCCGTATAAGAACGCGATGTTCTTTCGTGATAGTTGCCGGTTCCTAGGTGTACGTATCGCTTTAAGCTGCGGCCCTCCCGACGGATGATCATGCACATCTTGGCGTGGGTTTTATGACCCACGACGCCATAAACGACTTGGGCTCCAGCGCCTTGCAGTGCCGTGGCTAACTCGATGTTTGCGGCCTCGTCAAAACGCGCACGCAGCTCAATCACCACCATAACGTCCTTGCCAGCCGTTGCGGCTTCTAGCAAGGCCTCTACCACCGCAGACCCGGTTCCGGTGCGGTACAGCGTTTGGCGAATGGACACAACAAGCGGATCACGAGACGCCTGGCGCAGCATTTCAACAAAGGGAGCAAAGGACTCGTAGGGGTGATGCAGTAAGACCTCATTGTCCGCGATGGCTTCAAAGATGGTCTCGGATCGACGTAACAGCTCAGGAATGCGAGGACGGAAACTGGGATATTTCAACTCCGGTGCCTCGACCAAATCTGGTATCGCATCCAAACGCCCCAAGTTGACTGGGCCCTGGCACACATAAAGATCTCTGTCCGTCAGACCAAATTGGCCGATCAGAAAACAAGCCAGTTCCTCGGGGCAATCGAGGGAGACTTCCAGACGAACCGCATCACCGAAACGTCGAGAAGACAGCTCGCCCTCAAGGGCAATCAACAAATCGTCCACGGCTTCTTCGTCGACAAACAGATCACTGTTGCGCGTAACACGAAACTGGTGGCAGCCGGTCGCCTTCATTCCCAAGAACAAATCCGAGACAAAGTAGCGGACAACCGTCGCTAACAGGACCATGTCGCACCGCCCGTCGCTGACGTCATCCGGCAGACGGATCACTCTGGGCAACGAGCGCGGCACCTGTACGATGGCTCGTCCGCTGTTTCTCCCGAACGCATCGCGGCCCGCCAAGGTCACGATAAACGCGAGGCTTTTGTTCACCGGTTCCGGAAACGGATGCGCTGGATCCAAACCCATGGGTGAGACAATGGGTGCGACTTCTCGGGAAAAAAACCGCTTTAGCCAGGCAACTTGCGCCTCGGTCCAGTCATTGGGTCCGAGCAAGCGAACGCCTTCGGCGCTCAACGCCGGTGTCAATTCATCGTTCAACACCCCGTACAGGTCAGCAACCAAGCGTTTGGCCGATTCGGCAATTTTGACCAACTGTTCATCCGCCGAGAGATTGTCTGCCTCACGCTGGACCGAGCCGTAGGCCGCCTGCTGTTTGAGGCCGGCCACTCGGACTTCGAAAAACTCATCTAAGATGCTGCTTGTGATGCAGAGATAACGCAGGCGTTCAAACATCGGGACATCCCGGCTCTTGGCCATGGCGAGCACCCGCCGAGCAAAATCCAGCTGAGAAAGCTCTCGATTGAGGTAAAAATTTGAACTGCCAAGATCTGTGGAGGCCACGCCGCTGCCCGATGTATTACTGTTACTCTTGCCACGTTAGCAGCAAGTCATGTGTTTTGTGTTACAAAGCCCACGCAAACGACAGGATTCAGCATGGAAGATCGAGTATTCGCCAAACCTCAAGATCATATTGTGGACTTCGCCTTCAACGAGGACGTGGTTGGCGTTTTCCCGGACATGATTCGTCGCTCGGTGCCAGGTTACGAATTGGTGATACCCATGGGTGGCCTCATGGCAGCCCGACACTTGGGCGCGACGGGTACAGCCTTTGATTTGGGTTGTTCCTTGGGGGCCAGTTCCCTTGCCTTGCTGTCCCAATGTCCTAGCCCCGACGTTCGGGTAATTGGTGTAGACCGTTCTGCGGCCATGATCGACCAAGCCAAACGCAACATTGATGATCCTCGTATCGCCTTTCACTGTGATGATCTGCTCACGACGAAAGTCACCGGCGCCAAGGTCGTGATGCTGAATTTCGTTGTCCAGTTTTTACCGCCAGAAAGCCGTGCAGATCTTTTGCAGCGTATCGCTCAGGAAATGGATCCGGCAGGGCTGCTGATTTTGTCGGAAAAGGTTCAGGACGAGCGTCCAAACGTTCAAGCCTTCTACGATTCCACACATCTGGCGTGGAAACGTGCAAACGGCTACAGCACCCTTGAGGTGAGTCAGAAACGCCAAGCCTTAGAGAACGTCATGCGCGTGGAAAGTCCGCAAACACACCATGCGAGGCTCAATTCCGCTGGTTTCAACGACATCGTGCAGTGGTTTCACTGCATGAACTGGATTTCGTTCGCCGCCTCGCCGACTCGGGTGCTGCATGCCTCAAGCTAACGATTGGCCGTCTTGGTTGACTGATTGGCCCGAAGCAGAAGCCCGCCAACGTTTTAGCGCCGAAAAGCATGGGGATTACCTGCGATGGCAGGCTGCCATAGACGCTATGCCTGCCTTGGAAGCTGGAGCGCTGCAGCTCTCGCAGGCGGCCGTCGGCTGCGATTTCGCCGACGCCAGCGCGGAACAGATCCAGCAATTAGAACAATGCCTACAAGCATTACATCCCTGGCGCAAAGGCCCCTTCCAACTGGGATCCGTTCACATCGATACCGAGTGGCATTCAGACTGGAAGTGGGATCGATTGGCGCCTGCCATGGGCGGCCTAGAAGGCCAGCGAATCCTCGACATTGGTTGCGGAAATGGCTACTTCGGTTGGCGCATGCTTGGTGCCGGTGCCGATGCAGTGGTCGGCATCGACCCTACTCTGGTCTTCTGCATGCAGCACCGTGCAGTACAGCGCTTGTTGGATCACCCCAACCATTGGGTACTGCCGCTTGGGGTCGAAGACATACCGGCCAGCCATCGCTTTGATTGGGTGTTGAGCATGGGTGTTCTGTACCACCGGAAGAACCCCCAAGAGCACATCAAGCAGATGTACGCGTTGACCGAGGACGGTGGCAAATGCGTTATGGAAACCTTGGTTGTAGACGCCGCCGACAGTCTGTATCCCCAAGACCGCTACGCCCGAATGCGTAACATTGGAGTCATTCCAAACTTAACCGACCTACGCCAATGGATGACTGACGCGGGTTATCAAAACATTGAGCTGATCGACCTGAGTCCCACCACCACCGAAGAGCAACGCACGACGTCTTGGATGCGTTTTGAGTCGTTGGATAAATCATTGGACCCCCGGAACCCCGGGTTAACCGTGGAAGGCCTTCCCGCGCCGCTGCGCGCCATGCTCATCGGCGCACGTTAAGGCCATACAGAGACAGGGCCCGGTTGGTCTATACTGGCATCTTTATCGACGGATACACCCATGTTCGGCATACCTACTTTGGAGTTTCGATTTCGCGGCAAATCGCGCCTGCTGCTCGACATTTACTACTGCTTTATCGAGCAGGGTAGCCCTGCCCTACACCCGACCCAAATCGCCAAGCACACGGGCATCAGTTTTGCCGAAGTTGCCAGGCGCTTAGACGCCACCCCAGAGCTATTCGTTCGGCTGCCGACCCGCGCAGGTGAGGTCACTCGTTATCGCATTACTTCAAGCACATCGGCGCGCAGCCACGAAGAGGTAGAAGCCCTCGTACAGAAAAATGTACAGCGCGAATCGCTGCTGTTTTACAGCGTCGGAGCCATGGTTTTCCTCACCCTGATTATCGTCGTCCTCACCATCGCACCAAACGTTTAAGGAGCGAAGATGCCTGAACAACTCAACCCAGAACTCTTGGCGCTGCGAGACCGCTGTGCCACCTTTGCCAGCGAGCATATGGTGCCCTTGGGGGATCTCGACTATGGCGACGCCGCCGCCAAAGTCAGGGCAGCATCCAAACAGGTCGGACTTTTCGGTCTGACCCAGCCAGACAGTGAAATTGCAAAAGACAGTAAGCAGTTGGCCCTATGCGTCGCCCGAGAAACATTGGCCGCCGCCAATCCGCCGGCAATGGATGCGGTATTCGGCCCCAGCGCTGGGGTGCTGGGTCAGGTCGGTGAGCCCCTAGCATCGACGCATCTTGCCCCCCTGCTTGCGGGCGAAAAGCGTGGCAGTTTCGGCTTTACAGAGCCGGATGACGCAGAACCTACCCGCGGTGTTATCGAGGGCGAACGATTGATCATTAACGGTCAAAAATCCTATGTCACCGGAGGTGCCGACGCCGACTTCATCAACGCGTTAGTCCGCATCGAAGGACATGGCCCCTCCATGGTGGTCATCGACACCGAAACCGAAGGTGTGATCTTGGAAAAACGCTTCAACTCACTGGACGGCAGCCACCACGCTGCATTTCGTTTCGAGCAGGTGAGTGTTCCCGTTGCTCACGTCATCGGTGAGCTCGGCCAAGGACTGCCCAAGGCCATGCGACAGATTGGCGATGTGCGTTTGTTATTCGCCGCCCAAGCCTGCGGCTATCTCATCTGGGTCATGGATTTACTGCAAACGCACCTGCAGAGCCCTGACAAGAGCGGCGCCCCGCGGGGCGATAAAGACGTGGTGCGTTGGCACTACGCCGACCTGCGCATCAAAGCCTTTGCTGCACGCAGCATGCTCTACCGTACCGCCCGATTGGCTGATCAAGGCGAAAACATCGTTAACGAAGGCATGGCCTGTAAAGTGTTTGCTACCGAATGCATTGGTGAGGCGGTGGACACTGCCATTCAACTTGTGGGTGGCAGCGCCCTGGTAGACGATCACCCCTTGGCCATTTTGTACAAAAAAGTTCGGGCATGGCGTTTGGCTGAAGGCGCCAGCGACGTACTGCGCTTAAACATTGGCCGCGGCATCCTAGAGCTAGGTAAGGGTCGCGTCTGACCCCTAACCATTGAATACGTTACTATCCATAGGTATTAAGAGAGAAACACAATGAAGATCAAAAACGGAAAGCCTTTCGCTGTATCGCTACTGCTCGGGCTGAGCCTTAGCGGTTGCACCTACGTTTCGTTGAGCGAGGCAGGCAGCCGAGTAAACCAAAGTTCACTCGATGCGGTGAGCGCCTGCACACTGGTCGGTGATGTGTCGAGTCAGACCAAGGATAAGGTGCTGCTGGATCGCAACACAGGCAAGGTGAAGCAGGAGCTGATCGTCTTGGCCCGCAACCGCGCCGCTGAGTTAGGCGCTACGGATCTGGTACAAACCGGCAGCGTGAAAGGCGGTACGGCGAGCTTCAAGGCCTATCGCTGCGACTAGGGCGAGGCGCTAGGGCAAATCGCTCTTTTGACCGAAACGCTCGCGGTTTTCTTCCCTGCTTTGCGCAGATTTTTTGATCAACACGTAGGCGGATCCGACACCGCCTCTGTTGCGCTGAGCGGAACAGTAAGCGAGTACCAGCGGATGCTGCATTAACCAGTGGGCAACATAGCTTTTCAGTCTGGCGGGTGTGGCACTGCGCAAACCCTTGCCGTGGCTGATCAGTACGCAGCGCCAATTATTCTCATGAGCTTTGGTGATCAGCTGGTAGATGTCGCCACGGGCTTCCTTCACCGTTCGTTGGTGAAGATCCAGCTCTCGAGCGATCTCATAACCGCCTTTGCGAAGCTTGTTGAAGACCGCTAGCTGAATGCCATCCTGACGCCACTCCAATACTTCCAATGGATCTCGTGGCTTAACCTCACCTAGGGTCAAAAAATTCGACTCGTCTTCCTCGGTTTGAAATTCTTCCGCAGCCTTGCGCAACGCTTGCTGCTCGTCAGCGGTTTTAGGCTTGGGGGGTTTGAGGGTTTGTTTGCCCTTGCTGAGCGGTTCCACATCCTTCATCGCCGACGCGAAGTCGGTAAAGTCACCATCGAATGCATCGGCAGAGAGAGGCCCACCCCGTGCGCTACCGGGATCGGCATCCTGATCTTTGTCTCGATCATGAGGCATGGCAAATGTCCTGCTTCTCGTCATCTGACCCGCTCCTAGCTGTTAGCTAGGGTGCGCGGCCACCACATCAATACTGGGAAAGCGATCTGAGCGCGTATCCTGTTTCGGGCAATTGTCCTTTTGGTGGTAGGTAAAGACCGCTGACAGTTTGACCGCATCCGACGTGTTGCGCCCGGCTGCATGAAACAGACGGCAGTGAAACAACAACACATCGCCGGCATTGAGCTCTACAACCTCCGCACGCTCTATCAATGGCCAATTCTCTTCCAAATCCGGCCGTAAAAACAAATCGGCGTCCAATCGCTGGATATCAATGTCCAATTGATGCGTTCCAGGGATTACCTGCAGCGCACCGTTTGCCTGGGTTTCTTCTCCCAGCGCGAACCATACCGAGATCAGTTCCGGGCGCTCAAAAGACCAGTAACGCACATCCTGATGCCAGAGCGTTGCGCTGCTAAAACCCGGGTGTTTCGTCATAACGCAATTGTGATGGCATTGAGACAGGCATACGGCGTCGCCCATCAAATCCTGTAACACCTGTAGAACCTGAGGCTGGGTCGCTAAAAACTTCAGCTCATCGGAACGGGCATAAGCGTGAAGCAAGCGCCTCGGTGTTTTGCCACCGGGCGCATCGCGACTTTCCGGTGCACCGGGATAGCCAACATCGGCCTCAAATTCCGCAGGCCCCACCAGCGGTTCCATGTCCCCCATGATGTGCTCACAGAGTTGGGCGCGGGTGCCTTGGTCGACAACATCGCGCAACACCACAAAGCCGTGCTCGGCAAAGTACGCTTTTTGCTCGGCAAGGGTCGCGTTGGGTGGTTGGCGTGCTATCGGCGGCATAACGGGTTCTAGCCCTCAGGCTTGCTGGTTCTCGTGCAAATTTTTTTCCAGTAGCGGGTCACCATTCACGGTGATTTTAAGCTCGCCGCTGGCTGCCCAATACCTCGCTTCAATGTAGTGGTGCTCTTCCCACTCCAACTCCACATTGGTCCAAACGTACTGGGGTTGTTTTTCTGACGCATCGCGGCGCTTGCGCAAACAGCCATCCAGCCAGAGTTCTATGGCACCGTCGTCCGTGAGCAAAAACTCGAAGGTCTTGTGTCGGTGATCGAAAGTCAAAGTCTGGGACAAGGCCGGCTCCTCATGGCAACTGATGATAATGCCCTGAATCATAGCAGTGAGATGGTGCGAGTCCGCGTGAATTTTCTCAACAACTTTGGCGTTTCAACCCGTAGTATCAGATCCTTGAGAAACCCAGCGAGATGCCTCATGTCTGAATCAGAGACAAAACCTGCCAAATTCGCGAAAGTGCTGAAATCCAGAGAAGTTGTCGCCCTAGCCTTTGGTGCCATGATCGGTTGGAGCTGGGTTTTAATGACCGGCGTATGGCTTACCGATGCAGGCAGCTTAGGCACATTGATCGCGTTCTCGATCGGCGGTTTCGCCATTGCCCTCATCGGCCTCACCTACAGCGAGTTGGCCTCAGCCATGCCCAAGGCCGGTGGCGAGCATATCTACACGAAACGCGCGTTGGGGGACCGGTGGTCATTTGCCTGCACATGGGCCCTGCTATTTGCCTACGTCAACGTCTGCCTATTTGAGGCGGTGGCACTACCCAGTGCGGTAGAATATCTCTTTCCCAACATCCGCTTGGGCACGCTTTGGACCTTCCTCGGCAGCGATGTGGATCTGGGGTTTGTTCTCATCGGCGCCGGGGCGGCAGCCTTGGTTACTTGGATCAACATACTGGGCATCCGCACCGCAGCGGTGCTGCAAACCGTGGTCACCGGCATCATCGTAGCATCAGGCTTGTTGTTGATTTCCGGGGCAGTCGTTTTCGGCGACATTGAAAATGCCAAACCTTTCCTGGCCACTCCAGCAACCGGCATCATTACCGTGCTGATCATGGTGCCGGCGTTGTTAGTAGGATTCGATGTGATACCCCAGTCCGCCGAAGAAATTGACCTGCCACCAAACAAAATCGGCCGTCTGCTGGTGATTTCAGTGGCCTGCGCAGTGGCGTGGTATGTACTGATTGCATTCGCCGTGGGGTTGGGACTGACGGCAGAACAACAGGCGACCAGTACCATGGCAACCGCTGACGCCGCCAAGGCGCTCTGGCAGCAACCTTGGGCCGGCGCTCTGCTGGTACTGGGGGGCATTGGCGGCATCATGACCAGTTGGAACGCCTTTGTGGTTGGCGGTTCTCGCGTGCTCTACGCATTGGCCGAATCCAATCACGTACCGAAAATTTTTAGCCGCCTACACCCGACCTACAAAACTCCCTACATCGGCATCGCTGCCATCGGTCTCCTCAGCATGATCGCGCCTTTGTTTGGAAAAACCATCTTGGTCTGGCTCATCAACAGCGGTAGCTTTGCCACTACGGTTGCATTTCTCTTCGTGGCGATTTCCTTCCTCGTACTGCGTCGCACCGAACCGGACATGCCACGACCCTTCAAAGTCAGTCACCCGCGTTTGGTTGGATACGGTGCCGTGACCTTGTCTGTTGGCTTGCTTGCCGCGTTCATGCCGTGGAGCAATAGCGCACTGCAATGGCCTGAAGAATGGCTCACCATTGTCGTGTGGGCTTGCCTGGGCGGGCTGCTGCTCGTGCGCTATGAAATGCGTCAATCCTCGAATGCGTGACATATCTCGTAAAGGCGAGGCGGGTTCACTAGGGGAGTTCTAACACCATAAACATATTGCTGCGCTCGTACCGCTCATCCTGAGCCGCCTGCTGTTCGACAAAGCCCGCGTCACGATAGACCTTCAAAGCCGGCGCCAGAATATCATTGGTCGACAACACCACCTGATTTGCCCCGCGCTCGACAGCGTAAGCCGTCGCATGTGCCAGCAACCGTTTACCAATCCCCTGTCCATGCAGCCTCGGATCCACGGCCATTTTTGCCAGCTCAAATCGGGTTGGGACACCATCGGACGTAAAAGCCTTGGGCACTAGGGCCACCGTACCCACCACTTCGCCATCGATGAGAACGAAGAAAATTTCACCGCCGGGGGCAATGGCGTAACGTTCCGGATGGTCTAGGGCCGCACGATCCTCATCCTCGATGCGAAAGTAGTGCTCAATCCACTGATAATTCAGCCGCGCAAAATCCGCAGCGTACTGCGCACTGTAACTGACGATGTGAATGACTCTCTCCTACTCGTGCACTCGAAGGGCGAGCTCAGGCGCTTGAAACGCCATCTGCCAACCACCTGAGAATCGCTGAATTTTCCTCTTGGGGATAGGTGTGGGACAAGTTCTCGATCTCGCGATAGGTGACCTGGGCACCTGCACCACTGAACGCCGCATTGGCTTCTTGGGCCACGCTGACTGGAAACATCCAGTCCAAAACACCGTGCATCAGATAGATTGGCAGGCCTTGCAGGCGAACTGGATCGACCACCTCGAGCAGCATCGGATGAAAGGACGCTGAACACGGTGCGAGATGGGTAAAGGGCGAATTACTTTGCAGCCCGCTCACGTAGCTGAAGGTCCCGCCATCGGACATCCCCGTTAACAGCATGCGCTGAGAATCCACATTCCAGTGCTGCTGCGCGTATGCCACTAAATCATACAATCGCTGACTGTCCGCTTCAGAATTCATCAGCGACCACGTGCGTTCTGCAGACGTAGGCGCGATCAAAATACAGGGATCGGAGCGAACTGCACGCAGCCAAGACCATAAAAATTGCCGACCGTGCCCACTGCCGCCATGCAGGGCCATCACCAGCGGCAACGGTTCCCCTTGATAATATTCTGGCACGTAGACTGAGAAACCGCCGCGTTGATCCGTCGCGTTATCCGCGTGCATGACACCAACATTCGGCTTTTCCGGGTCAGACTCCATCAGCTTTTGCTGCAGCTCAGCGTTCTCACGGACCTCTGGCTCCAAATAAAACCGATTCACTGGCGGCAGCATGGCGGCTAGGGGATAGGCCGCTGCGTAGGCTTGGGTGGCGAGGCCCATGGCCCGGTATGCGGCCATTGGCGGTTCCGGTTGATCCATGGCTCCGGCAAACCCGTCAAAGGCTCGCAAAGCGAGCGTCGTGGCCATGTTCGCGTGCAGCGTAAAGGCTTCCAGATGCTCCGGCCACTGGGCCTGGGTGAAGGTCTGGCGGCCGGCCTCCAAGGGTTCTCGGTATTGGGCAATCGCGGCGCAGACCCCAGCCAACTCCGGCGGGTGCATCATACGCCCGGCTTGACCAAGAGCATCCAGCGCGTGCAGCAGTGGTAGGATCAGTGCAGTAGTGGCTTCCAACAACTCATCGGTATCGCTCAAGACGTTCTCTCTCTCCGTTTTTTTTAAGTTTACGCGGCCCCGTTGGGCCTACAAGTCACGCGATCTGATTCTTTTGGGCATCTTCACGACCTCTGCACGCAGAAAACCGCATTCTAGACCATGCATTGAGCATGGCCATGAGGCCAATCGGATCAATTTCTGCAGGTACGATATGAATCAAACATCAAGCCCCTCACCCACAACTGAGGCCCCCTACTACTTGCCCTTGGCAGACGAAGTAGAGGTCTTTCAAGCGGCCTATGCGTCGAGGCTTCCTGTACTGCTTAAAGGACCCACCGGCTGCGGCAAAACACGCTTCGTGGAACACATGAGCTGGCAGCTCGACTACAACAGAGCAAGCGAGCAGCGGCCGGAGGTTCCACTGCTGACGGTGTCCTGTCATGAAGATCTGACAGCAACCGATATGGTGGGACGCTACTTGCTCAAGGGCGACGAAACCGTCTGGTCTGATGGGCCACTGACCCGAGCTGTTCGCACCGGAGCCATCTGCTATCTGGACGAGATTGTCGAAGCACGGAAGGACACCACTGTGCTCATTCACTCTCTTACCGACCATCGGCGCATTTTACCCATTGATAAGACTGGCGAACTGCTGGATGCACACCCAGATTTTTTGCTGGTGATTTCGTACAACCCCGGCTACCAAAGTGTGCTTAAAGATCTCAAACCCAGCACTCGTCAACGCTTCGTCAGCCTGGAATTCGACTACCCTGATGTAGAAACCGAAACCAAAATCATCAGCCACGAGTCTGGTGTCGACGCCACTACAGCGGAACGGCTCGCGGTTATCGGCGAGCGCGTGCGTAATCTCAAGCAGCATGGATTCGAAGAAGGTGTCAGTACACGGCTGCTGATCTACACCGGCGATCTCATTGCGGCCGGTATTGCACCCCGGCGAGCAGCAACGGCTTCGATCATCAGTGCAATCTCGGACGACCCCAGCGTGCAGCAGGCGGTGGCCGATATTGTCGACGTCATCTTGCCCTAGCCGGCTGAGCCAGAGCCATGACATCGGACGATCAGGAAGCTCAAGGAACCGTTGAGCCCTCTGTGCGACTCGCAGACGTGGAGGCTGCGCTCGGACTCTTTGCCGAAGGCATTGCCGGGCGCTATTTGCACATTCGCAGCAATCAGGAATTCGCCACTAACTCACGCCTTAAATTAGACGTAGAGTTTACCGGCCAAAACAATGACACCCTGTTCCTGCCTGAGTCGCTGTTAACAGACAGTCCCTCGGCTTACCGCGTACTGGTCATGGAACAAATCGGTATGCGCGAATGCGACACCTTGGGGTTTCGGATGACCACGGCCTTGGCTCGTCTGCCCCAGCTGGCAGCCTTCCACTCACCCAGCCCGGATACTGGGCCACGAGTAGGCGACTACCGCTTACTGTTCGACAGTTTTTCTGCTCCTGCTCTGGCCGAGGACCTCTTCTTATTGTTCGAAGACACGCGCATTCAGAGCCATTTACTGCATCACTATCCGGGGCTGGCAAAGCATCTCACGGCCCATCACGCGCACTTGCTGAATTCACAGGTTCCCAGTGATTTGATCGCCAGAGCCAAACGCTGGCGTCTGGGCGAACCGTTGTCTCTGGCCAATGGCTCGGTGGAACAAAGCCTTTTCTCAGCATTGCAGGAACACGGAGACAGCGCGCTATCGGTCTATGACAGCGTCGCCGCGCTCTGCCAACACTATCCGTCGGTCTTGTCCTGTTACGCCCTAGAACAGAGCGAATACCATAAGCGCGACGAATCCTTGGTGGATTGGCTGAATCGCGAGCAGCGCGTCGAGGAATGGGAGGAAGAACTCGAAGAAATTAACGAGCAGCTCAATCAATCCATGGCCATGGACACGGCTACTGGCGAAGAAAAAGAAGCCGTCTTTGGCGACGCCGGCGATGGCAGCCAGCGCCAGATAGACATCGAGATTAAGGAGTTGAAAGAGGAACGGGACACATTAAAGCGCCGTGTAGACATGGAACGCTCGGCAGTCGCCCATGCGCTGGGAACCGCCCAAGGCGATGCTCGCAGCTTCCGTTACGACGAATGGGACTATCTGAACCGAACCTATTTGCGCGCCTGGTGCCGTGTTTTTGAACAGTCACTGAGCAACGACAGTGAAGAAGACATCGCGCCGCTAAAGGCCGTCATTCGTGCCTACCAAAACACCGTCCAGCGCCAACTGGAACAGATACGGCCCACCGGATTGGAACGTATTCGACGGGTACAGGACGGTGACGAGTTGGACCTTAACGCTGTGATCGAAGCACGTCAGGACATCCGAGCCGGGCAAAGCCCAAACGAACGTGTGTACTCGCGCAAAGAACGCGTACAGCGGGATGTGAGCGCCATTTTCTTAGTCGATCTATCCGCCTCTACCGACGACCCAATTCATCCCCCGGAACCCAAGGATTGGTCAAACTACGAAGAAGATGAGGCTGACACGCGTGGGGGTTGGTACGCGAGCTTTGATGACATCGAAGAGGAGCCCGAAGAACCGGGCCGAAAAATCATCGATTTGGAACGTGAAGCCATGGTCGTGATGGCTGCCGCTTTGGAGGCCTTGGGCGACAGCTACGGCATCTACGGATTTTCCGGTTACAGCAAGGACAATGTGGAGCTCTTCGTCGCCAAGGAACCGGACGATGCCTTTTCTCAGTCGACTCTGAAGAACATTGCCGCCATGTCACCCAAGGGCTCGACACGCATGGGACCGGCCATACGGCATGCCAGCCAAAAGCTCATGAATACGGGCAGTGCCATGAAAGTGCTGATGGTCATCAGCGACGGTTTTCCTCAGGACTGCGACTACGGTCCGGCGCGGGGAAATCACGACTACGGCGTGGAAGACACTGCCCGCGCGCTACAAGAGTCTCAGCAAAAGGGTATCGAGACATTTTGCATGACCGTAGACAAGTCCGGGCATGACTACCTCAAGCGCATGTGCCCTGACGAGCGCTACATGATTATCGAAGAGATGGAAGACCTGCCCAACCAGCTCACCAAGGTCTATACAGCACTCACCGGTAAATGATGGTCGGCTGACCGCCTTGCGTGTTATTCAATGCCAGCAGCTACTGCACTGACCAGATCAGCATCAGAACGAACAGCATCACCAGCCCTAAAATAAAGACCGCTGTGGACCAATCCCCGGGCTGCGCCTCGGTCGGATTAGCTCGCCAATTCTTATACATCGGCCAAATCGCAAACAGCATCATGCCACCTGCGACCAAGGCTAAAATTTGCATCCATTCCATATCGTCCCCGCAGGATTTTAATCCAATAAAAACCCCGACGTATCCTTCGCTAAGCGAAGTCTCTGTCGGGTTTCATCGTCAGCAAACAATCATTTGCCGCACTGGGTCACGCGTTCACTGCGCGACTGCTGAGTGCCTGACGATTCGTGCCTGATTAATCGTCACCGCCAAAAATGCCCAGCAGCTGAAGTAAGCTGATGAAGATATTGAAGATGCTCAGATACAGCCCGTAGGTCGCCATGATGTAATTGGTTTCGCCACCATTCACGATGGAGCCGATTTGCATCAAGATCAGTGCGCTCATCAGCATGATGATGCCGCCTGAGATAATCACGGACATTAAGGGCAGCTGCAGGAAGATGTTGGCGATCATGCCGATAACCATCACCATCATGCCGATCGCGACAAAGCCTCCCATAAAGGAGAAGTCACGCTTAGACGTCATGGCATAGCCCGCCAGACCCAAGAAAATCACCGCCGTGCCGCCCAGAGCAGTGCCCACAACTTGCGCGCCATTCGCCAGAGACAAATACATGCTGATGATCGGACCCAAGCCAAAGCCCAGCAGACCAGTGACCAAGAAGATCACACCCAAACCTGAGGCCGAGTTAGCCGTGCGGGGCAGCACGAACATACCCAGTACCATGGAGGAAATCACGCAGATCAAATAAGCCATGGGCGGCACATTCATAGCCATCGACAGAGCGGCCATCACCGCACTGAAACCCAACGTTGCGGACAGTAAAAGGTAGGTATTCTTAAGTACCTTATTGGTTTCCAGCGTAGACAGACTCGCTACCGACGCCTGATGCATAGATCGTTGTTCCATTGATATCACCTATCATTGATCCTGCGAGATCGTTCCGTCTCGCATGGTTTACAGATTGAAAAACCCTTCGCTCGAAAGCGCATACGTCTATATTGGCAACTGCCGGTGGATTTGCAACCCCAACGAGGACGAACTTCCAGTCGTCGCAACAATGTCGCCCTTACCAGGCCGATCCGGCCTCAATTGTCGGCTTTGCTGTCACGAACTTTTAACCCGTTGATCGTGTCCATTGGCGGCGCAACGCGCTAGTCTGTACCGAATGACAGTCCTCGGAGCAGCGTTATGCCTCAACCTGAGCTGGATCCAGCCTTTACAGCTTATGTGAGAGACGAACCGAAGATTACCTACGTCCAACCCGAGGATCCTTGGCTGACCCGCCAAGTAATCTCCTCCGTAGAGCGCTTGTTTGGCCGAAAAGAAATCGAAACCATCTACAAGCAATTGAAGGCAGAGCCCTTTGCCGTGGAGCGTTTTTTTACCGCAGCTTTTGAGGCTACCCGCATTGACTGTCGGTACAACGCCACCAAGCTCAAAGAAATACCAGCCGACGGCCCCTTAGTGTTTGTGGCCAATCATCCATTTGGCATCGTCGACGGTATGGCGTTATGCGATATGGCGTTAAAGGCGAGAGGCGACTTTCGCATTTTGATCAATTCGCTTTTATGCCAGGACAAAGATTTAGCCCAGTACTTCTTGCCGGTGGATTTCCATCCAACCAAGGAGGCGATGAAAAACAACATCCGGATAAAGAAAGTCGCCCAAGAGTGTTTGGCAGATAACATCCCGGTTTTGATTTTTCCGTCGGGTTTTGTTTCGACCGCTGACAAAAAGGGCTTTGGCAACGTCGTCGATGCACCCTGGACAACGTTTGCGGCGAAGTTGATTCGCGATGCTCAGGCCAGTGTGGTGCCAATTTACTTCCGCGGACAAAACCGTCGTGCGTTTCATCTGGCATCGCATATCGCAGAACCTCTGCGCATGGCGCTACTGCTCAGCGAGGCACGCAACCGATTTGGCAAGCCGTTGCATGCTGTTGTCGGCGACACTCTGGATTGGTCCACCCTGAGCGAATTCGAAAACCGTCAGACGCTGACCGACTGTCTCTACCAACAGGTTCAGTCGCTGGCCCTGCACAACGTCGAACCGCACCCTACCGTTCTTTCATCGTTACCTTAGAATTGCGGAATATTTTCCAGCCCCTGACAACCTGTATACATGAGTGAAGAACAAGACCCCTGGGTCGAGATATTTCGCGCTGAAGACAAGCGGCAAATTCGAGACGCCAGCCTGGTATTGCTTGCCGTCAAAGTGGCTCATCGGGTGGACATGAATGCCACCGCCACGCCGTGGTCTCTGATGGTCCCACCCGCTGAGCAAGCGCGAGCACACCATGAACTCACCTCCTATTGGCAAGAAAACAGCAAGCCGCCGCCTACCCAGGTCCAGGTACCCTTTGTCGATAGCGGATGGTTCGGCGTCCTCGGATTTTTGGCGGTCATCTGGGCAGTTCCCGCGCTACAAGGATTCTCTAACAGTCAGCTGGTCGAAGCAGGCGTACTGCACAGCGAATCGGTACGCCAAGGCGAATGGTGGCGTGCACTCACCGCTCTCACCCTACACGGCGGGTTGGAGCATATTCTGAGCAACAGCTTGTTTGGCAGCCTGTTCGGGTTCTTTGTCGCCCGCTATTTGGGATCGGGGGTTGGCTGGCTGGCAATTCTTGGCTGCGCGGCGGCCGCTAATCTGTTTAACGCGCTGATTCATCCAGATGCCTTTCGCGCATTGGGTGCCTCCACTGCAAATTTCGCTGCCCTCGGGCTGGCACCCACGCTACTGTGGCGAAAGGGTGCATTTCGCCAACACGATTGGCGCCGTAGCGCAGCCCCTTTGTTCGCGGCCATCGCCATGCTCGCGTTTACCGGCTTTGGGTCAGAACGTGTGGACATTGGCGGCCACGTCTTTGGCTTCGTCGCGGGCGTATGCGCTGGGCTGGGACTTTCTCATATCGACTTTTCGACCATCTCTCGAGAACGGCAGCAGCAGGCTGGTATCGTCGCCATCGGACTCGTTGCCCTGAGCTGGGTATTGGCGCTCTAAGCATTTTCCGGTGATTAATTGGTTCAGCAGCGGTTCAGTTTGATACCAGCACTATGACTCAGACACTGAGGGTACAAGACGGTATCAAAGGAGTTTCAAATGCTTGGATTCAGACTGATCGGAACCTTGGGGGCTTTGGCGTTCACCAGCGCGGCCTACGGCCAGGAGCCGCTCGCGCTACTCAATGCCGAAGAGCCGGCACCCGCAGCAAAATTGGTTGACCCGCTCATCCACTACCCAGACGACATTGTGCAAGTCATCTTCGACGCCACTCAGCACCCGGAGCAAATTGCCTTAGCGGCGCGCTACTTGAATAATCCCAACAGCGTGCAGGGCAAACCGGCGTTCAACCCCGCCATTTTGGCTCTGATGCAGTATCCGACATTACTGCAACGCTTGAGCACGAATCTGGTCTGGGTTAGCGAGCTGGGGCAAGCGCTCACCGACGATGAGTCACATGTGTGGGCGCAGCTTGAGGATCAGCGACTGCTGCCCGAGGATCTCGCGCAGCCGATAACCGTTGTGCCAGCAGAAACTCGCGTGGTCTATCGCAGCAGACCCAGCTCATACCGCTACAGCGACCCGTGGCCCGCACGGGTTTCCTCGTCCTACGTCGTGCATTGGGATCGACACAGCCATCGACACCCAACGCATCACAGGCATCACAGGCATCATCGCTCTTGGGGACATGCCAGCAGACATAGCCCCTTCTGGCATCACGGACATTTGAGACATCCAGATCATTTTCTGTATCGGCAGCACCGGCAGCTCGAAAGAAGGGTGACGCGCGAGCACCGGGCAAATCGGCGAGAGTTTCGACGTGACTCGCGCCATCGACCGCCCGAACCCTATATGTCTGGCACGGCATTCGGAGCAGTCCACGGGGTCGGGCCGCCGCGCTGATTCACGTCAGCGCTCGGCTACTCCCGACCAATCCAGCGGTCGTCGATCCAACGCCCAGACAAAGGCAAACATGGCACCGCCGGAAATGGGGCACCAATAAAAGAAGGCAACACCGTTTGTTGCCAAATAAGCCACGATAACGCTGGCCAGAACAACACCCGACAAAATCAGGCGCAGCGAACCGATACCAAACCGGGCCAACAGGATGCTGGCAAAAATCGCCCCATAGATGTAATTCGGCAGCTTGAACGTGAGCTGCAACAGCCCTTGCGCCGAGTAGCGCGAAAAAAACAAAGCCAATGCAAAAAAGATCAGAGCCCAAACGACCATAAAGAGCCGCGACATCGTCAGATAATGTTGTTCCGTACAATCTTTGCGCAGGGGAGCGTACAGATGGTTTACCGTCAGGTCAGCGCCCTCCGCCAGCGCCGAATCCAAGGTTGAAATGGCTGCGGCAAATATCGCCGCGATAAACAAACCAGAAATGCCAACCGGTAACTCTGTGGCGATAAAATGCGGAAAAATTCGGTCTGGTGCGTTGACTAACTCGGCGGCCAAACGCTCTGGCACACCACGCTCACCATAGAATACGACCAGTGCTAGACCCACGCCCAGAATCAACAAATGGACCACATAGAACAGCGCGGCAAAATCAAAGGCTTTGCAGGCATCGTCCACCGAGCGGCAGGCCTTCACGCGCTGCCAAGTGCCTTGAGTACTGCCTTGGGCAATACTCAAGCAAATCGCGCCGATCACTCCGGCCCAAATGGTGCCGCTTTTGCTTGTGTCCGTATCGAAATCGAACATAACCAACTTTGCCTGTTGATCGAGCCAGAGCAAGGCCTCGGGCAACGGCATAGTGATCTCACCAAGCGTATAAAGCAGCGCAAAAATGGCCCCCGCGGCGAAGAGCAAAAACAGCAGAAAATCCGTCCAGATGACCGTTTTGATACCAGCCAAGGCGCCCCAAAGCGCACTGACGCTGACAATAAACAATGCACAACCAGCCAACCCCCAACCGCTGATCACGTCCAAAACCAAACTCGCGGTTAACAGTTTAACGCCGGAATTGATGGTATTGAGCAGCAAGCCTAATGCCATGGACAGGGTGCCCGTTGGCGCGTCGATGCGAGCGCCGATGTATTCGTAACTCGTTGCAAGATTTTGGCTTTGGTAGAACGGTCGCGCCAGCAGTCTGGCAACCAGCACCTTGCCCATGGCCAGACCAATGATGACCTGGACATAGGTTAGGTTGCCCTCCGGAGCGAACACGGCGGCGGGCACCGACACAAACGTCACTGCGCTGACTACCGTCGCAATGATGCTCGCCGATACCGCCCACCAAGGCATGGAGCCCCCGGCTTGAAAAAAACCTTGGCGATCGGTAATCGTACCGCTGAGCCGGTGCCCGGCCCACGTCACGCCAAGCATCACCAACGCAATGACCCCAAGATCAATCAGGCCCAATGCGGAACTCACTGCTATTGATCAAGCCGTACGATTCGAGTGCCGACGTTGCCGCCGGACAGCAAGTCCACAAAGCCTTCAGGCGCTGCCGCCAATCCGACGACCTCGTCTTGCAGACTGGTTAGCTGGCCCGAAGTCAGCCAGCCGTATATGGCGTTTCTCGCTTCGGCATAGCGTTCAGCATAATCAAAGAGCAAAAAGCCACGCATGGTGAGTCGGTTATTGACCAATAGTCCGGGAACGCCCTTGGGACCGGGTTCCGGCGTATCCGTGTCGTATTGCGACACCACACCGCAGCAGGCGATACGCCCCCCGACGTTCATACGAAACAGAGCGGAACCCAAAATCATGCCGCCCGTGTTGTCAAAATAGACGTCTACGCCATTGGGGGTCGCCTCTTTTAAGCTTTGACGATAGTTGGCGTCTTTGTAATTGACGGTTCGATCAAAACCCAACCGATCAACGAGCAGCCGACCTTTATCGTCGCTACCGCAAACGCCAACCACCTGACAGCCTTGGATTTTTGCCATTTGTCCGGCCATGTGTCCAACCGAACCCGCAGCCGCCGACACCATGACCGTGTTGCCCCGCTCGGGGTTGCCCACATCGAAAAGACCAAAGTACGCCGTTAACCCATTGACGCCCATTGGCCCGAGGTAATGAATCGGATCGTGACCGGGATCAATCACCGTGACGTGCTCGACATCCATGGCGACATACTGCTGCCAGCCTGTGGCAGCAATCACACGATCACCAACGGCCACCGAAGGCGCATTGGAAGCAACCACCTCACCAACGCCGGTACCGTTCATGACGCGACCGGCAGCCGGCGCACCAGCGTAACTGGCACTGCCCTGCAAGCCGGCACGCGTTCCCGCTGTAATGGCGAAAGCGAGCGTCTTGATCAGTACCTGATTTGGGCCTGCAACGGGCATCGGTGAATCGGTGAGCTTATAGTCCTCAGCGCGCAGCTTGCCCGTTGGTAGACGGTCGATCAGAACCTGTTGGTTTTCCATGTTTCCCCCTGTTAGTCCGCGGCCTGAAGTCAGCCGGCAGTTTCGATTATGCGCCTAGATCTTTGGCCATGGCGTCTATATGCGACGGCCCGATGCCACAACATCCACCGAGAATCGACGCGCCCTTGTTTCGCCAATCGCGAGAAAATGCGACAAAATCTTCAGTGGTCATGTCTCTGGCTTCAACGGATTTCTCGTTATCCAAAGTCCATCCCTCCGGCACGTGATAACTGTTCGGATAGGCGCCGATCGGTTTATTGGTCAGTTTGGCAAGAGTCTCGACAGCGGCGCTGATGGCTGCGGGCGAGGTGCAGTTAAACAAATAGGCGTCTGGCTCAAAGGGCTGCACTGCGGCTAGGGCATCAGCCAATGACTCACCGCTCCGTAGACCCTCGCCAGGGGTTTCGTGCAGCGTCCAAGCCACCCAAAGCGGTTTGTGCGGATCAACAGCCCGAGCCGCCGACGATGCGTTGACCGCTTCGCGGACACAGGACATGGTCTCGCAGAGGTACAGATCCGCATAGGGCGTCAAAACCGTGACGAGCTCTCGATACACCGCTTGTGACGGTTCATCCTCTGGCACCAAGTCGTGTCGATAACTTTCGTCCAGAGGTGGCAAACACCCAGCAACTCGCACCGGTATCGTTGCGGCATCTGCGGCCCGGCGCGCCAGTTTCGCTGCGACTACTGTCAGCTCTTGGTAACTCTCAGCCATACCGGCCTTGGCTAAGTAACTGGGAATGGTGGAATACGAATTGGTGGTAATCACCGACGCACCTGCTTCAATGTACTCGGCGTGTACTTGCACCACCCCCTCGGGTTCATCCAGTAGCGCTCGTGCCGACCAAAGCCCTGTTCGCGGCGTTAGCCCCCGCTTGATCAACTCGGCGCCCATGCTGCCATCCAGTATTTGTAATTCGTGGTTCACTCAGTTCTCTCTCGTAATCAGCGCCTATTTGACGCGGCGGATGTTGAACCGCCATTTGTCGTTTTCGCGTCAATTTATAATCGACGACGGCCTCGCCTCAACCTCATGCCTAGCTGGCGACCATCAAGTGCTGTGGAGACACCCGAACCTTCGGACGTTATTGAGGTATCGTGATGCTAAGCATAATTCAGGAGGCCGCGATTATGGCATTGAATCGTTACGTAACCGAAATGGGCATGGGTGCAGACGTGCACGGGCGCGATTATACCAAGGCTGCGAAGCGCGCGGTTTCGGACGCCATCCGGCACTCCAGCCTGAATTTCTTCCGCGCCATAGGCAAATCACCAGATGACATGAAGATCACTGTGCGGATCGGCGTCGCCGAACCGAATGAGGTTGACACCCAGTCCGTAGCGGCAGAACTACCCTATGGCAGTGTGACCGTCGTGTGCGTGGTCGGGGGCTTGGATGTACCAGCGGATCGTGGTCACACCAAGACGTCGCCCATGGGCGATGCCATCGTCATGGCCAACGCCGCCGTGATCGTCTGCTTTGAGGAATAAACCCGGTTCTAGAGCACGTCGAGAATTCTCGAATACTTGATCGCGATTTCCCGACGCTTTTCCAACGGCCCAATAAATTCATCGTTATCCAGTTCGTTGTATACAAGGTACAAACCGGAGTTAGCGGTTTGCAGCCAGGAAAACCGTAGGTTCATGGCGGTAGCATCACTACGGTCGTCGTACTGCACCAGCGCCTGCAGCAACACCTTGGGGCTGAACGAATAGGACATACGCAGCCGCGCTACGTTGACCTCAAAATCGCCATTGGCAACGGGCAGTTCGATGTCGTTGTTAATCCAACTCAACTCACTGGTGAACGCTTCTGCCAACCGATAGCTTGCCTGCAACTCAGTAGACACTCGATCACCGCCGTAAAAGCCGCCTATCCTTGATGTGACTGAGGCGCTCAACGCTTTGCGCGGATTGCTCATCACCACGATCTGGGATTCTTTATGGTCGTATTCACCCACAGGCACAAAGGTGCCTTCGACGATTTCGAATGGCTCCTGCACCCCCTCCCGAATAAAGTTCAAGCCGGTATGCACCTCGAAACCACTGGTCCACTCCCAGTGATTGTCGATGTGCAAAAAGCCGGACTCGTAAAAGCCTTCATCGTCCTGATAACCCCTGAAAAACACATGCGGCCTTAACTCAAACAGTCCCCAGCGATCGTTCATGCGTTTGCGATGCCAGATCATTGTTGAGATTTTTTCGTAATTCTTGCGCCTCAGGAAACCCACCTCTGGATTGAAGTTGTCGCCAACCTTGGCATAGGCCAGGTACGCATCGAGACTTGGCACGTTGTAATCTGCGCGCACACGCATGGCCTTATCGTCGCCCGACAGCCCGGGCGTATCGGTTTGGGCAACGTATCCCGACAACGTCCATTCATCGCCTAAACCAAGACGGCCATCAATCGCATAGGTTTGATTATCTTCCGCGCTCAGTTCCGAGGACTTGTCGACAAAGAGAACACCCAGAGAAGAACGATTCTTGAACTCTTGGCTCAGCCGCAGCAAGCTGAAGTCGACGCCGGCGATACCGTTTTCTGAATCACCGGTCTGCATGTGCATGGCGCCCACATTGGTCGCGATACCCATTTTGCCCGACAACCTTACGCCGGCGTCGATTGGCTGAGGGGCACCGTCAGAATCCAGGCCGATACGACGACTGAAAAACAGCTCCACATCTCCGGGGTCGCCTACTGAAAATTGGCCGGCGTTTTCCAAAAAGAATGGCCTTTTTTCCGGTAGAAAAATGCTAAATCGATCCAGATTAACCTGCACTTCATCCACTTCTACTTGAGCAAAATCGGTGTTGTAGGTTACATCCAGCATCAAACTGGGCGTCAGAGCAATTTTTGCATCGAACCCCACATCCATTTCGTTATGGGTACCCGGTTCTGCATTACCACCACGGTCAAAGGCGCCTAATACGTAGGGAGTGACTTTCAGCGAACGCTGACTGGGAGGCGACACGCTCGCCAAGGTTCCCGCCTCGGTCAGCCGGTACAGATTGTATTGCCGCTCCAGGGGTGCCCAGTAAGACACTTCGTCTAACCGTGCGATATTGCGCTGAAAGTTGATTCCCCAGTTCTGCTGGCCCTGACCTCGATAGCGCAAGGACTTGAAGGGAATGGCAAATTCGGCACTCCAGCCGAAATCGCCAATATGTGTCTGCACCTCCCAAGGGGCATCCCAGTTCAGGTTGAAGCTGGAAGAACCGAAGCCGCCTCCACCACCCTTGGTCACCTGGCCGTCGTATTCACCCGCCGCAGGAGTCGTACCAAAAACAAAACCGTTTTGGCGATCCTGAAAGCCGTCGATGATGATTTGGAAGCTGTCGAGATCAGACAAATCTGCGTCCCGACGGCTATCGGCGACGATCAGACTGGCGGGATCGTCATCGAAACAGACCACAGCGACAAACAGCGTGTCTGCAGAATATCCCACGCGAACCTCAGTGCGCGCCGATGCTGGCATGCCCTCATTGGGCTGAACCTGCTGGAAATTTGTGCCAGGGGCAACGCTCTGCCACAGCGGGTCTTCCAGCACTAGACCGTCCAGCGCGGGCGGTTCGTCCAGCAACTGGGCCTGCAAGGTCGGCTGAGCAGTCACAGGTCGGCTCAGCAGGCTTGTCATCACGACAAGAACCATAAGAAAACGGTTTAAGTACAACAAAACAGTCCTTAACGACATAACGCCTGATCGGCGGCAATAAACGTCGGGTGGAGGGTTCTGAATCAAAAACGCGCAAGGAACCTTGCGCGTTTTTTCGCGTCTAAGGCAAGCCTTCGGTGATTTATTCAACCCCTCAAGGCGGTGCCGCGACCGCCACGCTTGGCAGCCCGTGCGTCCCAGAAGACTACTTCTTGCGGGTCACTCGAACCGGCATCGAGGTATAACCCTTCACGAAGGAAGAGAAGGTTCTTTCGACATCACCTACCACCTCGATGTTTTCAAAACGCTTCAGGATCTCTTCCCAAAGCACCCGCAGCTGCATTTCAGCGAGACGATTGCCCATGCAGCGGTGAATACCAAAGCCAAAGGACAAGTGATTGCGGGCGTTCTGACGATCAATGATCAACTCTTCACCACGCTCGAACACGTCTTCGTCTCGGTTGCCCGAGAGATACCACATCAACATTTGATCGCCGGCTTTGATTTGCTTTCCGCCAACGATGCAATCGTTGTTCGCCGTGCGACGCATGTAGGCCAGCGGCGTTTGCCAACGAATGACTTCGGCCACCATGTTTGGAATCAGCGAGTGATCGTTCTTCAGCTTTTCGAATTCTGATGGATACTGGTTGAGAGCCAAGACACCGCCTGACATGGAATTGCGAGTTGTATCGTTGCCCCCAACAATCAGCAAAATCAGGTTCCCCAAGAATTCCATCGGTTCCATATCCTTGGTTTCTTCGCCGTGCGCCAGCATCGACACAAGATCGCCGGTGGGATTCTTTTTGCGGTCTTCCCAAATCTGCGTAAAACAGACCAAACACTCGATAAGTTCTTCCCGTCGTTGCTCTTCAGTATCGATCACACCACCACCCGGCACTGCGGTGGCTACATCGGACCAACGAGTGAGCTTGGCGCGATCTTCGTAGGGGAAATCGAACAGCGTCGCGAGCATGCGCGTGGTCAGTTCAATAGAAACCGTATCCACCCAATCAAAGGTTTCGCCCTCAGGCAGCGAATCCAGCACTTCGCAGGTACGCTCTCGAATCAACGCTTCCATGCCAGCCAAGTTGCGAGTGGAGACCACTGGCGAAACGGTCTTTCGCTGCACGTCGTGCTTTGGCTGGTCCATCGCAATGAACATGCTGACGTCTAACGCGCCCTCGGGCAGCGGCTGATCGATGGGAAAACCCAGCGTAATGCCGTGCGCGCTGGAAAAATTCTTGTGATCGGTATCGACCGCTTTGATCTCTTTATAACGCGTCAATGACCAGTAGCGGCCCGCCACCTCGGACTCATTGAAATGCACCGGATCTTCGCGACGCAGACGCTCAAAATAATCAAGCATACGATTCTCGGCAAACAGGCGGTTCCAAACGGGATTAATCTCTTCCAAGGCCACGTCCGCTGCCGCGGGAATCGGATCTTTGTTTTGATCTTGTTCAGAACCGGGACGGATAAACTCCGGGACTGTCGTTGTGTCTATGGCTTCGCTCATTGTTGTATCTCCACGTTCCTTTAGGTTCTAAAGATAACCCAGTTTATTGAGGTAAGCGATGGGCGTTGGCGGCCAAATCAGATATCCCGCCAGCGTCGAACCTATCTTTACAAAAGCCTTATGGTACGAATTTTTGTATGAGATGCCTAAGCAACGCCAAAACAAAAAAGCGGGCTTCCGGCCCGCTTGTCACAGAACGAATTTACGAACGGCGTCTTGCAGAGGATGAGCGGTGTTATTCGAGGCGACCTAGGGGCCGAGATCGCTGACATTGAAGCTGTTTGGCGTTCGCTGACAGAGGGTCGATTAAACCCTCTGCAGCTCCTGCAGTAAGTCTTTTGGCGTATTTTCCGGCATGGCGATCACGTCGACGCGGCCCCCAAATCTCTGACGAATTTTATCTGCGATCTGATCAAAGCGTCCGACAGCGCAAAACTCGTGAACAATGTCGTCTGAGATTTCTTGGGTCATTTGCTCCCACTGGCCTTTCTTCGACATATCGTTGAGTTTGTGCCCGAGATCCTCCCAGCCGTGCTGCTCGAAGACCGGCCAATAGGATGGTGTAGACCCGTAAAAACCAACGCGCATACGCACCCACTCGAAGACTTTGCTTACTGCTTCGTCATCGGCGCCGGCCGCCACAAAACCGCCGCCGCTGATTTCAAAATCTGCGCGACTTCGACCAGAGGCTTCCAAACCATTATCCAACCGCGGCAAGATCACTTCTTCTAGGTATTTGCCGGTGCAGAACGCGTGCAGCATCACCCCGTCACACTCCTCGGCGGCTACCTTCATCATCATGGGGCCGACCGCCGCAATCTGTACCTTGGGCGTGCCGTGCTCACAAGGTTCCGGCGTAAAATTCGGCGTCATCAAACTGAATTGATAGTGCTCGCCTTGATAATCCAGCTTTGTGCCCTTGGCCCAGCAATCCCAGATCGAACGCAGTGCCTGTACGTATTCGCGCATGCGGGGTGCAGGCGGTGACCACGGTACGCTGAAACGCCGCACATTGTGGCCTTTGACCTGACTGCCAATACCCAGAGTGAAACGCCCCTTGCTGGCGCGCTGAATATCCCAGGACATGTTTGCCGCTACCATGGGACTGCGGGCAAACGCGATGGCGATATTGGTACGCAGCTCTAACGATTCCGTTTGAGTTGCCGCCACGGCCAAGGGTAAAAAAGCGTCCTGACGGTTCTCTTGAGTGGAGACGCCAGTAAAACCCCTTGCCTCAATGGCCTTGGCCGCCGGACCCACAGCGTTTAAGTCGTGGGCGGGTAAACTTGTATTAATCTTCATAATGCAACCTTAACGAAGCCTAAGCCTGCTGCTTTTCTCGAGCGCTTTTGAACGCGGGACGTTCCATTAGGCTTTCAAGATAGCGCTTACAATTGGGTTTGTAGCGAGCATCCAGACCGAGAGAAACGCCAAGGAAAAGGGCGTAGCCCACCGTAATGTCCGCAACGGTAAACTTGTCAGCACACAAAAATTCTTTGCCTTCCAACGCCATTTCTACCGAGCGCAAACGCGACAGATACCAGATGGAATAATCTTCTACGACTTGAGGAATTCGGCGTTCTTCCGGCTCTAGGCGTGTGTAGCGCAGCACCAAGGTTTGTGGGAACGTCAACGTGGCATCACTTCGGTACAGCCAATTTAAGTACTCTCCGTAGGCCGGGTGATCCTTGGCGACGCCTATGGACGTTGGCCCGTACATGTCTTCCAAATACTGGCAGATGCCGGATGATTCCGTCATCACCAAATCACCGTCGGTAAACGTTGGCACCGTGCCCAACGGATTGAG
>PAFU01000032.1 GCA_002704225.1 Gammaproteobacteria bacterium | reverse complement strand
CCCGCTGCCCGTCATTGATAACCACATTGCCCAGCAAATGCACCACTCCGCCTTGGCGGCCCACCAAACTGTCTAGCTCGGCGGTAATCACTCGGTCACCAGAATCGCCAGATACCGCCTTTGGCGTCAGATGGGTTGGGAGCACATAGCCGCCAAAGCACTGACCAAAATTTGCCGCAACAGGTTCCGAATGCTGCTGGTAGAGATCAGCAGCCAAATTCGAATAGAGGCCTGCATTTGCAGACGCATTGAGTTTTTCCCTTGCCATACCGGTACCGGCCAGCAGCGTTAGGGCGAATGCTGTCAGCAGCCTTAGAGAGGAGCGGGTGTTTTTCATCGGGGCATGATAAAAGAATTGTCCCCTCGGATATAATCTAATCGTGCCTACAGAAAAAAATACAGAAAATGGACTTGCCGACTGGTGTCTTGAGCAAATAAGACGCCTTGAGTCCGAGCCTCCGTCAAAGCGCTCCCTCAACAACACGAACATCTCTCTTGAGGCCCTGCGCGTGGAGGCAAGCCACCGCCACTTCTATCGCGTGCGCAGCAATGGTTCCAGCCGCTCCTGGGTTGCCATGTGGAGCCCACCGACCCTTGAGAATAATCAACAATTCGCGGTCTTGGCCCAAGTGTTTCGGGCCATTGGCACACCTCAGTTACTGGCTTCGGACTTTGAGCGCGGTTTTTTCCTTATGGAAGATTTGGGAAACCTTCATTTGTCGGACGCCTATGAGTCCGCTGCCGGCGACACGTTGGCGTTACAGCGACTGGTCGAAAGCGCGCTGGACGCCTTACTGCCGCTACAAAAAATCGGTGACTCAGCCATTCCTCCCTATGACGAAGCGCGCCTGATCATGGAGTTTGATCTGTGCGCTGAGTGGTTCGCCGAGCAACTGATACAAACGCCACCAAGGCCGACAGACGCCAATACCCTTGCAGCCGCGCGCCGTACGTTGCTACACGCTATGCTGGAACAGCCCAAAGCCTGCGTTCATCGGGACTATCACTGCCGCAATCTGTTGCTACGCAGCGACGCAGGCGAACAGCGCACGATCGGCATAGTGGACTTTCAGGACGCCTTGATCGGGCCCGCCTTGTACGACCCTGCGTCGTTACTGAGGGATTGCTACTACACCCACGATGAAACTCTTATCCGCACAGCGCTGGAGCGATTTGCCCGACACCACCCACTGCTGGCAAACGTTCCGCCGCAAAAGATCATGTGGTGGCATGATGCTTGCGCGATTCAGAGGCAAATCAAGGCAGTCGGTATTTTCGCAAGGCTGCACCTGCGGGACGGGAAGTCCAGTCACCTTCATTACGTCCCCTCGGTCTTAAGCCGTGCGGCGGCGGTAGCCCATCGGTATCCCGATCTGACCACGCTTGCACAGCTGCTGGATCGTTGGGCGATCGCAGCGTCCCAACACACGCTGATACAGCGGGAATCAAACACCGAGACATCCCTATGAAAGCTATGCTGCTCGCGGCGGGTCGAGGCAGTCGATTGGCGCCACTGACCGACCGCACGCCGAAACCATTGCTTCCCGTGCAAGGTCAGTCGCTCATTCAACGAATACTTGGCCGACTCAAGCGAGCTGGCATTAGCGAAGCGGTAATCAATACCCACCACTTAGGCCAACAGATTGAGCGCGAAATCGGTGACGGGGCGGCCCTAGGCCTGCCCATACATTACAGCCGCGAATCGGAACTTCTGGAAACCGGCGGGGGCATAAAGAAGGCGTTGCCATTGCTCAAAGACGACGTCTTCATAGTCTGCAACGCCGACATTTATACGGACTTCGACTTTGCCAACGCTCCTTCTGAACTCGGCAAGGGCGACCTAGCACACTTGGTTCTGGTCCCAACGCCCGCAAGCCGCGACAGCGGCGATTTTGACTGCGCTTCCGGCCGGGTCCATTCACGAGGCACGGACTACGTCTACGCGGGGATCGCGCTGATCCATCAGGATTTGTTCATCGGCTCGCCTCAAGGCGCTTTTTCCTTGCGTGACTTGCTCTTCGCGGCTGTGGGAAACGGCCAGGTGTCCGCCCAAATTCATTACGGTAAGTGGACCGATATCGGTACGCCTGACGAGTATGCTCAAGCGAATACGGGGCCATCCTACGATTAGCCGAGTCTTGGCCGTCGAAAACACATGCATCTGTTTACAGCTCAGTTACCATAGCGCTTTGTGAAACGTGAGCTGCCATGAACCCTCCCGCTCCTCCTTGGATTTGCCCATCGATTTTGGCCGCAGACTTCGCTCGCTTGGGCGAAGAGGTCTCTGATGTATTAGCCGCCGGTGCTGACACCATTCACTTCGACGTGATGGACAATCATTACGTGCCCAACTTATCCGTTGGCCCCTTAGTCCTCAGTGCGCTGCGTAAGGCAGGCATTGACGCCTGCATCGACGTTCATCTGATGGTGAAACCGGTTGATCGCTTGGTCGAAGACTTTCTTGCTGCAGGAGCGGATTACATCACTGTGCATCCTGAATCGACCGAGCATCTGCACAGAACGTTGAGCATGATTACCGATGGTGGCGCCAAGGCGGGGTTGGTGTTTAACCCAGCAACACCGCTCAGTGCTCTTGAACCCGTTATCGACATGTTGGATCTGATTCTCATCATGTCCGTGAACCCTGGTTTTGGCGGACAAGCCTTCATCCCGTCGAGCCTCGACAAGCTCCGGCAGGCGCGAGACCTGATTGATGCCAGCGGCCGCGACATCCGCCTGCAGATCGACGGTGGCATCAAAATCGATAATATCGGAGCAGCGGCCGCGGCTGGTGCAGATGCCTTTGTGGCCGGCACTGCGATTTTTGGTGCCGACAACTACACGGATACCATCAGCGCTATGCGCGATGAGATTGCTGACGCGTAACGGCATGAAATCTTACGATGCGTATTTGTTCGATCTGGATGGCACCCTTGTCGACACCGCACCGGATCTTGGTGGCGCACTCAATGTCAGCCTTCAAAACGCCGGGTTACCCGGTGTCACCGAAGCCCAAGCCAGACTATGGATCGGGCACGGTGCTAAATTCTCGCTCATGCAAGCCCTTGACCATCATGGTCTGACTCTGGATTCCCCGGCCATCGACACTTTGCTGGACAATTTCCTCAATCATTATGCAGATCACGTCGCCGAACTGAGCACCCCTTACGCTGGGGTCATCGATACATTGGACATTCTGCACAAGTCAGACAAAAAGCTCGCCGTGGTCACCAACAAACCCACGCGCTTCACGCTGCCGCTTTTATCGGCGCTATCCCTTGATGGATATTTTCAGTCCGTCGTATGCGGGGACACCGCAGCACTGCCCAAACCGGCACCGGATCCGATACTGCTCTGTCTGCAGCAGTTGGACGTAACGGCTTCATGCAGTCTAATGGTGGGTGATTCCATCACCGACGTAGACGCAGCTAAGGCGGCGCAACTCGATGTGGCCTGCTATCGCGATGGATACAACCACGGCATTGACGTGGTCACCTTGGAGCCCACCATGGTGTTTGACCGGATGAACGAGATATTGCCAGTCCCTGCATAGCGTCGGCATAGACAGGTCGGGTTCTCCACAATAACCCAATGGCGTGATAGCCTTCGCGTGTTGTTTGGCCAGCGAAGCGTTACACTCGCGGCGTTAAACCTAATTGATCAAAAGGCAAAGACAATGTCTTGTGTACACCAAAACAGAAATGAAGCGCCTTGGCGAGGATGCTGGCGACGCTAAACGCGTTTGAGACTCTGGAGAGGCCTATTGATCGCCTGGCCCTGGAGAAGTCTCGGTTAATTCTCTCTTCATTTCTTCGGAACGACACATGACAATTTCCAATCCCATTTATCGGCGCACTCCCGTCGTACATGAAGCCCTTGCTGACTTAGACACACCGCTCTCGGTCTATCTAAAACTCGCCAAGGGTCCCTACAGCTATTTGCTCGAGTCTGCACAAGGTGGCGAAAAGTGGGGGCGTTACTCCATAATCGGCCTACCTGCGAGGACCATTGTTAAGGTGACCAAGGAACGGGTTCAGATCATCACCGATGGTGCCGTGGTGGAAGAAGCCGAAACCGACGACCCGCTGAGTTTCATCGAAGCATTTCAGCAGCGCTTCGACGTTGCTGAGGTTGAGGGACTGCCCCGTTTTTTTGGGGGACTGGTCGGCTATTTTGGCTATGACACCGTGCGATATGTCGAAAAGCGTCTGCAGCCCAGTATTTCAGGAGATCGTCTGGATACTCCGGACATCGTGTTGATGGTCAGCGAGGAAGTCGTCGTGGTTGATAACCTCGAAGGCCGCATGAAAATGATCAGCTTGGTTGATGCCGATGATCCCGATGCTGAGAGCCGTATGCGGCATACCCTGCAAGACCGAGAGGCGTCCTTGGCACTGCCGGTGCAGGGCCTAGAGCATGGCAATGCCAACCAAACCCTGAGCGAAAGCGACTTTGTTTCGGAGTTTGGCGAAGACGCCTTTAAAGCAGCCGTCGAGCGAATCAAAGAGTACACCCGGGCCGGTGATGTGATGCAAGTGGTCTTGGCGCAACGCATGCACATTCCGTTTCAAGCGCCTTCCATCAACATGTACCGGGCTTTGCGCAGCCTGAATCCATCGCCGTACATGTACTTTATGGATTTGGACGACTTCCAAATCGTCAGTTCATCGCCGGAAATTCTCGCCCGTGTCGAAGATGGTGTTATTACCAATCGTCCGCTGGCTGGCACTCGTCGGCGTGGCCACACAGAAGAAGAAGACCTCGCATTCGAAGCGGAGCTTAAAGCAGACCCGAAAGAAATCGCCGAGCATTTGATGCTGATTGATCTCGGCCGCAACGACGTGGGCCGAGTCTCCCAAGCAGGCTCCGTTGAAGTGACCGAACGGTTTGCCATCGAACGCTATTCTCACGTCATGCACTTGTCGTCCACGGTTGAAGGCAAGCTATTGCCCGAAAATTCGGCCATGGATGTACTACGAGCCACCTTGCCGGTGGGCACGCTATCGGGGGCCCCCAAGGTGCGAGCTATGGAGATTATCGACGAACTCGAGCCTGTTAAACGTGGGATCTATGGTGGCGCAGTGGGCTATTTGGCATGGAACGGCAACATGGATACTGCCATCGCCATTCGCACCGCTGTGATCAAGGACGGTTATCTCTACATTCAAGCCGGCGGGGGCATCGTTCACGACTCGATTCCTAGGCTCGAGTGGAAGGAAAGTCTCAACAAGGGACGAGCGATTTTCCGTGCTGCCGCCATGGCAGAAAATCGCATGATCAATCCGGAGCACTCCACTGCGGGAGCAAAGCCATGATTTTGATGATCGATAATTACGACTCCTTCACTTTTAACGTGGTGCAATATCTGCTGGAACTCGGGGCAGACGTCACCGTTCGACGCAACGACGAGATCAGCGTTGGGGACATCGAGCGCCTTGCTCCAGAAAAAATTGTGGTTTCTCCGGGTCCTTGTACGCCGAACGAAGCCGGCATCTCACTGGAAACCGTGGCTTACTTCGCGGGCAAAATTCCTCTGCTCGGTATCTGCTTAGGACATCAAAGCATCGGCCAAGGTTTCGGTGGAAAGGTCGTGCGGGCCAAGGAAGTGATGCACGGTAAGACGTCCATGATTCATCATCAGGGCAGGGGTGTTTTCACGGGTCTGGATAATCCGTTTCTCGCGACTCGGTACCACTCGCTGGTCGTCGAACCAGAAAGCCTACCCGACTGCTTGGAAGTCACCGCCTGGACCGAGGAAAACGGAGAGGTTGATGCGATTATGGGGCTGCGCCATCGTGAGCTTGATGTGGAAGGGGTGCAATTCCATCCAGAATCGATTCTGACCCAGCACGGCCACCAGCTATTAAATAACTTTCTGCAGCGATGAAACGGTAATCACATGAACATACCCGAAGCCTTAGCCCAAATTGTTGAGGGCCAAAACCTAAGCAAAGACAATGCGGCGGACGTGTTCAATCAGATCATGTCGGGCGAAGCCACCCCGGGACAAATCGGCGCCCTACTTGCAGCTCTGCGCGTCAAAGGCGAAACGCCTGAAGAAATCGCAGGCGCAGCGTTAACGATGCGGAATCTATCCACCAAGGTGCCCGCCAAAAGTGAGGTAGTCGTGGATACCTGCGGCACCGGTGGCAGTGGAAGCAAGCTCTTCAACATTTCGACAGCGGCGGCATTCGTTGCTGCCAGCAGCGGTGCCAAGGTGGCAAAGCATGGCAATCGAAAAATGACAAGCTTCAGCGGCAGCGCAGACGTTTTGGAATCCGCAGGCGTGTCTTTAGCACTAACGCCCGAACAAATCGCCACCTGTATCGACGAGATCGGCGTTGGCTTTATGTTTGCTCAAGCCCATCACAGTGCCATGCGCTTCGCGGGTCCCATACGACAGGAGATTGGCATTCGTACGCTCATGAACGTGCTCGGACCAATGACCAATCCTGCCGGTGCCAAGCGTCAGGTGATTGGCGTATTCTCTCAAGATTGGCAGCACAAAGTGGCTCAGGTACTGCAACTGCTGGGATCAGAGCACGCCATGGTTGTTCACAGCAACGGATTGGACGAGATACGACTGGATGCCCCCACTCATGTGGTGGAGTTGAGGCAGGGTGTCATTACAGAGTACGACATCTCCCCTGAAGACTTTGGCCTTTCACCTAGAACATCTGAGGAAAACGCGGGCATCATTGCGGATTCAGCGGAAACCAGTCTTGCTCTCGTCAAACAGTCCCTCACGGATGACGGCAGCGCTGCCGCTGATATCGTCGCGCTTAACGCTGGCGCCGCAATCTACGTCAGCGGTATCGCTCATTCAATGGCGAACGGTGTTGCCATGGCTCAAGACGCAATTTCGAGCGGCTTGGCCAACGAACGCCTGACGGAGTTGGTGCGAATTACCTCGCTGATGTCCAAGGCGAACACCCAATCATGAGCACAATTCTTGATCGCATCATCGCAACAAAACAGACTGAATTGGTAGAGCGCAAGAGGCGTGAGAGCCAAGCCGAACTGGAAACCCGGCTGGCCAATGCCTCACTGCCGAACCCCAAAGGATTTGTTGACGCATTGCGCAAACAAGCCATGCTGAAACAACCGGGAGTGATTGCAGAGATCAAGAAAGCATCACCGAGCAAGGGTGTTATTCGAGCAAACTTTGATCCTGCGGCCATTGCCAAAGACTACGCGGACCACGGCGCAGCCTGCTTGTCTGTGCTAACCGATGAAGAGTATTTCCAAGGAAGTGACGCCTATCTGCGAGCAGTGCGGGAAGCAGTAGAACTGCCCATCATTCGCAAAGACTTCACCATCGATCCATATCAAATCGTTGAAGCGCGCCTGATGGAGGCTGACTGCGTACTCCTCATTGTCAGCGCGCTCACTCCGACGGAACTGAAGTCACTCTATCGCACGGCCCAAGACATCGGCTTGGATGTCCTCATCGAGGTCCATGACGCAGCAGAACTCGAGATCGCGCTATCACTGGACCCCACGCTTATCGGCATCAATAACCGAAACCTGAAAACGTTCAGCACATCGCTGAATAACACGTTCGATTTGCTGTCTGAGATACCGGTGAACGTAACCGTAGTGACCGAAAGCGGTATCGCGACGAGAGAAGACGTAAACGCCATGATCGCTCATGACGTTTACTGCTTCTTAGTCGGTGAAGCGCTTATGCGCCAGCACAGTCCGGGCATGGCGTTGTCAGAGCTATTTGATCGCTAACGCGTTCCCCGAACGACAATATTTTTGCCGCTCACTTCAATCGCGCCCTCTTGAGCCAGCGCCTTGATCGCTCGCCCGACCATTTCCCGAGAACAGCCCACAATTAAGCCGATTTCCTGTCGGGTCATGCGGATCTGCATGCCGTCTGGATGGGTAATGGCACAAGGCCCCTTGGCCAATTGCTGTAACGCGTTGGCGACTCGGCCGCTCACATCCAAAAATGCTAAGTCACGAGCTTTGTAGTCTGCCGACCGCAAACGTCGAATCAATTGCGCAGTGAGCACGCGAAGCAAGCTGGGATTGGCCATGCCCACTTCGATGAATCGCTCTCTTGAAATCGATGCCACGGTACTAGCCCCTTTGGAACAGGCCCAAAAATCAGCACCTTCGGGTTCCGTCAACGCTGTTTCTCCGAAAAGGAAACCACGACCCAGATAGTCGTTAATGATCTGACGCCCATTCTCCGTGTAGGTGTGCAGTGTTATCACACCATCGACAACAAGATGAATTCGGTCGTCCGGCTCATCCGGTTCCAGCACTCTATCCTTCGCTTTAAATTTTCGAATCGCCGCCTCTTGAAGCAATGCGACCAAGATAGGCTCAGCAATGTCACTCACCGCAGATAGACACTTCAGTGTGATCGGCAGTGATGATTCGAGCTGTTCTCGGCAGGCTTCGTAATGCTGCTCGGTGTCATCGCCGCGCGCACATCGCCCATTTGCCTCTTCCAGTCGATTGGAGGACATCAGACGCGTCGCCAAGGCCCCTGATCGGCTTGCCGCCCCTCTCATAGGGTTTACCATGGCGCTCGCACCATTCTGAGTGTTGATTTCTCTTGCTCTACCTTTCATGCAATCTCTCCTATTCCTTTCCAACCCAAAGACAGTTTCTTTTTCTCTGCTTGGTTCTCTGCTTGGTTCTCAGCTTCGTTCTCAGCGCTGGAAGCTCGATTACTTATCTCGCTACGAACCTTCGTGCTTCCATTGCCGCAATTGTGTAATCGCATTATTTTTTTCATCTTGGTTTGCCTTTTGGTTCTTGGCTTCGTTCTTCTTTACCTAGTCGCCTAGTCACCTAGTCCTTCTTGACCTCGTGCTTTTTGATCGAGTCCATGTTGATCTCGTTTCTCTTGGTCTGTTCCCCGCTTGGTCTGTTCCCCGCTTGCTTATTCCTTCGCGGAAACGAATGTGAACCAGTGGGCCTTTCTTGATCTTCGATGCTATGCGACACCCACAAAATCGCGCCCGTAGGGTGACCAACGGTAGTAAAATCCCTACGAAGTGCGGTTTACGGGGTACTTTTGCTCGAAAACCGAGGATTCAGGCGGGCAAATTGACCAAGTGCGGTAGCGCCTCGCCTCGAATCCCGCAAAAAATACGTAATCAGGAAAATAAAATGCAGGTAGATATCAGCTGGCAGGGCAACGTTCATTTCGTTGCAAGCAATGAATCTGGACATCAGGTTTTGATGGATGGCCCACCCGACAGCGGCGGTCAGGACAAAGGCTGCCGCCCTATGGAACTGATGCTAATGGGCTTGGGCGGCTGTACCGCGTTTGATGTGGTCGAGATATTGCGGAAAGGCCGGCAGCAGATCGATCATGTGGAGATATCACTGAATGCCAAACGTGCGGACACAGTACCTGCGGTTTTTGAAGAAATAGCGATTCATTTCATCATCTCTGGCACCGGGGTGGACGAAGGCAGGGTCAACCGCGCCATCGCACTCACCGCAGAGAAATATTGTTCTGCCTCAATCATGCTGGAAAGCGCAGGTGTCGCGATTTCTCACACGTTTGAAATCAAGGGATCGAACTAAACTCTGTAGGTTGTTGCCGTCATCACCTTTGCCAAGGCGCGCATCCCTCGTTTC
The DNA here is from genome assembly GCA_002704225.1 of Gammaproteobacteria bacterium. Classification (GTDB taxonomy): domain Bacteria; phylum Pseudomonadota; class Gammaproteobacteria; order Pseudomonadales; family Azotimanducaceae; genus UBA4421. The sequence continues at coordinate 95,360 of PAFU01000032.1, read as the reverse complement.
ACTGGTTGCGGAAATTCCGCCCCACCTTGGGCCAGTGCCTCTGCACCGTGACGAGTCTCGTCGGCGCGCATGGTCTCAAGCACCTTGCGACTTTTTGCATCCTGCTCAGGAAGGGTTTGGAGATGTTCATCCAGATGTTGCACCACTTGGTCTTCCGTGGCTTCAACAAAACCTAAACTGATACGATCACCCAACAATCCGGCTACCGCACCCATGGCGTAAGACATCGCGAAGAACGCCGGATCCAGCACACTGGGTCGAGCATCTAGCTCGCGAAGTCTTGCGCGACACCAAACCAAATGGTCTTGCTCCTCCGACGCAGCGGCTAACAGCGATTCTTTAGCGCCGGCGTCTCGCGCGGTAAGCGCCTGTCCTTCATACAGTGCCTGAGCACAAACTTCCCCGGTGTGATTAACGCGCATCAGGCCGGCCACGTGTTCGCGCTCGGCATCCGTCAGGTCAGCCTCTGGGATATCACCCCCGGGATTTGGCCGAGAGGACTGATGCACGCCAGCCAAGGTGCGCAACCCACGATCAAATCCTGCAATCAAACCGTCCAATGGATGGCTCTCTCGTTGCTCGGTCTTGGGCGGTACTCTCATGTTACGATCCTACCTCTCGACCAACTGCGCGGTAGCCGATGTCTTTACGGAAATATCGATTACGCCAGCCGATGGATTCGATGCGCTCATAGGCACGTACTTGAGCAATTTCTACGGTATCGCCAACACCGACAACACACAGCACTCGACCGCCAGCCGTAACCACGGCTTCGTCCTGAAGTTTGGTGCCGGCATGAAATACCTTGGTATCTTCGAGCTCTTTGTCCAGCCCGGTTATGGCATCGCCGCTCTCATAATCGGCTGGATAACCACCTGCAGCCATGACGACGCCAAGCGCTACGCGAGAATCGAAACGCAAACTGTCGGTTTCCAACTTGCCCGCCGCCGCCTGCTGCAACGCCGGCAGCAGGTCGCTCTGCAGCCGCATCATCACAGGCTGAGCTTCGGGGTCACCAAATCGGCAATTGAATTCAACCACCTTGATTTCTCCCTCGGGGCTGATCATCAGGCCCGCATACAAAAATCCGCGATAGGGTGAGCCCTCGGCGGCCATACCTGCAAGTGTCGGCATGATGACCTGGGCCATCGCGCGCTCATGCACCTCGGGTGTCACAACGGGCGCAGGTGAATAGGCCCCCATGCCACCTGTATTCGGTCCGCGATCGCCGTCGTCTCGCGCCTTATGGTCTTGGGAAGAAGCAAAGGGAATGGCCGTCGAGCCATCACAGAGACAGATAAAGCTCGCTTCTTCACCGGGCAAAAATTCCTCAACCACCACTCGGTGTCCTGCCTCACCAAACCCATTACCGCTGAGCATGTCATCAATGGCCGCACACGCCTGCTCTTGGGTTTGTGCAACGATAACGCCCTTGCCTGCGGCCAGTCCGTCGGCTTTGATCACGATGGGCGCTCCACGGTCACTGACGTAAGCCTTCGCTAAGGCTGCATCGCTAAAGGTTTCATGCGCCGCCGTTGGAATGCCGAAGCGCTGCATGAAGTCTTTGCTGAAGGCCTTCGAGCCTTCCAGTTGCGCCGCTTGTGCTGTGGGACCAAAGCATGGAAACCCCTCTGCCGTAAACGCATCTACCGCACCCGCCACCAAGGGTGCTTCGGGGCCAACCACAGTGAAATCAATGTGTTCATTGCGACACAGTTCGATCAAAGCGCTGATATCTGTCGCCGCAACATCAACGTTACGCACACCCGGTTCCATTGCAGTGCCTGCGTTACCCGGCGCAACCAGCACCTCGTCAACGCCAGCGCTTTGCTTGAGTTTCCAAGCCAGCGCATGCTCTCGACCACCTGAACCGATCACCAGAATTTTCATACTCTTGTGTTCCTCGCTGCTTCGTTAGTGACGAAAGTGTCGTACGCCGGTAAAGACCATGGCAAGACCATGCTCGTCAGCCGCATCGATCACCTCTTGGTCACGCATCGATCCACCGGGCTGAATGACCGCTGCGATGCCAGCCTGAGCCGCAGCATCTATTCCGTCGCGAAACGGAAAAAACGCGTCCGATGCCATAACAGCGCCAGGCACCGTCAGGCCCTCTTCTGCAGCCTTGAGACCGGCAATTTTGGCGCTGATTACCCGACTCATTTGGCCAGCACCTACCCCTATGGTTTGCAGATCCCGAGCATAGACGATGGCATTCGACTTGGTGAACCACGCGACCTTCCACGCAAACAGCAAGTCTTGCATTTGGGCATCGCTTGGCTGAATTCGGCTTACCACGTTCAAGGCTGCCTCGTCCAAGCAAAGCTCATCCGCATCTTGCACCAGTAGGCCACCACCGACACGTTTGATCTCGCGGCCTCTGGGCGCAGCGTCTAGTGCGCCACAAATCAGCAACCGCACATTTTTCTTTTGCTTGGCAACTTCTACTGCTGAATCATCCACTGACGGCGCGATCACCACTTCCACAAACTGTTTGGCCAAAATAGCGTCCAGCAGAGGTCCGCCCAGCGGACGGTTGAACGCGATAATGCCACCAAAGGCTGACGTCGGATCCGTCGCAAAGGCCTTTGTGTACGCTTGAGCTAAATCCGCGCCAATGCCCACGCCGCAAGGATTGGCATGCTTGACGATGACACAGGCCGGTTCGTCAAAGACTTTGACGCACTCCAAGGCGGCGTCGGTGTCAGCGATGTTATTGTAGGAAAGAGCTTTGCCCTGAAGCTGCTGGTAATTTGCAATAGTGCCCGCCAGCAACGGGCCGGCTTCACGATAAAATGCGGCGGCCTGATGCGGGTTTTCGCCGTATCGCATTTCGTCCATCTTGTTAAAAGTCAGAGTCAGCGAGTCTGGCAGCTTCTCATGAGCCCCAAGATACCCTGCCACAGTGGCATCGTACTGGGCCGTATGGCGAAACGCTTTTACGGCATAGGCACGGCGCATGGCTGCGTCAATCCCGTCGCCCTGTAAGGCCGTAATCACCTCTGAATAATCCGTCGGATTGGTGACGGTCAAGACGCTGGCATGATTCTTCGCGCCAGAACGCACCATGGCGGGTCCGCCAATATCAATATTTTCGATGGCCATTTCATCGGTGCAATCGTCACGAGCGATCGTCGCCGCAAAGGGGTAAAGATTGACCACGATCAAATCAATGGGGGTAATGTCGTTGGTATGCATCACCTCTTCGTCAATCCCACGACGAGCCAAAATCCCGCCGTGAATTTTTGGATGCAGCGTTTTTACCCGGCCATCCATCATCTCCGGAAAGCCGGTGTGCGCCGACACCTCGACAACCTCAATACCAGCGTTTTGCAGCGCGCTGAAGGTGCCACCCGTGGACAGTATTTCCACACCAGCGTCGGCCAGTGCCTGGCCCAGTTCAACAACACCCGCTTTGTCTGAAACACTGATCAGTGCTCGGCGAACCTTTAGTGACATACTTTCTCCTTACGGGCCGCGTCAGGCGGCAACCGGTGTTTGCGCGCCCATCTGGGTAGCCGCAGATCGGGCAACCCCAAGCAACCTATCGCGATGCTCGAACAGCCACTGATTCTGTGCATCACCATCGGCTAGCGCCATAAATGACGAGGTTAACTCCGCAGCACCCCAGCGCTGCAAATAGGCCTGCATGTGTTTGCGAGCGATACGAGCTCCCGCCTCGTCTCCGTAAAATTCATGCATCATCGCCAAATGACGACCAATCACGTCCAAGCGCTCGGCGGCGTCAGGCAATGGCCGCCCCAGAAGCGAGGCGAAGATCCACGGCTGACCCATGGCTCCACGCCCAATCATGACGCCATCCGCGCCGCTCGCGACCAAGGCTCGGGACGCCGACTGGGGATCGATTACGTCGCCGTTAACGAACAACGGCACGTGGATATGCTGTCTGACTTCGCGCAAGCGATGGGGTTGAGCTTCGCCCTTGAAGCGGCAGGCTCGGCTGCGACCATGCATCACGATAAGCTGGGCGCCCGCGTTTTGAGCCGCGATCGCTGCCTCGGTACCGACACTGTCACCCAATGTCAGGCCAATGCGGGTTTTTATCGATACCGGTACGTCCACCGCCGAGGCCACAGCGCCGACAATGCGTTGAATTTGATCGATGTCATTGAGTAGGGCCGAGCCAGCTGCCTTGCGACACACTTTCTTTGCCGGGCATCCGAAATTGATATCAACCAATTCAACGCCTTCGCCCACCAAACGACGAGCCGATTCTGCCATTACCAGCGGATCGTGTCCGGCAATTTGGACAGCCTGAGGCCTTACACCATCAATCAAAACGCGACGCGACCGGCTTTTGCCCGTATCCCATAGTTCTGGCTTGGCAGTCACCATCTCACTCACCATGTGGCCGGCGCCGTAGAACCACGCCAGAGTGCGAAAAGGTACATCGGTCATGCCCGCCATCGGCGCTAAGGCAGCACGGTTGCGTAGCGTTAGCTCGCCATTTGCCAGAGCAATAGAATGGGATAACGGCGTAGAAGACGACATGATGGTTCTGCAGTGATACCGGACACTATGGGGCGCACATGATAGACCCACCGAGGCCAAATCTGTAGCAAATCTAGGCATCTACCAAGGGAAGGTGACAGCTGCTAGCGCCGGTTGGTCAGGCCACTGTTCCCGTCAAGCAAACCCACTCGGCTTCCGCGATCATTGGCGCAAAATTGATCGTCGGATAGCCCTCAACGACTTGCTGAGCCTGATGATCCAAAATACCTGAAAGCACCAGTTGGCCCGGACGCGCCAACGCCTGAGAGAAGGTTGGCGCCAAGTCAATAATGGGTGCCGCTAAAATGTTGGCGACCACCACATCAAAGTGGCCAATCCAGCGTTGCCGATTGCGTTCAAATTCCGTCAGTGAATACGTTTCAACCCGGTCACTGACCTGATTGAACTCAGCGTTCTCCCGCGTCGCCAGAACCGCTTGGTCATCGTAATCCACTGCGATAACGCGCGCACCCAACAGAGCTGCGGCAATGCCCAAAATTCCAGACCCACAGCCAAAATCGAGTACCGTCTGATTCGGCAAAACATGGCCCGCAATCCATTCAAGACACATACGCGTGGTGGGATGGCTGCCGCTACCGAAAGCCAGACCCGGCTCTAGGAACAGTGCCGTTTTATCCGCCGGAATATGCTCTGCTACTCCCTCAGCTGAACCGGCATACCGATCGGATTCGCGTTTCGGCAACAGCCAAAGACGACCTCCAAATTCCGCGCGAACCGTATGGTTTGCCATACGTTTCTGCCAATCTTCTTCGGCTATGAAGGCCACATCCAAGCGCTTGTGAATATCGGGGTCCAAGGCACGCAATGCGTCATTCAACCCGCTGATGCTCGCCGCCACGGGAAACAGAGCCACCAAACTGATGCGTTCCCACAGGGGGATCTCGCCGGGCGCCGGCTCCAACACCACTTCATCAGCCTGACTTTCAAATGTGATCGCCACAGCGCCATTGGCCACCAACGCTTCTTCGAATTGAGCGGTTTCGTCTGTTCGAACCGCGATCGTGAACTGTAGCCAGCTCACGAAATAACGAACAAAGCAGTACCTGTGGCGACGGCCTCGGCGTTGGCAACACGTATTTCCCTGACCGTTCCAGACATCGTGGACGTCACTTCGTTCATCATTTTCATGCTTTCGATGATGCACAGTACATCACCGGTGTTGACCTGCTGGCCGATGCTGACAAACGGATCAGCTTCTGGGTTCGGCGCTTGGTAAAACACACCGGCCATCGGAGCTTTGAGAGTTTGCGCTGGCGATGCAGGGGCAGCGTCTTTCGGCGCGGCAACAGGCACCGAAACCGCCGGTGCCATGGCCTGCACACCCGTCGTCGCCATAGCAATGCGGATCGATTCATCGCCACTACTGACCTCTAGCTCGGTTACACCGGACTCTTCCACCAGTTCGATGAGTTTTTTTATTTTTCGAAGATCCATGTTTACGCTCCCACTCAACCAATTAAAGCCAATCGCTATTGCGCCAGTTCGCTCAACGCATAATCCAAGGCAAAGTCATATCCCTTCGAACCCAAACCGGCAATAACGCCAACGGCCACATCACTGAGATAGGAGTGATGCCGAAATTCTTCCCGCGCGTGAACATTGGACAAATGCACTTCGATAAAGGGAATGGCGACCCCCAGCAGCGCATCACGCAGCGCGATGCTGGTATGAGTGAAGGCCCCGGGGTTGATCACGATGAAATCCACTTCAAGCAGCTTTGCCTGATGCACAGCGTCCACAAGCTCGTGCTCCGCATTGCTCTGGATGCAGGTTACCAGCGCACCACCGGCGTCTGCGGTATCGATCAACCGTGCCTCTATGTCTGCCAGGCTCTCATCGCCGTAAACCTCAGGCTCACGCGTGCCCAACAAATTCAGATTCGGGCCGTTGAGTAAAAGTATGCGTTTTGACACGTTGAACGTCCTTTTGGTTTACGCGGCTGACCGGAACAAGCAAAGCCTAGTGCAATCGACTCGATCTTGCTACTTACACGAAGTTAGCCGCATTTTTTGCCATTTTATCTATTTTTAACAGAATTTATTGAATTAATTTCGCTTGCTCGCGGCAAGAACTAGGGCTAGCTGGGCACTCAAGCGCTCTGCATCTACCTCGCCTTGCACTCTAAATTCCTCGAACTCACCGCCATCTTCGCCGAAAAAAACCAAACTGGGCGGACCAAACAGTCCATAACGCTTCAGCAGAGCTTGGTCTTGATCATCATTCGCTGTGACGTCAGCGCGCAGCAGTGTGAACTGTGCCAGTTTTTCTGCCACCGCTGGCTCCGGGAATACCGTCCGCTCCATCACCTTGCAGGAGATACACCAGTCCGCATACAAATCCAGAATCACCGGACCGCTCGCCGACGCCATCACCGACTCAACATCAGCCGTCGACTTAACAGGCTGCCAGCGCACTTCCCCGCCTTGCCGCTGCTCAGATGAGCCAACCGAGGCCAGACCGACTAATGGTTTGAATGGATCCACTGCACCTGCGCTGGCTCCCAAGAGACACGCCGCTCCCCAAAACACCATGATCAAGCCAACAACCTGACCGAATCGCTGACCGATTTGTTTGGGCACAAACTCCAGCGCGCCAAGGTAGACGCCACCTGCGACCAAAAATACTGCCCACAATGCCAAGGCAACGGATCCCGGTAGCAGGCGCTCGAGCAGCCAAACTGCGACACCCAAAAGACCGAAACCAAAGACACCCTTAACCGTATTCATCCAGGCACCGGCACGCGGCAACCAATGCCCGCCACTGCCGCCAACGATCATTAGCGGGACACCCATACCCAAACCTAGAGCAAACAAAGCAGACCCACCCAAGACCGCGTCTTGCGTGTTCGACAAATAAATCAGCGCCCCGGCTAAGGGAGCAGAAATGCAGGGCGACACCACCAGACTCGACAGAGAGCCCATGACGAAAACAGATGGATACCGCCCACCGCCCTGTTTGGCGCTGCGCCCGTCAACCCATTGCTGCAGGGCCTGAGGCAAGGCCAGTTCATAGAAACCAAACATGGCACCAGACAGCAATACAAAGACGATGGCAAAACTGGTCAGCACCCATGGACTCTGCAGTGCTGCTTGCAAATTGAGTTCAGCACCAAACAGTCCAACCAACAAACCAACCAAGGCATAGGTCAACGCCATACCGAGCACATAGGCCAAGGACAGCGTAAACGCACGAGTTTTGGTCAGGCCCTCTCCTTCGCCCACGATGATCGTGGATAAAATTGGCACCATCGGGAAAACACAGGGGGTAAAGGCCAGACCGATACCCGCGATAAAGAACAACGCCAAGGACACAGCAAAGCTACTGGTCTGAAGCACGTTGGCCATGGCCCGATCTTCACCAACACTCTGCAGTGCTGGCGTACCAGAAGCATCTGACTCTTGGCTTGCTGGACTGGCTTCTCGACCTCTGCCGCCCGGAGCTTTTGGCAGCAAGGTATTGCTCAAGACGGAAAAACTACGGGTCTCTGGCGGGTAACACAGTCCGGCATCCGCACAGCCCTGATAATCGATGTGTATCTCCGCACCGTCTGGCAGCGTGCCAACTACGGGAATCTGCATGGCGATCGAGCCGTAATAGACCTCGACATCACCAAAAAATTCGTCGCGCTTGGCAACACCACTAGGAATACGTGGATCGCCAAGCATCGCGCCACTGTCCAAGGCGTCGAGCCGAACGTCGAATTGGTGACGATAAAGATAGTAGCCATCGGAAATATCCCAGCGGGCCAAGATCACGCGATTGGGTTGCATCGAGACCCTAAGTTGAAACGCGTCATCCACGGGCAAAAACTCGGGCTCTTCGTTGAGCCAGCTTGAACTGTCGCCCACCTGAGTCGACACACTTGATTGGGCTGCAGGGTGCACGGCCATACAGGGCACAGCCAGCAACGCCATTGTTAGACCGATACACCAACCTCGGAACCGCCCTTGGGCATCGCCACTCTTATTGGCTAGAAACGTCAACAACCTCAATGCTCCTCTGGGGTAATGGGTGCGGATATCCAATGAACCGTCGCTGCATGGTACCGATTCATTAAGAACTTTGTCAGGCAAACCGACAGACGCGGGCCTGTGTGCTAAGGTCGCGCCTTCATCCCAACGCACTCCTCAGCCATGCGTCGATACAGTCCTGACGTTATTTTACGAGCAATTTCTATGGGAGACGCGAGTTTCCGTCGCTCAGTGGCAACCGCCGTGATGCTGTTTTTGCTTTGGGGCTGCGCCGGAACCTCAGTGGAACCGATGACATCATCGACCAGACCACTCAGCGCCGAAGAAAAAAGCCAACTCGAGTCTCTCTTAGCCGGCGCTGAAGAAGCACTGGTAAACGACTTATTGGACGTGTCGAAGCCAGACAGCGCGCCCCACCTTTTTCAGCAAGCATTATCGCTGGACCCCAACAACGCAGAAGCCGAGCGAGGGTTGGAGCAAGTCGTTGAGCGCTATGTGGCCTTAGCACTAACTGCTGCCGGACAAGGCAATACGAACCTTGCACGGGATCTGCTCGCACGCAGTCGCCTAATCGACCCGGAGCATATGTCCGTCCGGCCAACGGACGAGTTCATTGATGCAATCGACACGTCTCNNCGAGAAAGCGTTATCATCCGNGGCNTGTCAGCNTCNGCGTTAACGGACGCCATCGATAACTTGGTTCGCGATGCAGNACCGANCTGCCGGTATCGCATTTCAGCTGCCAACGANGGACGTGCTCGAGAACTGTATCAATTGCTTCGGCAGGGATTCNTCCGAAACCAAATAAATCGNCGCCCNCGGGCGGCAACCGAAATTTCCACACCNGACCGATTGGAGCGAATTTGTACCAAATGAACATCAACTACCGTANCGTTTATNCTTCTGGCGTTGNTNGNNNCCTCGCCATNTTTCTGNTTGCACTAACTCTTCAAGGGTGCGGCACAGACAACGACTCCGCCAAGGACTCGGGCAACGACGCTTCCGTTTCAGCAGCACATAACGATCATCAAATGGATGCAGGTGATACGGCAATCGCGTCCTTACATCTCGTTGAAGCAAGAATTAACAAACCAGCACCGGGGCAACGCATGAGTGCGGGATACTTCACGCTCATGAATCACGGCACTGAGGCTATCACCCTTACCAAAATCGCATCGGACGCCGCCGACGTACAAATGCACACGACCACATTGGAAGCGAGCGGTACGACGATGCGACCACTGAGTGAAATCACCATTGCACCCAACGGCCAGATCGTTTTTCGTCCTGGCGGCAACCATCTCATGATCAGTAATATTCCAGCGGACGCCCAATCACTGCCAATAACCATGTCGTTCGATAACGGCGGCAGTATGAGTGCCAGTTTTACCATCATCCCAATGGATGCTTGGATGAACGCAACCCAATAACGAGTACCCGACCAACGACCTGGCGTAAACGCGAACCGGTGGGCATCTATTCAAGCGTGGGCACCATCCGATGGTGCAATACACTAAGATGTTTCGCGCCATTACGATGCGTCTGCTGTAAATTGAACAGCAAAGCCCATTTGCGCTAGGGCAGGCACCCAACGAGACCCCGATATGAACTGGAAATTCTGGCAACGCCCCGACGACACCATTGGACCGGATCCCACCGAGACCCACCCCTTGGGAGAAGGGTTTCGCTCGGGCAATCCTGACGGCGGCGACTCATCAGCCAGCGGTCTTTACAAAGGCGTCGCCACCGTCGCGGCGATTTATCTCCTCACGGCCCTTGCCTTGGGCATTTGGTGGAGCCAAGAGCCGGATCGTTTTGATCTCGAAACAGCAGCGAGAGAATTGGGCCAACCTGCCGATAGCGGCACGACCGGATACCTCACCACGGCGACAACCATTACCGTCGCCAAGACTTTGCTGGAAAAGCCAGGCGGCTACCTCACCAACGATCTGTTCCCTCCGGGCATCTGGCTTGACAACATTCCGTCATGGGAGATGGGCGCACTGACCATGCTGCGGGACACAGCACGCGTCTACCGCAACGACTTTGCGCGCTCCCAAAGCCAATCNGCGGAAAATCCNAACTTGGCCGAAGCNGAAGGCAAGTTTTTCTTCGACAACAATTCCTGGTTNCTACCGGACACCGAGGGCGAATACNAAGCCGGCATCGTCTATTTTCAAAACTANCTCGAACAACTCTCNGANCGCTCAGCCAATGATGCGCAGTTCTATGCNCGCAGCGACAANCTNCAGGCTTGGCTNGCGGCGATGGANACNCGTTTGGGCAGCCTNTCNCAGCGACTGTCTGCCAGTGTGGGTAAACGCCAACTCGACACATCNTTGGCCGGCGACGCCAACGCCAGTCAGAGCACGGCAACACCAACCGAACAGATGGTNCAAACNCCGTGGCTTGAAATCGACGACGTGTTCTATGANGCCCGCGGATTCACATGGGCGTTNCTGCATCTGCTGGAAGCGGTGGAACAGGATTTCGGTGAGGTNNTNGACAAAAAGGCCGCNCGAGTCTCCGTGCGTCAAATTATTCGCGAATTGGAGCCCACCCAAGAAACCCTATGGAGCCCCATGGTTCTGAATGGCGANGGTTTCGGCTTGGTCTCCAACCACTCCTTGATCATGGCTTCNCACATTTCACGAGCCAANGCNGCCATCATNGATTTGCGNGCGCTNCTCGCCCAAGGTTNATNNGNNGCNTTANCCCTCTTGAATCGGGATTTCGACTGGCAAGTCCTTGTCACACTGTTATTATACGCGCGCTCTGAGGAGTGGGGACCTTGCNGNNAGCGCTTTCGTCGCNNGCGGTTAACGCACCTCGACCTTTTTCTATTTATTTGCTGGGGATCCAAATGACTTCAACCCTCATTCCACCATTAATTGGTGCCATTGGCCTTTTGGTCGCTGTCATCATTTACGGCATTGTGCGTCGCTATGACGCGGGCAGCGCAGCCTTGGTAAAAATTGCTGATGCTATTCACGAAGGTGCCATGGTTTTCATGAAGCGTGAATACACCATGTTGGCTATTTTCGCCTTGGTCTTGCTCATTGGGGTGTACCTCACTCCCGGACTGGGCGAACACACGGCCATCGCATTTTTGGCCGGCGCTCTGTCATCAGCATGCGCAGGCTGGTTTGGCATGTATACGGCTACTCAGGCCAACGTGCGAACCACCACTGCGGCTCACAATGAAGGTCAGGCAGCAGCTCTGTCTGTTGCCTTTTATGGCGGCTCTATTATGGGCTTGGCCGTTGCGTCCCTCGGCTTGATGGGTCTCGGCCTGGTCTACCTGTACTTTGGTAACGACCCCGAAAGCGCGCACCACATCCATGGCTTCGGCATGGGTGCCTCGGTTGTGGCACTGTTCTCCCGCGTTGGCGGTGGCATCTACACCAAGAGTGCAGACGTTGGCGCTGACTTGGTAGGAAAGCTTGAGCAAGGCATTCCAGAAGACGATCCCCGCAATCCTGGCGTGATTGCCGATAACGTGGGTGACAACGTCGGCGACGTTGCGGGCATGGGTTCCGACATNTTCGAATCCTACTGCGGCTCCATGATCGCTACCATCGCCATCGCCTCTACGCTGGCGTTAGGCTCCCTGAACCTATTGGTCCCCGGTGCCAGTGAGGGCGACGCTCGCGCTGCTCTGATGTTCCTGCCCTTGGCACTTGCTTCGACTGGCCTGATTGCTTCGATCATCGGCATCGGCATTGTCCGAGCGTTCTCGAATGCTAACCCTGCAGTCGCGCTGCGCATCGGCATGATCGGTACACCAATCCTCTTCATCGCAGCCGCTTACGTTGTCATGGGTAATTTGGGTGTTTCCAACAACATCTGGCTGTCCGTTTTGTTCGGCGCGGCAGGCGGTGTCGGCATTGGCTTGATCACCGAGTACTACACGTCTTCGACTCCGGTCGTGCGTATTGCGGAATCCGGAGAAACCGGACCAGCGACCGTCATGATTACTGGCCTTGCGGTCGGCATGCAGTCGGTGGTTGGACCCATCTTGATCATCTGCGCCATCATCTTTGTTTCTACCATGCTAGCCGGCTTGTACGGCGTCGGCGTGGCGGCTGTAGGCTTGCTGGCTACGGTCGGTATGACCATGGCTGTCGATGCTTACGGACCAATCGCTGATAACGCTGGCGGTATTGCAGAGATGGGCGGTCTGGGTGAAGACACTCGCGCCATTACTGACTCATTGGATGAGTTGGGTAATACCACGGCCGCCATGGGCAAAGGTTTTGCCATCGGCGCTGCGGCATTGGCTGCGTTGGCCATTATCGCCGCATTCGTAGAGACCGTCGCAGCAAACCGCGGCGGTGAATTCTTACTGCATATCGGCGACCCAAATGTGCTGATCGGCTTGTTCATTGGCGGACTGGTTCCGTTCCTGATTGCAAGCATGACCATGACCTCGGTCGGTGAGGCTGCCATGGAAATGATTCAGGAAATTCGTCGACAGTTCCGTGAAATCCCGGGCCTCATGGAAGGTACGGCAGAGCCAGATACGGCGAAGTGTGTCGATATCGCAACGACTGCCGCCCTGAAGAAAATGCTGATGCCCGGCATCATCGCTGTTGGCGTTCCTGTCGTTGTTGGCTTTGGCCTCGGCGCAGAAGCCCTAGGTGGCACATTGGGCGGTGCTTTGTTGGGCTGTGTTCTGCTGGCACTGACCATGGCGAACGCTGGTGGTGCTTGGGATAACGCCAAAAAGTACGTTGAGAAAGGTAATCTGGGCGGCAAAGGTTCGGAAGTTCACGCTGCCGCTGTTGTTGGCGACACCGTAGGCGACCCGTTCAAGGATACGTCAGGACCTGCCATGAACATTTTGATCAATGTTATGGCGATCGTCAGCTTGGTTATTGCGCCTGTTCTAGCCTAAGAACGGGTCAAGGCCAAACAAAAAAAGGGGACCATGGGTCCCCTTTTTTGCGTCCGCTGTTTCGGTTTTACGGACTCAATACCTAGCGCCTAAAACCTGTGTTCTTACGTCTTCTGCCCTAAAACCGTGACCCCGACGCCTCCAATTCAAGCGCCTTACTACCATTTTTTCGAGAGCTTCTGGGGCACCAGTTGATTCTTCAGGCGCACGTAGTCGGGCACACCATTTTTGAATGCAGGGTAGTCTTCTCCAACGATCAGCGGCGCCAAATAGCGTCGCGCTTTCGCGGTGATCCCGAAACCGTCCTTGCTGATGAAGCTCTTCGGCATGAAGCGTTCGACATTTGCTACCCGCGATAACTTCGCTTCACCGATCTTCCATCGATAGGGCTGATCACTCGTACGCACAATGGTTGGCATGACGGCAGTCTTGCCTGCAAGGGCGAATTCCACGGCGGCCTTACCCAGGGCATACGCTTGCTCAACATCCGTTGCCGAGGCCAGATGGCGTGCGGATCGCTGGAGATAGTCTGCCACGGCCCAGTGATACTTGTAGCCCAAGGCATCCTGAATCATGTTGGCAATTGTTGGCGCGACACCGCCGAGTTGAGCATGGCCAAAGGCATCCTTGGCTGCCCCAGATTCTCCGAGAAAACCGCCGTTGGCGTAACGCGCGCCTTCAGACACCACGATCACGCAAAAACCCTTGCGCTTAACCGTCGCCTTTACCTTGGCCAAAAATGCCTTTTTGTTGAAGGCCACTTCAGGCAGCAAAATGATGTGGGGCGCATCATCTGGATTTTCTTGGGCCAGCGCCCCTGCGGCAGCTATCCAGCCAGCGTGGCGCCCCATGACCTCAAGAACAAAAACCTTGGTCGAGCTTTCGCACATAGACTCAACATCCAAGGCGGCTTCCTTGGTCGACGTGGCCACGTACTTTGCGACGGAGCCAAACCCAGGGCATGTGTCCGTGAAGGGTAAGTCGTTATCTACGGTTTTCGGAATTCCGATGGCCTGTAAGGGGTAGCCCATACTCTTACCGAGTTGGGAGACTTTGTTCGCCGTATCTTGGGAGTCGCCACCGCCGTTGTAGAAAAAATACTGAATGTTGTGCGCTTTAAAGACGTCTAGCAGGCGGTGATACTCCCGGGCATCTTCTTCCGGCGATTTCAGCTTGAAGCGGCAAGAACCGAAAGCGCCGCCCGGAGTGCTGCGCAGTCCAGCAATGTCTTTCTTGGTTTCTTTCGACGTATCGATTAGCTCTTCATTTAGCGCTCCAAGAATGCCGTTGCGGCCAACNAGCACTTTCCCCATTTGCGCCTTGTTGGCACGGGCCGTCTCGATCAGACCGCAGGCCGATGCGTTAATAACAGCGGTGACGCCGCCGGACTGGGCGTAAAAGGCATTGGGTTTGGGCATGGTGGCTCCTAGAGCGGTATTTTGACGCGTCGGAATGACAATCTTCAGTGGATGCAATTGTCGGTGAACCTGCGCTTTTGTGCGACAATTTCTCTCAACAAATTCCAGAAAGTCTCATGCTTCCTATATTTTCTTTGTTTTGGCGTATCGCGCAGNTAAAGAGTGGACCCGAGTATCTTCCCGCTAGCAGCTTTTTGCTGGTCGTGATTACCTCGCTCAACGTCGCCGTCAGCTTCATAATTTCCGTCAGCATAGGCACCCAGCCAGCGACAACGATTGCGACAACCATTCTGACGAATCTGGCCGCCCAAGCCTTGATCATCTATGGCCTCTTGGTCTTGGTGGGGAAGAGTGCTCGACTGACCCAAACGCTTACTGCCTATTTTGGCTGCGACCTGCTATTGAATCTGGTGATTGGATGTTGCATTGCCCTCATGCGCCTTTTGGGTGTGGACTTCATGACGACCCTCGCCTTGATCATCTTTTTCTGGAGCATCCTNGTTTTTGGGTACATCCTGCANAAGGCCATGGAGATACATATGGCCATGGGTGTGGCGCTGGCCTTTCTGCTCACCTTGATCACCGTAGCGCTTGGGCAATTGGCGGTAGGTCAAACCTAGCGCAGACTCATTCCAGTGCGGTTGTTCCGCACGACTGAATAGGAATAACACATGCAAGGACGCCTCTACTTTCTTGGCATCGGTGGCACATTGATGGGTAGCCTNGCGCTGCTGGCTAAGGAGCTCGGCTTCGAGGTGAGCGGNAGCGACGGAAAGCTGTATCCACCCATGTCGGATCTGCTCGCTGCGGCAGATATTACGGTTTTCGAAGGATTTACCTCGGAACAGCTCGATCCCGCACCGGACTTGGTCATCGTCGGCAACGCAAATCTGCCGCGAGGCAATGAAGCCATAGAACACGTCTTAAACAAGGGTCTTCGTTACACTTCCGGCGCTCAGTGGCTCGGCGACACACTGCTCCATGATCGTTGGGTCATTGCCGTCGCCGGCACACACGGCAAGACGACGACGGCAAGCATGGTGGCATGGATACTCGATTACGCGGGCCTGGCTCCGGGTTACTTAATTGGCGGTGCTCCCGCCAATTTTTCCGCATCAGCCCGTTTAGGTGAAACGCCGTTCTTCGTTGTGGAAGCAGACGAATACGACACCAGCTACTTCGATCGACGCTCCAAGTTCGTTCACTACCGGCCACGCACCGTGATTCTGAACAATCTTGAATACGATCACGCAGACATTTTCCCGGATCTGGACACCATTCAAGCCCAATTCCATTTACTCATGCGCACCATTCCCAGCGACGGACTGTTGATCGCGCCCAGTGACAGCGANGCCATCAATGAAGTGCTCAATCAGGGTTGCTGGACGCCGATCAGTCGCGTGGGACAGCGTGCTGGCAAACGCGACCATGACCAAGACAACGCTGAGCGCTGGTCGTTCGACAGCAAAAAAGGCGACGCTGGCGTTTTTACGGTTTTACTTAACGGTATCGCACAAGGCGAAATTCAATGGCCTTTGTTGGGTGAGCACAACAAGTTCAACGCGCTAAACGCCATTGCCGCAGCGCGGCACGCAGGGGTAGAAACTCAGGTCGCCATCGAAGCACTACGCGAATTTCGGGGCGTTAAGCGCCGTATGGAGGTGATATATCAAAGCGAAGACATCATCGTTTACGATGACTTTGCACATCATCCAACGGCAATACGCACGACNCTCCAAGGATTACGCACCCAATCCAGCCAAGATGAGATTATTGCAGTCATCGAACCGCGCACTCACACCATGTCCTTGGGTGCGTTGCGTAACGAACTGACCACCTGCTGTGCCGCGGCAGACCGGGTCATTTGGTTTCGCGGCGAAAACATTAAATGGGATTTGCATGAAATCGCTGAACAATGTGTGGTCCCGGCAAAAATTGTCGATGACGTGGATAAACTGGTACAACAGCTCATCGCAGAAGCGCCGGAAGCTAACGCGCGCAAAAGGCATATCGTGATTATGAGCAACGGCGCGTTTGGTGGNATTTACCAACAGCTCACCGATGCGCTAAAACAGCGTGACGAATAGTTTTTAGGAGAGGAACCGACCATGATGAATTTACATTTTCTTACCGTATTAAGGGGCGCTTTGCGGGGCATCGCTGTCCTAACGCTGCTCGCTGGCGCTGCTCAAGCAGACGACAGCTGGTACCCGTCCAAATACGGAACCGATGACACCATTGGCGCGCTCAACGAGCTAAGCCCCGAGAAAACTCTACAGGCCTCGGGCTTGGTAAAACTCGGCAAAACTTACGCCCTGGGTGTGGAAACTGGTCCGGATTCACCGGCTTATTCGCCGCGCAACTACAACGTTACCGTGCTCCAACTTGATGACGGCATGGGCACCCCCTTGGGCAGCAACAAAGCGACAGGCAACGACGATCTGATGACGTTTTGGATGGGCATTGGCAGCCAGATTGATGGTTTGGGTCATATGGGCGAAAACCACATGTACTACAACGGCAATTCCGCCAAGGACTTTGTTACACCGTCCGGACTGACCAAATTGTCCATCGACAAACTACCGCCTGTTGCGACTCGCGGCGTGCTGCTGGATATGGCTAAGCTCATGGGCAAGGACATTCTTNCTGAGGGCACCGCCTTTAACCAAAATGAGATTCAGGCCGCGGCCAAAGCAGCCAATATCACCATTGAAGCCGGCGANGTGGTGCTCTTCCACACCGGTTGGCTGAACGTTATGGAATCCGATCCCAAACGCTTTATGGCCGGCGAGCCGGGCTTGGGTGTGGATGGCGCGAAATACTTGGCAAGCCTCGGTGTCGCAGCGGTAGGTTCCGACAGCTGGGCGCTGGAAGTCCTGCCCGGCGAAAATCCCACGGAACTGTTTCCCGTGCACCCTGAGCTGCTAGCGAAAAATGGCGTCTACATTTTGGAAAACATGGACACTCGCGCGCTCGCCGCCGATGGCGCAACCGAATTTCTGTTCGTGCTGGGCGTGCCGCGCTTTGTGGGTGCGGTCCAAGCCGTCATTAATCCCATTGCCATTCGCTAGTGACTCGCATGCTCAACAATAAAAATATCCTTATCACGGGTGCCGGCAGCGGCATCGGTCGCGCGACGAGCTTGTTGGCCGCAGGCTATGGAGCCAACGTCTTCTGCGTCGATCTCACTGAAGGCGCAGACACCACAGCCNCAGAGATTCAAGCCGCTGGNGGCACAGCGACATCCCTACGCGCAAATGTGGCGGAAGAAGCNGAGGTCGAGGCCTTTGTCCAACAGTGCGTCGACCACTACGGCAGCATTGATGGCATTTACGCAAATGCCGGTGTNNCTGGTGGCGGCAAGTCGGTAACAGAACTGACCGTTGAAGATTGGCAGCGCACCTTGGGCGTCAACACGGTCGGCGTTTTTCTGGCGGTCAAACACAGCCTGAAACACTTCTTGGCACAAGGGTATGGCGCAATTTTGTGTACGGCTTCCGTNGCGGGGTTACGAGCCAATGCAGGGGGCGTGGATTATTCGGCCAGCAAGGCTGGGGTCGTCAGTATCGTACAAACCACCGCGTACCAAACCTATGGGAGTGGTGTTCGCATCAACGCCATTTGTCCGGGCCTCATTGAAACTGGCATGACAAAACCCACGTTCGACCGTGCAAGAGAGCGCGGCAAGGAGGACAAAATCGGTCAGATCAATCCAATGAAGCGCTTTGGNCAGCCCAATGAAATTGGCGAGATGGCTTGCTTCTTGCTCAGCGACCGCGCCTCCTATGTCAACGGTCAGGCCGTACCGGTCGATGGTGGCTTNTCGTCATCCCACCCTTGGGTATATCCAAGAGGATAGAGTTCGCAGCGCTCTTCAGCGCCTGAAAAATCAGGCGTTGAACAGGGCCTCAGGCATGTCCATCAGCACGTCAGAATCGGCCAGCATACTGTGCTCCAAGCCAATGGTTCGAGGCAGCAAGCGGGCAAAGAAGAACCGGGCGGTCTGTTTCTTAGCCGTACCAAACTCGTCGTCCCCGGCCTTGCGCACCATTACTCCCCATGCCCAAGCGCACAAGGTCGTGCCCATCAAGTCGAGGTAATCTGTTGATACTGCGCCGGGCAGATTGGCGTCTTCATTACTTCTGGCCACCATGGAATCGGTCACCCTCACAAGGCGGGCAAAGGCCTCTTCAATCGGCTGCTGAAACCCGGGATCGATGTCGAACGTACTGAGCACGTCCAACAACTCTCTCAAGGTCTTGCCGCCATCTCTGACCACCTTCCGACCCGCCAGATCCAGCGCCTGAATACCGTTGGCACCTTCGTAAATCTGGGCGATACGTGCGTCGCGAACAATTTGTTCCATGCCCCACTCTTTAACGTATCCATGCCCGCCCAACACCTGTTGCGCCAACACAGCGGCTTCCAGACCTTTGTCAGTCAAAAACGCCTTCACCACCGGCGTAAGCAATTGTCCGAAGCGCTCGGCACGCTCATCACCCTTGTGTTTGGCGTCGTCGAGCTGCATGCCGGCGAAAAAAGCAA
The DNA here is from genome assembly GCA_002704225.1 of Gammaproteobacteria bacterium. Lineage (GTDB taxonomy): Bacteria > Pseudomonadota > Gammaproteobacteria > Pseudomonadales > Azotimanducaceae > UBA4421. Next base: position 75,996 of record PAFU01000032.1, on the reverse strand, counting down.
ACGCGCGACANCCGTCAACGTAGGCTCTTTGGGTGAGCAGCATACGTCGAACATCCGGATGCACCAGCAACGAGTCCGCTTCAGCATCTGGGTTTTGTGCCCCGGTAGCCGAACGACCCTGAATACGGTCTTGGGCGTATCGAGCCGAATGCTGATACGCCAAATCACCAGCGCCTAACCCCTGCAGACCAACGCTGAGGCGTTCGTAGTTCATCATGGTAAACATCGCAGCCAACCCTTGATGCTCTTCTCCAAGCAAAAAGCCTTGAGCGCCGTCGTAATTAATCACCGACGTTGCGCTGCCATTGATACCCATCTTGTGCTCAAGAGAGCCGCTGGCCCAGCCGTTGCGCGGACCCAGGCTACCATCGGATTCAGGTACGAATTTCGGCACGATAAACAAAGAAATCCCCTTGGTGCCCTTCGGGCCGTCCNCAATTCGCGCCAAGGTGAGGTGCACAATATTTTCAGCCATATCGTGCTCACCGCTGGTNATGAAAATNTTNGTGCCNGTGATGCGGTAGGANCCGTCGGCNTGNGGTTCNGCCTTGGTTCGCATCATGCCCAGATCTGTACCGGCGTGGGACTCGGTTAATGCCATGGCCCCCGTCCACTGACCGCTGTAGAGCTTTTCGAGATAGGTTCGCTTTTGTTCAGCGGAACCGTGAGCGTCGATACTCAAACAGGCACCTACGGTGAGGGAGCCATACAAAAACAAACTACTGTTCGCAGCCCAAAACATCTCTTCTATCAAACCCGCCAAACTTTTTGGCATGCCTTGTCCGCCAAAAGCCGGATTACCCGACAAGCCCAGCCAGCCGCCTTGAGTGAGTTCAGCAAATGCTTCTTTAAAGCCAGGAGGTGTGGTCACCTCGCCGTCCTTCAGCTCGCAGCCGTACTGGTCGCCCACTTCATTCAGTGGCGCCATCACTTCAGAGGCTAAGCGGCCTCCTTCAGCGATCACCGCCTTGACTAAGTCTGGCGAAAGCTCTTGATATGCTTCGATCTGTGACCAATTTTCTTGAATATCGAACACATCGTTCATCAAGAAGTCGGCATCTCTCTCACGTGCTGCGTAATCCACAGTAGCGCCTCGATTCGTGTAAACCTCAAGTTTAGCTGCCGAGCACGAGGGTCACCAATCTTTTTGCCTCGACAGGGACTTGACCCCAATCCACAACAACGGCCGACAACAAAGGTCCACAACCTACAAACGTCTCAGACCGGTTAGCTGTGAAAGCGACGCTCTGTCGCCTCACAGTAACGGTCTAGCCGGAGCCTTCGCCATGAAAAAATCGATAAACAGAGCCTTGAATTGGCTTTGGGAACAACACTTTCCCATGCTTTGTTTGCTATGCGAGCAGGAACTGGCATCGACTAGCCCAGATCATCTATGCCAATACTGCCGGCTCGCCCTGCCATTCAATGTCGGCGCTTGCTCATGCTGCGCGATCCCCCTTCAGCCAGGTGCAGACCATACAAACGAAATTAGGCTCTGCCAGAAGCCGCCCCTTCTCTGCGGTCAATGCCTCACGAAACCGTTGGCCGACCATGCGGTCGTCCCCCTGATTCACCGCGGCAACGCAGCACACCTGATGCACCGGCTCAAATTCAATCAGGGTGAACCAGAAGGTCGAGCTCTCGCGCACATCCTGTTGACCCACATTCGGCTCAAATGCCCAAATCGCCTGCCGGATCTACTGGTACCCGTTCCGATGGCGTATTGGCCAGCGGTTAAACGCGGCTTCAACCAAGCCAGGTTACTGGCCGACTGTCTGGGCCGCGAACTCGATCTGCCGGTTGCACACACCCTACTCACACGTCGCCTTGGACCTTCGCAACGTTCGCTGTCTCGCGCAGAACGCCGACGGATGGCTCCGGATAATTTTCGATGGCGTAACGAAACTGAGCAGAATGCGTTGCGCGGAAAACACGTCGCCGTGGTGGACGACGTCATGACCACAGGCGCCACTGCGCGCCAGATCATCAAGTTGTTGCGTCTGCATGGCGCGGCGCGAGTCGATGTCTGGTGTGCAACCCGCACACCCTCCTTGCACCAATAACCCATCCGCCCACAATATCTTTTTCACAGACGGGACATCTCGGCCAACGCTTGCTGTTAGAGTGCGCCCATGCACACCGATCAAGACAGCCTGAATCCTGCACCCTACGATGCACTAACACCCGACGCGGTGTTAGATGCAATGGAGTCCATCGGCTTAGAACCCACGGGTGGACTGACCGCTCTAAACAGTTATGAAAACCGGGTCTATCAGGTCGCTCTAGAAGATGGTTCCTTTGTCATCACCAAATTTTACCGACCGAATCGTTGGACCGATGAAGCCATCCTCGAGGAGCACGCGTTTACTCAGGGGTTGTTTGATGCCGAATTGTCTGTGGTACCGCCCATACGGATTGAGGGCGTGAGTGTGTTCCAACATTTGAATTTTCGATTTGCGGTCTTTCTGCGCCAAGGCGGNCATCCNCCCAATCTCGAAAACGAAGATGATCTGGAGGTTCTGGCTCGCTCCATCGCNCGGCTGCATGCCTTCGGCACAACCCAACCCTTCGCNCATCGGGTCACACTGAATACCGAGCGCTTTGGCAACAGNAGCCGAGATTTCCTGCTGCAAAATAATTTCATNCCNCTGGAAATGGAGGANGCCTATNGNTCCATCACCGAGCAGTTNNTGGAGCGCATCACACCGCTGATGGCNGATTCACCCGTGACGCCCATTCACGGNGACTGCCATATGGGNAATATCNTGTGGCGNNANNANACGCCGCACTTNGTNGANTTNGATGANTGCATGGGCGGCCCGCCGATTCAGGATCTGTGGATGCTGCTCAGCGGCGAGCGCCCGAATCAAACCTTGCAGCTAAATCTGATTTTGGACGCCTATCGCGACTTCCACGACTTTGACGTGTCGACATTGAATCTGATCGAGCCGCTACGCACGCTGCGAATCATGTATCACGCTGCATGGATCGCCAGACGCTGGCAGGATCCCGCCTTCCCCTTAGCCTTTCCCACCTTTGATTCCGTGAACTATTGGTCGAATCATGTCTTGGCCTTGCGTGAGCAGCTCGCCATGCTCGACGAGCCGCCACTGGTCTACATGTATTAGAAACAATGGCAAATAACGCCAAATGTTGGCGTTTAACCCTTGCTCTGCACCCCGGCTATCCCCACAAACGTGTTGATACGCCACGACATCAGGATGCGGACTTGGTCACAAAATCGCTGTTATCTCACCTNAAAATTCAATATAAGCTTCTTCAAAGAAAAAAACTTTGGGTTAGGTAGTACCCGACCCGCAAACTTGGTCAAGGGGATATGTCATGGGGAAGGCAAACGTTCAAAATCAAACGGACTTTGACGTACTGATTGTTGGTGCGGGCATATCTGGAGTCGGTGAGGCCTACCATCTGCAGCAACAATGCCCTAACAAAAGCTTTTGCATCCTTGAAATGAAAGACACCTTTGGCGGCACTTGGGAAACTCACAAGTACCCCGGCATTCGGTCAGACTCGGACCTATACACCTTCGGCTACCGATTTAAACCATGGACCGGGGTGCCGATTGCCAGCGCAGAGGCCATCCTCACCTATATGGGCGAGGTCATCGAAGAGAACGACATTGGTCAGCATATCCGTTACGGACACCGTATCACCCAATGCGACTGGTCCAGTGCTGAGAACAAGTGGACAGTAACCGCGACGCGTAAAGCGGACGGTAGCGAGGTTGTTTTCACCTGTAACTTCCTGTGGATGTGCCAGGGTTATTACGATCATGAAAACCCCAATATCCCAAGCTGGCCAAACATGGATCAGTTTCAAGGGCAGTTGATTCACGCCCAGCTGTGGGACCCAAACACGGATTACGCAGGCAAAAAAGTGGTGGTTATNGGTTCAGGTGCTACCGCCGCGACGGTCATTCCAGAGTTCGCCAAGGAAGCCGAACACGTCACCATGCTACAGCGCTCGCCCACCTATTTTTTCTGCAGTGAGAATCGGAACGAATTGGCCGACCGGCTGCGTGAGATTGGCATCGACGAGCCAACCATTCATCGAGTGGTTCGGGCACAAATTCTTTACGATCAAGACGTGCTGACCGAGCGCTGCAAGAACGAACCCGATGCCGTTTTTGAGGAGCTTAAGGCGCTGATACGGGGCTATGCCGGGGAAGACTTCGAATTTGAACCGCATTTCACGCCGAGCTACAGGCCTTGGCAGCAACGATTGGCTTTTTGCCCAGATGGCGACGTTTTCCAAGCCGCTGCGGCCGGCAAGCTCAGCGTTGTAACCGATACCATCGACACCTTCACCGAGCACGGCATACGCACGGCATCTGGTGAAGAACTCGAAGCCGATATCGTCTGCGTCTGCACCGGCTTTCACCTGTCAGTCATGGGCGATATCCCGTTCAACGTCGATGGTAAGCCAGTAGACTGGCACGACACAGTGAACTATCGGGGCATGATGTTTACCGGCGTGCCTAATTTGGCTTGGGTCTTTGGCTATTTCCGCGCGAGCTGGACGTTGAGAGTCGACCTGCTGGGCGACTTTGTCTGCGGTCTGCTGAATCACATGGACGACATTGGCGCTCGCCGCATCGAAGTCGCCCTCCGCGAAGAGGATGGCGACATGCCGATACTGCCTTGGATCGAAGAAGACAACTTCAACCCGAGTTATTTGACGCGCGATATGGACAAACTACCCCAACGGGGCGCGAAGGCCGAATGGCGACACAATCAAGACTACTGGCGCGAAAAAGACGAGATACCCGCCACAGATCTGAACGGCTCAGAGTTCATCTACGATGGCGTGCGCCGTGATGGGAACAATGAAGGGTTAAAGGTACAGAGCGCTTAAGCTCAGGATCAAACCGNNGATCTGTTAGCCATCACCAACCGGCTCGGTGCAAACGTCGGTTGGCGAGCACCTGACTAGACGATATTCAGTTCGTCGCGATTACGCCAAATATTCGCGTACTGTCGCAGCAGATATGGCCGCTCATCTGACGGCATAGCATGAAGCTCCGCTGCGAGATGTTGTACCGCCGGATGATTTTCCAGCTCTTGCGTTGGACTGTTTTNCAGCACCATCTTGGCGTACCGGTGCGTTGGGTAAAGTCGTGTGTTCGCCACAATACTTTGGTCGAGCTGAGCTGCCAGCTCTTCTGCACTGGATGCACGAGAAATCGGCTCGCCAAAGGTCAGCCGCACACGCCCTTTGTGTCCCATCAAACCTTTGACCATGCTGTTCAAGTCCTCTTGGGGTGATTTTTCATACACACCNTGCTGATCAATGACCGCAAGTTCGTGGGCCTTGCTCGGCCCACAAGGATCCAGTTCATAAGACACGGATACGGGTACCGCAGGTGCCATCTGCAGCATCCGTTCCATGGGCAAATCAGCGGTCGTTTTATCGCGGTAGGCCAACAACAGCATCTTTAGCAAAGCCGGATCCGTACGGTCAAAGCCGTCCTTGGCCCGGCCCTGTCGCTGAGCGATCCAGACTGAGATGCCTTGTTGCAGCGACTGCTGNACATAGCGACTGGTACGACTGAGCGCCTGATACTGGGCCCGCGCGCCCGCCACACTGCGTTCCACAACAAAACTCTTATTTAACCGCATCAAATCCGCAGCAAGAGAACTGCTCAGCAAATTATCGCCAACCGCCATCCGACAGGTATCGTGACCGGCGTCTTGCAACAGAAAATTGAGCAAGCTCGAATCCATCAAGATGTCGCGATGATTCGAGATGAACAGATAGTGATCGTTGGGACTAAGACGATCTAAGCCACTGACGGATAACCGATCAATGCTACGGGCAATAACCGTTTCAAAAAGTCCGGCAACCACAGTTTGGCAGTCTCGTATGGACTTAAGGTTCCGCGTTTTCAGTCGAAGAACGGACCGGGTTAGCAAACGACCCAGCGAACGATTTCCCAGCCAGCGAGGCATGACCAATTGACTTGCCGCTTGCGCAAGCTCCCGGGACGCGACCAACCTTGCCAGCACATCAGGTACTTCATGGTCGTAGTAGGGCCGTATGGCATCAAATTCCGACTTGCTGTTTTCCATCACTAGCCCTGTTTATGCTCTACCCTGGCCGCCTCAAATCGGTACGCCGTGCAAGCCCGTGTTCATTGCCGTCGCACTGATCCACAGCCCCATGAGCAGTAACAGCAAAAATACGCCCCGCTTTAAGGTCTGTTCAGACACGACTGGCGGAAACCTCCGACCAAGCCAGGCGCCTACGATCACCGCCGGTGCCCCCAAGGCCACATATAGTAATACCGAAGCCGACAGGCTGCCTTCGAAAAAAACAATAATTGTTCGTGTAGCCGTCGCCAGAAAGAAATAGCTGAGCAGGGTGGCTCGAATGGCCGCTACCGGCAAAGGTTGGCTGTATGCAAACCAGCCCAACAGAGGCCCGCTGGCAGAAAACAGGCCACCCAAAATGCCACCAATCGCCCCCATACACCACGTAAAAGGACCTCGAGACTCTTGGGTCCAGCTGCGAGGCCGAATACTCATGGACAGACCACCAACCGTAATAAAGATTCCCAAACACAGCTCGAGTACCCACAGTCGATTCCCGTTCAGATACAGCATAAGCCAGTAACCCAGCAGCAGACCCGGGACAATGCCTATGGCCAACCACATCAGCATGGGGCGGTGCACGTGCTGGGTATGACCACCGAGGGACAGCGACGCATTCAGCATGCTGAGCAAGCTAACCATGGCCGCCAGCGTGGGAATGTCGAGCAGCCGCAAACCGCCAATCACGGCAACGGCAATCATACCCAGCGCAAAGCCAGCTACGGCCTGAACGTAACTACCCACCAGCAGCACAAGCAATATCAAAATATCGGACGAATCGAACATCGGCGCAGTCTGCCACAGACAGCAAGAACGCATGGATTTAGTTGCCCCAAAGAGGGCCCTGCAACGAATTTCTGGGCAAACCATCATCTGGTAGGGTAGGCGATCATTTTTCAAGGATGGGTGTATGGATCTCGCTCTCGACAACAAAGTCGCCTTGGTGACGGGCAGTCACCGAGGCACCGGCCAAATCATTGCCAAAACGCTACTGCAAGAGGGTGCCAACGTATTGGTTCATGGCATGACCCAGCAGCAGGCAGAAGATTCCGTTGGCACCCTCGGCGCAGGCGTACCCGTATGGGGCAATATCGTTACCCGCGAAGGTTCGGACGAACTGCTGGCCCAGTGCGAGAGATTCGATACAACCATTCTGATCAATAACTTCGGCGCAGCGGATGCAGGCACCTGGCAGTCTCAGGACGAAGACGCTTGGTTGCTGGCTTACCAAAAAAACGTGCTTTCCGCCCAACGACTGATTACCGGCATGTTACCCAAGATGGCCGAAATGCCTTGGGCGCGGATCATCAACCTAGGCACAGTGGGTTCCACCAGCCCTAACGCCCGAATGCCCGGTTATTACGCGGCCAAGGGCGCGTTGGCGAACATGACCATCGGCCTCGCCAAAGAAGTGGCCGGCACCAACATTCGCGTCAATCTGGTATCACCGGGCATGATTCATACGCCTGAAGTGGAGCAAAACTACATGCGCATGGCGGCCAAGAAAGATTGGGGGGACACATGGGAAGAGGTCGAAGCCCATGTCGCTAAGGACATTCCCATTCGGCGGATCAGCCGCCGCGAGGAAGTTGCTGGCCTCGTCGCGTTTCTGTGCAGCCCGATGGCCGATGCAATTCATGGGCAGAACATCCGCATCGACGGCGGCCAACTGGGCGTCGTCAACTGATGGACAGGCCTTCGCTTCAACATCTATCCCTGCGGATGGCCGGTGTGGTCGTGACCTTAGCCGTGCTTTTCGTCATCGATCTCACGGTCGATGACGTCGTCAACCAATTGTGGCTACCGCTGCTTTTGGCCGCCGGTGCCTATCTGATGACTCTATCGCTTATGGCCGTGGCAATTGCGGTGGGCAGCCTGGCCCTGTTGCATGCCGACTTAGCCGCCGCATTTTGGGTACCGGCCACCGCCTACCCTATGCTGGTGGCCGTTAGCGCCCTGATCATTGGCTGGATTTTGATACAGCGCTTTCGTCAGCGTATCAAGGACACCCACGAAGAACGGTGGGCAAATCGCAGCAAAGAGTCTGACGAGTGAGCGGCAAGGGCATCCTGTTCGACTTCGACGGCACCTTAGTACCGAATCTAGACTTGGCGGATATGCGCCGGCAAATCGCTGCCATGGCCACCGCCGCCGGCGTTCCAGACGCTGTGCATGCCGATCTGTATATCGTCGAAATTATTGAGGCGTCCCATGCGTGGCTTGTTGCACAACAAAGTGTCGAAACATCCCTTGCCAATCAATACGCAGCAGCCAGCCACCAGCGCATCCATGATATCGAGATGGAGGCAGCAGAAAATACAGGTCTCTTTGATGACGCTCGGCGGGTGCTGATGCAACTGCGCAACGCAGGCTACAAACTTGGCATCGTCACACGAAACTGCCGAGCTGCGGTCACCACGATGTTCCCGGACATGAATGACTATATTGACTGTTTGCATGCACGAGACGACGTCGAGCACCTAAAGCCGGACCCAAGACACCTGCAGTCAAATCTGGATACTCTGAGCGTCGAACCCTCCGCATCGATCATGGTGGGCGATGGGGCATTGGATATGCGAGCGGGCAGAGAATTAAATATGCGCTGTATTGGCGTCCTGACCGGCAGCAACGACGCTGAAGCCTTGGCAGCAGCCGGAGCGGATGAGGTTCTGGCAGATTATCGAGGACTTGTTAGGCTACTGACCTAACCACCCATTAAGGACCCTGTATGTCTGGCACTGTTACCCACCTGTTTCGCTACCCCGTCAAAAGTATGGGTGGGCACTCGCTCAGCAGCACACCCCTGACCGTCAACGGCATTCCCGGCGACCGCGCTTGGGCACTGAAGGATGAGGAACGAGGGGGCATAAAAGGCGGTAAGCGCTTTCCAGAGCTGCTCAGTATGAGCGCCAGCTTTGTCAGTGAACCCACAGCGCAACACGTGTCCCCGGAAGTCAGCATTGCCTTGGCAGACGGTCGTCAGATTTCCTCTTCGGACCAAGGCGTCAACGAGGTGCTTAGTGCCGAAGTTGGTGCCCCAGTCAGCCTGTGGCCGCTGCTTCCAAAAGATCAGCTCGATCACTACCGACGCCCGGCGATGGAAGAAGGGGTCGATCCAGAGGCCTACTTCCGTGAGGTGTTCGCACGCACAGAGGACGAACCTCTACCCGACCTTTCCGTTTTCCCGGAAGAACTGTTTATCTACGAATCTTCACCAGGTACCTACTTCGACGCTTTCCCGATTTTGCTTATGAGTGAGGCAAGCCTGAGATTCTTCGCAAAAACCATGACCGAAAAGGGCGAAAATTCTCGATTCGATCTGCGGCGTTTTAGACCCAACCTCGTGGTCGAGACACCCGAGGACGGCTTCCCCGAAAATTCCTGGGTGGGGCGGCGAGGCCGGATTGGTTCCGCAGTGGTCAAAATTGAGGTCGCCTGCCCTCGCTGCATCATGACCACCCATGGCTTCGACGACCTCCCGAAAGACCCCAAGGTCATGCGTCACTTGGTTAAGGAGAACGGCGGCAATCTCGGTGTTTATCTCAGCATTGAGGAACCCGGCGTGATCGGCCTTGGTGATGTCATTCAGTGGCTGGATGCCTGATCCGCTGAGACCAAGGCAAAAAAAAGCGCGTTGGCCGTAACCAACACGCTTTCGTTTGACAGGTACAAGGTGCTAGTTGCTGCCGGTTGGCACGTCGCTAAACGACATACCCTTGTCCATACGCGGCTCTTGAGGCATACCCAACACCCGCTCGGCAATGATGTTGGCCATGATCTCGTCGGTGCCGCCNGCAATCCGACCACCGGGAGCNCCCATGTAAGTCAGCTGCAACAACCCGGCTTCCTTGGACAGATTTTCGTCCCAAATCGCGCCACTCATTTCCAATAGATCCATACAGAAGGATGCCATCTCTTGAGTTTTCGGCGCCCCAACGAGCTTGCCAATCGAATTTTCAGGCCCTGGAATCGCACCCCGTGACATCGCAGTCATTGATCGATAGCCGGTGAATCGTAGGCCAGCTTCCTGTACGTACCAGTCTGCTAACTTAGCGCGAACCGCACTGTCTTCAATGGCCGGCTTGTCATCAATCATGACTTCACTGGCAATACGGTAAGCCACGTCTACGTTAACGCCAGCGCCCCCACCGCCAATAGCCGCNCGCTCGTTCATCAGAGTGGTCAGCGCGACCTGCCAGCCTTGGCCGACTTCACCTAAACGCTGGCTGTCCGGAATNCGAACATCGGTGAAATACACTTCGTTGAAGTTCGCGCCACCGGTGAGCTGCTTAATCGGCTTGATTTCGACACCCGGAGACTTCATGTCGAGAAAGAAATAGCTCAACCCTTTGTGCTTTGCCACATTNGGGTCGGTTCGAACAACCAAGATGCCGTAATCGGAATAGTGCGCGCCGGAGGTCCAGATTTTTTGACCATTGATCACCCAATCGNCCCCGTCGCGCTCGGCCTTAGTACGCAGTGCAGCCAAGTCCGAACCTCCTGCGGGTTCGGAAAATAGCTGGCACCAAATTTCTTCACCGCTGGCCAGTTTGGGCAGAAAACGTTCGTGGTGCTCAGGTCGACCCCAAGTCATCAGGGTCGGCGCGGCCATGCCTTGGCCAATGACAAACACACCACCCGGCGTGCTGTGCTTGGCCTCTTCCTGATTCCAAATCACTTGTTCGATCGCACTGGCCTCACGGCCGCCATATTTTTTATCCCAACGGATACATGCCCAGCCCGCATCGTATTTACGCTTTTGCCAAAGTTTGGCGGCAGCGATGTCGTCCAAGCCAGCCAACTCATCCTGAGTCGGGACATTGTCTTTCAACCAAGCTGCTGCTTCGGCGCGAAAGGCGGCTTCTTCTTGTGTGTCGTTAAAATCCATCGTTAATCCTCAATAAAATTCTGTATCCACTAAGCTGGTAACACTTGGCTCTAGGCCGCGTTGTTTTGCTCGTAGGCCGTAATCAAACGATCTTGCCAGTACCCTTCACTGCCGACGTTCACGCCCAACAACTTTGCTCGGCGATAGTAGAACTGACAGTCAAATTCCCAGGTAAATCCCATGCCGCCGTGGGTCTGTACGTTTTCCTCAGCAGCGAATACCGCTGCCTTAATGGCTCCTACCCGAGCTGTGGCGGCAGCCAAGGGCAACTCTGCGCTGTCTGTATTCAGAGCCCAAGCACCGTAGTAGCAGTTACTGCGGGCCAAGGTGTTTTTGACGTACATGTTCGCCAGCTTGTGCTTGATCGCCTGATAGGAGGCGATGGCGCGACCAAAGGCATAACGCCCCATGGCATAATCTCGCGCCTGAATCATCGCGGCATCGGCCAGGCCGACCTGCTCCCAAGCGAAAAGTACGGCTGCGCGGTCCAGCAACCGTTCAGTCGCCCCCCAGCCCGCGCCTTCACCACCGAGCAATTCAGCCTTGGCACGATCAAATTCGACGACCGCGTGTCCGCGGGAAAAGTCCAACGTGCGGACAGCCTCGCGAGAGACCCCGTCTTGATCCAGCTCAACCAAATACCAGCTGGCTCCGTCGCCCGAGTCCGAGGCAGCGACCACGACTGCAAAATCGGCTGCTCGACCATCGGCCACGGGCAGCTTGCGCCCGCTTAACCCACCGTCTGTTACACGTGTCTTCAAGCTTTTGACACTAGGACGGCCATTACCCTCAGACAGTGCGAAGGTGCCAATGGCTTCACCGGCAGCCAACATGGGTAACCATTTCTCTTTTTGCTCTTGGCTGCCACACGCCATCAGGGCTTCAGTGGCTAAGTAGACGGACGAGCTGAAGGGAACTGGAGCCACTGCGCGTCCTAGCTCTTCAGCGATGACGACCAGCTCCAAGTAGGACAAGCCCAAGCCACCGTACTCTTCAGGGATCACCGTTGCGGTCCAGCCCATCTCAACAATTTTTTGCCACAACTGCGCATCGTGATCCGCATCGCCATCCAGCACCGCGCGCACAGCGGTCGGCGGACAATGGTTNGNGAGAAAGCCTCGCGCCTGTTCCCGCAGCAATTCTTGTTCTTCACCAAATTCGAAATTCATACGTCCCCTCCATAGCGTTATTCTGCTTGCCAACGAATATAGCAGAGGAACTGGCCCCGCTTCGACGAACATTCGCGCGTTGTTTTGGACAGCCAATAGGGCCAAGGAAAGCATAGCGGACAAGAATTTAGGCTAAACTGCCGTCCATGATTCGACCTGCCACAGAAAATACATCACCAATAGATTTCCGCAATCTCGGCTACGTGCGGGTATGCGCAGCGACACCGACCCTTACCATCGGCGATGCCGCTGCAAATGCCGAANCCATTTTGGCCCAGGCAGACGCCCTCGCAGATCAAGGCGTTTCGCTGGCAGTCTTTCCCGAGCTGTGCCTGACAGGCTACTCGGCTGAAGATCTGTTTTTCTCCGAGGCCTTACTCGCACAGACACGTCGCGCGCTGATTCAACTACAGCGCACTCGAGTCCCACTGATGGCCGTTGGCGCACCATGGCGACTCGCCGATGGCCGCATGGTCAATTGTGCGGTCATGATTGGCAACGGCCGGGTGCTGGGCATGGTGCCAAAGTCATTCCTGCCAAATTACAGCGAATTCTATGAGCAGCGCTGGTTCGTCTCGGGTGCCGGTGTGAACGAAACCGAGGTCGACCCAGACTTGGGCACATTCCATGTCCGCGTTGATCAACTCTTCGAACTCGGTGACTGCTGCATTGGCGCCGAAATCTGCGAAGACTTATGGGCACCCATCAGCCCCGGCACTCACGCTGCTCTGGCTGGAGCCAACATAGTCTGCAACCTTTCGGCGAGTAACGAACTCATCAGCAAGGCCGACTACCGGCGCGATTTGGTACGCATGACCAGCGCCAGTAATTTTTGCGGCTATGTCTATGCCAGTGCCAGCGCGCTGGAGTCCACCAAGGATGTGGTGTTTGGGGGGCATTGCCTGATTGCAGAGGCTGGCCAAATGCTCGCGGAAAGCCACCGATTTGAATTCGCAGCGCAAAGCCTGATCGCAGACATCGATCTGCAACGGCTGAATCACGATCGCGCCCAAAACAGTACGTTTGCACAGACGCTTCGACCACGCTCCTATCGCAAGGTCAGCATCGACAGAGCGCAGCCATCCTTGGAGATGTTGCAGCGCCACTACGCGAAGCAACCCTTTGTGCCCGAAGACGAAGACGAGTTCGCCGCCAGAGCTCAAGAAATTTTGCTTATTCAATCCACAGGCTTGGCTCGGCGCATGCTGGCGGCCAAGGTGGACCGTCTGGTGATCGGACTGTCTGGGGGATTGGACTCGACACTGGCGTTTCTGGTGGCAAAAGATGCGCTGACGAAACTGTCATTACCGNCCAATCACTTGAATGCACTCACCCTACCGGGGCCGGGGACTACCCAAGGCACTCTGGCCAATGCGCACCGACTGGCCCAATACGCCGGGGTATCGCTGCAAGAAATCGACATCAANGCGTCGGTGGCTCAGCACTTGGACGATTTAGAACATGAAGGCGCACACGACGNCGTATTTGAAAACGCCCAAGCCCGAGAACGNACTCAGATTCTCTTCAACTTCGCCAACAAGGTAGGCGGGATTGTCGTCGGTACCGGCGATTTAAGCGAGTTGGCATTGGGTTGGGCGACATTCAACGCGGATCAAATGGCGAACTACAATGTCAACGCGAGCGTGCCGAAAACGTTGATGGCCTACTTAGTTCGGTGGTACGCACAGCACCGGGCCGAACCCGATTTGGCCGCGGTGTTGATCGACGTTCTGAAGACTCCCATCAGCCCGGAACTGATTCCGCCCCAAGACGGCGAAATCAGTCAGCGCACCGAAGAGTTCGTCGGGCCCTACGAACTGCACGACTTCTTTCTCTATCACTGGCTACGCTTCGGTGCATCGCCGACCAAGATATTCCATCTGGCCTGTGCCAGTTTTGCCGATAACCATGAGCCCGACGTCATCCAGCATTGGCTGGCGCAGTTTTTCCGACGCTTTATGACCCAGCAATTCAAGCGCACCACGCTGCCACCGGGCCCCAAGGTCGGCAGTGTCAGTTTGTCTCCCCGTGGGGACTGGCGAATGCCAGACGAAGCCGGATTCAGCCAACTGGTCGAGGAAGTCGAGTCACTTCTAAACCCACAATCAAATCCCTAACGTTGAGAGATACTGCAATGACCATCTTGCGATCTGTACTTACCACTGCCCTGTGTATCACGCTGGTCAGTACCGCACACGCCAGCAGCAACCATTGTGGTGATGAAGGTGTGTGGATTGAAATTCTCGGCGCGGGTAGCGGCGAACTGAATGACGGCCAAGCCTCGCCCAGCTATTTAATCTGGCACGACAATGTCGCCCGGGTCCTCGTCGACGCCGGCTCTGGGTCGCAAATCGGCTTTGAAAAGTCTGGAGCACGCTTTGAATCCATTGAGGCCATCGCACTGACCCAGCTTAAACCCGATCACAGTGGCGATTTACCCGCCTATATCAGTGCAGCCCAAAGCGATACGCGTGACATGCGCCTAACCATCATGGGTCCAACTGGCGATGGCGACGTTCATATATCGACCCGCGAGTTGATGCAGCGTCTGTTCGGCGCGAACGGTGCCTACCCCTATTTGGCCAACACGATCAAACCCAGAGCCAGCCTCGGATACCGAGTGCGCAGTGTCGACATCCCCGCAACCGGCTCAAAACGCTGGGCCCAGTACCAGACCGAACACGTCAAAATGTCGGCTATTCCGGTGCACCACGGTGACGTTCCGGCCTTGGCCTGGCGGATCGAGATTGCAGATCAGGTTGTGGTTATTACCGGAGCCTTCAACAACTCCAAGAATGTCGTAGCGTCCTTTGCCAAGGATACTGACGCGCTCGTGGTCAGCCATGCCATTCCAGAAAATTCTCGTGGCACACTGCGAGAGCGATACGCCAGACCCTCTCAACTAGGCCGAGTGGCAGCTCAAGCAGAGGCGAGAATGATGATCTTGGGCCATCGAAACAGCAGAACCCGGGGCAGGGAGAGTATCAGCCGTAGCGCAATGGAGGAGCACTACGATGGCGCAATTTTATTCGCCAATGACGGCGAGTGCTGGGGGCTGTAAGCCCCCGACCGAGCTACTCGGCACCAGCTCGCAGATAGTCTGATGCCAAGCGCGACATCGCATGCACCCCTAGTGGCAGGGCACCCTCATCTACATAGAAGTAGGGTGAATGNTTGGGGATCGCCTTGCTGGCAGGNAGGNCAGCGGGTCGCCCGCCAATAAAGAAAAAGAAGCCCGGGACCTGCTCTTGAAAGAACGAAAAGTCTTCGGCGCCTGTAATCCGCGCTGGCTCAGACACATGTTCCGCGCCATAGATCGCCTCTAACGTGGGACTCAGCTGACCCGTCAGCGCCGCGTCGTTGAAGGTTACGGGNACACCCGGGTCAATATCGATGGTGGCTGTNGCCCCCTGTGACTCTGCAACTTGGGTAACAATACGACGAATTTTTTCATGTACCTGCTCGCGCACATCAGGATCAAAGGTTCGAATCGTACCGCTTAAGCGCGCGGTTTCAGGCACGATATTGTTGCGCACACCGGCTTCAAATTGGCCCACGGTCACTACCACCGGATGCTGAGTAATATCGACTTGCCGGCTGACGATGGTTTGTAATCCATTGACGATCTGCGCACCGACAACAATGGGGTCGATGCCTGCCCAAGGCCGTGCACCGTGGGTTTGACTGCCCATAATTTCAACGTCAAAACGTTGCGCGCTTGCCATCAAGCCCAGCGGACGAACACTCGCACGCCCGACTTCTTCGCCCTGAGAAATATGCAGTCCAACCACCGCATCCACTGCTGGGTTCTGCAAAGCTCCCTCAGCAATCATCATCTTCGCGCCGCCGTTTTCGCCCTTGGGTGGGCCTTCTTCAGCAGGCTGAAAGAGAAATTTAACCGTACCCGGCAAATCCTCTTTCACCGCCGCCAGAACTTCGGCGGCTCCCATCAAAATGGCGACATGATTGTCATGGCCGCAAGCATGCATCACACCAACNTCTCGACCTTGGTACTCACCGCGCACCGTTGAGGCATAGGGTAATCCAGTTTTTTCTGTCACCGGTAATCCATCCATATCCGCGCGCAACGCGATGACCGGGCCAGGTTTGCCACCCTTGAGCACACCAATAACCCCGGTATGCGCCACGCCGGTCTGCACGTCGATACCCAGACTGCGAAGGTGTTCGGCGACCAAGGCCGAGGTGCGAAATTCACGATTGGATAGCTCTGGATTGGCGTGGATGTCACGTCGCCACGCAACGACACGCTCGGTAACGGCATCGACTTGATCGGCAATAGCCTCGTTCAGCGAGTCGGCGGAAACGGAAGCCATCCAGCCAGACACCATCATTGTGGTAAAAATATAAATCGTTCTCATAGTAGTCTCCCAACGATAAAACAAGCGTACTGCAGACACAGATCGGCGAAAAAACTCAATCTCGACCGCTACCAGCCCCGCTCCTCCTTTAACTGAGTGAACCCCAATCGGTCTTGCATGGTCGCAACGAAGTCCGGATAGCNCNAAGGCAAGCTGGCCAAATCAAACTGGCTGGCAATTTCGCTGCGCTCTTCGTGTTCCAACAAAAACTTAAAGGCGTGGATGAGAACCCACTCATGAGTGTTCGTGCCTTGGCAAAGCGTCTGATAGAACGAAGGCTCCAGCGTCACCGAGTGAAAACTCTCAGCGCTACCCTCCAAGACAACTTCATAGACATTGATACCCACGAGATTCACACTGATCACTGTTTTCTCTCAGCAGCATATGGACCCTTCTCATCATGACCGAAATCGCAACNGACACCAAAGCGCTTTGCCAGCAATTGCAGACCATTTGGCACGAACAAATACCGTTGTCCAAGGCCATGCAAATGCAAATCAAAGACTTTGATGGTGACCTGCTGACCACTCGGGCGTCATTAGAGCCTAACGTCAACGTACACGGCACGGCCTTCGCAGGCAGCCTCTACGCCATTCAAGCGCTGACCGGTTGGGGCATGATGCATCTGCAGCTACAGCTGAATGCGCTGGATGCGTCCATCGTCATCGCCAGCGGTCAGATCAACTACGCGAAACCCGTTGGCGAGGACATTGCCGTGCGTTGCAGCTTTGGTGAACATCTGACCGAGATGGAGAAACTCAAATCTACCGGTAAGGGGAGGTTCCCGTTGACCTGTGACGTGCTACTGGCGGATGGCTCACGGGCCGGTGAATTCAGCGGGATTTATGCCGTGCGCTTAAACCGCTGACTCAGCCAAGCCGCCAATCGAATGCACAGGGCCACCAAGCCCAAGGTCGCCATTACTTCAGCCCATCGTGACCCGGATTCCACGGCAACACCGAAGAAAGTTTGCATGAAGATCAGCCAGACATAATGGATTCCAGTGATATGCAACCGCTTCCAACCTGCGCCAAGCCTGCGTCGAGCCGGGTCCGTACTGGTCAACGCCATCGCCCACATCAGAGCGAAAGCCGCGCCCCCAAAGACACCGGTCACCCAGTCCAAGGGTTCACCAGACGTGATCAAAAAGGCTGCGACATAACCGAAGTGAACGGTGAGACTGGCAGCAGCAGCCAACCCAATATAACGACGCTGTATCAGCAGCGGCCTGCCCCAGCCAACGAGCTGAACGAGAGGACGAGCAACGTAGGCCAGTAGCAGCGCACCAAAGCTCAACCGGGCGGTGACCCGAAGCATATAACCAATATGGTCGCTCAAGGTCTCTGGGTTAGAGGCACTGGGTGCTCCTGCATAGACAATTGCTATAACGACCAGCGTAAGCCCGACAATGCTCAAGCCTTGTGTTTTTGTGCTCAGCTGCATAAGCCCTCCCCGGCCATCAAGGTGCTCGAAACTCTAGCTTACTGGTTAATCCCAAAACAGGCTCAGCAACACCATTACGAATCTGCGGCTTAAATTGCCAACTGGCGACGGCTCGCAATGCGGCAGCATCAAACAAACCCGGGGGTTCGCTACCGATGATACGAAGGTTTCCGACCGTGCCATCAGCACTCACATCGTATGCAACGGTCACCANTCCACCNACNCCTTCGGACTTCNGTTTCGCGGGATACACAGGCGCACTGCCGCTNAACAGCTGCAGTGGTTGGTNTAAGGCTGGTTGCAGGGCGCAAGAGCTGAAAAAACTANAGACTACTAAGCCAATGAAAAACCCAACGGCCCGACGCACCGCACCAAAACCTTCGTGAACGTTTAAATCGATCCGCATACCGCCACTCCTCTGCCCTATACTGAAAGCTCTTCAACCAACAATCTATCGGTGTTACGGATGTCACAACAACCCGATCCGAATTCTGTGAACTACGACAATTCGGCTGCTACGCCGGACAGCCCGAAGGAACAGGATAGCCTCAGCCTTGCGCAGATGTTCGGCAGCGCCCTAGCCGCCATGGTGGGCGTGCAGTCGAAAGAGAAGCGAGAAAGAGATTTCGCCAGGGGTAAGGCCAGCCACTTCATTATTGTGGGCGTCGTGCTCACGGCCCTGTTTGTTTTGGCCATGGCCGGCGTGGTCACATTGGTGATAAACGTCGCCAACTAGCTACATTCCGAAACAATCCGTCCCATCAATGCCTTATTACTCTCAAAGGACTGAAACAAAGCGAACTGTTCCATCGCTCGTTGCAAATTGTCGCCGTGCTCAGGCACCGAGAAATACACGTCACCACCGAGATGATCTGTTAGAAATCTCAGACCCAGCATAAAGGCCAAATAGGAAGGTGCGTAAATCAGGTGCTCGCTGATCAAGGGGGTTGATCCACGACCGGCGAGAAATCCCTGAAGACAGGCCCGGTAGTCATCCACATCAAACCCGCCTCGGCTAAAGGCTACAGAACGAACCAGATCACCGAAATCCCAGGCCCAGTGACCGTTCATATTGTTGTCCAAATCAATCACTGACAATACGCGCTCGCCCTGTTGGTCAAACAGCACATTGTTAATTTTACAGTCACCGTGAATGATCCCGGCGGGCTGCATCAGAGCACTTGGCCATTGACGATGCGACTGAGCAAGCGCAATCCACGGTGCCGCCTGTTCGCATTCAGCCAGAGTTGCCGTCGCCAAAACCTGATCGAACTGACGCAAATAGCCCGGCATGCTCAAAAAGCCCGGGATCGTTTCACGCAGCTGTTCGATCTCCATACCAGCCAGCGCTCGCTGATAGGCACCGAAGGCCTTGGCCGCCTGTTGGATTTGGTGCCGGTTTTCGGGTGGATCGCAGGTCTTCGAACCCTCGATATAACGCCACAGGCGCCAGGAGCGCATTTCGCCGTCCGAGGCTTGAACGAAAACCGACTCGCCCAATTGCGTCGATATCAACTCAGGCAGCCGATACTCCGCGGCAAAGGCAGACGCGGTATGCAACCGATCAAGAACCATACGAGTTTGCCGCATCAACAAGTCGATGTCCCCATACACGGCCGAATTCACACACTGCAGCACATAGCGATCTGCCGGTTTTTCTTGATCACTGAGCAGAAACGTTTGGTGAATGTGACCGTTACCCAAGAGCTCAAGAGTGGGCGCATCTAGCCATGCGCGTGCCGCNGCATNGGCCAGCNCTAACCACTGTTTCTTATTCTTCAATCCGAGGNCTNTCGCTGACATCTGCAGTCGCCGAATCCAAGGCGAAGTGCCAGTAGGTCAGCGGAGCCGCGATATATTCTCCATAGGAAACGTCCAGCGCCGACAGGCGTTGTCGAGCATCCGCCAAGGTACAGGCATCTGACTCTAGAGACAGCAGCACATCTGCGCCCTGTTCCANCGCCGCCAATACCGNGGATANCTCGCCCNTGGGTTTGCCGTCTGGCCAACCCGCCATGAGGTCTTTCACTCGAGTNGCCGAGTCGAGGAGCGTTAGTTCATCCANGCGTCGCGCTGCCATACTCTCCGGCGGCAAGAAATCGGCCACGCGATCCAGCGGTGTATCGGCTTGGTAGGGTCGCGCCTTAGGCATTTCAGAGCCCGCAAGCCTAGCTCTCAATGCTTGTTCCCCCAGTAAACGTCCATACCACTTCACCGGCTCGAGCAAGGCCAGCAATGAAATCTGATCNGCACTAAAGCCCATCTCGTGCAGGTGGCGCCGAGCGGTTAACTCTGGCTCTTCTGGCAAGCTCAACCAACAAGCCTGCAGGCGCCGGTACATGCTATCGACGTCCGTGCAGCTTGCCGGGGACCAAAGCCGTTCAGCCACCGCAGGCAACCGACTCCAAAGCCGCGTCGCGAGCACTGCCGGATCAACCAGCTCTGCCCACAAACAGGCCTCGCCACCCATAACATTTACCTCGCCGGCGAAATTCGACTTTCCGACACGCCACTGTTTGGTCCACTCAATGCCATCAGCAACATGGCGTAATCGTGGGTCGCCCTGCAGCGCGTCTTCTTGTTCAAGCCACTGACTTTGTGGAGTCTCAGGGTCAAAACCATAGTGAATGTCGGCAGGATAGTGCAGATCTAAATAGTAAGGAGCGGATACCAGCGTTGGTTTTGACAGAGCCAAGGCACGATCTCGCGTGGTAGCTCCGCGCCAGTTTTGCACCACGCAGTCTGGCATATCCGGGTGCAAAATCTCATCCCAGCCAATCGGCTGCTTTCCCAGCTTGCGCACCATGGCGCAAACACGGACCAGAAACGCATTTTGAAGATCATGAGTGGTCATCTCGTGATCTTCTAAGTAGGCCGCGATGATCGGATCTCTGCGCCACCACGCCGAACTCACCTCGTCGCCGCCGACATGCACATAGTCGTCGGGAAAAACATCGGCCAGTTCGCTTAGGAGGATCGAGATTGCGTCGTAAACGTTTTCATTCAGCGGATTCAAGCATGCTTGNTGNACGCCAAAGCGAAGACTTGGNNTCGTGNGTTCGCTCCCCCACTCGGGATAGGCCGTAAGCCATGATGTGACATGCCCTGGCATGTCTAACTCAGGAATCACACGAACNCCGCGGTCNGCCGCGTAACNNACTAAGCCGCGCAGTTCATCAATCGAATAGTGCTCGTCGCTGGCCAATTTGGGAAAAGCCGCGCTGGGGAAACGACACGCTTGGTCGTCTGAAAGGTGCAAGTGCAGCACATTCATTTTCAACGCTGCAAGACCATCGATCACAGACATCAGCGACTGCACAGGAAAAAAATGTCGGGACACATCAAGCAACAGCCCGCGCCAGGGGAAGCGGGGGCNGTCCTCAATTGTCAGCCCCGCAAACAGTTGTCCATGTCGCGCCANCTGCGCCAGGGTCGCCAATCCACGCAGAGCCCCCCAGACACTGTTCGTGGCAAGAGAGATGACATCCTCGGCTAGGCTGAGACGATAGGATTCGTCCATGGACACAGACGGCAAAGGCTCGAATTCTTTCCCCGAAATATCGATCTCGATTAAACCCAAGGTATGGTCACCAAGCACCTGCTCGGCGTGCTCACGAACCCTCGGGTCGTCAACACCCAAATATCGAAAAGTGGTCGGAGCAAGGCCGACTCGCGCTGCAACGGATTCATCAATGGCNCCGACGTGTGCNGGCCACGGCATGCAGACCAATGCGTGTTCAGTACTATCTTTCATGCGGTCAATCATGCACCAACCGGCGCGATTTCAATATGGGTCAGGCCAGGCAAATGGAAACGCACGCTCCGGAGAACCAAGGCAAATGCGCTGACAGAAAGAACAGAACAAGACATCTGACGCNAACCCACACTTTTCCCTCGGCGATCCAGCCAAGATTGCGTTAAGCTGCGCGCCTCTTTGACTCAACCAACGGAACATCTCTTGGACATTAAAGAACGCATGCAGTCGGTGCTCAAAGCCGAAGCGGAAGCCATCAGTGCTATCAATATCAACGATGACTACGTCAGTGCTGTCGAAGTCATGATGAGTTGCAAAGGTAAGATTCTGACCACAGGTATCGGTAAGGCCGGGCATATTGCCAAGAAATTCGCAGCGACACTGTGCTCAACGGCAACACCCGCAGACTTCATCCACCCGGCGGAGGCCGCTCATGGCGATCTTGGCCTGGTGGGTGCGAATGACGTCATGATCGCGTTTTCAACCAGCGGCAAAAGCCGAGAGGTACTGGAAATTTTAGAAATGTCGCGCCATCTGGGCGTGGACAAAATTATAGGCGTAACCTCTCATCTCGATTCTGAACTGCGCCAGCACTCGGATCTGATATTGGATATGGGCACGATTGTCGAGCCCTGCCCGCTGGGCCTCACGCCAAGCGCCTCCATGGCCGTCATGCTTGCCATTAGCGATGCCTTAGCGCTGTCGCTGCTGGAACAAAAAGGTGTCACCCGCGAGGACTATGGTTTACGCCACCACGGTGGCTACTTGGGCAGAGCTGCCCGAGCCGACAACGAACCCCGCTAAGTTCCCCGCGGCCCACCGCTCTCGGCGTGCCGGGCCGCAATTTCTTGCTCTGTCCAACCCACCATTTTCAGCTGATTGGCGTTAAGCTTCGGCGCCTTGGGCCATATGTAGTNCTCGCGTTCAGGTGCCTGCACGATATTGGGAAACGCATCGGCATCGATAAAACGATCTGACCAATTCGTGGTAGAGGTTCGTTTATCTACCGCCTGCTTTCTCTTTTCTATGACCTGAGGGTTGGACTTCGACCGAGGCATCATGCAAATCAAACTCGCCGCACGCAGCAGCCGATCATTGAAACTCGGTGTCTCCAGACTTGGCGCACTGCAGTGGATGGTACGAGAGTCCCAAAGCAGCATATCGCCGGCTTCCATATGACACATGACGGGCTGATTTTCTGTCAGATTGGGGTCGTCATTGGGGAACCGAAAGTGATCGATGCTCGGGTGAATTCGCCCTAGGCGCTCGGCGTACTGCTCGGGAATGTGCTCAAAAAGCCGATGGCTGCCCGGCACGATCACATTGCCCCCGGTTTCCGGTGATGTCGGTAGGAGATTCACAAGCCCCTGAATACAATGCTTGCCCGGCCGGCCAATCGGATGCTGGTCAATATGCAGCCAACTGTTGCCGGCATTGGTTTTCCAAGATTCGTTATGAGTCCACGGGCGCCAGAGGGTAACGCCGTCAAAGCTTACCAACAGATCATCATCATCGTCCCAAACCTGCGCAAAGCAGGCTTTCACATTGGGCACATCTCGGATAAACCACTGGGCCGAGGAATGGCCTATGCCATAGCTTGGCAAAATGCCGCCATGCACAGCGGTTGGCCAGCGATCGTTGCCCCAAGTATCGACGTCGCTTCGGTCAATGCCTGTTCCCAACTGCTCAAGATAATCCCAAAGCAGTTCAAGGCTGTGGTCCGCTTCTTCTTGGCTGAGGACATTACCGAAAATGACAAATCCGTTGTCACTCAAATACTGCAGCGCTTCAGAGTCACCGGTATTAAAGCGAGGCGCGTGCTCATAGCTGATGTTGATATTATTCTGCAAAACGCGTGCNCCCTTTTTCTCTGACCCTTGGAGATTACTCGTCTTGCCGGTAGCGTGTCTATTCAGGGTACATAGCATAGTGAAAGCCACCGGGAACCTGCCGCAGCCCCAAGCCTTCAAAAAATTCAGCTGGCCCGGGCAGTGGCACTCGCAATTCCCTACCACCCTTGCTTTCTGCCACACCAATGGCATGCCCAACCAGCCAACGGCCCACGCCATTGCGCTGATAGGCATCCAAGACCATCACCATGCACAGCTCGAACGGCATAGGCTTTCCGTCGGCGTGTGGCGATTGAGGCGAATGCATGGCGTAGCAACCAATGACCTGCTGCTGGAATTTCGCCACGCGCAGCACGTCGGGCGTTGGCTGGATGGTCCCGTAGACCTCTGCNATTTCCTCTGGCAGTGCGGCGGGGNCACCCCGAAACACCTCATAGTCACGTTGGCCTAGCGCCATAACCTTGCTACCCGTGTTGTGATTGTCGACCATATTCCCCGAGACGTATGTGCGGACCTTGGCTGCCCAAGCAAGTGACGGATCATTACGTCTGCAAGCTGCTGGTAGTTCGACCACGCATCTTCAATCTCGAAACAGTCCGGTTCAAAGGTTTGTGCAAAGTCAGCATGTAGCTGAGGCAGATAGCCACGCACAAACTCTAGGCCTTGAGGTGTGAAATCATCCGCATAGAGCGTTGCCCCATGGGCAGCGAACAACGTGGTTACTCGTCCTTCCTGAAGCCTTACAGCGGACAACTGCTCGGCGCGTTGCTGCGTGAACTCCTGGCTCAGCAGCNGGTGCTGGGCGCAAAACGCCAAAAAAAAGCCGAGGGGTAGCATCGCCTTGTCCAAGGCCCCGGCCTCCTGAAGANAATCGTCGACTGTCGCNACTACGCTCATTAACTTGCGCCCATCAACGNTTGACAATTCCTCTATGGCGCAAAACTGGAACGAGCCCGGATACCCCAACCGGATTCCGTGCGCTGCACAATGTAGAGGGAGTTGAACGACACGTAAGCCTCCCCCTGAGGGTTAAACCGAGTGAACTGGACGGCAAAATGCACTTTTTCAGCATCCGCTTGAACAGTGGAGATGCTGTCCCAGCGACTGTGGGACCAGTTAAAGCGTTTTGCGAATGCTTCTAAGTCGGTTGCGTCGATAAAACTCTGGCGGTCCGGAAAGACTGTCACTCCGCCGCTGGCAACTCGCACATGCGGGTAGGTCAGTGTGCGGGCAAAGTTTGGCACATCGCGCCCATTGAATGTCCGCATGAAGTCATACATCACGTNGAGGGCCTGTGATTCGGCTTCACGCACTTCCGCAGGCGCCGAATCTGGAAACAGGTTTAGCTCGATAGCATCGTCCGCCGCAAGGCTCGGCGCCGCCATCAACAAAAGGCTGTTCAGTAAAAAAACAAAGTACAGACGCATACGCGGCTCCTTAATTAGCTTAAGCGGGCTGGTCGCCAGTCAACGTCACCCGGTGCATTAAGCGGTGTTGGGGAAAGAAGTCATTCACGGGTTTGTGTTGAGTGGAACGATTGTCCCAAATCGCGACGGTGCCCGGCTGCCAAGACAAACGCACCGTATGCTCTTCCGCCACCACATGGCGGTATAGAAAGTCGAGCAATGCCTCGCTTTCCTTGCCGGGCAACCCAACAATGTGGGTGGTAAACAACGCATTAACGTAGATGGCTTTGCGGCCACTCTCAGGATGCGTGCGTATCAGCGGATGAACCATCGGCGGATTCTCCGCGATGGCCGGCGCCAACCGTTCTGCCCCACCAGGCTCGGCCAAACTTTCGCGAAAACCGTGACGAAAATCGTTTACCGCCTGAAGCGGCAGAAGAAAGGCTTGCATCTGAGGCGATAGCGCGTCAAAGGCCGCCGTGGCACTTGCCCACAACGTGTCTCCGCCAAAGGCTGGAATGATCTGACCCTGCAGCAAGGTGAAACTGGGCGGACGCGACATAAAGGTCATATCCGAATGCCAGACCTCGATTTTCGATGGGTTTTCAGGTGTGCTCTCGAGTATCTGAACATCCGGCGCCTCGGCGACGGTGGCGTAGGCCGGGTGACCAAGAACCTCACCAAACGCCTTAGCGAAGGCAGCAAATACGCTCGGAGTTTGCTCCTGATCACGAAAAAAGAGGACTTCGTGCTGCACCAGCAGCCCGCGGACAGCTCGACAAATGGCATCGCTGGTGACGATATCCTTCAAAGATACGCCGGTGACAAAGGCTCCTAAGGAACCTGACGCTTTGCTAATTTGAATCTGATCGATTGAGGCTGCCAACATTGTCTCCGAGCAAGTCACTCCCTGCGGTGGCTGGATTGTATCCAAGCAGCCGGTCTGACACACCTGCGAAATCATAGCGAAGGCGTCACGCCCATGGGTTAGGCTCTGGGCATGGGACGCTACCGACCACCAGAACCAGAGAAAACAGCCATCATCACCGCTGCCGGCTTCAGTCGTTTGCAGCAGGAACTGAACTATTTGTGGAAAGAAAAACGCCCGGAGATAACCTCTCGAGTAGCAGCCGCTGCAGCCCTGGGTGATCGATCGGAGA
Source organism: Gammaproteobacteria bacterium (assembly GCA_002704225.1). Classification (GTDB taxonomy): domain Bacteria; phylum Pseudomonadota; class Gammaproteobacteria; order Pseudomonadales; family Azotimanducaceae; genus UBA4421. Next base: position 49,837 of record PAFU01000032.1, on the reverse strand, counting down.
ATGCGGACTACATTTACGGCAAACGACAACTCGCCGAAATCGATCACCGCATACGATATTTAGACAAACGCATTCGCACCATGCAGGTCGTAGACCGNCGGCCCAGTGACAACAACANGGTCTATTTTGGCGCTTGGGTAACCCTGGAGACGGCCAACGGAGATCTAAGCCCACGTTATCGCTTGGTTGGCCCGGACGAGATTGANGACAAGCCCGAATACATCAGTATTGATTCACCCATGGCGAAAGCCCTGCTCGGCAAATCCCTAGGCGACGAAATCGCCATTCTACAGACAGGCACAAGCACCAAGGTGTTGACCTTTGATGNAACCACCGAGCCTACGCGCTACTGGATTCAACGTATTGGTTACGAGGCCGACTGATTCCCACGGCCGTCTCAGGCATCAACAAGTTGCAGCACCGGGCTCAGACTGAAACGCTGTTTCGGTGGACGGCTCTCTTGCTCCGGCGCTGATACGGCAGAATGTTCAACCAAGGCGAGTTGGCACAAACGGGTGACCAGGGCGAACCAGTCAGCGGAAGAGTCGTCAAACGGCGCAGTGCCACCTTGTGTGTCCAATAATGCCCTGAGCACAATGACCGCCGGGCGTTGGTTGCTTTGAGCACGGGGACTCGAAACGCCGGATGGCGATCCCTGCTGGTCGACAAGCAGAATCTCNCTGGGCAGCAACGATGCCAGCCGCGCTCTGAGCAGAGTCATTTGGGCCTCATTGATCACTGGGACAAGAGCAGAGACCTGACGCGCCAGCACATGGGCGCAAACGCCGTCCTTGTCGCCAAAGTAGTGATAAATCATGCGTTTGTTGATGCCAGATTCTGCAGCTATCCGATCTACACGAACCCCAGCCCCACCGTGTTGAGCCATCGCTTGTGCCGTCACTTCAATCAGGCGTTGTCGAGTTTTTTCCGGATTGCGCATGGCCGTATGTAACCATTTAGATACTTAATATTCAAGACTTTCTCTGCAACTCTATAAGTATCTAAATGGTTACTTAAGAATGCCGGGGAAACTTATCGCCCGCACCCATTCAACGGTTAATCCAGCTCAAGCCCGAGCAAATACTGCTTGGCCTCCAACCCACCGCCAAACCCGGTTAACGCGCCGTTACTGCCCACCACCCGGTGACAGGGAATAAAGATCGCCAACGGATTGTTGCCATTGGCATTGCCAACGGCACGCATCGCCTTGGGCGATCCGATGGCCTCGGCAATCTGCTTATAAGATCGCACTTCTCCGTAGGGAATGGTGCGGAGAGCCTCNAGCACTCGGCTTTGGAACGGCGTAGCGCTTGGTTCCAATGTCACATCGAAACATCGCCGCCGATGCTCAAAGTACTCATCCAGCTCTTGTCGCGCCTGGTTAAAATGAGTATCTCGACGCTGCCAGCTGTCGTCCGGCGTTGTTCGAGCCCTGTTACCCGTGGAAAAATACAAACCCGTTAACGCCTGCTCATTGGCGGTCAACATGAGACGACCAACTGGGCTCTGTGTGTATGTGTAGTAAGTTGTCATGATCCATCCCGTAAGTGCGTACTTACTTCTATTGCTTCGTCCTAGTTTTGAGGGCTTTGCGCTGCAACCCGGCCAATCGCCATAGGTGCATCAAGGCATATGCGCGCCAAGGTCGCCAGCGCTCCGCCAGTTGCAAGGCCTGGGCAGGTGTGGTGTTAAGTTGCTTGAGAACTACCCAATCATTGTGGGGAAAGGCGTCGACGTCTTTAACAACCCGCAGACGCATGTAGTTTTGAGTCCAAGGACCAATGCCCTTGACCGCGCCAAGCCCTTGCACAAATGACTCGCTGGCTTGTCCCTCGAGCAGGGTACAACCGTCCACATCGACCCATTCAGCAAGGGTCGATATCGCNCGCCCGCGATTGCCTGGCATGCCCAATTCCGCGACTTCTTGATGTCTGAGTTGATGCGGGACTGGAAAGTCGCCTTCGCCATAGGCCTCGACCATGCGATTGGCCAGTTCCGTTCCTCGGGCCACACTCACCTGTTGACCCAGTACCGCACGCACCGCGGTTTCGAATCCATCCCAAGCTCCGGGCACTCTGAGCCCAGGTGCTTGTTGCACGCTTTGCGTCAAATAGTGGAGCGGCGCTCCAAGCAGAGTCCGATCAATCAAATCGCCATCCACCCGCAGATCAAACAGCCTGACCACCCGAGACAGCAACATATGGGCGCATTCTTGGGTCAGCGGCAACATCACCCGCAGCCCATCGCCGTGCTGAGAAACCTCGAGCCACACAGGCGGTTTGCCAGCCTCAGATACTCTGCGCCGGTAGCATCGACCCCGAACCTCTTCGATGCCCTGTAGAGCACGCGTACGCAGATAATCAAAAACCCATCCAAAGTGGTAAGCACCGGTTACCGGAAAATCGACGCTGATCTCTGAGGCCCTTTGTGTATGTCTCGACGCCGGCAGGCTGCTTCTTCGCAACTGGGTCGGCGAGCACCCAAACAGACGACGCGTTTCTGCCTGAAGCCCACCCGTCGTGGCCAAACCCGCATGTGCCGCAACATCTNCTACAGCGAGTTGGGTTTGGGTCAGCAAAGCATCTATCAGCTTGGCAGCAAGCCGATCGTCAAACGTCGATGCTCTCAATGCGTGGGTATTCATCTACTCACTATAGCCAATGACGCCTTANCGGGTCNCCAGGGATTCTGCATCGCCCGCATTTCATTTCCANAATGTCGATGCCATCTAACTTTTACTCGTTCGGGAATTTCTTTAATGTCTGGCTGTTCACAAATTTGTCAACCGATAAGAGAGTCAAGGTATGAGCGACGCAGCGTGGGAAGAGCCATCGGATTTAATTATTGAGCAAATCGAGATTGGGCCGATGCAAAATTACACCTACTTGATCGGCTGCCGCAGTACCCGCGAGGTCGTCTTGGTTGACCCTGCGTGGGACATCGACTCGCTGGTCAACCACATCAATGAAAAGGACTACAAACTGACCGCGGCATTGGCTACGCACTATCATCCCGACCACGTTGGCGGCTCCTTCAGCGGCAACAAGGTCGAGGGATACGCAAAGTTACTGGAAACCAACCCGGTGAAACTCTATGCCCACAACTTAGAAGCCGACGGCATCAAAAAAGTCACAGAGGTGTCCGAATCGGATATTGCCCGCGTGGAGTCTGGCGATACCTTGCGTGTCGGCAACATCGAAATAGAGTTCTTGCATACCCCCGGCCATACCCCCGGCAGTCAATGTTTCAAAGTAAAGAACACGCTCATCAGTGGCGACACTCTCTTCATCAACGGCTGCGGCCGAGTGGATTTACCGGGCTCGAATTCCGAAGACATGTACCACAGCATGTGCAAACTCTGCAGCTTGCCCGACGACACCCTGCTGCTGCCCGGTCACAACTATGGCCACGTGCCTAATGCAACCATGGGTGAAACCAAGAAAACCAATGCCTATTTACGCATCAACGACCTAGACACCTGGTCGTCGATCATGGGCCACTGATAGGCGTTATGACACCGGAGCACACTATGACTGAACTGGTTACCTACACTTCTCACGATCGCGTCGCGACCATTACCATCAACCGTGCGGATCGAATGAACGCGCTGAACGAGGAGGTNATTCTTGNGNTNCAAGCCGCTTGGCGTCGGCTGGAAAACAGCGANGACCGCGTTGNNGTACTCACAGCCGCTGGNGACAAGGCNTTCTCNGTTGGCGCTGATGTAAAAGACGCGCCAAANGAAATGTGGCAAGGCGTNCCAAGCATNGGANCGCAAACAANTAAGCCCNTNATTGCGGCGGTCAANGGNTGGTGTATCGGAGGCTCCTACGTCATCGTACAAATGTGCGACTTGGTTGTTGCCGCGGANAANACNCGCTTCAANTATCCCGAAGCCCAGTTGGGGTTNACTGGNGGCTTGATNGCCAGCGCTGTCGCGCGCATTCCCCACAANGTGGCCATGGAATTTATGCTGTTGGGNGAAGATTTCGACGCCCATCGCGCATTGGCTGCCGGCATGGTCAACAAAGTGGTGCCCACGGGCGAGGAAGAANNACAGGCCCACGCNTGGGCCANCATTCTGGCCNANTCAGCGCCACTCGTCGTGCANGGNNTAAAAGAATTCAGCATGGCCACATTGAACAAGAGCCCGGCCGAAGCCGGNGCCNTTGCAAGAGACCAACTGCTCGNNATCAAATTCAGNGANGANGGNGCNGAAGGNCGNAAGGCNTTTGGTGANAAGCGCACCCCACAGTTCACCGGGAAATAGCCGCCTTCGGCGAGAGACTGACGAGAGGAATCAANCGACTCAGCTCGCCAACACCCTTGCCTTCGAATCTAGGCCTTTTGCCGNNCAGCCAGCGCCACCTTTACGGCGTCTGGCCGGATCGGCAGATGACGAACACGGGCACCCGTCGCNGCGTAGATCGCGTTACCGATAGCTGGCGCTANCACTGTGGTNGCAGGCTCACCCAAGCCCATGGGGTGGTGCNCACTTTCGACAAACTCGATCTCAAGCTCGGGCACGTCGCCCATTCGTAGTGGTCGGTAACCGCCCAGATTCGTGTCCTGCACCTGCCCAGCCGCGAACTCAGTACCCTCGTGCAAGGCCANACTGACTCCCCATAGCGCAGCGCCCTCACACTGGGCCAAGGCGCCATCAGGATGCACAATGCTTCCAGCATCGACGACTAACGTGAGTTTATTGAGCGTCACCTCACCAGACTCNTTATCCACCGCCACCTCAGCCACACACGCTGTCCAAGTAGGCGCCGCACGTTCCTGACCAAAAGTGCAGGCAATGCCCATTCCCTCACCTTCNGGCAAAGACTTACCCCAACCAGCTTTTTCAGCCACTCGAGCCAAAACGTTAGCCATTCGTTTCGCGCCACCCACGGCGTTGGGNTCGGAGCCTGCATTAATGCCACGCGCGGTCAGCATTCGTTGGCGAAAAACTAACGGATCAACGCCGACGACGCTGGCNGCCTCATCGATAAAGCTTTCAGAGGCCCAGTTGGTCCAGCCCGGAGCTACGGATCGTAGCCAGCCNGGACGGAAGGTTTGCTGAGCCAAATCGTTCATTACCGCACGCACGCGGTGCGCGCCAACTTCATACCAATGATCGGCGCCGTTAATGGAAAANGGATCAAACTTTTCGCCGTTCGTGCCGGTACCTAAAAAGAAACCNGCCAGTTCAGCTGTTGGCCAGCCTGCAGACGCCGCGTGCTGCATACCCACAACGCCACCATCAGAGTCAAAGGCCATGCTCAACCGCTGCACAGACGGCGATCGNGGCGAATCAAATTGNGAATCGTCTTCTCGCGAGAGCACCACCTTTACTGGTTTNTTCAGCGCTTGCGCAGCAAGAAGCGCCGGCACGCCATAGTCCCCGTTCAGACGTCGGCCAAAACCACCNCCCAAAAGATGGGTCCGCATGAGAATCTTTTCTACGGGCACCCCTAAGGCTTTGGCGTATACCGGCAGCGACAGAGATTGCCACTGTGCTCCTGTATGCANNTCCCACTTGCCCTCGCGCTGAAGGCCTATCGCGTTCACGGGCTCGAGTTGAAAGTGCAAGGCGGTGCTTGTGGTGTAACGCGCTGTCACTACGTTNTTCGCTGACGCAAAAACATCATCGACGTCCGCNTGGTCCAGAAACAATGCNCCCGACNCGCTATCAATCAATTCNTCNGCACGCGCAAACAGATCTGCTTCNTTCACCTCCGCCGTGGGACCTGCCTGCCAGCTCACGCGAACTGAGCGAGCCGCCCGCTGCGCCGCATGGTAAGAATCCGCGATTACCAGTACCCAGCCAGGCACAGAATTCGACGGATCGTCTAAGACCAGCGTTTGCTGATAACCGGCAATANTCTTTGCCCGACTATCGTCTACCGACTCAACCACCGACCCATAACGGGTGGGAGGCAACAAGGGTTTGGCATAGACCATCCCTTCATAAGTCGCGTCAATACCGTACGTCGCCGCACCTATGGTCTTTTCGGGAATATCCAATGCCTGGGTATCAGCCCCAATCAGAGTGCGATCTGCTGCGGGCTTCAAGGACAGACTGGCAAGTTGTTCGTCGGTGTACGTTTGGTTGAAGCGGCCGCGAGCCACAATGTCGCCATAACTGATCTGCCGATCCCCACAAACCACCTGTGACCGACGAGCGATGCATTGATCCGCCGCGACACCCAGTAAACGCGCCCCTTCCTCTATGAGCGCCACTCGACCAGCAGCACCGGCGCGACTGAGTTGATCAAAGCTGGTCCAGACAGACCAACTTCCTCCGGTCAGGAACAGCCCATATTTCGGGTCCGTATCAACATAATCCACGCTGACATCTTCCCAATCAGCCTCCAACTCTTCGGCAACAATACGCGCCAACGCCGTACCGATGTGCTGACCCATCTCGGCCTTGGTAACTTTGACGCTAATGCCGCCGCTCGGATCAATGCGATACCAAAGTGTTGGTTCAAACGCCTGATGGTTGAGTACATCTTCGGCAGACCCACCCAGCAAGGTCATCGGCACAAAGGCCATCGCCACACCCGTTCCGACAGTGCCGATCATAAAACCACGACGGCTGAGCCCATCTGACGTTGTCAGATTTCGTGTTTCTTTGAATGAATTAGACATGGGCTGCCTCCGGGCCAACATTCACTGCCAGCGAGTCTGCCGACGCGGCCATTTTGATGGCCTTTTTGATACGGGTATACGCCATGCAACGACACAGATTGCCGCTCATGGCATCAACAATGTCTGCATCACTGGGGTTGCTATTTTGGGCCAGCAAACTGGCCGCCTGCATGATTTGGCCTGATTGACAGTAACCGCACTGAGGCGTTTGGGCGGCGACCCACGCCTGCTGTAGCGGATGTTCGCCATCAGCGTTGAGGCCCTCAATTGTCGTAATTGCGGCACCGGCAACACTGCCAACTGGAGTGATGCAAGAGCGCTGGGCAACGCCGTTAATATGGACGGTACAAGCACCGCACATGCCTATGCCGCAACCAAACTTCGTGCCCTTGAGGTCTAACTCGTCACGCACTGCCCACAACAAAGGTGTGTCATCAGGTACGTCTAAAGCAACTTTGCGGCCATTGATGTTTAACGCTACGGCCATGTTCTAACCCTCCAGTTATGTACTCGGTTCGCCGGTTATAGAACCATTTCTCCAAAGCAGGCACGAAGTTCCTGCACAAAAAGTTCCGGCTGTTCAAAGGCAGCAAAGTGCCCGCCTTGATCCAACTCGTTCCAGTAAACGATATTCGGATAGCGCTGCTGTGCCCAGCGGCGCGGTGTTGCAACAATCTCTTTAGGGAAAATACTGCAACCGGTCGGTAAAGACACCTGCCGCTCTGCGCCACCACCAAACGCCGTGCCAAAGCTCTCCCAATACAATCGCGCTGACGATGCGCCGGTGCCCGGCAACCAATAAAACATCACATTGTCGATAAGTTCCTGCCGACTGAGGGCATTCTCTGGGTGCCCCTGACAGTCCGTCCACTCATAGAATTTCTCGATAATCCAGGCAGCTTGTCCCATGGGAGAATCCACCAGTCCATAACCTAGGGTTTGCGGACGGGTGCTTTGCTGCTTGGAATACCCTGCACCCCATTCGGCGTAATAGCGTGCGCCGGCCAATGCCACCTTGTCCTTTTCATCGGGATTCGCGAGCGCATCTTTCGGTGCTCCGGCATTGGGCATATTGATGTGTATGCCCGCGCACTGACCCAAGTTTTGCAACCCAATCGCAGTGGTCACGGCAGAACCCCAATCCCCTCCCTGAGCGAAGTATCGAGAGTACCCCAGACGCTGCATCAGAGCGTCCCAAGCGGTGGCAATGCGCTCCACACCCCAGCCGGTTTGCGTCGGTTTGGCGGAAAACCCATAGCCTGGTAGCGAAGGACAGACCACATGAAACGCCTCTTCTGCGCGGCCTCCATAGGCCACTGGGTCTACCAAGGGCCCAATTACTTTATGAAATTCCACAACAGATCCGGGCCAGCCATGGGTCATCAGCAACGGGCGCGCCAGTGCTTCAGCGCTTTGCACGTGAATAAAATGGATGTCGAGTCCATCGAGCTCGGTCAAAAATTGCGGGAAACCGTTGAAGTACGCCTCGCGCTCACGCCACTGATATTCACTTTGCCAGTAGGCGCATAGCTCTTCGGCATAGGCCAAGGGTAGACCTTGGGTCCAATCGCTAGGGGTTTCGGCATCAGGCCAGCGCGTTGCTGCTAATCGTTGCTGCAGGGCATCGAGTTCAGTGTCGGGGGTGTGAATAACAAACGGTCGAACAGTGGGATCTGCCATGACAAACGTCCTCGAAAATCTCAAGAACGGCATCATGGCAGATTATTGGGACAGCCGGAAAGAGCCGAAACCCGACGGTCGATCGCCCTTCCCTTGGGCGTCCTGCCCGAAGGGCAGGCCTGACCTTAAGGCAGCAAATGCGCGACCGCGTCTCGCTCTTCGGTCAGCTCGGTTTCTGTTGCGTCCATCTTTTCTTGGCTGAAAGCGTTGACCTCAACACCTTGTACGATGCGCCAATCGCCGCCGCTGCACGTCACCGGGAATGAGTAGATCAAGCCCTCTGCCACACCGTAGCTGCCGTCGCTGTAGACACCCATGGACAGCACTGCGTCACTGCCCAGTGCCCAATCGCGCATGTGATCGATGGCAGCATTTGCTGCGGAAGCCGCGCTTGATGCACCCCGCGCTTCGATAATGGCTGCACCGCGCTGCTGGACCGTGGGAATGAAGTCCCCGGTATACCAATCCATGTCGACCATGGACATCGCTTCCTCACCCGCTACGCTGGCTCGGTGAATGTCTGGATACTGTGTTGCTGAGTGATTGCCCCAAATACACAACCCTTCTACATCCGATACATGCTTACCCGCCTTGGCAGCAAGCTGAGCCATCGCTCGGTTGTGGTCCAATCGAGTCATGGCGGTAAAATTGCGTGGATCCAAATCTGGAGCATTGCGTTGGGCGATGAGCGCATTGGTGTTCGCAGGGTTGCCGACGACCAGCACCTTGACGTTTGGCGAAGCGTTGTCATTTAGCGCCTTACCTTGAGCAGAGAAGATTGCTGCATTGGCTTCCAACAGATCCTTACGCTCCATACCCGGACCCCGAGGGCGCGAGCCCACCAGCAGTGCATAGTCCGTGTCTTTGAACGCTACATTGGCATCATCGGTATAGGTCACATCATGCAGCAGCGGGAAGGCGCAATCGTCTAGCTCCATGACAACGCCCTTTACCGCGCCCAGCGCCGGGGTGATTTCCAGTAGTTGCAGGATAACGGGCTGGTCCTTACCCAGCATGGCACCTGACGCTACTCGGAATAAAAGCGCATAGCCGATTTGGCCGGCAGCGCCGGTAATGGTGACACGTACTGGATCTTTCATGATTTTTCTCTCAACGATGGTCTAAGTGGAATTTCAAGCAGCGCGCATTCTAAGTGGTCTGACGGAAAAATGCCGCAAGGAAATCGCGGAGAAACGCCGAAACGCCCTAATCCGTGTAGTGTTTCATCAGCGTTGTACTGTCTCTGCGGAGATGCTCTGCCATGTCCCTAACCCACCCAGGATGCGGATCCGGCAGATTTTCAACATCAAAAAACATCGGAGCACCATGCAAATGCGGTTCGGCAGCATGGGCCTCGCCATGCCAGCGATTTGTGGCGAAGACGTAATTTACACCGGTCATTTGATCGGTTTGACCGCCCAACGGCATAGCCATCGCAAAGGTCAAAAGCCCGACTAAGCGCGGATTCAGCGCGTCAACGCCCAATTCTTCCTGTATTTCCCGACGCACCGAGGCCACCGGCCTCTCCCCTGCAGCGATGCGGCCGCCCGGACAGACCCAATAACCGTCCATCACCCCCGTAGTTAAACGCTGGTGCAGACAAATTTGCAGACCGTTTGATGATTGGCGCCAGAGCAAGGCATGGACAATCGCCTGAAACCGCCGTTGTGATAACATTTATTTCACATCCTGAGCGGAAATTTCCACCTGCAAAGACCCGGTGCTACCTTTTTGAAGCTGGGCTGCAGCTTCGACACAGAGCACCACAGGCTTGATTCCAATGAACATTTTTGAGAACGTTGCCGGCCGGTTGAGAGAGCCCTCGGCCGGCGCTCATTTACAGAGCACTAGTCAAACCATATTAAAAACGCCCGTGATTGCTCGCAAGTCGCGCAGTCAAGGCACCGTGACCCTCTAAATTGGCCCACAAAGCGCTTAGCTTGATGTGGAAAGCCCCTTGTGTGCTGACGTTTCGACGCAGTCACCGGGCGAAATTTACCTAGCCAAGGCTTGGTCACGACGATAACTGAGACGATCTATGACGCTGACATTTAACGGCAACTTCCCGCAAAAGAACGGGCTGTACGATCCCGCCAACGAAAAAGACGGCTGCGGCGTCGGCTTCGTCTGCGACATTAAGGGCAGACCCAGTCACAAAATTCTGCAGGACGCTTTCGAGATGAACTGCTGCATGGAGCACCGTGGAGGCGTTGGCTACGAGACGAACACGGGCGACGGCGCGGGTGTGATGACCGGTATGCCCCACAGCTTCTTCAATGCCTTGGCCGAAGAGCTGTTCGGGCGAGAGTTACCAAAACTCGGTGAATACGGTGTCGGCAATATTTTCCTGCCCACAGACCCAGTCCAGCGTGCTCGCTGCAAAGCCATCATCGAACAGGCCATTGATGACGCAGGCCAAACTCTGATCGGCTGGCGCGAACTGCCCACCAACCCTGATATCGCCAATGTCGGCAAGGCCGCTCGCGCCGCAATGCCCTCCTTCGAGCAGCTGTTCGTCGGCAAGGGTGCTATCGGCGGCATGGAAAACGAATCCTTTGAGCGCAAGCTGTATACGATTCGCAAGCACAGTGCTCATCTGGCGCGCAAAGACGAGAGCGTGACTCAAGCGCACCTCTTCTACATGTGCTCTCTGTCGACCAACGTCATCATTTACAAAGGCATGCTGACGCCCGATCAGCTCTTTCCTTTCTTTGGGGACCTGATGAACCCGGGTTACGAGAGCCATATGGCCATGGTGCACTCGCGCTTCAGCACCAATACATTCCCGTCTTGGGATCGCGCTCAACCCAGTCGCTTTATGAGCCATAACGGCGAGATCAATACTTTATTGGGCAACATCAATGCCATGAACGCCCGTGAAGGCACCGTGGCCTCAGACTATTTCGGCGAAGACATCAAAAAGCTCTTCCCCATCGTTGAACCCGATTGCTCCGATTCCGGCACCTTTGACAACGTGCTGGAATTCCTGCTGATGTCCGGCCGCACATTGCCCGAAGCGCTGCTAATGATGATCCCGGAGGCTTGGCAACAGCACAGCGGCATGTCCGCAGAGAAAAAAGCCTTTTACGAATATCACTCCTGCCTGATTGAACCCTGGGATGGACCCGCCTCCATCGCGTTCTCAGACGGTTCTTGCATCGGCGCCGTTCTTGACCGGAACGGCCTGCGCCCATCGCGCTATTACATCACCGAGGACGATATTTGCATCATGGCATCCGAGGTCGGTGTTGTACCTGTGGATTCTGCCAAGGTCATCGAAAAAGGCCGACTACAACCCGGGCGTATTTTCCTGATTGATTTCGAACAGGGACGCATGATCCCGGACGAAGAGCTGAAGACTGATCTGGCCAGCCGTCGTCCCTATCAAAAGTGGCTTGAAGAGCAGCGTATCGAATTGACCGATCTGCCGAGCGTAGCCGGCAAGGCGCTTAACCACGTCACCCTGACTCCGCGCATGCAGGCGCTTGGTTATACGCAAGAAACCATGCAATTCATGCTGCTCCCGATGATTAAAGAGCTTCGCGATCCGCTGGGCTCCATGGGCAACGATGCGGCCTTGGCCGTGATGTCTGAAAAGCCGCGCATGCTCTACGACTATTTCAAACAGCGCTTTGCGCAGGTCACCAATCCGCCAATCGACTCCATTCGTGAAGAAGTCATTATGGCCTTGGATTGCTACATCGGTCCTGAGCAAAACCTGCTGCAAACCGAAGCAAAGAATGCACATCGCCTGCGCGTGCCCCATCCGATTTTAACCAACGAGGAACTGGCTTCCATCGCGGCCATGGATCATCGAGGTTGGCGCACGGCTACCATCGACATTACCTACCCTGCCAACTCCGGTGAAGCAGGCCTGAAAGAGGCGTTGCAACGAATCAACACCGAAGCAAGCCAAGCCATTGCCGATGGCTACAGTTTGGTGGTTCTGAGCGACCGCGCGCTCGGTACGGACCGGGTTGCCATGAGTGCACTGCTTGCCGTTGGCAGTGTGCACCATGCCTTGGTGAAAAAAGCCGAGCGCAGCCAAATTGGTTTGATCGTTGAAACCGGTGAGGCGCGAGAAGTCCATCATCACTGTTTGTTAATCGGTTACGGTGCCGACGCCATCAATCCGTACCTTGCCTTCGAGGCACTGTGGGATGCGCAGGAAAAAGGCGCTTTTGACAGCGTTTCCAACGTTGAGACCGCCGATGATGTGGTACGCAACTATCGCAAAGCAGTCGCCAAAGGCATGCTGAAAGTCATGGCCAAGATGGGCATTTCGACGCTCCAGTCCTACAAAGGCGCCCAAATTTTTGAGGCTGTGGGCTTGGCGCAAGACGTTATTGAACAGTCCTTCACCGGCACCGCCAGTCGAGTCGAAGGCGTCTCCATGGGCGTATTGGCTGAAGAAATGCAGCGCCGTCACATCATTGGCTATCCGCAAAGAGATCAAGCAGCCGTCAGCGTGCTGCCAAACCCCGGAGATTTCCATTGGCGGCGGCATGGGGACACTCATATGTGGGACCCCAATTCCGTGGCCAGTCTGCAAGCAGCGGCACGAACCAACAGCGAAGACGCCTACTGGGCGTTTGCCAAGCAGGTGAACGACGACAACACCCGCAAGGCAACCCTGCGCGGGCTTCTGGACTTTAACTACCCAACGAACGGCATTGCCCTCGACGCAGTAGAGCCCGCAAGCGAGATCGTTAAACGCTTCGCCACCGGCGCAATGAGTTTCGGTTCCATCAGCGCTGAGGCGCACGAATCCTTGGCAATCGCCATGAATCGTATGGGCGGCAAGTCAAATACCGGTGAGGGTGGCGAAGACGCCAAGCGCTTTATTCCCCTTGCCAATGGCGACTCCAAGCGCTCTGCCATTAAGCAGGTGGCCAGTGGTCGTTTTGGCGTCACGATTAACTACCTGAGCAATGCAGACGAACTGCAGATCAAGATCATTCAGGGCGCCAAGCCAGGTGAAGGCGGAGAGCTGCCTGGCGGCAAGGTCGACGACTACATTGCCAGCCTGCGCCACTCCACGCCGGGCGTCGGCTTGATCAGCCCGCCACCACACCACGATATTTACTCCATCGAGGATATGGCCCAGCTCATTCATGACCTCAAAAATGCCAATCCCAAGGCCCGTATCAGCGTCAAACTTGGCGCTGAAATTGGCGTCGGAACCGTTGCGGCTGGCGTGACTAAGGCCCGGGCCGATCACATCGTTATCGCTGGCGACTCTGGCGGTACCGGCGCGTCGCCGCTGACGTCGATCAAACACGCCGGCGTGCCGTGGGAACTGGGCATCGCTGAAACCCACCAGACCCTAGTGATGAACAATTTGCGTTCGAGAGTTGTGCTTCAAACCGACGGGCAAATCAAAACCGGAAGAGATGTGGCTATCGCCGCCCTCCTCGGCGCGGAAGAGTTTGGTTTTGCAACCGCTCCACTCATTGCACTGGGCTGCATCATGATGCGCAAGTGCCACCTGAACACTTGCCCTGTGGGCATCGCTACCCAAGACCCAGACCTGCGTAAAAAGTTCAACGGTCAACCCGAACACGTCGTGAACTATCTCTTCATGGTGGCAAACGAAATGCGCCAGATCATGGCCGAACTGGGTGTAGCTACCGTTAATGAGCTCATTGGCCGTTCTGATCTACTGAAGACTGAAGATGCCATTCAGCACTGGAAATCTGAAGGTATAGATTTATCGGCCATTCTGGCTCAGCCAGAGATTCCCGATGAATTTCTCGGCAGCTACGCGATTCACGCGCAAGATCACCAGTTGGATCGGGCCTTGGACAATCAACTGATTGAGCTTGCAGAGCCCGCCCTAAAGCGCGGCGAAAGCGTGAGAGCGGAATTACCGATCATCAATACCAACCGCGTGGTTGGCGCCATGCTATCCAACCAGATCATTGAACAGGTTGGACCGCAGATGCTCGCAGACGACACCCTGCACTTTAAGCTCAACGGCAGTGCCGGTCAGAGTTTAGGCTGCTTCCTCGCCAAGGGCGTAACCCTCGAAGTGGAAGGTGATGCCAATGACTTCGTCGGCAAAGGCTTATCCGGCGGCCGAGTCATCGTCTACCCACCCAAGAACAGCGTGTTTGCCGCAGAAGAGAATATTTTGCTGGGCAATGTGGCCCTTTACGGTGCCACCTCCGGAGAAGCCTATTTCCGCGGTATTGCCGCAGAGCGGTTTTGTGTTCGCAACAGCGGTGCGCGCACCGTGGTTGAGGGCGTGGGAGACCACGGCTGCGAATACATGACCGGCGGTCGCGTGGTCATTCTGGGCGACACCGGCCGCAACTTTGCGGCAGGCATGAGCGGCGGCATCGCCTACATCTGGGATCCACAGAACCGCTTCGCGGCCAACTGCAATGCTGAAATGGTCGATCTGGACGATTTGGAAACCGATGCAGACGTAGCCGAACTGCGGCAGCTGATCGAAAATCATCTGGCTTTCACCGAATCAACGGTGGCCGCGTCGATCTTGGCGAACTGGAACGAAAGCGTCGGTCAGTTCGTCAAGGTCATGCCAAAAGACTACAAGCGCGTCCTGCAGCAACAAGCGCAGCAGGTCAGCGCCGGCTAGTGTCCTGAATCAAGGCTTGAGGGCCCTAGGGCCAAAACAGAAATAGAAGAGAACGGTAAGAGTAAGACATATGGGTAAACCCACAGGTTTCATGGAGTTCCCGCGACAGGCTGCCCCCTATCGGCCAGCCAAAGAGCGCCTGTTGGATTTCAACGAGATATATACAGATCACGACATTCAGCGTTTGAGCACCCAAAGCGCACGCTGCATGGACTGTGGTGTTCCTTTTTGCCAGTCCGAAGAAGGCTGCCCAATTCACAACCTGATCCCAGAATTTAACGACCTGGTATTCCGCGATGAATGGCGCGAGGCCTTAGATCGCCTGCAAAAAACCAATAATTTCCCAGAATTTACCGGACGGGTTTGCCCGGCTCCATGCGAAGGCTCCTGCGTGCTTGGCATTACCGACCCGGCAGTCACCATCAAAAACATTGAAATGGCCATTATCGATCGTGGCTTTGAGGAAGGGTGGGTTACCCCCAACACCCCCAACGCACGTACCGGTAAAACCATAGCCGTCATCGGCTCGGGCCCAGCGGGCCTTGCAGCGGCGGATCAACTCAATCGCGTCGGTCATAGCGTCACCGTTTACGAGCGCGCCGATCGCGTTGGCGGCTTACTGATGTACGGCATTCCGAACATGAAGCTGGGCAAGGAAGATGTGGTTGAGCGACGCGTCAACTTGCTGCGCGAAGCAGGCATCACGTTCATCACCGGCACCTCGGTTGGTGACGGCAGCAACGACAGCGTTTCTGTTACCGAACTCCAGCAGCAACACGACATCGTACTGCTTACCACCGGTGCCACGGTGCCGCGAGATCTGCCTATAGACGGCAGAGAGTTCAACGGCGTGCACTTCGCCATGGACTTCCTAAGCGCAAACACCAAAAGCCTGCTGGATTCCGATCTACAGGACGGCAACCACATCTCTGCCAAAGATAAGGATGTGATCGTGATTGGCGGCGGTGATACCGGCACAGACTGTATCGGCACATCCTTGCGCCATGGCTGCAAGAGCTTGGTGAATTTCGAGCTGTTTCCGAAACCACCAGAGAGCCGAGACCCGAACAATCCATGGCCAACATGGCCCAAAATCTTCCGAGTGGACTACGGTCATGAAGAAGCCACCGAAGTCCAAGGCGAAGACCCACGAGTCTACTCCGTTTCCTCACTGTGCTTTCTAGGCAACGAGCAAGGCGAACTCACCGGTGTGAGAACGGTCGAAGTCGAGATGAAGGATGGCAAGTTCGAGAACGTCCCTGGCTCAGAAAAAGACTGGCCTGCGGATCTGGTTTTCCTGGCCATGGGCTTTTTAGGACCAGAACATACGGCGTCAGACGCTCTCGGCCTCGACTACGATGAGCGCTCAAACTACAAAGCCGAATACGGTCAGTACAAAACCAATGTGGACAATGTCTTTGTCGCCGGTGATTGCCGACGCGGACAGTCTCTCGTGGTACGAGCGATTAACGAAGGCCGAGAGGCAGCAAGAGAAATCGATCGTCATCTTATGGGCTCAACGGAATTGCCCTAGAACGTTTTGCTTCGGGCGCTCGATAGCGCCCTTGGCAAGTACGACTCAATAGCGCAGGTGCTGAGATACCTTGTCAGCAATATCGTAGTAGGAGCCTTGTTCCGACACGAATGTATGCTTTGCAATCTTCGAGGGTAACGGCGAATCAAACAGCGCTGCGGATACGCCAATCCATTCGTAATCTTCCTTCAGCGGCTGCCAGAATAGGGTAGAGCCGCATCGACCACAGAAGCCGCGTTTCACCTCTTGCGACGACTGATACCAAACCACCTGGTCATCGCCACGGAGTCTCATATCACGCCTTTGGATGTTAACGCTGATGAAGAATCCACCGGTTTGTTTCCGGCATTGCTGACAATGGCATGCCTCCGGCGGGTGCTCGAATTCAGCGTTTACGGCAAACGTTACGGCCTTGCACAGGCATGAACCTTCGATTGCACTCACGCCCACTTAACCCACGATAAGCCGTTGACCACTGTTCACCTCGCACATTCTGTCAGGTTTCAATCTTGAAGGGTTGTTCGAATACTCCGCTTCACATCTGTCAAGGGCCGAACCCAAGTGTCGCTAGCAACAAGCCCATTGAGCATAAGAGCGTCTCGAGCCCGATAAGCGGCTTCCACAGAGTCAAAACGGCCCAGCGTTAAGACGTAAAGCAAGTCATCACCGCTCTGGTAACGGAAAGTCGCCAACCTATCCAAGGGAAGAGCCGGTTCGCCTGCCACAAATTCCTTCACCTGCCCTCGAGAGGAAACCGTTAGCAGTTGGATCGTATACGCGCTGTCTGGCTGTCGAATGAGCCACTCGGCTTGGTCGATTGGTCTCGTCATAAGAATCAACGAGGGTTCCTCGGCGCCGGCATGGGCGGGCAGGAGCATCGTGCTCCACGCCAAAATGGAACCAAACATAATCTTTGGCACGCCAAACAATCTTTTCACGCCATTTGCTCGTTAAGCAGTTCGCGTAACAGACCGAGGCCAACATCGTCGCTAACGATCACGTCCCCCAAGCTTCGCGCCAAAACGAATTTCAACCGACCATCGCTGACTTTCTTGTCCATGCCCATGGCTTCAATCATGTCCTCTACCTTCAAGTCGTGCTGTCCAAGAGAGACTGGCAGCCCCAACTGTTCCAGCAACTGTCGCAAACGTCGGGCGTCCACCGACGGGAAGCCTGTGTGTGCAATCGAGAGCTCGGCGGCCATGACCATGCCAATGGCCACTGCTTCCCCGTGGAGCCACTGCCCATAACCGGCGAGCTTCTCAATTGCGTGACCAAAGGTATGGCCAAAATTCAAAATGGCTCGCCTACCGGACTCACGCTCGTCCTCACTCACCACTTTTGCCTTGCTGGCACAGGACCGCAATATCACGTGTTGCAAGGCGTCGCTTGATCGCTCCAGTAGCGCGGGGACATTGGCTTCCAACCAATCAAAGAACGCGACATCGTCAATGACGCCGTATTTGATGACTTCGGCAAGCCCCGCCGCATACTCCCGATCTGGCAAGGTAGTCAGCACCGCGGTATCCGCCAGAACGGCCTTGGGCTGGTAAAACGCACCAATCATATTTTTACCCGCCGGATGATTAACCGCGGTTTTACCACCTACAGAAGAATCCACCTGAGCAAGCAAGGTAGTCGGGATCTGTACGAAGTCGACCCCGCGTTGAAAGGTTGCGGCCACAAAGCCGCAAAGATCACCGACAACACCGCCACCCAGGGCAATCAGACAAGTGCTTCGATTGTGACGGGCATTGAGCAAAAACGTCGTAACGGCTTCAAAGCTTTCTAACGTTTTGTAGGCCTCACCATCTGGCAGTTGATATACGTCGACCTGCCGTTGCCCTAAGGCGTCTAACACGCCCTGCAGATAAAGTGGCGCTACTGTTTCATTAGTGATGACGGCAACTTGCTGGCCCGGAATCAGCGGCTGCAGCAATTGGGCTAATTTCTCTGGGGCTTGTACTCCCAGATCCCCTACATGAATCGGATAACTCCTATCACCCAATTCAACCTGCAATGATTGTTGCTGGGACATCAATTCTTACTCCATTGAGCTAGCGTCATGTTCTGGTCTTGTGGTGCCGGGCGCCGCTGCGCTCAAGTATCTTGAGGATCTTTCGAGTCACGGATCCAGCGCCTCTATTGTCCGTAACGACCCGATGATCTGCGATCTCCGCGTACAGCGGCCCACGCAACCGCTGTAATTCACGCAGTGTTTTGGCTGGATCACCGGTTTGCAGCAGCGGGCGTTTGCTGTCGCGACGCGTGCGCGCAATGATTTTTTCGATGGGACTGTCGAGGTGTATCACAGTGCCGCGTTCAACCAAGTGACGGCGGTTTTCCTCACGAAGAATCGCCCCGCCACCCGTCGCCAAAACGATCCCTTGTTGCTGGGTCAAATCGTCGATAACCGCCGCTTCCCGATCACGAAAACCCTGCTCCCCTTCCACATCAAAAATCCAAGAAATTTCAGCACCTGCGCGGCGCTCAACCTCCTGATCGGCATCGAAAAACGGCATCGCCAATGCATCAGCAAGCTGCCCCCCTACCGTGCTCTTGCCTACCGCCATCAACCCAACCAAAAAAATGTTTTGCGCATCCATTGGACAAGTGTAATGGAACGCCCAAGATCTGACCCGCAAATATCAATCGTCGATCGCATTTGTTGTGGCGGTGGCCTACATGGGTCAGCAAAAGGACATGTTTGCCTTCGGCTGAATCTACTGCGGAGTCGCGAACAACGCACAAAGCGATCCTACGCTGGTCGATGTAGAGCCCTAGGGCATCCTTAGGCTTAGTCTTAGTCGTGTGCTGGCCCTTCAAACGCATATCTCAATCTAGATCAACAGGGGCCCAGCAGCGTGATCCGCATAGGACCCAACCAATAGGTCTGAAAACGCCAAACGCTGTAAGCCTAGGGCTAGACCACACATCCATTACAACGGCAACGGTGACGGTGCTCTGCCACACGGCTTTTGCTATGCTCGCCGCGCACCGTCCGTTTTCCTCTGGCAGCCGAATCCAGCGATATGAACAGTACTCAGCGGTCAACGCGCAAACATCCAGTATTGAGCTTCCTCGCCATCTTTAGCTTGGCGACCCTGTGCACGATCGTGATCGGCATTGCCGGCAGCTATATCTACCTCAATCCACAAATCCCCAATGCCAGCACCTTTCGTAACGTCACGTTGGAAGCGCCGCTGCGCATCTACGCTAAGGACGGTGAACTGTTGGGCGAGTTTGGCGAGCGCCGTTTGATCCCGATCGCAATCGAAAACGTGCCAGAGGCATTCATCAGCGCCATTTTGGATACCGAGGACAAACGCTTTTATCAACACAGCGGCATCGATTACATCTCCCTCGCCAATGACATGCTGCAACTGGGAGCCAGCTTGGCGGGCTTCAGCGACGATCGATTGGGCGGTGCGAGCACCATCACCATGCAACTGGCGCGAAACGTCTCCTTTACTCTGGAACGCAGTTTTTTACGCAAATTCAAAGAAATGTTGCTGTCTTTGAAAATCGAACAGGAATTGACCAAGGAAGAAATCCTCGAGCTGTATATCAACCTAGTTCCTTTCGGCAAACGGGCCTATGGCGCCCAGGCAGCCGCCGTCACCTACTATGGCAAACCGTTAGAGGAACTCTCCCTGGCCCAACTGGCCATGTTGGCGGGAATCCCACAGCGTCCTGAAGCGGGCAACCCCGTCAACGGTCCAGAATGGGCTCTGCGCCGACGCAATCAGGTGCTAGGCCGCATGCTCGATCAAGCGTCGATCAGCCGAGCAGAATACGATCAGGCCGTTACTGCCCCCATCACCGCTAAGGTTTATGCACGGGAGTTGGATCTACCCAGCCCTTACGTCTCCGAATGGGCACGCCAAGAAGTGGTGGGCAAAGTGCCGGACCTATACACCGGTGGATATGAAATTTTTACCACCTTAGAGGGGCCCAAACAGCGTGAAGCGACGGCAGCCCTGCGCCGCGGATTGCTCAAATACGATCACGACCACGGCTATCGAGGCCCGGAAGCACAAGTTTCGGAACCACTGCGTTTGCTGATCGACGGACTTTATGGCGTGCCGAGTGCGGATACCCCAGCAGATCTCGCGGCAGATCCACTGGATACAATCGAAGCACCTGTCACCACTGAGGATCTGCACAATCAACTGCGGGAGCGCATCAATACACTCACGACCTACGCAGAACAGACACCTGGAATTGTGCTACAGGTCAGCGAAGACCATGCCTTAGTATTTACTGCCGATGTCGGTATCGGCAAAATTCGGCTGGCGGACAGCCGCTGGGCCCGGGCGTATGTTTCGGTCGACGAACGCGGCCCGCGACCACAACGCATGAGTGATATCGTCGCCGTTGGCGATGTCATTCGCCTGAACATCGCTGATGCCGATAACGAGACAGGGACGGAGCCCTACGACGACCCGATTTGGCTGCTTACTCAGCTTCCCGAGATTCAGGGCGCTTTAATCGCGATGGATCCTAGCAACGGTGCCGTGCGAGCCTTGGTTGGCGGCTATGACTTCTATCGCAATCAGTACAACTACGCTCTGCAGGCTCAACGTCAGCCCGGTTCGGGCTTCAAACCCTTCGTTTATAGCTCAGCGCTGAGCCGGGGCATTACCCCGGCGGACATCTTTCTTGACGCGCCACTGGTTTTCGATGACGCCAACTTAGAGTCCCAGTATCGCCCGGAAAACGACAACAGCCGGTACAACGGGCCGACGCGCTTGAGGCAAGCGCTGTATCGATCAATCAATCTGGTGTCAATGCGCGTGCTGCTGAAAATTGGTGCGGGCAACGTACTCAACGATGTGAGCAAATTTGGCTTCGACATGACGTCATTTCCACGCAATACCCAGCTCGCCTTAGGTGGCGGAACCATGACCGTCGCACCAGTGGATATGGTGCGAGCCTACGGTGTGCTAGCGAACGGTGGATATCTGGTTGAACCGCATATTGTCGATCGTCTGATTGATCAAAAAGGCAATGTTCTGTTTGCCACCAATCCAGCATCAGTCTGCAAGGATTGCGAGGACAACCCACCAGCCAAGGAAAACACCGCGCCAGCAGAATCAATCGACGACATCGCAGAGATTGACCCACGCCAGTGGCTGCGAGCCAATGTTCTGGATGCGCTGTTAGAGAAGAAAGAGACCGTCCGTTCTGGTGCCAAAACCGTGGTTATGGCCGAGCGCGTGTTAGAAGAACGCAACGCTTACATCATGCAATCCATGCTCCGAGACGTCATCAAATTGGGCACAGGGCGACGAGCAAGAAGCCTGCGTCGAAATGATTTAGCGGGTAAAACGGGCACCACGAATGACGCATCCGACACGTGGTTTAACGGCTTTAACTCATCATTGGTTGCCAGCGTTTGGGTAGGCTTTAAAGATCAGCAGCCGCTTGGACGAAACGCTTATGGTTCCAACGTACCCCTGCCGATCTGGATTGATTTTATGGAGGAGTCTCTCGCCGATGTGCCAGAAAACCTGATGCTGCAGCCCCCGGGTGTCGTGACCCTGCGTATCGACACCACCACAGGGCTACCAACGGTGGCGACAAATCCAACATCCATCGAAGAGATATTTCTCGCTGAAAACGCCCCGGACGCGTCATCGGCGTTGAATCAGCAGGAGAACGCTACCGATGACATTCGGGCCGTGGATCTGTTCTAGGATCGTGGTATTCGTACCAGCCACAAAAAAAGGAGGCGAACCTCCCTTTCATCTTCGTTCTTTCTTTGGGCTTCAGGTGCCTCTCAGCACGCCGCCCTTCCCTCACTCGCAGCGAGATCGGGACTCGACGATTTAGCTGCCAGAGCTGGTGCGCTTGGAAAAACGCTGACGGAATTTCTCAACGCGGCCACCTGAATCAATGGTCTTCTGCTTGCCGGTATAAAACGGGTGACAGCTTGAACACACGTCCAAGTGCAGATCTTCTGTCAGTGTTGAACCAATTTGCATCGTATTGCCGCAGCTGCAAGTGGCGGTGATGACATTATACTGCGGATGAATTTCAGGCTTCATATCGGCTGCTTGCTTGTTATAAAACGGGCGCGAAGTTTAACAGATGATTCACCCGCCGCAACCACTCTCAATAGCCGAGAAACGACAAGAAATATACTCCTTAGCTATCAACACAGATCACTGACTCCGTAGAATAGGGAATGCCCGAAACGAAACGCATCATCCAAGTCGCTGTCCCCAGACCACTGCACTCGGTTTACGACTACCACTTAGAGCAAGAGGCTCCGACCCCAGCCGTCGGCGCGCGGCTTCGTGTGCCCTTTGGTCGCAGTGAAGTGATCGGTATCTGCGTGAGTACAGCCGTCCAGACACCACATGCCAACACTAAGGCCGTGCTTGAAGTTCTGGACGACGACGCCGCCATTGCCGAGGAACTATTGGATTTGGCCCAGTGGATGAGCGGCTACTACCACTACCCCTTGGGCGAAGTCCTTGCCACGGTGCTCCCCAGCGCAGCCCGCAAGGGCTCTGTCTTTGAGATCAAACCGGAACCGCCGCCGGATGTCTGGCACCTAATCAATGCCGAGGGCATTAGCCCGCGTGCAAAAACTCAGAAGGCAGTCGTCGAACACTTACAACATACGGGTCAGCCACAGTCCGGCGAAGCGCTCGCGTCTGCCGGCTTCAATCGACCGATGTTGCGCAAACTCGAAGATCTTGGCGTGGTTGAGCGTAAGGCACTGGAAACCGACGCAACATTGGCAGAGCCGCTACCGCCGACCGAGGAGCAGCGTCAGGCCATCGACCAGGTTACCGATTCCAAGCGCTTCGAGGTGTTCTTACTTGAAGGGGTAACAGGTTCGGGTAAAACAGAGGTCTACCTGCAAAGCATGGCACCGGTACTGGCTGCCGGAAAACAAGTATTGGTGCTCGTTCCGGAGATTGCTCTCACCCCCCAAACCCTTGCACGTTTTGAAAACCGCTTTGGCGGCACGGGCATGATCCACTCGGCCCTAACCGATCAGCAGCGGCTGCAAACTTGGCTAAAGTGTCGTGCTGGGGACATTCGCATCCTCATCGGCACGCGTTCGGCGGTGTTTACCCCATTCAAGGAGCTCGGGTTAATCATCGTCGATGAGGAGCACGACAGCTCGTACAAACAGCAGGAAGGCCTGCGCTACTCTGCGCGAGATCTCACGGTCAAGCGCGCGCAAAACCTCAACGTGCCCTTACTACTGGGGTCAGCGACACCCTCCTTGGAATCGTTCTACAACGTGCAGCGCGGTCGATATCGCCATCTCACCCTGTCCGAGCGAGCCGGCGGCGCGGTGATGCCGACCTATCACACCGTCGATTTGCGCGGCCAGAGCTTACGCGGAGGGTTTTCCGATACATTGATCCGAGTCATTCGGGCCCATCTTGCCAAAGAAGGGCAGGTATTGGTTTACCTAAACCGTCGAGGCTTCGCGCCAACCTTGCTGTGCAAAAGCTGCGGGTGGCAGAGCGTGTGTCCAGACTGCGACGCTAAACTCACCCTGCATCGCCAACCCGAGCAACTCATTTGTCATCACTGCAACCTTCGCTTCGCTCTACCCGACGTCTGCGAAAATTGTGGAGAAGGCGATTTGCTGCCCCTTGGCATTGGCACTCAGCGTGCCGAGGAAGCCTTGGCGGAACTTTTTCCCGGAGTGACCCTCTACCGAATCGATCGCGATACCACTCGCACGAATCGACAGTTAAACGAGCAGCTTGAACGCATACAACAGGGCAAGCCGTGCATCATGGTCGGCACACAAATGCTTGCGAAAGGGCACCACTTTCCAGCCGTCACGCTAGTGGCCGTGGTAAACGCCGATGCTGGGTTCCTCAGCCCGGACTTCCGCGCCCCCGAGCGAACGGCGCAGTTGATTGTACAAGTGGCTGGCAGAGCAGGCCGTGCCCAGCGGCCGGGGGAGGTTTGGATTCAATCCTACCAACCGCAAAATCCACTGCTGCAGCGGCTCATCGACCAAGGCTACACAGGCTTCGCACACGCCGAGCTGACCAGCCGAATCGATGCGGGCCTGCCTCCGGCCCAGCCTATGGCCATGCTGCGGGCAGAGGCCTTCGAGCCGGTTATGGCCCGAGACTTCCTGCAGCAGTGCAAAGCCCACTTAGACCATGCAAGCCAGGAAATCAGTACCCAGGAGGCATCCGTTGAATTGCTGGGACCGATTCCGGCCCCGATGGCGCGCCTCGCCAAGCGAGCCCGCTTTCAGTTGATCATCATGGCAACAACCAGACCCCTACTGCATCGGGTGCTCGCGAAACTGGGACAACCCAAAACCCATGCAAACCTGCGCTGGTCCATAGACGTCGACCCCTATGACGCAATGTGAAACTTCTCGCACAAACAAACCCGCGCCCGCTGCCTTCGCCATCAACTCATCGGCACGCTATAATCGCATCAGGCTTTCTTCTACTTTCAATCGCCACCTTCGGATATGCATGACCAAGGACTTCGCCAATCGCGGCCAAACTGCAAAACCCGCTAAAAAAAGGGCCCGCCTTGCGGCCAAACCAAGATCGTCCCGAGCAACACCTACCCGCAACAAAAAGAACACGAATTTTCATGGCCCAAGCTTTTCATCCGGCGCAATCTTCGGAGCCATTGTGGTGCTTCTTGCTGCCTATCTGCCCGAATGGATCGGTACTGAGACCAGCACATCTAGCGAAACAGCGACAGCTTCATCGGTAAAACCAAGAGTCACCTTTGAGTTCCCGGACTTGCTGAAAGACAGCGAAATTCAGGTCGATACGAGTGCCTACGAAAGCACACCACCAGATCCCAGCGCAAAGCCCACCACATTTCGCGTTCAAGCGGCTTCATTTCGTGACAAGGGTGACGCCAATACGCTTCGGGCTAAGCTGATTTTACTCAATTTGCCGGCCACCGTTGTGACTGGTACGAGCAGTACAGGCGAGTGGCATCGGGTCGTATTGGGGCCCTTTGAACGTCGCGTCGATGCAAATCGGGCGCTCACCAAGCTACGCGAGCAAGGCATTTCGGGGGTCATTTTACAGTAGTGCCACAGCCCTTGTTTCCTAGGACAATGGCCGCAATATCATTTACCCGATTGAGAGCGCTACAATCACGCCGCCTTAATCTGCCCTTTTACTCCATTCGCCTGAAAACACTCATTGGCGACGACACAACACGGGTTCGCTTATGCAAGCTTTTCACGGCACCACCATTCTCAGTGTCCGAAACCAACACCAAGTCGCTGTCGGCGGCGATGGCCAGGTCTCACTGGGCGACACGGTCATGAAGGGCAATGCCATCAAAGTCCGCAAACTTCATCACGACCGAGTAATCGCGGGCTTCGCCGGCAGTACGGCGGATGCGTTCACTCTGTTCGAGAAGTTCGAAGCGGCGCTGGAAAAGTACCACGGGCAGCTGGCACGTTCGGCCGTGGAACTGGCCAAGGAATGGCGCTCAGATCGCGCACTGCGCAAGCTGGAAGCGATGCTCATTGTTGCCGACGCCACGGCGACACTGCTCATTAGCGGCAATGGCGACGTCATTGAACCCGAAGCCGGTGTCCTGGCAATCGGTTCTGGCGGCAACTACGCCCGGGCCGCAGCCACCGCCTTAGCCGAGAACACCGACTTTAGCCCAGAGGACGTGGTGCGCAAAGCCATGGCCATTGCTGGCGACATTTGCGTGTACACGAATCACTCACTGACTCTGGAAACTCTGTCCACTGATGCCAAATAACGACTCCCTAACGCCCAAAGAAATCGCCGCTGAGCTGGATCGCCACATTGTCGGTCAGAGCGATGCCAAACGCGCTGTGGCCATTGCCCTGCGTAACCGCTGGCGCCGCATGCAGCTGGATCCAGAACTGCGCGATGAGGTCAGTCCGAAAAATATCCTGATGATCGGCCCAACCGGTGTTGGCAAAACCGAGATCGCTCGCCGATTGGCCAAGCTCGCCAACGCGCCCTTGATCAAAGTAGAGGCCACCAAATTCACCGAAGTGGGCTATGTGGGTCGGGATGTCGAATCCATCGTTCGAGACTTGGCGGATACGGCTGTCAATCTGCTGCGTCAGGAACAGAGGCAGCAAGTCGCCAGTCAGGCCGCCGATCGCGCAGAGGAGCGAATTTTAGACGCATTGTTGCCACCACCACGCAACAATGACGGGAGCGCAGAATCCACCGAAAGCTCGACCCGCCAAATGTTCCGCAAAAAGTTGCGTCAGGGCGAGATGGACGACAAAGAAATCGATATCGACCTTGAACAGGTCGCCGTCGGCGTCGAAATCATGACGCCTCCCGGTATGGAAGAGATGACCAGTCAGCTGCAAAACATGTTTTCGAATTTAGGACAGGGCAAAAAACACGAACAGCGACTGAGCATTAAGGAAGCGCGCAAACGACTGCAAGATGAAGAAGCCGGACGCTTGATCAACGAAGAGGAGATTCGCAGCAAGGCCGTGGACGCCGTCGAGCAAACCGGCATCGTTTTTATCGACGAATTGGACAAGGTCGCCAAGCGGTCTGAAACGTCCGGCACCGACGTGTCCCGGGAAGGCGTACAACGCGACCTACTGCCCCTGATTGAGGGCTGCACGGTCAGCACTAAGTATGGGGCCATTAGCACCGATCATATTTTGTTCATCGGTTCCGGCGCATTCCATCTGGCCAAACCATCAGACCTGATACCGGAACTCCAAGGCCGCCTACCGATTCGGGTCGAGCTGCAAGCCCTGACTCCCGACGACTTCCGCCGGATTTTGACCGAGCCAAAGGCTAGCTTATGCGAACAATACCAAGCGCTGATGGCCGCTGAGGACGTATCGCTGGAATTCGACGACGGCGGCATTGAGCGCATTGCCGAGCTGGCCTGGCAGGTGAATGAAGGTACGGAAAACATCGGCGCACGACGCCTGCATACGGTCATGGAGCGGCTGTTGGAGCCTTTGTCTTTCGCGGCCGATGAGAGTGCCGGAGAGCGTATTTTGATCGACGCCGACTACGTGAATACGCATTTGAGCGATTTGGTTAGTGACACCGATCTCTCACGGTTTATTCTGTAAACCTATGCAACCGCCCAAGCACATCACTTACCACAAGATCGCGCATACGCTCGAGCTGCAGTGGGATGCCGAGCAGTACGAGATTCCAGCGGAGCTGCTGCGGGTCTATTCGCCGTCTGCGGAAGTACGAGGGCATTCTGCAGATCAGCGCACCCTGCAGACCGGCAAAAAGAACGTGGGCATTCGGCAAATTGAGCCCGTCGGTAACTACGCCATTCGCATCGCATTCGATGATGGCCACGACAGCGGCATTTACGCTTGGGCTTATCTGCAGGAAATGGGGTCTCAACAGGACCGCTTCTGGCAGGACTATCTGGTCGAGCTCAAGCAAGCCAATGCGTCCAGACTGCCCAATATCCCCGTGAGCCAGTGGACGCCCAAATAGTAACCACAGGTCACAAGTAGAACTTAGCAAGGCGGATGGGAACCGAAGCAACATCCGCGCTATAGTTTGCCTCCAGCCAAGCACAAGACCTGAAGCGATGACCGAGTCCGTCGACACAGACCGTTCGAAAGTAGAAGAAGCCCAAGTCAGCTTCGGCTTCGAAAACGTCTCACCCGATGAGAAAACGCGGAAAGTTGGGGATGTATTCAAAGCCGTCGCTGGCCGTTACGACCTCATGAACGACCTGATGTCTCTTGGGACCCACCGTTTGTTCAAACGTATGGTGCTGCAAATGTCCGGCGTCCGCGAAGGCCATCGAGTGCTCGATCTGGCCGGGGGTACCGGCGACATGGCCGCCTTGTTTGCCCCAGCCGTGGGAGAACAAGGCCGGGTTATTTTGACCGACCTCAACAGGCCAATGATGCAGGTTGGCCGCAATCGCCTGCTGGATCAGGGTCTGGCTCAGGTGCAGTTTTGTCAGGCTCCGGCCGAGACACTGCCATTTGCCGATGAAACATTCGACTGC
The DNA here is from genome assembly GCA_002704225.1 of Gammaproteobacteria bacterium. Lineage (GTDB taxonomy): Bacteria > Pseudomonadota > Gammaproteobacteria > Pseudomonadales > Azotimanducaceae > UBA4421. The sequence continues at coordinate 21,401 of PAFU01000032.1, read as the reverse complement.
GCCTGCATCAGCTTTGGCATTCGCAACTTCACAGACAAAGATCAGGCTCTCGGCGAACTGCTGCGGGTCCTCAAACCCGGCGCACCACTGTTGGTGCTGGAATTTTCCAAACCCACAGATCCGGTTCTGGACACCGCCTACCGCGCCTTTCAGGCGTTATGGCCGCCAGTGGGCAAACTGCTGGTGGGTGACGCCCAGCCCTACCAGTACTTAGTAGAGTCCATCCGCATGCATCCGAATCAAAAAACGCTAAAGCAGATGTTCGAAGATGCTGGATTCGTAGACGCCGACTTCCATAACCTCGTGGGCGGTATCGCGGCGATTCATCGAGGGATGAAACCCGAGACCGGAACAACCCGCTGACATTGATGCGTGGCGGAACAGACACTTTTCTGCTTGGGCTAAGACGCCTGCTTACACAACTCAGTGAGCAGGCCCTTATCCTCGATCCTCAGACCGCACAACAGTTCAAGGCATTCGCTGGACAGGTCATTGAAATTCACTGTCAGGGACCAGAGCTGACATGGCACCTGGTGCTGGCCGAGGATCATGTTGATTTCTGCGCTGGACCCGGCAGCACTCCAAACGTCGCGATAAGCGGCAGCCCCCAGGGACTGCTGCAAACACTGCTCACGGGCCACAGTACGGATCCTGTTGAGATCAACGGTGACGCAACGGTGCTGATGCAACTTCAGGCACTGACCAGCGCCTTCAACCCCGACCTAGTGAAACCCTTAGCGAACGTTATCGGCAACGATAAGGCCCAACGCACAGCGGCATGGCTGGAGCTCGGCGCTTCCACATTGAGCGAGCTGTTCAGCAGTTCAACTCGCCAGGCCCAACAAAAAGCACAGTCTTACATGGCGACCCGTTATTCCACCGAGCCAGAAGCCGAACAGTTGCACGACCGAATCGACCAGCTTCGGCTGCGAGTGGATCGGTTACAGGCAAGACTCAACCTGCACAAACACCCAGGCGTCGAAGACTGATGCCCCTGTCGACTCTACGTTACCTGCTGGGACTGGCTGGTGTGTTTCTGCGCTTCCGGTTACATCATCTGGTGCCAGCCCAGCACATCCCCAGTCGAATGGGCCGAGGGCTGCTGGCCTTACTGAGGCTTGTTCTGCCTGCCCGCAAGGATATGTCGGCCCAGCTGGCGGCGGCCTTGGCGTCACGGGGCCCGGTGTACATCAAGCTAGGGCAGTTACTGTCCACCCGACCGGATATTTTTGGTCAGCCCATTTGTCAGGGTCTCGCGCAACTCCAAGATCGCGTGCCGCCNTTTGCAGAGCAAGACGCCATGAAGATCATTCAGCAAGCGTTGGGGGAACCGGCACTAGCGGCGTTTGAGCACATCGAAGCCCGGCCCATCGCCAGCGCGTCCATTGCACAGGTGCACCCGGCCCAATTGGTCACAGGTGAAGCCGTAGTGATCAAGGTGGTTAGGCCCCATATCGAAAGCCAAATCCGCCGTGAGATGGGCGCACTGATCGAGCTGGCGGAATGGCTGGCAGGGCGTATGCCCATCCTTCGGCAACTGCACCTGCAACAAATCATGCGCGACCAACTGGCCGTAATGCTGGCGGAGCTGTCGATGTTTTTGGAGGCGCGCAATCAAATCCAGCTGCGACGCAACTTCGCGGATTCGCCCCTGCTCTTCGTCCCCCGACTCTACCCAAGGTTCACCCGGGAAAACCTGCTGGTGATGGAGCGCATTGAGGCCCCTTCCATCGGCGAGCTGGATCGACTGCGTGACGCAGGGGTCGACTTCAAAGTGCTGGCACACAAAGGCGTCGAAACGTTTTTCACTCAAGTGTTCGACGACAACTTTTTTCACGCCGACATGCATCCCGGCAACGTGTTCGTCGACATCACCAACCCCAAGGATCCACGATGGATCGCCTTGGATTGCGCCATCGTTGGCAGCCTGAGCGAATCCGACCAGTCCTATCTCGCACAGAATCTGATCGCATTCTTTGCTCGAGACTACCGGCAAATCGTCAACCTGCACCTACGTGCGGGTTGGATACCGGCAGACACCGATGCCGATGCCTTTGAGCAAGTGATTCGTTCGGTATGCGATCCCATCTTTGCCAAGCCACTCAGCGAGATATCCTTCGCGGCGTTTATGACGGAGCTGCTGGAGGCAGCGCAAGAATTTGGTATGCAAGTGCAACCTCAGCTCGTCCTACTGCAAAAGACTCTGCTGTATGTCGAGGGTCTGGGGCGGCAGCTGTATCCCCAGCTGGATCTGTGGGAAACCGCAGAGCCCTTTATGCGCCGCTGGGCGGTTCGTCACCTCGGTGCCGTCGCCGTTATCGGTAAACTTTTGAACCAAGGCCCGAAGCTGTGGAGCGAACTGCACCGCCTACCCAGCTTGCTCGATGACACCCAGACCATTGATCTGCGCAAACAGTTGGCACATCAGGCAAAAGACCTGCAGAAGCTGGGCGACCGGTTACAGCACATGCAACGGCGCAGCCGGCGACGGCTCTGGTGGATCGGTGTTCTCACAGTGACCGTTGGGGCATTCTGGCTACTGGGGTAGAACTGCCGCAAAGTGGTAGACTTTTGTCACCACGTCATCACCTTGCGGTAATTCGGAGTCAAAGACCCATGAGCGTACTCGACCAACTGACCGAAGTACTTGAGCAACGCAAAAGCCAAGACCCCGAAACGTCCTATGTGGCGTCACTGCACAGCGAAGGGTTGAACAAAATTCTCGAGAAGGTCGGCGAAGAGGCCACTGAGGTTATTTTGGCGGCCAAGGATGCCCAGAGTGATCCGGCCCAAACCGCCGACGTCGTGAAAGAAACCGCCGACTTATGGTTTCACACCATGGTAATGCTCAGTGAATTAGACTTATCCGCCCAAGATGTGCTCGACGAACTCGCCGGGCGATTTGGTGTTGGTGGCCTCGAGGAAAAAGCCAGCCGTTAGTGCCGACACTGTCACTGATGCGACAAAGCATCCTATAATCGCCTAACTGATATCGGAGATTCCCAATGTTTGGATTTGGTATACAAGAACTGCTGGTCATTCTGGCCATCGTGCTGCTGATCTTCGGTCCTAAACGGTTAAAAAATATTGGTTCTGACCTTGGCAATGCCATTAAGGGTTTTCGCACTGCGGTTGCGGATGAGGACAAGCCAGTGGAAACCCCAGAACCTGGGGCAGCTAAAGTGATTGATGGTGAAAACGTATCCAACGACGCTGACACGCAGAAAGCCGCAGAGCATGAAACCAAGTAGACGGTGCATGCCGCGAGCAGCCTAGGTAAGGCATCTCAAACCCTTCGACTCTGGAGATTTCAAATACCGCATGTTTAGCGATTTCGGCAGTATGGAATTGATGCTGATCGTACTGGTGACACTGCTGGTCATCGGTCCCGAACGCCTGCCTGAGACCCTCCGAACGCTCGGCCTATGGATGGGGCGCATCTCGCGCTCTTTCTCAGCGATGAAAGTAGAGCTGGAACAGGAAATCGGCATGGACGATGTGCGTCGCCAACTCCATAACGAGTCGGTGATGGCGCAAATGAAGCAGATTGAAGACGATGTCAAAAACACGATTCAGCCGCCCGCCGCCACTTCGCCGTCTGAGGGTGACGACAAACCGGACTCAGCCGACAACCCATCGCCTACCAACACGCCATGAGCCGCAAGCCAGACACTGCTGAGGAGTCTACCGATAAGGAAATGCCGTTCCTTGAGCATCTGATTGAGTTGCGCAGCCGTATCCTGCGCAGCCTCGCCTTGGTGGCTCTGCTCTTCATACCCATTTACTACTACGCAGAGCCGTTGTTTAACTTCGTATCGGCGCCTCTGGTAGAGGCGCTCCCCGACGATTCGTCCATGATCGCCACCCAAGTAACGACACCCTTTTTGACGCCATTCAAACTGGCCGTTTACACCGCAATATTTGTTGGCGTCCCGTTTTTATTGCATCAACTGTGGGGATTCGTGTCGCCCGGGCTGTACCGCAGTGAAAAACGCTTCGCCTTTCCTCTGCTGTTTTCCAGCGTGGTGCTCTTCTACGCCGGCATGGCTTTCAGCTACTTTTTGGTCTTCCCGTTGGTGTTCAGCTTTTTTGTGGCCGTCAGTCCAGAAGGCGTGCAGATGATGACGGACATCAACCAATATTTGGATTTTGTGCTGAAAATGTTCCTCGCCTTCGGCATCGCCTTTGAGATACCGGTGGCCACATTTTTACTGGCATGGTCCGGACTCTCCACCGCAGACAAAATGGCCAACAAAAGGCCTTACGTCATTATCGGCTGCTTCGTCGCCGGTATGCTGCTCACCCCGCCGGATGTCGTGTCGCAACTGTTGTTGGCGCTACCAACATGGCTGCTATTCGAGTTCGGCATTCTGATGGCGCGGTTGGTCGAGAAACGCACACCCGAAAAAGACGAAACGCCGGACCTGTAATCACCCTAGGCTCGACCAACCTGTGGTCGTGCCTCTAGTGCGGGTGCTCCAACACCAACGTAAAGGGGCCTTCATTGACACTCGTCACCTGCATATCGGCTCCGAAGGTACCGTTTTGCACAGGCACCTCCCGACCGAGCGCATCAACAAAGTCGTCGTATAGTGCGCTNGCTTTTTCCGGCGCTGCTGCCAGCGCAAACGAGGGTCGCCGACCCTTGCGAACATCCGCCAGCAACGTGAACTGTGAAATCACCAAGGCGGCTCCGCCGACGTCCTTGACGCTGAGCGTGGTCTTAGCACCTGCCGGGGCATCGAATATTCGCACGTTGGCGATTTTATCGACCAACCAAGCGACTTGATCAGGACCATCATCCGGCCCGACGCCGAGGTAGATCAGCACACCCCTCTCGATCTCGCCGATGACATGGTCATCGACGGCGACGCTGGCGCGGCGTACCCGCTGAATGACGGCTTTCATGTCAGTACAACTCGCTGCGCTGACATCCCAACGCTAGGCTCGCTTGCGCTCGTGTTCTTTCAACAGCAGCTTTCGCACCCGAATATTCTCCGGCGTGATTTCAACCAGTTCGTCGTCATCGATGAATTCCAGTGCTTGCTCCAGCGTCATGATCATGGCCCCGCTGAGCTGAATATTTTCATCAGTGCCCGAAGCACGTACGTTTGTGAGCTTCTTCTCTTTCAACGCGTTCACTGTGAGGTCGTTTGCGCGTGAGTGAATGCCCACTACCATCCCCTCATAAATCATGTCGTTGGGCTTGACCAACATACGACCCCGAGCCTGCAAGTTCCAAAGGGCGAAGCCAACGGCCTTACCTTGAGCGTTGGAAATCAGTACGCCATTTTTCCGAGCCCCCACCTCTTCTGCCGTACGAGGCCCAAAGCCATCGGAAGCGAAGGACATGATGCCGGTGCCAGAGGTTTGGGATAGAAAAATCGGTCGATAGCCCATGATGCCTCGGCTGGGAATACGGAACTGGAGACGCACCCGTCCTTTGCCGTCGGGCTGCATTTCCTGCAGTTCACCACGACGGTCGCCCAAAGACTCCATCACCTTACCTTGGTGCTGCTCTTCAATATCGAGTGTTAGCGTTTCGAAAGGCTCATGCACCACGCCATCGATTTCTCGGTAGATCACTTGCGGTCTGGATACGGCTAACTCGAACCCTTCGCGGCGCATGGTTTCAATCAGCACAGATAAGTGCAGCTCACCGCGACCGGAGACGCGAAAGCGGTCGGGGTCAGGTGTGTCTTCTACCATCAACGCCACATTGTGCAGCGATTCCGTCNGCAACCGCTCACGGATCTGACGGCTGGTCACAAACTTGCCTTCTTTGCCGCACAGAGGTGAGTTGTTCACACAGAACATCATGGTCAGAGTGGGTTCATCCACAGACAGTGCAGGCAGCGCCTCNACAGATTCGGGCGCGCACAACGTATCGGAAATGTTGATTTNGTCGATACCCGTCAGGCAAATGATGTCTCCGGCAGTTGCAGAGGTCGCCTCAATCCGTTCAAGGCCACTATGACGATAAATGTTCATCACCTTGCCTTTACGCTCTGACCCATCGCGATCGAGCACGATGACCTGTTGGTTACGCTCGACCACGCCCCGAGTGATTCGACCAATACCGATAACCCCTTCGTAGGTTGAATAGTCGAGCGAGCTGATTTGCATTTGGAACGGACCCGTTTCATCCACCTCAGGCGGAGGCACTTGGTCGACGATCATATCCAGCAGCGGACTCATGTCGTCGGCNATCGCGTCCAGTTCCAAACCGGCAACGCCATTGATGGCACTGGCATAAACAGATGAAAAATCTAGCTGTTCGTCGCTGCCACCCAGGTTGTCAAAAAGCTCGAAGACCTGATCAATTGCCCGGTCAGGNTCGGCACCTGGCCGATCGATTTTGTTCACCACCACAATAGGCTTAAGCCCGTAAGCGAATGCTTTCTGTGTCACAAAGCGAGTTTGCGGCATTGGACCATCAACTGCGTCGACAAGCAGTAACACGGCGTCGACCATCGATAAGATTCGCTCAACTTCCCCGCCAAAATCCGCGTGTCCAGGGGTATCCACAATGTTTATCTGAGTGTCTCGGTATTTGATTGCCGTGTTCTTGGCAAGAATTGTAATACCGCGCTCTTTTTCTAAGTCATTGCTATCCATTGCCCGCTCTGCTGCGCNAGCGTCCAGCAATCCAGTCTGTTGGAGCAGGCAATCGACCAGCGTGGTTTTGCCGTGGTCGACGTGAGCGATGATTGCGACATTGCGGACATTCAAATTAGGCACAGAAGTGTCTTCCTTTTTTAACAGCATTCGCCAAGGCGCAAAGCTGCACGGATATTCGGGACTCGGGTTTTAGCGCGCGCGATTATGGCCGATGCCACCGGCACTGTCGCCTAAAACTGTCACTGTATTGTTGGAATTTTCGGCTGTGATGCCATGCGCGGCTGACAAATATCTGGCCATAGGGTTTGTGTATCGCAGCCACATGCACCAGAATAGAGCGGTCGTCATTGACTTTCGGTTAGANCGCACTATTTTGGTGCGTTTATTTTTTGGCCTTTAAAATAATTCTGAANTTTCAATGACTTATACAAGAACGGGCATGGCACGCATTTTGCCTTCCCTTGACTCAGGGCTCAGCTCCTGTGTGTCTACCGATGCGTCGACGCAGGCAAGCTTTGTCAAGGTAGTCTGCCGAGCGGCGTAAAAGGTCTGATAAGACCTCATGCAGCACGAGACTGTCGTTGAGCACTGGTACCCACAAAATAGGAGATTTACCAAGCATGAAATCAAAACTGGAATACATTTGGCTGGACGGTTATCAGCCCACGCAGAGTCTGCGCAGCAAGACCCAAATGAGCAAAGACAACTTCACCGGCGCATTAGAAGAAGTTNCTATGTGGTCTTTTGACGGCAGTTCTACAGAACAAGCAGAAGGCGGTAGCTCAGACTGCTTGCTCAAGCCCGTCGCCATTTACCCAGATCCAGACCGTCACAATGCGTACTTGGTTATGTGTGAGGTTCTCAACGCCGATGGCACACCGCACCCATCCAATGGTCGCGCCACCATCGACGATGATGACAACGATTTCTGGTTTGGTTTCGAGCAAGAATATTTCTTGTGGGATGTAGACACACAATTGCCTCCTGGCTTTCCTCCCGGCGGCTTCCCAGCCCCCCAAGGTCCCTACTATTGCTCCGTCGGTGCAGGCAACGCACACGGGCGTGACTGCGTAGAAGAGCATTTCGACATTTGTCTGGAAGCAGGCATCAATGTCGAAGGCATCAACGCTGAAGTGGCTGCGGGTCAGTGGGAATTTCAGGTATTCGCCAAAGGCGCGAAGCAGGCAGGCGATGAGACCTGGATTGCTCGCTATCTGTTAGAGCGTACCGGCGAGAAATACGGCTACACCATCAATTGGCACCCTAAGCCCTTTGGCGACCTGGATTGGAACGGTTCTGGCATGCACGCCAACTTCTCCAACGAAGCCATGCGCTCGGAAGGCAAGGAAGAGATCTTCACCAAGATCTGTGAAGAATTCGGCAAGAATATCCAACGGCACATCAGCGTTTATGGCGCTGATAACGATCAGCGTCTGACCGGCAAGCACGAAACTCANTCTATCGACGAGTTCAGCTACGGCATCTCTGATCGCGGCGCGTCTATCCGAATCCCCGTAACCACTCCGGCTGACGGCTGGGTTGGACGATTGGAAGATCGACGAACTGCTTCCAATGCGGATCCCTACAAGGTAGCCGCAGCGATCGTTAAGACCACGAAGGAAGCCCTAGCCTAAGCAGCGCTTCTGAACAAAAGGGTGTCGACACTGTCGACGCCCTTTTTTTTGCTCCAACTGTAAGAACGGCGCACAAAGATCAAGCATACGGGCGCGACCCAAGGGTGCTTGCACTGATTTGGTGCGTTAGTATCCGCAGTAGAGCAGAAAATACTTGACCATATACGCGGTACGCACGAAAAACATAGGCATAAAAGCTAGTGTGTACTTACAAACTGACCGAAGAAATCGGCCCAGTTTTTGCTCTGTTTTATGGAGCTGGCCACAAGCTGGCTCGACCGGAATCGACCGTCAACAACAAAAAAAGCGATGAATCAGGTAAGAAAGAGTCCAAGACAAAATCATAAGTTGGCGGAACATCTGCTCAGCAGTCTGACGACGGCCGTGATTGTGCTGGACAAAAACTTGCGCGTGACGCGGCTGAACAGCGCGGCAGAGGATCTGCTTCATGTGTCTGCCGGCTCGGTGATTGCTAGCCCGCTCACCAATTTATTGCTTCGCGCCGAAGACTTGGTGAAATCCTTGCATCAAGCAATTGAGAACACACAACCTTTTACCGCCAGAAATGTGCAATTGCAGCTGCCTGAAAGTACCGTCGAAAACGTTGATTTAACCGTGTCTAACCTGGAAACCCCAAAAGGACTGTTGTTAGAACTCCATGCGACCAGCCGCATCAACTCCATCAGTCAGGGCAGCTTGTCCGAAGAACAGCAGATTACGACCCGCAGTCTAATTCGGGGCTTAGCCCACGAAGTCAAAAACCCGTTAGGTGGTATTCGTGGTGCGGCGCAGCTGCTCGAGAGAGCGCTGCCTACTGAAGATTTGAAGGAATACACCAACATCATCATCAGTGAGTCCGACAGGCTTAGAGACTTGGTCGATCGCATGCTAGGTCCTTGGCAGCCGATGCAATTGACACCGATTAATCTGATCGAAATTATCGAGCGGGTAATGCAAATTCTGCAGGGCGAATTCGTAACAAATCTGCAGTGGTCTCGGGATTACGACCCCAGCCTGCCCGAGGTTCATGGCAATCAAGATCAATTGATCCAAGCGATCCTAAACGTAGCACGCAATGCCTGTGAGGCATTACACGGAACCGAACGGGCTCGCATTACGTTTAAAACACGGGTGGTGCGTCAATTTACCATTGGGGCCGTCCGCCACAAACAGGTGATGCATCTCAGCATTATCGATAATGGGCCCGGCGTACCCGAAGACCTGATCGAACGAATCTTTTTTCCAATGATCAGCGGTCGTCCCGAAGGTTCTGGTCTCGGACTTTCCATTTCTCAAAACATCATTGGCCAACACGGGGGAGCACTCCAAGTAGCAAGCCGACCAGGCCATACGGTCTTTTCGGTCTACTTGCCATTTAGCCAACCCAATCAGCCAACCCCTTAAAGAGGACACACATGAATCAGCACGTATGGGTTATTGACGATGACAGCGCAATCCGCTGGGTGCTCGACCGAGCGCTAAGTCAGGCAGGTATCCCCATTACAGCGTTCAATACCGCAGACCAAGCACTGCATCATCTCGGCGAAGAGGCGCCATTGGCCATCATTACCGACATCCGTATGCCAGGCACATCGGGCCTCGACTTCTTGCGTCAGGTAAAAGAGACCCACCTTAATGTACCCATTATCGTGATGACAGCGCATTCAGATTTGCAGAGTGCGGTCACCAGCTTCGAGCGCGGTGCCTTCGAGTACCTACCCAAACCCTTCGACGTGGATGAAGCCGTTGCCGTGGTACGGCGTGCCATCGCGCAAACGCAAGACGTCAAATCAGTCGAACTGCCAGAACCTGCCGGGACGACGGAGATCATCGGCCAGGCACCGGCCATGCAAGAGGTGTTTCGCGCCATAGGACGTTTGTCTTCGTCCAATGTCACAGTGCTGATTAACGGCCCCTCAGGTTCGGGCAAGGAACTGGTTGCTCGGGCACTGCATCGCCACTCGCCTCGCCAGAATGAACCCTTTGTGGCCCTGAATGTTGCCGCGATTCCAAGTGATTTGATTGAGAGCGAACTTTTTGGTCATGAAAAGGGTGCCTTTACCGGAGCCGCCCAGCGCCGGGTCGGCCGATTTGAACAGGCCGACGGCGGCACATTATTTTTGGACGAAATTGGGGATATGCCCGCGTCTGCGCAAACACGCTTGCTACGTGTACTGGCGGAAAATGAATTTTATCGAGTTGGCGGACACCACTCAGTCAGCGTGAACGTTCGCATCGTTGCAGCCACTCACCAAAATCTGGAGAAGCTGGTTGAACAAGGCAAATTCCGCGATGACTTGTTTCACCGCCTCAATGTCATTCGCGTACATGTCCCGGGCTTGGCCGAACGGCGCGAGGACATTGCTCTGCTTGCCCAGCACTTTCTCGATGCAGCGGCTATCGAACTTGGCGACGAACCCAAGCGCCTCGATCCCGCAACCGCCGACTATTTGAGCCTAATGCCTTGGCCTGGCAACGTGCGCCAGCTGGAAAACACCTGCCGCTGGTTGCAGGTGATGGCCAGCTCAAGAACCGTTTTGATCGAGGACCTACCTCCNGAATTGCAGCAAAGCGATGCCAACGCCGAGCAGGGTAGCTGGGAATCCGGTCTGGAACTGTGGGCAAATCAACAGCTGGAAAAGAATCCAAATATGACGCTGTTGGACGCCGCACAGCCCAAATTTGAGCGCATCATGATCAACGCAGCGTTACGCAAGACCGGTGGNCGCAAGAAAGATGCGGCGGAGTTGCTTGGTTGGGGGCGCAATACATTGACCCGCAAAATGCAGGAACTTGAGCTTTAACGCTCGGAAGCTCTGCCCATGCACGTCGTACTCTTCCAGCCCGAAATTCCGCCAAATACCGGCAACATCATTCGCATATGCGCGAACACAGGCGACAGTCTCCACCTGATTCGCCCACTCGGCTTTGACTGGGACGACAAACGCCTGCGGCGCGCAGGGCTTGATTATCACGACTTCACCAGCGTCACGCTGCACGACAGTTTGGATCAATGCCAAAGTGTACTGGCCGGTCGCCGTTGGTTCGCGATGACCACCAAGGGAAGTCGCAACTTTGCGGAAATCGCGTTCGATGCCGATGACGTACTCCTGTACGGACCGGAGACGCGAGGATTGCCCGATGAAGTACTCGACCGGTGGCCTGCGGAACGCAAGCTGCGTATTCCCATGCAGGCCCCCACACGTAGCATAAACCTCGCCAACTCCGTCGCCATCACACTCTATGAAGCTTGGCGCCAGCGGGGCTACGACGGCGTTCTTTAGTGCGTGGTCTCCCCAGCGCCTTCCACTTGGCTCTTTTGCCGCTGCTCCTGTAGAGCCTTCACATAGAGGGCCTCAAAATTCACCTGAGCCAACTGCAGCGGCGGGAAACCACCTTTGACGACAAGANTGTCNACACTTTCACGTGCGTATGGGAACAGTGTAGTGGGACAGGCAATGCCCACAATTTGGCTTAACTGACCCGGGTCAGCATTTTTTATGTAGAAAATACCGGCTTGCTGTACTTCCACCAAAAAGCCCAGATAGTCTTCATCCACTTGGGCTCGTATTGTTATTGAAAGCACCACCTCATGACGATCATCAGGCAGTGTGGTCGCCCGAGTATTGATATCGACGGACAAATTCGGCTGCCATTGACGCGTAAACACCTCTGGCGACTTGGGCGACTCGAAGGATACGTCCTTCAGATACACCTTTTCGATACGCATCTGTACCTGCTGATCAGGTGCAGCCTCGTCTGCCTGAGGACCTGTTTGGTTTTCTTCTGTCATGATTTCACCATCGGTAAGTTTTGAGCCCGCCATTCAGCATACCCGCCAGTCAAACGAGTCACGTTGGTAAAGCCATTTTTTTGTAACAAGGTTCCTGCCGCGCCGGAGTGCTGACCCATTTTGCAGGCGATCACCACCGGCTTTTCTTTGTGTTTGGCCAGTTCATCAACGCGGGATTCTAAGGACGCATAAGGAATGTTCACCGCATCGACGATATGACCTTCCATAAACTCTGTTCGGTCACGCACGTCAAGCACGATGGCATCCTCTTTGTTTACCAGCCGAACCAACTCCTGGGTCCCTACGGTGGCACCAGCCCGGACCGATTCATTGCGAAAAAATAAAACCACCAACAAGACGAAGGTACCGACAAGCAATGGGTGGTTACCTAAAAACGTAAAAAACTGTTCCATAAACACGGCCTAATGAGGTGGCGAGATTATACACATTCATCCTGAATGCCTGAGCTTTTTGCTAAACTCTTCTGCATCAACCTAAGGATTTATCGACATGTCCAACGTCAGCTTGCTGGTCATACTCGACGGCTTCGGGCATCGCCTTGAAACCGAGCACAACGCTATCGCTCTCGCCAGTACCCCGACCTGGGATCGCTTCATTGCCCAGCGACCGCACACACTGATTTCAGGNTCTGGTCTCGATGTGGGCCTGCCGGCAGGGCAAATGGGTAACTCAGAAGTCGGGCATATGAACTTGGGTTCAGGCCGTGTGGTTTACCAAGACTTCACGCGCATCAATCGCGCCATTGAGACCGGCGAGTTTGCTGCTAATCCAGCATTCACCGAGGCCTTTGACACTGTCCACAAAAACGACGGAGCGCTGCATGTCATGGGTCTATTGTCACCCGGCGGAGTTCATAGCCACGAAGACCAAATTTTTGCCTTGATTCGTGCAGCAGCTAATGCCGGAGTCCAAGAGGTCTACCTGCACGCCTTTCTTGACGGGCGTGATACCCCGCCGCGCAGCGCGATGGCCTCGTTGCAAGCCGCCGAGGANTTGTTTGATGAATTGGGGTGCGGTCGCGTGCTCAGCCTTTGCGGCCGTTATTTCGCCATGGATCGAGACAACAATTGGGATCGACAAGCCAGAGCCTATAATCTATTGGCNCGTGGGGAGGCACCGTTTCATGCACAAAGCGCCACCCTTGCCCTGCAAGCCGCATACGACCGTGAAGAAAACGACGAATTCGTCCAACCCACCGCTCTGCATAACCCAGAGCAAGCACCACGGGGTATCGGTTCGAAAGACAGCGTGATCTTCATGAATTTTCGTGCTGATCGAGCGCGACAGCTCACCCGCACCATGAGCGAGGAAGGCTTTACCGGATTCGAAAGACGCTCCTTTGTTGCGCCCGCAAGCTTCACTACCCTCACCCGATACGCAGACAACATTCCCCTGCCCTGTGCTTTCGCGCCGGAAGAACTGCACAACACGTTGGGCGAATACTTGCAGAACAAAAACAAGCGTCAGTTGCGCATCGCAGAAACCGAGAAGTATGCCCACGTCACCTTCTTTTTTTCCGGCGGCAGAGAAGAGCCCTTTGATGGCGAAAAACGCATCCTGATTCCCTCACCCAATGTTGCGACCTACGACCTGCAACCGGAAATGAGCGCGAAAAAAGTCACGGATCAATTGGTCGAAGCCATCCAAGGCGGTGACTTTGACGTGGTCGTGTGCAATTACGCCAACGGCGACATGGTGGGTCACAGCGGCAAACTCGGCCCCGCAATCAAGGCCGTCGAAACATTGGACGCCTGTCTCGCGCGCCTCGAGGCTGCCATCGAAGCCGTCTCTGGACATATGCTGGTCACCGCCGATCATGGCAACGTAGAACAAATGCAGGACCCTAGTAGCAACCAAGAGCATACGGCGCATACCAGCAATTTAGTGCCCTTGGTTTACGTAGGGGAAAATGCNCTAGATCTGAGGGCGGGCGGCAGCCTGTGTGATGTTGCGCCTACTCTGCTCGACCTGATGCAACTCGAGGTTCCGCCAGAGATGACAGGCAACACATTAATCAGTCCAACCTGATATGACCNAGGCATTACGGAGCCGACCGTTTCTCCGAATCTTTCGATTGGGTCTGGCTGCCATAATCGCCCTTAGCAGTGGCCCGGCCATGGCAGCGCCGTTTGTGGACGCCGAAGCNAAGCAAGCGCTGGATGTCATAGTTGATCAACTCAATGCTCTTGAGCAGTGGTTCACAGAAGCAGAAAAGCAGACCGCAGAAATAGAACAGCAAATAAAAATCCAAGATCAAGCCATCGGCAGGCTTGGTGAAGAGCGTCGCGCGTCCGAGCTGTCGCTAAAAACGATACGCCGTTCTGTGATGGAGCTGGAGCAAGAGAGAAACAGATTGCACCGGGAGATCGGGGAACAACGGGCAGCAATCGTCGCGCACCTCCAAGCAGCCTCTCGGTTATCAAGCGACGACTTTGTAAAACAGTTACTCAGTCAGAACTCGACTGCCGACGCCGACCGACTCATGCGCTACCACGGTTATTTTAGCGAGCAGCGCATGGCGGAAATGCAGCGCTTCAGGGAGAAGCTCACCCAACTGACAGACACTGAGCAGCGCCTAGATCTTCAGATGCAAAGGCAGACTCGGCAAACCCAAGCATTAACAGAGCAATCCCAGGCACTGAAGAGCCAGCGGCGCGAGCGCAGCAGAGCGATACAAGCCCTCGCCGATCAGCGGAATACCAAGGCCGATCAACGAGCGGCCTTACTGGCGGACAGCGAACGGCTGCGTAAGCTGATCAACGAACTACGGACCCAGTCTACAGCGCTGGATGGCAAAGCATTTGCCAGAGCCAAGGGTTCCCTGCCGAGGCCGCTTGACGGAAACATTCGACATAAATTTGGCGAAACCCGAGCGGGCACGAATCTGCAGTGGCGAGGCATCGATCTCGCTGGCGCGGTTGGTACAACGGTAACGGCTGTCTTTCGGGGGCAGGTTGTGTTTAGCGATTGGCTGCGCGGCTTTGGTTTGATCACCATAGTCGAACACGGCGATGGTTACATGAGTTTGTACGGTCACGCNGACACGCTGCTGAAAAAACCTGGCGATTGGGTAGAAGGCGGTGAAGCGTTGGCGCGCGCCGGCAACAGCGGTGGTGGCTATGAGCCAGGCATCTATTTCGAATTGCGCCACAAAGGGACGATAGAAAATCCGACGTTATGGCTGGCTAAATGAGAACCCGTACACTCTTGCTTGGGGGGCTCTTGGCCTTTATCGCCGGCATCGCCGCGAATCAACAGTTTGGCATCCGCACAGCACCAATCGACAGTTTTGAGCGCGCAGTTCAACAGATCATCGAACACTATATTGTCGAACCCGACCGAGACGGACTGGAACGGGCCGCAATCAATGGCATGGTTGGCACGCTCGACGACTACTCAGAACTTCTCAGTCCGGAAGCCTATCAACGTTTGCTGACCAACGCCGAAGGCACCTTTGCTGGGATCGGTATCGAGATCGGCTTGCGGCAAGACTTGTTCACCGTACTTCGCATCATTCCGCAGTCCCCAGCAGCGGCATCGGTGGTTCAGGTCGGCGATCGAATCAAAGCCGTCGATGGAAACACCATNCAAGGCTTATTGCTTACCGAGGTGATCGACAAACTTAGAGGACCGGCAGGGAGCAGGGTAAACCTCGTCTTGAGCCGCGCCCAGCGAGCGAGACACNCCAATGGCGAACCCGTGGTCATCGATATCGAACTGACCTTGGTGCGCCAGACGTTGGACGGCGCATATCTTGACATCCGATTGACCGAAAACAATGTCGCCTATGTTCGGGCAACCCAGTGCTATGACGCGATGGCAAGCGACATTCAGCGCGCCATAAGTACTGTGAGCGAAGCCCCGCTGAAGGGAATAATTCTGGACTTGCGGAGCAACCCCGGCGGCACGCTGACCTGCGCGGTAGGAACTGTGGATTTGTTTCTGACATCAGGAACAGTCGTCACGATCCAAGACAATCGCACGCCCGAGGATCAAGCGCCCTCCCGCGCCTTTACCGCTACCAGCGATACACCGTTCCCCGAGTTGCCTTTGGCTATTTTGGTGAATGGCAGTACTGCGTCCGCAGCAGAAATCATTGCCGGCGCACTTCAAGACCATGGCCGAGCAACCATCCTTGGCAGTCAGACCTTTGCCAAGGGGACCGTGCAAACCCTGTTGCCACCACTCCCCAATGGCAGCGCCTTAAAAATCACTACAGCGCGCTATCTGACCCCCCTGGGCCGATCTTTTGACCAGGAGGGCCTCGTACCTGACAAGTTGGTTGAGAACGATGATAACGGGGCGATCGCAGCAGCGGTTAGCGCCCTGACGGCACTCCAGACTGATTAGGCGTCGAGCAACGCCTGACCTGCAGCGACGTCTAGCGTCCCTTCATAGATTGCACGCCCGGTAATTGCGCCCATCAACAATTCAGGGCTTTGTGCAAAAGCTGCCTTTAACACCTGCAAATCTGCTAGTTCCGTCACACCTCCCGAAGCAATAACCGGCAGCCCAGCGGCCTTGGCAAGGGCGAGGGTGGCTTCCACGTTGAGACCTTGCATCATGCCGTCGCGGTCTATGTCGGTATAAACAATGCCGGCTAAAGGAAGCTCGGACAGGTCGCTGACAAAATCCAGTGCTGTAACGCCTGCTTCCTTATCCCAGCCTTCGGTTGCGACCACACCGCCGCGCGCATCCAAGCCCAAAATAATGTTACCCGGGTACGCCTTTGCCATCGCGTGCAAAAAGTCCGGCTCATTTATGGCCTGGGTGCCCAAGATCAAACCCTGAACGCCAGCGGCAAGGTAGGCTTCGATGATTTCTTCACTGCGAATGCCGCCACCAACTTGCACCGGCACGTCACCCATGGCCGCCACCATGTCGCGAATCAGATCGCCATTACGTGGCATGCCAGCAAAAGCCCCATCCAAATCGACGATATGTAGACGGCGAGCACCTTGATCTTTCCAATGCGTTGCCATGGCAACGGGATCGCTGGAGAAAACGGTAGAGTCATCCATGCGACCCTGACGCAGCCGAACGCATTGACCTTCCTTCAGATCAATCGCTGGAATAAGCAGCACGCTTAGAGGCTGCCCTTTGTGGAAGGCACGATGCCTGACATGCGAGCGTCTTCCGCCACCGCCATGCGCAGGGCACGTCCAAAGGCTTTGAACAGCGTTTCCGCCTGGTGGTGGGCGTTATCGCCAAGGAGGTTATCCAGATGCAGAGTCATCATGGCGTGGTTCACCAGTCCCTGAAAAAATTCCCGCAACAAATCGACATCAAAATCACCCACCCGGGCTCGGGTGTAATCCACGCGATAGTGCAAACCCGGACGCCCAGACAAATCGACCACTGCCCGGGACAAGGCTTCGTCCAAGGGCACATAGGCGTGGCCATAGCGCGTCAGTCCGCTTTTATCACCAATCGCCTTGTTCAAGGCCTGGCCAAGGACGATGCCCACATCTTCGACCATATGATGGGCATCCACCTCTAAATCACCCGTGGCTTCTACATGAATATCGATCATGCCGTGGCGGGCAATCTGGGTAAGCATGTGATCAAAAAACGGCAGTCCAGTGTCGAAATGACTCGCGCCAATGCCGTCAAGATTAATGCTGAGTTTGATTTGGGTTTCGGTGGTATCCCGATTGATAGAAGCCTGACGCACGTTGTTCTCTCTTCGTTAGAAATACTTTTTCGGAAATTCGCTTCGCCGCAACGAACCGCTCTGCGCACAGAGCATGCGAAGTTTAGCTGCCTTTGGCCACAAATGTAGAGATTAAGCCCCTCGGTACGCCTTATTGGTCCAAAACAGATCGCTACAGCCGATCCATCAAATCACCATGAGGCAAAAAGCGATTGTCGGTATTGGCCTTAATCCACCTTGTCAGCTCTGGCGTCATCTCGCCACGCTGCTTAAGGACGCGAACCAATTTCACCACCGCAGATTTCGCTCCGGCCTGCCATGTTGAGAACTGACCTTCACCCAGCGTAAACAGACGGATCAAGGCAACCAGGCTATCTGAGGTTAATTCCTGACCGGCATCGAGCCACCCCGCATGAACGACCAATGGTGCAAGCGCAAACACCTCCTCTGACGTCAGAGACAGCTCTGTCCCAGCACTGGGCTGGGCCAAGGCACACGATACCGCACGGTCGACCAAGGCCGTATCGAGCGAGCTCTTCGACGAAGATGGGTCAAATTGTTGGGGATCGAAAGTATCAACAGCCATGCAAACCTCGCGGTTGGGGAAGTCGTTCGCTCGTACCTTAAACGTCCGACTTAACCAGTGTAATGCATCTATCCCAGGGTCGATGCGTAAAATGTGAACGAACACTACTGGGCGTCGTTGCCGAACGGAATAAAACGCCCTAGATTACTTGGCACAGTCACTCCGTCTGGCGTTTTGCCGGCACTTCACGAGCTCGTCATGCTAAAAAGACTTTTTATTGCAGCTCTCATTTTGCTGATGCTGCTCGGTGCAGCAATCAATTATTTTTTGAGCGACTCCGAGCGACTCAAATCAGAGTTGGGAGCCCAGCTCACCGTCGCCAGCGGCTATCAAGTCGATATTCAAGGCAAGCTAGATTGGCAGGGGGTACCCAGCCTTGGCGTTGCTGTTACAAACATCAAACTGCGCGATGGCGAGACCCAGATCCATATTGGCAAACTGCGAGTAGGACTTAGCTTATCGGAACTGACCAAGTCGCCAGATGCTTGGACACTGGGCAGCCTGATCATGGACGAAGTGCGACTGAAAGATGCCGGTTTTCGCATGCAACGCTTTGCCCTGCAAAACTTTGTACTGGGTCAACCCGCACCGTTTCAGGCACAAATTTTGATGCTGGAAGGATCTGAACCTAGCACCGTGCAAGAAAATTCCGCGCCGATCGACATAACCGGTGACATGATCTACAAGCTGAACACCTCGCAGAACAACCCCGGCGCGACCCTGTCCGATCTCAAGCTACTGAGTAGTACGGTGCAAACCCGGTGGAGCGGTAAACCGCTGTCCGCCGTCTGCTCAGGCGAGCTGCAAGAGCTGGATGGCGTCTCTGCAAAAGATTCCGAAAATCTATTGAACACCTATTCCGGCAAAATGGACTGCACATCGGCTGAGTTCACCATCAACAGCTTGAGCTGGCCTGAGAGCAAGGTGTCAATAGAACTGAGGAATCGAAAACTGACCGCGGCTATGTTGGCCGAAGACGGCAAAGTGAATATTTCGAAACTTAAGGAAACGATCTCGACCATCAGCGTCATGGGCGGCAAAAAAGACCCCACCAGTGAGTGGCCGGATGCCATGGGGTACCAAACCCTCAAGGTCGATGCCTCGATGTTAAATGAACAAGTCGATATGCAGGGCCAGCTAGACAACATGATATTCGCCCTGAAAGGCACACTCGAGCAGGACACGACCCAAATCGACCTCAATGGCACGGTGACTATTGCCAAGGCCACTGGAAACCAGCTCATTCGCGTCGATCCACTGCTCGTCGACCTGCCGCTGCCCTTTTACTGCAAAGGCACTGCGGAAGAACCCGACTGCGGCCCAGATACCAAACAGGCGATCTCCATCTTCGGCGATTTAATGAAACGAGAAGGCAAACGCTTGCTGCGGGACGAAGCGGAAAAAAAATTACGGGAAGCCCTCGAGGACAAGATTCCTGACAACCTGAAAGAGAACGCTAAGCAACTGTTGAATTTGTTCAATTGATCGGCCCAGAATGATGGATGAATTGGTTTGCCGACAGTCTGCTCGCCTGGTTTGACGTACACGGGCGTAAGGATCTTCCCTGGCAAACCGATATCAACCCCTATCGGGTTTGGGTATCCGAAATCATGTTGCAACAAACCCAGGTTGCAACGGTTATTCAGTATTACCGGCGCTTTATGCAGCGCTTTCCCGATGTAACCAGCCTTGCCAACGCTGACATCGACGAGGTGCTGCATCTTTGGACCGGCCTAGGCTACTACGCCCGAGGCCGCAATCTGCACAAAGCCGCACGGTGCATCGTCACCGAGCACAACGGCCACTTACCCGATGACCAACTACAGCTGGAGTCACTACCCGGCATTGGTCCTTCCACAGCAGGTGCCATACGCGCCATCGCCATGCAGCAGCGCGGTGTTATTTTGGACGGCAACGTGAAACGTGTGCTCGCGCGCTTCCATGCGATCGAAGGTCACTACAGCGGTGCGGCTGTCAGCAAAGTATTGTGGCAGCGCGCCGACGAACACACGCCGACGCGGCGAGTTGCCGACTATACCCAAGCAATCATGGATCTCGGTGCGACACTCTGCGTGCGCAGCAGACCCGATTGCGACGCCTGTCCACTGAAAAAACGTTGCCAAGCACTCAGAGAACAGAGAGTCAGCGAACTACCCACTAAGAAATCCACTGCACCCAAACCGGTACGCCAAGCACGTTTCTTCGTGCTGCGTGTTCCGGAGGGCAATGTGCTTTTGGAACAACGTCCCCAGCAGGGAATTTGGGGCGGCTTGTGGAATCCGCCAGAACGCAGCGCAGAAACCTCTGTCGAGACATTTTTGAACAGCCAAGGGGTTCGCGACAGTGACATTACCCAGATTCAATACAAGGAAGGCTTTCGCCACACATTCAGCCACTTTCACTTGGATATCGAGCCCATCTACATTGATCTGAAAAAAGCGCCGCCGATGATGGTGCAGGAAAGCACCCAGCGATGGGTTCAACTCACTCAACTCACCGAACGCGAGGAAGCGATCGGGCTTTCTGCAGCAGCGCTGAAACTGTTGCACGGGTGATCAAGCCGCCAGCAGAAACCGATACAACGCGCTACACTGGGCCCTCTATCGCCATTTCGTTGCTCTAATGACACGCACCCTGAACTGCAGCCGATATCAAAAAGAACTTCCGGGACTGGAGCAACCACCGCTGCCTGGTCCCATGGGCGAGCGGATCTTTAATGAAGTTTCCGCCCAGGCGTGGCAAGAATGGCAGGCGCTGCAAACTATGCTGATCAATGAAAAACATCTGAGTTTGATCGATCCGGAGACTCGCAAATATCTCAGCGAGCAGATGTGGCGATACTTCGCAAGCGAGCCTACTGACCTGCCCGAAGGGTATCGACCACCAATAGAGAGTTGACGCTGGGCGGTCACATCGCTTTAATACGCGCCTCGTTGAGGAACAACCTCAGTCAGTAAAGATCTCCTTGGCCAGATAGCTCAGTTGGTAGAGCAGAGGATTGAAAATCCTCGTGTCGACAGTTCGATTCTGTCTCTGGCCACCATTTTCTCGGTCGCTTGCTTCTCGAATCCCTAGAGCTGCTCGCGTTGGAGG
>PAFU01000019.1 GCA_002704225.1 Gammaproteobacteria bacterium | reverse complement strand
GCAGTGTGTCCGATACGTTTCAGGTAGAACTGGAACCTGAGCCATCCGTTTTATCCTGACGGTCGGAACCGCTGGCTATGGATACTCCTTGAGCTCGTAGAGCGGCTTCTCGTTCCCGACGCTTCACTTCGCGAGGGTCGTTCGATGCTCTAACGGGTCTGCTCGGTTTGGCAGGCGCTTCCTTTACCGCAGGCGCTTCCTCTTCTGCCGGTTCTTCAACCGTAGCTTCTGCCTCTGGTTCGGCGGCAGCTTCTGTTTCAGGTGCTACCCCAGCTTTTGTCTCTGGAACCTCAGATACTGGGGTTTCTGCTGCTGAAGCCTCTTCGACCGCCAAGGGCTCGTCTGCCGCTGAAGGCTCTTCCATCGCTGAAGGCTCTTCTATCGCTGAAGGTTCTGCCACTGATGAAGCGTCTTCAATCACTGGGGACTCAGAGGTTGGTTCTGGGGCCAAAGTGCCTGTGTCGACCGTATTTGGTTGGGCTGTAGCGTCACGCTCGGGTGGTATTTCAGCCGGCGTCTCGATCACGGACTCAACGGTGGTCTCTTCGACGGCCTCAGGTTTCGTGGCTTTGTTTCGGTTGCGCGGGTCGTTACTTGCTCTGCCGGTACGTCGGGCTGGTCTTTCTGCCGGTGCGCTGGGCTTGGCCGGAGCTTCCTCAACAATGACCGTCGTGTTGGTCGCTGCGGCTCTAGGTGGCCTCGCTTCTTGCGGACGTTGAACGCTGCGGTCACGCTTCGGCTGACGCTTGCTGTTGGCTAGCGCCTCTGCAGAAGGCTGGCGTTGCTCTGGATCGACAGCAACAAATGCCTCGTCAGTCGATTCGGTCTGGCTGATGTTGGAGGACGCCTGCTCGCCATCCTCCTTGCTACGTCGTCGTCGGTCCTCGCGTCGTGGCTTACGTCTGTTGCGCTTCTCGTCGCCGGAATCCGACTTTTCGTTAACGTCAGCGTTTTGCTGTTGCGCCTCTTCAAGCTTTGCATCACGTTCAGACTTTGCACGGTCTTTTGATCGCTCTTGGCTTTTTTCCTGGCGATCTTCGCGATCGCGACGGGCGTCACCGTTGTTTCGGTTACGGTTTCGCCCCCTGCGGTCTTCGTCACTTTTGTTTCGGCTGCGGTTACGGTTTGATTGGCCCCGGTCGCGTTTCGGTTTCTCTTCAACGACGGGCTCATCGGAGAACAAGGCAGTCATCAAGCGCGAGAAAAAACCGGGCTTGCTGGGCTTAGGTGTTGTCTTCTCCTTGGTTTGTTCTGTCGCCACCGTTGGTGCGGGTGCTGGCGGTGGTGCAGCCAACTGGGGTTTCACTGCTGCTTCGCGTTTAGCCGGAGCCTGAGTTTCCACTGGCATTTCCTGCTGCTGTGCGTGATTGGCCAGATCAGATAGCGTATGGCTTGGAATATCGCCCTCGCTTTCCGCCTGATCGCTGCGCAATCGCTCAACCAAGTAGTGGGGTGTTTCCAGATTCATGTTCGGGATAATGACGATATGCGTACCGGTACGGCTCTCGATATCGGCAAGATCACTGCGCTTTTCGTTCAACAAAAAGGCGCCGATCGCCAGTGGTACTTGCACACGAATGACCGCACTGCGTTCCTTCAGTGATTCCTCTTCCATGACGCGCAAAATCGCCAAGGCCAGCGAACGGGTGTCTCGAATACGACCTTGGCCATTGCAGCGTGGACATAAGCCGGTGCTGATCTCCTCCAGTGAGGGGCGCAGGCGTTGCCGACTCATTTCCATTAGACCGAAACGGGAAATACGTCCGGTTTGGATGCGTGCACGATCTGACTCGAGCGCGTTGCGCATTCTTGTCTCGACGGCGCGTTGATTTGCTGGATTGATCATATCGATGAAATCGATAACCACGAGGCCGCCGATGTCGCGAATACGTAGCTGCCGGGCAATTTCGTCGGCCGCTTCTAAGTTGGTATTGGTGGCGGTTTCTTCAATGTCATGACCCTTGGTGGCGCGGGCCGAGTTGATGTCGATAGAAACCAATGCTTCCGTCGGATCGATGACGATGCTGCCGCCAGATGGCAGTTTTACCGTGTGCTCAAACGCTGTCTCAATCTGGCTTTCAATTTGGTATCTGCTGAACAGTGGAATCGCATCGCTGTATGCCTTGAGTTTAGACGAATAGTTCGGCATGACCTGCGCGATAAATGCAGAGGCTTCAGCATAGGCGGCGTCACCTTCAACCAACACCTCGCCAACATCAGCCCGAAGATTGTCTCGGATGGTTCGCAGTACCGCGCTGTTTTCTTGGTACAGCAGGGAAGGAGTGGGCTCATCGTTTTCGGCGGTTTGAATGGCCTGCCAGACTTGCAGCAGATAGTTCAGATCCCAATTCAATTCTTCGGCGCTTCGACCGACACCGGCGGTTCTGACGATAACGCCCATGCCTTCAGGAATTTCCATCTGCGACATGGCGCTACGCAGTTGATCTCGCTCTTCGCCTTCAATGCGACGCGAGATTCCGCCAGCCCGGGGGTTGTTCGGCATCAACACCATGTATCGACCGGCTAAGCTCAAAAACGTGGTGAGCGCCGCGCCTTTGTTACCGCGTTCTTCTTTTTCTACCTGAACCAGAATTTCCTGGCCCTCGCGGACGAGTTCTTGGATCGGTGCACGTTGGCTTGCGCCCTTTTTGAAGTAATTTCGGGAAATTTCTTTTAGCGGCAAAAACCCATGGCGCTCTGAGCCGAAGTCGACAAAGGCGGCTTCCAAACTGGGTTCAACCCGGGTGATTTTTGCTTTGTAGATGCTCGCTTTCTTTTGTTCGCGGGCACTGTTTTCAATGTCGAGGTCGTAAAGTTTTTGGCCGTCTACCAGTGCAATCCGAACTTCTTCAGATTGGGTGGCGTTAATCAGCATTCTTTTCATGTTATGTCCTAAGCGACGGAGCCGGCCGATGTTGGCTTGCCGGGGCTCGTGTCGTATTCAAAGGACGCTTCAGGAGGGCTACAAAGCTTCGCGATCAGTCCAGGAGCGCAGTCCAATAAGAAACCATAATCATGGGAAAGCGGAGGGCCTTACATACTGCTTTAGCCAAGCTCTTCCGGCATCTTTGCATCCAAGGAGGTTTAGAAATCTCGCTGGGTATACGTTGCCTTCAGGTATCTTATATTTTCTGACTATTTTCCTGTCGTTACTGGCTTGCCGAAGGACCTAGGCCGATCGGGTGAGTCGTGTTACGCGCCCTTGGCTTGCGAATCTAGGATGAACCCAATTACTCGCCAACGACTTCTGATTTTCTATGCGGTATCAACCGCTATCTCGTGACCTCGTGCTGCACGTTTGAAGTGAACTACCTAATGAAATAGGGCCGTTCTTTCCCTCGTGCTGCACTGATCCCTTAGCTTATGTTCAATCAGGCAATGGCAAATGCGCCCGAAATCGCCTCTTGTGCGTCTAAATTAATTTTTCGTTACCAAACTCGACAGGCTGCGTCAGCCTGTCGGTGTTGCAACTCGCCACTGAATGTCAGCGGAACCGATTCCTGGTCGGCGGTCGAAGTCGCTATGGGCGATTGGCGTCTTAACGCGCCAACCGTCGAGTTTTGCTTCCCCGGAGCGCTTGGCTAAAGCACGAGCTTTGATCCACAGCGCTGTCGGCAATATCAGTGGGCTAACGCCCATGCTCTTGTTCGCTCTTGTAAACCCTAAGGTTTTCGGCGAACTCGGTGTCGTCTTAAAGCGATACAGCATTTAAGCGACGTTGGTCCTTCCCCGGTAAGCTGCCGCCTGATTTCAGGCACCAGCTTCGAACTTATCTGCGCAGATTCTCGAACGAACCTGTCTCTAACGGCCTGCGAAGGTGACTTCGAACCATGTGCCACCACATATGTTCCAGCTTTCGAGTACCATGCGTTTTGAGCCAGCGCGTCACCCGAGGTGACGACAAGATTGACCTCAAACAGCGGACGGATGTTAACAGTGATTGCTAAGCCCTTCAAACCTTTGATTTTTTCTTTCGGTGGCCTCGATTAATGGGCGTGACCTTTATCGACATTGAGGATGAAAACGATGTAGGCCAACGCATCGATAATTTTCTGATGCGCCGGCTGAAAGGCGTACCCAAACAGAAAATTTATTCCATTCTCCGCAAAGGTGAAGTTCGGGTGAACAGTGGTCGGGTTAAGCAAACCTATCGACTGAAAGCGCAGGATCGTGTTCGCATTCCCCCGGTCGCAACCCGTGCAGAAGCACCGGTTCAATTGAACGATGAAACTGAGCAACTGCTTGAGGCGAGCATTCTGCTCGAGGACAAGGATTTTATCGCGATCAATAAACCGTATGGCTTCGCGGTGCATGGAGGGAGTTCAATAACGAGTGGTGTAGTGGAGATGCTGCGGGTGATTCGCGGTCAGCCGCGTATCGAGTTGGCTCACCGGTTGGATCGAGATACCTCAGGGTGTCTGCTACTTTGCAAGAAACGCGGCGTGCTAAAAGAAGTGCAGGCGGCATTCAGAGAACGAACGGTTAAGAAAAAATATACGCTCATCGCTCAAGGCCGATGGCCAACCAAGACGCGAACGATCCAAGACCGCCTGCTTCGGTATGAGACGGATTGGGGCGAACGCCGAGTGCGCGTTGACGCGAAGGGCCAAGTCGCGCGAACGGACTTCCAGATCTTGGAAGCGGGAGAGCATGCGACCCTGCTGCAAGCGGCGTTGCATACCGGGCGCACTCATCAGATAAGGGTGCATGCACAATCCCAAGGGCACCCGATTTTGGGCGATACCAAATACGGTGGTGCATCGGGGCCAAAGGAAGTGGCGCGTTTGTGCTTACACGCCTCGAGACTGGTTGTGCCCATAGGCGGCGACAAACTGGACGTTTCCGCGCCGCTTGAGCCTACGATGGCGAGCATTTGGACCGAATTGAAACCGTAATCCACGAGTCTCAAGGACCCTTGCGAGCGGTCAGCGGGTCGATTCCAAAGTCTTTCAAACGGGTAGTCAATGCGATCAGAGGGAGGCCGATCAGTGCGCTGGGGTCTTCAGCACGCACAGAGTCGAAAAGACTGATCCCTAACCCTTCGACTTTAAATGCGCCAGCCGTGTCAATCGGCATGTCTTGCTTAACATAGAACGCGATTTGTTCGGCATTGAGCGTGCGAAATTTTAGCTCGGTCACGCTGATGTCGCCGGTGATTTCGATTTTTCCATCAGGTGCCGATCGAGCAAGTGCAAGCGCGGTGTAAAATGTGGCGAGTTGACCGCTGCATTGCTGTAATGACCGTATGGCGTTGGCTTGGGTACCCGGTTTGGTCAGCAGCCGCTGCTCGCAGGATCCGACTTGGTCGCTGCCGATGACCACGGCTCCCGGATGCCGCTGGGCCAGATAGCGGGCTTTATCCTGAGCCAGTCTTAGGGCCAAAGCGTCGGGCTGTTCTCCTTTTCGCGGGCTTTCATCGACGTCCGGGGACAGTTGCTGGAACTCGAGGCCCAGTGTCCGTAATGCGGTCGCTCGATAGCGAGAAGACGAACCCAAAATCAAGGGGGTAGGCATTGCAGTTATCTCTTAGGGTGTTTGTGAGGGGCCAATCTGTTCCAAATCAGAGGGCACTGAGTATTTATGAAACAAATCAGGACCTTGAGCTGTCGCAAAGACGCTTTTCTGGAGCGGAGGTACTTTACACACTGTGAAGAGGTACCTATAGTTGCGCCGCCATGAACTCCCAAGTTTCAGGGTCGTCTACTTACCGCTCATTGGCACAGCAACAAGCGGTGGTATCACGCCAATTGGACCCCGCATCCTTGCCCCGTTTTACGCAAGTGTGTGGCGCATCGGACATGGTGTCCACTGAGTTGACCTTTGGACTCGATGACCTGGGTCGGACGGTGGTGGAAGGCCACGTGGTGACTCAGGTGAGATTAGGATGCCATCGCTGCGAAGAAACGGTGTCTAGACAGGTTGATGCGACATTTACTGCGTTGATCGCGTTTAGCGAAGCGCAAGCCGACAACTGGGATTCGGTTGCGCCGGGGACTGATGTTGTCGTGGTGTCGAGCCCGAATGTGAACGTGGTTGAGTTAGTCGAGGATGAGCTTTTGCTCGCGCTACCCGATAGGGTATGTATAGATGATGATTGCCCTCATATGCCGTCAATGGATTACGGCATAGACGGTAAAGGAATAGATAAAGAAGCAGAGCCAGAAACCGACGTCGATGAAACGAGACGGTATCCGTTTGCTGGGCTGAAAGACGCGATGGAAGCCGGCGGCGAGGATAAATCTTAGCGCTGGCCATCGACGAAGAATACACTTATGCAGGCGCTCCTTTGGGCTGCATAAGGGGAAAGGGCCGCGATAGCGACCCATGAATGAACGCTTGTAGATTAAGGACAATTTGAAATGGCAGTACAGAAAAGCAAGGTGACACGGTCTCGCCGAGGTCAGCGACGCTCTCACGATTCGTTGAGCAACCCCGCACTGTCCGTTGAAAGCACATCCGGTGAAACCCACCGTCGACATCACGTAAGCGCTGATGGTTTTTACCGTGGCAAGCAGGTAATGCCTGATAAAGGCTAGTCTGTTTGTCGATGGCATCCCTGCGGATGCCCCTGGGTGTGTCCCATTCGGGTGGGCCTGCCTTTCGATGGGTGATCATTCCACGACACATCCCCTCAACGGCTTAGACGGTTGAACCGGAGATGAAGATCGCGGTGGACTTAATGGGCGGCGAGGGTTCGGGACACCGAAACCTTCGAGCCTGCATGGAGTACCCTGCTCCCGAAGAACTGGTTTTGGTCGGCGAACAGGGGCGACTCGACTCGACTGTTGTAGATCGCCTGCGCGATCGTGGCGCAAATATCCTCTTTTGTTCCAAAGTCCTTACGGGTTTAGAAACGCCTCGTACGCTGCTAAAGCACGCCAGCGACTCCTCGCTGGCCCTTGCTATGAACTTGCTGGCGGAAGGGCGTGCGGATGCGCTGGTCAGTTCAGCAGATACCAAGGCGATTATGGTTCTGGGTCGTTCTTGCATTGGTACCATGCAAGCCATACGTCGGCCTGCCATCGCCAAGGCTTTTCAGGGCCCTAAGGGTCAATTCTATATGTTGGATCTGGGGGCGAACGTTCGCTGCTCTCCTGAGCTATTGCAACAGTTTGCACGCTTGGGCGTTGCGCTGCAGGGCGCGCATCAATCCCCGTCAGAAAACGGCGCTCCCCGAGTTGCCTTGCTCAATATAGGCAGCGAGGCCGGTAAAGGGACGTCCGTTGTCAACGCGGCAGCCCGATTGATTGAGGCCGATCATACCCTTCATTCGGTGGGCTTCATCGAGCCGAGCGAGCTGTTTTCGGGTCGCGCCGATGTCATCGTCTGCGATGGCTACGCTGGCAATCTTGTTCTCAAGACAATCGAAAGTATGGCCTCTTATCTGCGGAGCCAATTGGCTCAGTTACCGAGTATCGACGACGAACTGCAAAATCTCACCACCCGTATCGACCCAGACCGTTACAATGGTGCACTGCTCGCCGGGTTGAACGGTATTGTTGTGAAGAGCCATGGCGGCGCATCAGAGCGGGGCTTTTTACATGCGCTGCTGCAGGGTCGGGACTATATAAAGGGGGATATGCAGCGGGTATGCGAAACGTCGCTGGCCAGCTAACCCGTTGATGAGAACAAACCAATCGAGCGGCCTGATCAAAACAATTGAAAACCCAACTGAAAAAGCCAATTGAAAAACAAAGTAGAGTCACGGAATAGCGTCCACAACGAAGGAATGATGAAGACATGAGTGATGCAGAAAAGATAGCCGCAATTTTCCCCGGTCAGGGAGCACAATCCGTCGGAATGTTAAGCGAACTGGCTGCGAATCATGCGTCGATCAAGTTGCGTTTTGCCGAGGCGTCCGATGTTGTGGGCTTCGATCTTTGGGCCATGACCGAACAAGGCCCTAGTGAGGTTTTGGGCCAAACAGAAAATACTCAGCCCGCATTGCTCACCGCTAGCGTTGCGCTATGGGATTTGTGGCCTGGAGCCCATGAGAAGGTCGCCATGATGGCAGGCCATAGCCTAGGCGAATACTCGGCCTTGGTCTGTGCTGGCGCCATGAGTTTTGCCGATGGCGTGGCTCTGGTGCGTAAGCGTGGTGAGTTGATGCAGGCCGCAGTGCCCAACGGTCAGGGCACGATGGCTGCTGTACTTGGTTTGGATGATGAGGCCATCGCTCAATGCTGCGATCAAGTAGCGGGCGAGGTCAGCGCGGCAAATTATAATGCGCCAGGACAGGTGGTCATCGCAGGCGAAACCGATGCGGTGCATGCGGCAATTGACGCGTGTAAGGCCGCTGGTGCAAAGCGTGCCGTGCCTCTTGATGTGAGTGGCCCCTTTCACTCGCGTTTAATGGAGCGTGCGGCAAATGATTTTTCCGAGGCGTTATCGGCCATTGAGTTAACGCTGCCCAAGATCCCGGTTTACCAAAACGTACACGGCCAAGTGGCTGATTCTGTTGATGAGATGCGCCGCTTATTGGTGGAGCAGTTGTATTCTCCAGTTCGCTGGACCACCTGTGTAAGCGCGCTGTTGGGTGCAGGCGTTGCCCAGTTCGTTGAATGCGGTCCTGGCAACGTTTTGGCGGGCTTGGTCAAGCGAATTTCTCGCGGGACGCCTACAGTCGGGTTGTCCACCGCAGATGGTATCGAGGCAGCGCAGGCGCTGTAAAAGGATCAAGATGCGCCCATTTCGACAATAGGCGTGGCTTTTAAATTCTCAACACAGATAGCAGTTAGGAGTACGGGTTCAGATGTCGGATCAAAAAACAGCGTTGGTCACAGGGGCCAGTCGGGGAATTGGTGCAGCGATTGCGGCGCAATTGACTGCTGATGGATTTTTCGTGGTGGGAACCGCGACGTCAGATGCGGGAGCCGAATCCATCGACCAGCGCTTAGGCGATCAAGGCGCGGGCGTGAAGCTTGATATCAGTGATGCCGATTCCGTTGCTGCGGTGATCTCGCGAGTGGCTGAGATTGCTTCTGCCCCGCTGGTTCTGGTCAACAACGCTGGGATCACCAAGGACAATCTGTTGATGCGTATGTCCGAGTCAGAATGGTCTGACGTCATAGACACCAATTTGTCTGGTGCGTTCCGTGTAACCAAACCTGTGCTTCGAGGCATGTTGAAGGCGCGCTGGGGCAGAATCATTAACGTTGGCTCTGTGGTTGGCCGGTTGGGTAACCCGGGTCAGGGCAACTATGTTGCGAGTAAAGCCGGCCTTGAGGGGTTCACACGTTCCTTAGCCATGGAAGTAGCCTCCAGAGGCGTAACGGTAAACGCGGTGGCACCGGGTTTTATCGCAACGGATATGACAGGAGCGCTGACCGAGGATCAAACCAAAATCATGCTAGATCGCATTCCATTGGGCCGTATGGGCGAAGCGGACGAGATTGCAGCGACGGTGAGTTTTCTGTGTTCAGAGTCTGCGGGCTACATCACAGGCCAGACCTTGCAGGTCAATGGTGGCTTGTTGTTTGGCTAACATAGAGTTCCGAAGATAAACGGCGCAAAATCAACGCGATAATGGCTAATGACGCCGGTGAAAAATGCATTGGTTTACGTGGGATAGTTCGCTTGAATTGGGTATTGGGCCTCTATAGAATGCCGTTCGCTTCGCGCCCAACACTACTGAGGGAGTAAACAGCCGCATGAGTAATATTGAAGAACGAGTTAGAAAGCTGATCTGCGAGCAGCTTGGTGTCAAAGAAGATGAAGTCCAAAGCGACGCGTCCTTTGTCGAGGATTTAGGTGCCGATTCGCTGGATACTGTCGAATTGGTGATGGCTCTTGAAGAAGAGTTTGAGACCGAAATTCCAGACGAAGAAGCTGAGAAGATCACGACCGTAAAAGAGGCGATCGACTACATTCTTGCCCACCAATAGGCAGCTGGTGGGGACGAGGGCGCCCCGCAAAACTTNAAGAATGCTGGTTTGACTGAAAAGTTTTGACAAAAAAGGGGCGTGAATGCCCCTTTTTTCGTTGCCCCGTATAATATGTGCACCTGAAGACAACAGATTCCGTGCTTCTGCTGCGCGGCACACTTGAATCTGAANAAGCCACAATCTGGATGATTGAATATGACNCAAAGAAGAGTAGTCGTCACGGGAATGGGGATGATCAGCCCGATTGGCCACACCGTNGAGGATTCTTGGAAAGCCGCCGTTGCCGGTGAAAGCGGNATCAAACTTAACGAATCCTTCGATACCACCGATTTTGCGGTGAAGATCTCNGGTAGCGTGCGGGANTTTGATATCTCGCCCTACATGAATCCCAAGGAAGCTCGACGCATNGATGATTTCATTCAACTGGGTATNGCTGCNGCTTCCCAGGCTATCNGNGATGCAGGCCTAGAATCGCATCCAAGTGATGCNGACCGTATCGGCGTTGCCATNGGCTCAGGTATTGGCGGCATCAANACCATCGANAGTACTCANAGCACATTGCAAAAGAGTGGCCCCAGACGAGTGTCCCCGTTTTTTGTNCCTGGGGTCGTGATCAATATGATTTCAGGCAATGTGTCCATTGAATACGGCTTCAAAGGGCCAAACNTCGCTGTAGTGACNGCNTGTACAACGGGTACTCATAACATCGGCTTTGGNGCNCGAATGATNCAGTACGGCGATGCNGATGTGATGGTGGTGGGCGGCGCAGAAGCCGCGACATCGCCGATAACGGTGGCTGGATTTGCGTCGATGCGGGCGTTGTCCGGCCGCAACGACGAACCTGAAAAAGCCAGCCGGCCTTGGGACCAAGACCGAGACGGCTTTGTTCTGGGTGAAGGCGCGGGTGTGCTGGTGCTGGAAGAGTACGAGCGCGCGAAGGCGCGCGGGGCGCAGATTTACGGTGAGGTGTTGGGCTTCGGCATGAGTGCTGACGCATTCCACATCACCGGTCCTGCAGAAAACGGCGAGGGCGGTGCCGCAGCCATGCGCAATGCGTTAAACGATGCGGGTCTGAATCCGGAAGAGGTGGGTTANCTCAATGCTCACGGTACCTCGACCCCACTNGGTGACGTCGCAGAAACCAAGGGCGTNAAGTCGATTTTTGGCGAAGACACCAANCTCATGGTGAGCTCCACGAAGTCNATGATTGGCCATTTGCTGGGAGCCGCCGGTGCGGTAGAGGCNATCTTTACNCTCAAGTCGTTGCAGGAACAGATCATTGCGCCGACCATCAATCTCGACAACCCGGGCGAAGGGTGTGATCTGGATTACGTGCCGAATGAAGCTCGAGATGCAGATNTCAACGCCGCTGCGAGTAANTCCTTCGGGTTTGGTGGCACCAATGGAACCTTGATATTCGGTAAAATTTAAGAGTATTCGCCCTCGATTATGGCGCAGCCCAGCACTAACGCCNCCATCAGGAAGTATGTCTCCCTGCGGGTCGCTCTGATCGGAGCGCTGGTCATCGCACTCGCTGGGTCAGCCTATTACGTGTTGGAGCACTGGCCCCAGCGNGGGGGCAGTTATCCTGCGTCAGCATTCGAGGTGCCTCAAGGCGCGTCATTGAACCAAATTGCCACCGAGTTGGAACGGCGCGGCGTGATTGAAAACCGCCTGTTATTCAGCCTCTACGCGCGTCTGCACGATCTGGATCGAGGGCTGCAGGCGGGAAACTATCAGCTCCCGGCAAATCTTTCGGCAGCGGAACTGCTGGCGTTTTTGTCCAGCGGCAAGGTTGAGCAACACGCGATTCGACTGCCTGAGGGTCTAAACATGCGAACCGTCATGGCACTACTGGCCAACGAAGCTGCGCTGAGTCACCAATCCACAGGTCTCGCGGGTTTGGCCGACGAGCTGGATCTGCAGTTGCCCTTCGTCGAAGGCGCATTTTTCCCTGAAACCTATTTCGTGCCGCAAGGGGCCTCAGACCTTAGTGTGTTACAGCGCGCCCACGATGCCATGATTGAGCACCTGACGAAGGCTTGGCAGAATCGTGGGCCAAATCTTGGACTCGACAGCCCCGAGCAGGCCTTGGTGCTGGCGTCGATCATCGAAAAAGAAAGCGATGGTCTGTCGGACCGTGCTCAGATCAGTCAAGTGTTTCACCTGCGGCTGAAAAAGAATATGAAACTGCAAACCGACCCAACGGTCATTTATGCCCTAGGTGAAAGTTTTGACGGTGACATCCGGCGACGGGATCTGAGGGTTGATTCACCCTTCAATACCTATCGCTACCGCGGTTTGCCGCCAACACCCATCGCGCTGCCATCATTGGCCTCCATTGAAGCCGCGCTGCATCCAGCGGCAGGGGATTATTTGTACTTTGTTGCTCGAGGTGATGGGTCCAGTCAGTTTTCGCGTACTCTTAAAGAACACAACGCTGCCGTGAGGCGGTATCAACTCTCCAAGGGCGGCTCATGAGCGGACGGTTTATCACATTGGAAGGCTCCGAAGGCGCTGGCAAGTCCACCAATGTGGATACCGTCTGCGAGACCCTGACCGAGGCCGGTATCGACTTTGTTCGTACTCGGGAGCCTGGTGGCACGCCCATGGCCGAAGCCCTGCGTGATGCCATGTTGCACAAGTGGGATGAGAGCGTGGATGGCGTCACAGAGTTGCTCCTTGTGTTTGCGGCGCGAGCTCAGCACCTCAGTCACGTGATTCGNCCNGCGTTAGCCAAAGGCCAATGGGTGGTTTGTGATCGTTTCACCGACGCGACCTTCGCCTATCAGGGCTACGGCCGTAAGCTTGATCTGAAAAAATTGGCGGTATTGGAATCTTGGGTTCAGGGTGACCTGCAACCCGATATCACGCTTTATCTCGATGTTGCCCCTGATATTGCCGAGCAACGCATCGCAACACGAGAAAAAGACCGCATGGAAGTCGAGCGCCAAGACTTTTTCCTTCGCGTGCGCCAAGGCTATTTGGACCGAGCCAAGGAGCATGCGCGTTTCGAAATCATCGATGCGGGAAACCCACTGCAAGAAGTACAGGCGGCTGTCCGTGGGAAAATCCATGAATTTATTCGGCTAGCTGGCAGTGGTTGATCCGTATCCCTGGCACGACGCGCTGCTTGCGGATCTCTCTGCGAGGTTGAAGCAGGACCGTCTGCCTGCGGCTATTGGTATCTCTTGCCCGGAAGGGTGGGGCGGGTACTCGTTACTGGCCAGGGCCTCAATGCAGTTACTCGGCGTCGATTCAGATAAAGAACCAGAAGAGATTGCGCACCCGGATTTTCGTTGGGTCGCACCGGATGGAGCCATGATCAAAATCGATCAGGTGCGGGCGCTGAATGCGTTCGCGGTGCAAACACCGCAAATGGCTAAACGTAAGGTGGCGGCGGTTTTCGATGCCCATCTGCTCAATGTCAATGCGGCGAATACCTTGCTGAAAACGTTAGAAGAACCGCCAAGAAACACCCACATTCTGCTGTGTACTCCTTACTGGAGCCGACTGTTGCCCACCATTCGCAGTCGCTGCCAATACCTCCAGGTGTCTGCGGATACTCAGCAAGCTCAAGATTGGCTGCAAACCCAAGGAGTTGCATTTTCTGAGGAACGGTTTGCCCAAGCGGGCTATGCGCCCATCACCATGCTTGAACAATTTGCCGAGCTGGATTTGGATATCCTGCTCGACGAAATTGCACGAGCTCAGCAGCTTGGGCCGCATGTGGATCAATTCATCGATATGGGCACAAGCCGGATATTAGGGGGCTGGTATCGCCTGTTGATTCAAAGGCAACAAGACCAAGCCGATCGCGCTTCTCTAGCTTTTGCCGACGAGTTGAATGAAACCCGGCGTATGATAGAAACATCAAACTCTACGAATGTACGCTTGGCCCTGGAGCGTCTGTTCCACCTGTGGCAGCAGCTGACGGCGCACCAACAGCGGCAACGCCAAACGAA
This sequence comes from Gammaproteobacteria bacterium, assembly GCA_002704225.1. Lineage (GTDB taxonomy): Bacteria > Pseudomonadota > Gammaproteobacteria > Pseudomonadales > Azotimanducaceae > UBA4421. Next base: position 37,994 of record PAFU01000019.1, on the reverse strand, counting down.
TCGATAGACCCACGTTTCACCCTTCGGAGTACTACCATGCTGATCGACTCTCATTGTCATCTGAATTATCTGGACGACCCGGAAGAGGCGATTGGTAGAGCAAGAGAAGCCGGCGTAACCACCTGTTTGTGTATCAGTGTCGATGAGGCGGGTTTCTCCGCCGTGAAATCGCTGGCCACCCGTCATGCCGACATCTGGGCCACTGCCGGTGTTCACCCCGACGCGGCGGAGGGCAACCTGGAATGGATCGAGGCAGAACTTGCCTACGAACGTGTGGTCGCGGTGGGCGAGACTGGGCTGGATTACCTGCATGCCGACGACGCCAGCGCTCAGGCCCGGCAGCGCGAAGCCTTCGCGCTGCAGCTTGATCTGGGGATTCGCCACGATATGCCAGTGGTTGTGCATACACGACAGGCAGAGAAAGATACCTTGGACTTGTTGCAGGCCCACAGAGGTGTCAAAGGGGTACTTCACTGCTTTACTGAGTCTTGGTCGATGGCAAAGGAAGCCCTAGATCAAGGGTTTTATGTGTCCATTTCGGGCATCGTGACGTTTAAGAATGCTGCAAACGTCCGTGATGTGGCCGCCAAAGTGCCAGCGGACAGGCTGCTGATCGAAACCGATTCGCCGTGGCTCGCGCCGGTACCAAAACGCGGTAAAACGAATGAGCCAGCCTATGTGGCTCATACGGCTGAATTTCTCGCCGAATTGCGTCAAACACCGGTAGAAACCCTACGCCAGGGGACCGCTGATAATTTCATACGCCTGTTTGGTTGCGGTGTCTAAACATGCCCCAAGGGGTGGTGCAACGTCACAGTTCGCGATCAAAGAAGTCGAGCAACGTGTGAAACCGGTGGATCGATACATGGGCTTCTTGCATCGAATGCTTGGCACCGGGATAGGTCATCAGTTCAAAGGATTTACCCAACGTTTGCAGCTCGGACATCAGCATGGTGCTGTGGGTGAACAGCACATTGTCATCTGCCATACCGTGCATCAGCAGCAAGGGCCGCTCAAGGTTGACCAAATGGGGGATCACGCTGCTCTGTTTGTAGGCTTCCTCATTGTCGGCGGGTAAACCCATAAATCGCTCGGTGTAGTGAGAATCGTACAGTCGCCAGTCCGCCACGGGAGCCACGGCAACCCCGGCCTTGAAGCAGTGTCCCGCTTGAGCCAAACACATGAGGGTCATATAGCCCCCGTAACTGTGACCAAATACGCCGATCCGCTCTGGGTCTGCCCACGTTTCGTTGTGCAGTATCTGGGTGCCCAATACCTGGTCGTCTACTTCGATGCTGCCCATACGTTTGTACAGACCCGCCTCAAAGGCGCTGCCACGATTGGTCGACCCTCGATTGTCCAGTTCCAGCACACCGAATCCACGCTGAGCAAACAGCTGAACCAGCAGAGAACCCCAGTCGCGTCGGACTTTTTGTGCGCCAGGTCCGCCGTAAACATAAACGATTGTTGGATGTTGACCATGGATTTGAGCTGGCGGGGTCAGTCGGTAATGCAGTGTATGACCCGCTGCCTCTATGCTGCCAAAGCGTGGCGTCACGTGGTGTTTCGAATAGGCCGCGTAGCGGTGCCCGTCGCTAATGGTTTCCTCGTATACGGTTTGAGAACGCGCCGGATTGAGTTCTTCAACAGTGATCTTCATCGGCATGGTTTCGTCACTATACCGGTCAATGAAGATCGCTTGATCGCGATGCATGACGATGTCGTGAACCCCGGTTCCGCCGGTGAGCTGCCGATAGCCTGAACCGTCGAGAGCGATTTCGAACAAATGGTTCTCAATGGGGCTTTCGTCCCACCCTGTGGCGGTAGCGACCCGTTGGTTCGAGCTCAGTATCTGGTTGATGTGTGCTGGCCCTGCCAAGCGTCTGCGCCCTCCGTCGGACTCGAGAATGACAGCCTGCCGCTGTCCCTGATCCTCGCTGGAAAACAGCAGATCGCCATTTGCCAGCTGGCGCAGATCGTCGGTGAGGTTGATCCACGTTTCGCTGGTCTCTTGGTACAGCGGTTGCCATAGGCCATCGTCGAACCGGTAGTACTTCAGGTTGAGGGTTTGCTGCAGGCGATCCTGAGTTTGTAAGCATACGCCGCCTTCAACGGGGTCGACTCGGGCGAGATAGCAATCGTCTGAAGCATTCTCTGACTGCCAAATCTGACTCGACGTTTGGTTTTCTCTGTCGTAGACGTGCAGCGTTACCCTAGGGTTAACTGCGCCGGCATAGGGATACCGTTGGGCGATTGTTCGGCTACCGTTGCCGTCTATTTCCAGTCGATGGCTGACCGCGACGGGGGATTCATCGTTTCGGCAGTAAATCAAATACCGTTCGCAGGCCGACCACCACGCGCCGTCGAACCGATGCATTTCTTCGGCGGCCAAAAAATCTGGCAGACCGTTGCTTACGCATTCATCGGTGTCTTCGGTCACCACGACTTCGTCGGATGCTGGGTGCAAGGCTCGGTAGAACAAGTTGCCATCGCGTACATAGCTCATCAGGTTGCCACTGGGACTTGGATTGAAGCCGCTGTGTCGATGGTCTTCGGGCGTAATACGCATCGGAGCGTCACCCTCCGCTGAGATGTCGATCCAGTACGCCTGGCCGTCAGCGTAGACCGCGAGCGATGGCTCATGACCCAGCCACTGGTAGTGCGAGATGCCGAAGGTGAACTGACGTTTGCGTTCGCGCTCCGCCCGTTCCGCGTCGCTGAGTTCGGTAACGCTCTCATCAGCCTGGGCGTTAAGGTCTGCGGCCCTGACCAACGGTTGGTGTTCATTGTTGATGCGATCAAAATGCCACAGATCCAAGGTCGTTGGAGCGTCTTCGGTTCCCTGCAGATAGGTTACATGGTGGCCATCGGGAGAAAACTTGAACTGGCTCGGCAGGGTTGGCCGCAGGCCGGGTTGGGCAAAAAGAATTTCTGGTGTGAGGATGTCTTCAATAAGACGGTTGGATGGAGGCTTGCTCACGGCGTTTCCTGTTGGTTGATCGGGTCGAGGGGGCGCGCTGCGACCCTCAGACTTTGGCGAAGGCGTCTCGGGTTAGGTTCTCAACGCCAGCACCGGCGGGCAGTAGGCGAACATTGTCCTCAATACGAATGCCACCAAAGCGTGTTAGCAGTTCCACAAGCGACCAGTTGATTGGTGCATTTGCCGCTCGCTTCTCCTTGAGCAACATGGAAATAAAATAGAGCCCGGGTTCTACGGTAATGACCATGTCTTCAGTCAATGGTCGGGTCAATCGCAGTGAGGCGTAGGGTGCTGGTGGAGGAGCTACATGCCCCTCAATATCGAGCTGTTGGCCGCCCACATCGTGGACCTGAATGCCCAGTAGGTGACCGAGGCCATGGGGACAGAAGGGCACTGTCAGCTCAGTGTCAAATGCCTCGTCGGCACTGCATGCTAAGAGGTTGGTGTCGACCAGAATGTTGGCAAGAGACCGGTGCATGGCTGCCTGCAGGTCAACATAGTTTGCTCCGGGCGTGACCTGGTTGATCAGATCGTTTTGATGATCCTGCATACGTACCAGCAGTGCCTCAAAGAGACTGGCGGCTTCCGCGGAATAACAGCGGGGCCCAACATAGGTGCGTGTGATGTCGCTGGCGTACCCGTCGACGTTAGCCCCTGCATCAATGAGCAGGCTATTCATCTCTGCGGCGGGTTTACGGTCTTGGTATTGGTAGTGCAATAAGCTGGCGTGCTGATTCTGGGCCACAATGTTGCCATAGGGCAGCTGCCATTCATTCATGCTGCTGGCTTCGAGGAACGCCAAGTGGATACCGAATTCGCTGGCCCCGCTGGCGAAGGCCGCCTCTGCTGCCTTGTGGCCCCGAGCGCCCTGTTCCGATGCCTGTCTCATCAACGTGAGTTCGTACTCGGTTTTGCAGGCGCGTTGGAAATGCAGAGCATGGATGACATTCGGGGGGTTCAGGACGCATCGATCTGTCACGGCATCGTCGCGTTCGCTGATTTGGGCGACCCGGTGTTTGCCCTCCAAGTGTTTGGATACTTCTTGCACGAGCCGGCCTTTCAGTGCGTCAAGATCCGCAAAAACCTGAATATCCATATGCGTGGACAGGTGCATGGGGGCTGGTGTCGCTGCATGCCAAAAATCGTCGGGCTGATGAAAGAACAGTGTTGGTGTTGTGCCCTGACGAACGACCAGCCAGGCGTTCTCGCCAATATGCTGTTTGGCGAGCCACTGAACCATCAAGGGGTTGGGTCGAAAAGCCGGACCCTGATCGTCGTGGAAATGGAATTGCTGGCTGCCCGCGCCGAGCACAATGGCGCTGAACCCAGTGCGTTCTAGGACGCTCTCCCAAAACGTCTGCAGCGTCGCGTAGTGCGCGTGCAGCAAGGTGGGTTGATCGGTGTTTGTCATAACGCTGGTTCCACAAGGCGGCTGGGGCGGTAAGACAGTTTAGTGCCGTGGCGTGCGGGTCGCTAGCGTATTCCGCCGGAGACAAAGCGAGACAAGTTATGCACCTGAGATTTATCAGGTGCCGTTGACGTGTTAACTTCGTCGAAAGGATTGCGGTCAAACGAGGGATTTATGGAGAGTTACGCATACGCTGCTCCGAGCAGTGTGTCAGAGACGGTTGCTTTGCTGGCGCAGAACGCCAGTGAGGGGCGGCAGACGCAAATTTTGGCCGGAGGTACGGATGTGCTCGTACAAATGCGTGCGGCGGGACATACCCCACGGACGATTATCGATATCAAGACACTGGCGGAAACCAATCGGTTGGATGTCAGTGCCGAGGGCATTTACATTGGTGCGGCGGTGCCTAGCGCAGTGATTAACGAACATCCACGGTTACAGACGGCTCTGCCAGGGCTGTTGGAGGCTGCTGATCTCATCGGTTCGACACAGATTCAAGGCCGGGCGACCATTTGTGGCAATTTGTGTAATGCCTCCCCAGCAGGGGACAGCATTCCAGCGATGATTGCGGCGGGCGCCATCTGTGAGATAGCGACCGCGACAGGCACTCGTGACGTCGCGGTAGAGGACTTTGTTGTGGGGGTAGGCCGAAATGCGTTAGCGCCGGGAGAATTTTTGCTCGGTCTGAAATTGGCCATGCCCAGCGCAGAAACCAAGGATGCCTACTTGCGCTTTACCCCGCGTACGGAAATGGATATTGCCGTGGCCGGCGTGGGTGTTTCACTCACCGTCGCCGGCGGCCAGTGCACCAGCGCTCGGGTCGCTATTGGCGCGGTTGCGCCAACGGCCATGTTGGTGCCCGAAGCCGCTCAAGCCCTTGTGGGAACGGATCTGAATGACGCTGCGCTGCATGAGGCAGGAGAGGCGTGCAAGGCTGCCGCATCCCCGATCAGTGATAAACGAGGCACAGCCGAATACCGCAAAAAAGTGGTAGCCGTGTTGTGTCGTCGCGCCGTTGCTTTGGCGCACCAGCGAATTCAAGGAGCGTAAGGATGGCGAGACTACAAGTTGAAACGGTAATCAATGGGGAGCCTCGAGAGTTCCTATGCGACGCGAACCAATCGATGTTGGATGTGTTGCGCGATGAATTAGGGCTGACTGGCACCAAGGAAGGTTGCGGTACCGGCGACTGCGGTGCGTGTTCCGTGTTGGTTGATGATCGCCTGGTCTGCTCATGCCTGATGTTGGGTGTCGAAGCCTCGGGCAAATGTGTTGAGACGATTGAAGGTATTGCGGGTGAGGACGGGTTGCACCCATTGCAACGCCAGTTCTTGGAGAACGCGGCGCTGCAATGCGGTATCTGTACGCCAGGCTTTATCGTTGCGTCTAAGGCGCTGCTGGCGAAAAACCCGAATCCTGATGAAGAAACCATACGGTACTGGCTGGCAGGAAACCTATGCCGGTGCACAGGTTACGATAAGATCATTCGTGCGGTGCAAGATGCTGCGGCCGAGATGTCGCATCCGGCTTAGGGCAAACGAGGGCGAGCGCGGTGTTGTGAATGAAATGAGCCCAGCGAAGCTGGGCTTTTTTGTGTTTGTACCGCTTCAGATAGCTAGGAAAAGGTCAGGCCGGTAATGCCTGCGAGGTCGTCGATGGCCTGAGCCTCACTGACCACTTTAATGGTTTGCATACCCAGGGCTTTTGCGGGTTTCAGATTGATGCCTAGATCATCGAGAAAGATTGCATCAGAACAGGCAACACCCAATCGTTCGCAGGTTCGGGTATAGATCTCAGGGTTGGGTTTACGAACCCCTTCGACGCTGGATTCAACCACTAGATCAAACAGCGCCATGACCTCGGCGACCGCATTGGCTTTGTTTTTTTCGCGCGCCATACCGGGGCCTTCTCCCGCTTTGACGTTGTTGGTGATGCAGGCAACTTTGTAGTGTTTTTTGCACTCTTTGAGCACCTCGACCATCCGTGGTCGAAGCGTGCCGGATAGCATGGCGATCACTTCTTTGCCCGGTATTCGGTGGCCGCGTGCTTCACTTTCGTTAGCGAACAAACTGTCGAATTCGTCCAAGGAAACGCTGTTGGATTCGAATTGCGCCCACGCATTGCTTTCGGGATTGATGGCGTTGGTGTGGCGGATAAAGTCAGCTGGGACGCCGAGGCGCGCTTCCAGCGCGTTGAACGCTTCAAAAGGGCTGCTGGTAAAAACACCGCCAAAATCCCATAGGATTGCGGACGCTTGGTTTGCTGTGTCGTTAGACAAAGTAGTCTCCTTAATTCAGGTGGGCACGACTCACCTTAGGGGGCGACGTGCTGGAGGCAGGAGTGTATTACGCAGGGCCGTTAGAAGACATGCCGCACGGGAAATTCGTTAGCCGGCCTTCGAGATTACTGAATCGGTGTGAAACGATAGCCGACGCTGCGCACGGTCTGGACGGTTCCGTCTAGGCCAAAGGGTTTGAGGACCTTACGCAGTCGCAGCACGTGCACATCAACCGTTCGTGTTTCGATGTAGCTGCTTCGGCCCCAGACTCGATCCAGTAACTGATCGCGCTCGAATACCCGGTCGGGGTTGCGCATTAAGAGCTCCAGCAGTCGATACTCGGTTGGGCCGATGTTGATGTTTTTGCCCTCAATAGTGAGGCGGTGGCTGACCAGATCAATACGGATACCTGAGGCTTCTAACACGTCGTTTTCCGGCGCGCCTGAACGACGCAGCAGCGCCTTGATTCTGGCGACCAATTCCTTTGGCGAGAACGGCTTGCTCATGTAGTCGTCGATACCGGATTCGAAGCTTTTCAGTACGTCCGTCTCTTCGCTTCTCGCTGTTAGCATGAGTAAGGGCAGGGCGCTGGTCAGCTCGTCTCGTCTAATGCGTTTGGCCAACTCCACCCCGCTCATCCCCGGAAGCATCCAGTCAACGATGAGGATATCTGGCAGATTGGTGTCCAGGCGCTGCAGCGCCATTTCGCCGGTTGCGGCTTCAATGACCGTAAAACCGGCCCGAGTCAGGGAGAAATTCAGCATTTCACGAATTTCCGGTTCGTCTTCAACGATTAGGACGGAAGTAGCCATCGATACAGTTTTCCTTGACTCCGTTGATGAGTAAGCGATTTGGCCGCATCAGTAGACTACCGGAATGTGACGATTGCATGACGATATTCTCGCAAGGGTTTTTAGGCGAATAACCGGCAAGGCGAATCCGGTTACTGCATTTCGTTTATTGCCCCAAGACCCAGGGCATCGTTAGGATGATGTTTTTAAGGAGTAAAGCGATGGGACAAATGATCACAATGAGAATGGCCGACGGCTTTGGCTTAGGTGCGTACACAAGCAGTCCAACGGCGGGCGCAAGCAAGGGTGTCGTCGTCGTTATTCAAGAAATATTCGGCGTTAACGCACACATACGCGAAGTAGCAGACGGTTACGCGGCCAAAGGTTACACGGCTATTGCCCCGGCACTGTTTGATCGCATCGATTCGGATATTCAGCTGGGTTATACCGAAGCCGATATGGGCACAGGTATCGATCTGGCATTTCAAAAGCTGCAAATGCCGCAGACGCTGGCAGATTTGCAAAGTGTGGTGGACTACGCGGGCGAGCAGGGTTCCGTGGGTGTGGTCGGGTATTGCTTTGGCGGCTTGTTGACCTATTTAAGTGCCTGCAACATTAAAGGCGTTACCGCCGCATCCAGTTATTATGGTGGCGGTATTGCGGGAATGCTGGATCAAACCCCCCAGTGTCCGTTAATCATGCATTTCGGTGAATTGGATGCCCACATCCCTATGTCCGATGTGGAAAAAATTCGGGCGGCTCATCCGGATGTGCCTGTCAATGTGTACGCTGCCGACCACGGATTCAATTGCGATCACCGTGCCAGTTTTGATGAGGCCGCCTCCACACTAGCCCTGAGTCGCACATTGGCGCACTTTGAAGCTCACTTGTAGCCCGATGTCGCACCAGAATTGAGTAATCGGGCCAATCTACGCAAAATAAAACACGTTCTGACGAACTTGGGCCTGTCGAGTATTGACAATAACTTGGCCATTGTTGATCCTTCGTGCCGGACTGAGCGGGGAGGCCGCTATTGCCAAAGCCTTCGGGCTGAGAGCGGTCGATAACGATGATCATCGAAGGGATATCGTCTTTGACAGCTTCTTGTTCAGGCAACATCTGAATTTTTTGCTTCGGCAGATAAAAGCTGGCTTTAGAACCAAATTTGAAGGGGTCGTCTAGGCGGCGCCTCAGTGAACGTCGAGCCATACAGAAACCAGGGATTTTCCAGTAGGAAGTACTAATGAAAAAACACATGCAAAAGCTGTCGCTAACGCTGTTAACCAGCGCGGCCGTATTTACCGGATCGTCTGCATTAGGGGCTACGTTGACAGACGTATTTCAAGCCGCTGAGCAAATGAACGTTCAGGCAAAACGCTCTCAGGCAAAGATCAACGATCTGACCGAAGAGACGCGTCAGCTGTTGAATGAGTACAAGACGGTACTCAAAGAGGTTGAAGGCCTTAAGGTCTATAACCGACAGCTGGAAAAACAGATCGGTAATCAAGAGCGCGAAATGGTGCAGTTGTCCGAGTCTATCGACGAAGTCACCGTGATCGAGCGTCAGATTACCCCTCTGATGTTACGCATGATCGACGGCTTAGAGCAGTTCGTTGAGCTTGACGCTCCGTTCTTGCTCGACGAACGCCTCGCCCGCGTTGAGCGGTTGCGTGAGATGATGGATCGGGCAGACGTTGCGGTTTCCGAGAAGTTCTCTCAGGTATTCCGCGCCTTCCAGATCGAAAACGAATACGGCCGAACGATGGAAACGTACCCATCGACGATCGAGATCAATGGCGTAGAACGTAAAGTAGATATTTTGAAAGTTGGTCGAATCGCCTTGGTATATCAGACACCTGATGGCGCCGAAACCGGAATGTACAACCCTACGGCTCGTCAGTACGAAGCAGTCGATAACTCTTATCAAGCTTCTGTGAGGCAGGGTATTCGTATGGCTCGTCAGCAGGCGTCAATCGATATGCTGAGCTTGCCGGTAGTTGGAGCGGGAGCAGCACAATGATCAGCGAAATGACACTTGGTATGAATAAATTGAAACTTTTTGCAGCGGCATCGCTGACACTTGGGGCTACGTTGTTTGCTCCGGTAAGCATGGCAGAAGAAGGCGCAGCGCCTGCCACTGATCTCGTGGTGAACGAAGCCAATTCTCTTGACGAATTGCTGGAGAACGTGAAAGAACGACGCGTCGTGGAATCTCGCGAGAACACAGCCCGCGAACGTCGTTTTGCTAACGAAAAAGCGGAACAAGCACGTCTGCTGAAACAAGCAGAAGCGGAACGTTTGCGTGAGCAGCGACGTTCCGACCGGTTGGAAACTCAATTCGAAGAAAACGAAATTCGTATTGGCGACCTGACCGAACAGTTGGACAAGCGTTTGGGTAGCCTGCGTGAATTGTTCGGCGTACTGCAGCAAGTTGCTGGTGATACCCGAGGCGGTTTCGAAGGCTCTATCATCTCCAGTCAGTATGCTGATCGTGGAGACTGGTTGGGTGAACTCGCTAAGAAGATGGGAACGTCTAGCCAGTTGGCCACCATTGATGAAATGGAAAGCCTATGGTTCGAGCTGCAGCGAGAGATGACCGAGTCCGGAAAAATCTCTAAGTACCCGGGTACCATTACTAAGCTGTCCGGCGACAAAGTGAATACTGAAATCGTTCGTGTGGGTTCCTTTGCCTTGATTGGCGAAGGCCAATACCTGCAATGGGATGCCGACAGCCAGTCGATTTCAGAGCTGGCGCGACAACCGACGGGACGTCACGTATCGACCGCCGAAGACCTTCAGGCAGCAGCCCCAGGAGAAGTGGTTGAGTTTTCTGTAGACCCGACCCGTGGTTCACTGCTGGCGCTATTGATTCAAGCCGCAACGCTGGGTGAGCGCATCGGTTCGCCGTTCGCTGCCATCGGTGAGTGTGGCCTGCCGTTCTGTGATGGTCAGGGTGGCGAAGTAGGCTCTGTGATTATTTTGGGCGGTATCCTCGGTGTGCTCTTGGCTCTGGAACGCTTCATTACGTTGTTCATGATTGGCACCAAGGTGGCCGCGCAGCGTAAGGATCCAGTAGCGAAAGACGACAACCCGCTGGGCCGTGTCCTCAAAGTTTATGAAGAAAACAAAGATGTCGACGTGGAAACGCTTGAGCTCAAGTTGGGCGAAGCAATTCTGACGGAGACACCGGCGTTGACGAAGTACATCAATCTGGTTCAGGTGATCTCGGTTGTGGCGCCTCTGACCGGCCTTTTGGGTACGGTGATTGGTATGATCGAGACCTTCCAGGCGATTACGCTGTTCGGTACCGGTGATCCGAAGACCATGGCGAGCGGTATTTCGAAAGCGCTGATGACGACGGTATTAGGCCTGTGTGTGGCGATTCCAACCACGCTATTGCACGCGGTAGTGAGCTCCCGGTCCCGCGGACTGGTGCACATTATTGAGGAGCAGAGTGCCGGTATTATTGCCGATCACGCTGAAAAGTCCGGCAAAACCTTAGGTTAAGCCGAAAGCCTGAGTCCAAGGAGACTGCCGCAAGATGTTTAACGACGCTTACCTGGCGATCATCAGATTCATGGAAATGGGGGGCGATGTACTTTGGTTCATCGCTGCCATTACCTTCCTGATGTGGAGCCTAATTTTCGAGCGGGTTTGGTTTTTCCGAACCGAACACAAAGACTTGGTGCTTGAAGCCAGTAACACCTGGGAAAACCGGAGTGAACGCAAGTCATGGAGTGCACGTCAGGTGCGAGAGGGGATTATTTCTGATGGTGCTACCCGCATCACTGGAAGTTTNCCCATCATNGAAACCTGTGTGGCTTTGTGTCCTTTGTTTGGATTGCTAGGCACCGTAACGGGGATGATTGCAGTATTCGACGCTATGGCAACTCAGGGCGGTAACGCCCGCTCCATGGCGGCTGGCGTGTCTATGGCGACCATACCGACCATGTCGGGAATGATCGCNTCATTGTCTGGCCTTGTGGGTACGACNTATCTAAAGNGGAAGGTCGAATACGAGACAGAGCTTTTTGAAGACCAATTAACCCTGGATCATTAGATCCGGGGCACAGGAGAATTTTTATGCGCAAACAAATGAGGCGCATTTCAAGAAGCGAAGAAGAAGCCGACATCAATTTGACGCCTATGTTGGACGTCGTTTTCATCATGTTGATCTTCTTCATCGTTACCGCCACGTTTATCAAGCAGGCTGGCATTGACGTACTTCGCCCAGAGGCAATGACATCTGAGCAGAAGCCGACGGTTGCCTTGCTGGTCGCCATCAGCCCTGGCGGCGATATCTGGATAGACAAAAAGCGAGTGGACCCGAATTCGGTCCGATCGCATATCGAACGCCTGCATGCGGAAAACCCCAAGGGGGGGCTTGTTGTGCAAGCAGACCGAACGTCGACCAATGAAAAGCTCATGGTTGTTCTTAATGCCGCTAGAGCCGCAGGATTGCGCGAAGTGGCTATATCAACCGAAAACAATTAGGCAGGTAGTACTATGGTCGCTCGTTATGCGATAGGCGTTGGCCTAGGAGCTTTAGTCACATTTTTNCTGTTCTTTTTGATGCAAGCCATCATTGCGACAGATGAAGCNAAATTGGATGAAGGCGTTAAAGGGAAACTCTTGGACTTCGTGCGATTGCAGGATGATCAAGAAGTTGAAACGAAGCAGCGTAAGCCTAAGCCGCCGCCGCCGCCGGATGAACCGCCCCCTGATATGCCTAAGCCGGACTTTGAGTCTTCTGACCTGTCCCAGGGCGTGGATGTGGGCTCGGTAGACGTCGATGTGGATCTCTCAATCGAAGGGGGAGGGTTCAGTTCCGATGGTGAATATTTGCCGATCGTTAAGGTGAACCCACAGTACCCAAGACGAGCGCAAACACGCGGTATTGAAGGTTACGTGATTTTGGAGTACATCGTCACGAAGACCGGTGCTGTCCGAGATCCCGTCGTGATCGACGCGAAACCGCCAGGTATCTTTAACCGCTCAGCGATCAATGCGGCGTTGAAGTATAAGTATAAGCCGAAGGTCGTAAACGGCGAGCCAATTGACGTGGCCGGCGTTAAAACGCGTATCACGTTTGAAATGGCAGATTAAGCACCAGGAGTTGTTGCCGAAATGACAAAGATTGAATTACAAAGCCGACGAGCCTGGTCTCGCGGTAAATTACTGACTCGAGGCTTGATCCTCACAGCTGTGGCGTTGGCGTTAGCCGGCGTTTTCAGCCCGATAAGCGACAGTTTGGGTCAGTGGACTGCGGTCAGCGCGGCCGCTGAAGAAGCACCGGCAAAAAAGCAGAAGACCCGCCGAGTGCCGTCGTTAAGTGAAGGGGTTTACAAGAAGCTGGGCGAAGGCCAAGAAGCCATCGATGCGAAAGATTTGCCGGGTGCTGAGAAGATCATCAAGGACGCGTTGGAGCGATCTCGTCGTTACAACGAGAACGAGATCGCCAACCTGCATAACATGCTGGGCTACATCTATTACCTCAAAGAGGACTACGATGGTGCGCTACGGGAATACAAAATCGTTGTCTCCCAAGGCGAGAAGATTCCTGAAGGATTAGAGACCACAACGCTCTACACCGTTGCTCAGCTGAGCTACGTACAGGAAAACTACGACGACGCGCTACGATACATGGAAATCTGGATTTCCAAGGCGCTGAACCCCTCGTCTGCNCCNCGCTTCTTTATGGCNACCGTCTACTACCAAATGAAAGAGTACGACAAAGCCATNAACCAGATGCGGTTGGGTATCCAGATCGCGGAAGAGCGTGGAACCACAGTGAAAGAGCAGCAATGGAGTTTGTTGACCTTTTTGTACTTCGAAAAGGAAGACTGGCCTAACGTGATCGAGACGCTGAAGGTTCTGGTCGAGAAGTTTCCCAAGCGCGAGCATTGGGTACGTCTAGCCGGTGTTTACGGTCAAGAAGGGTTCGAGAAAGAGCAAATGTATTCGTTGGAGGCTGCCTACACGGCCGGCTTCCTTGAGAAGAAAACTGACTTTACCAACTTGGCCGGCTTGTTGATGCAAGAAGAAGTACCCTACCGGGCAGCTAAGGTCCTTGTTGCCGGCTTTAAAGCCGAGGCCATTGAAGCGGATACCAGCAATCTGCAGGCCCTTGGACAAGCTTGGCAGCTGTCCCAAGAAGTCGACAAGGCGATTGAGGCCTACGAAGGGGCGGCAAAACTGTCAGAAGACGGTAAGATCTATGAGCGGCTGTCGTATCTTTATCTGGAAGACGATCAGTACGATCGTTGCGTGGATTCTGCCTCTGGTGCGCTCGACAAAGGTGGTTTGCGCAAAGCGCAATCGGTCTACATTGTGAAAGGCATGTGCCAGTACAATCTCGACAAACTGACCGCNGCGAGAGATTCATTTGTGCAGTGTCGCCGTGTTGCGCGTCGTGAAGAGGACAAGGCGAATCAGCGAGTGTGTGGCCAGTGGATCACGTTTATTGACCGTGAATCGGCTCGTTTGAAACAACTTGCAGCGGCTTCAGGCTAACGTTTTTAGCGTGTCGTGGTAAGAAGCCGGTCATTGACCGGCTTTTTTTTCGCAAAAAAAACAGGAGATCTATCGTGTTTACCGGAATTGTTCAGAGCTTGGTTGCCGTAAAAAGTGTAGACGTTGAGCGCGATTTAAGTCGCATTGAGCTCGATCTGGGCGCNCTGGCTCGCGGCATAGAGTTGGGTGCGTCGGTGGCGGTCAACGGTACCTGCCTAACGGTGACGCGATCCAGCGACANTGGCGGGGTTTGCTTCGACATTATCAAAGANACCCTAGACACGACGAACNTGGGTGCCCTGCAAACGGGCTCGCTGGTGAATGTCGAACGGTCTTTCAAAGTGGGTGACGAGGTAGGGGGACATATCGTCTCTGGCCACGTAACCGCCACAGCTGCTTTGAGCGACCTACGTCACGAAGGCCATGATCGAGTGCTGACCTTTACGCTCGATCCGCAATGGCTGCGTTTCGTGCTGCACAAGGGCTATGTGGGTGTCGACGGTGCGAGTATTACGGTGTCCAGTGTCGATCGGGANAACAATACGTTTTCCATCAGCCTGATTCCGGAAACNATAGAGAGAACGACGCTAGGCAGACTGGCCCTAGGNGAGCGCGTCAATGTCGAAGTGGACAGCCAAACGCAAACCATTGTGGAAACCATAGAGCGAGTGATGCAGGATCCGCAAATGCGCGAAGCCATGATGTCCCAAGCGCTGTCAGGAGACGCTGAATGAGTTTTCAACAACGTCTAAAAGGCGTCTGGGATGCTCAGAATTCCTTGGTCTGTGTCGGTATTGATCCGGAACTGAGCAAGCTGCCAGAGCACCTACTGAATCGTAAAGAACCCTACCTGGATTTTGGCGTGGGTATCGTTGATGCCTGCGCCCCTTATGTGTCAGCGTTCAAGCCTCAAGCCGCTCATTTTGCAGCGGCGGGGGCNGAAGATCAGTTGGCTAAGTTGATCGGCTACATTCAAACGCATTACTCGGATATTCCCGTCATACTCGATGCCAAACGTGGCGATGTTGGCAGCACAGCGGCCTTATACGCAAAAGAAGCGTTTGAGCGCTACGCTGCTGACGCGGTAACAGTAAACCCCTACTTAGGCCATGACAGCTTGGCGCCTTACTTCCAGTATTCCGACCGAGGCGTGATTGTGCTTTGTCGCACCAGTAATCCGGGCAGTGATTGGATTCAGGGCGTCCGGGTTGGCGAAGANCCCCTGTATCTCACGGTGGCCAAACAAGTTGGTGATTGGGATCTGAATGACCAGTGCATGTTGGTAACCGGAGCCACCTATCCAGAGGAATTGGGTAAGGTGAGGGAGGCGGTTGGTGATATGCCGCTTTTGGTTCCTGGTGTTGGGGCCCAAGGCGGCGATGTAGAAGCCGTTCTNAAGGCCGGAGTGGATAGCAGCGGTCAGGGCCTGTGCATATCCAGCTCTCGAGGCATCATCTACGCGGGGTCTGGACGCGACTTCGCTGAAAAAGCCGGCCAATCGGCCATGCGGCTAAGAGACGAGATTAATCGTTACCGTTAATCGTCTCTTCGTGATGGCGTTGCGCTAACCGTCAAAGTCTCTCAGCAGGTTACGAGCGATAATACTTTGTTGAATTTGGCTCGTGCCTTCGTAGATTCGAAATAAACGCACATCCTTATAGAAGCGCGCAACGGCATACTCTTCCATGTAGCCAGCGCCGCCGTGAAACTGCACCGCTTTGTCCGCAACGCGTCCGACCATTTCTGTNGCAAACAGTTTGCAGCAAGAGGCNAGCGTGCTGACCGCTTCGCCGGCATCTCTGCGTTTAGCCGCGTCCAACACCATGCATTGGGCCGCGTAACTTTCGGCCTTGCAGTCTGCGATCATGCCTTGAAGTAACTGAAACTCGGCGATGGGCTGACCAAACTGCTTGCGTTCTTTGCCGTAGGCTAGGCACAGGTCGATTAGACGGTCTGCGCATCCAACGGACAAGGCGCTGATGTGTATTCTTCCGCGGTCCAAGGTTTTCATGGCGCTTTGGAAACCTTTGTTCAGCTTGTCGGGGCCACCCAGGAGACGGTCGGCCGGAACTCGGCAGTCGTCAAACATGACGTCGCAGACATGGGCGCCTTTTTGACCCATTTTGGTGTTTGGCGCGCCCAGAGTGATTCCCGGAGTATCTGCGTCCACCAAGAACGCACTGACCCCTTTGGCACCGGCTGTGTCTTGGTCAGTGCGAGCAAACACCGTGAACAACTGCGCGCTGGGTGCGTTGGTGATATAGCGCTTGGTGCCGTTCAGAATGAAGTCGTCGCCGTCCCGTACGGCACGAGTCGTGAGAGAGCCAGCATCGGAACCCGCANCCGGCTCGGTTAGCGCGAAGGAGCCGATGATTTCGCCGCTGGCGAATTTTGGCAGATAAAAGGCTTTTTGTTCTTCGGTACCGTCCATCACCAAACCCTGTGAGCCGATGCCGTTGTTGGTGCCGATGATCGAACGAAAGGCCGGGGAGGTGCGTCCCAGTTCCATCACGACCCGACATTCTTCGTAGGTGTTTAGGCCGATACCGCCGTATTCCTGTGGAATCGTAAGACCGAACAGGCCCATCTCGCGCATTTCCTGTACCACCTCGTCGGGAATTTTGTCTTCTTCCGCGACTTGAGCCTCGAGTGGAATGAGCCGCTCGGTGACGAACTTGCGGACCACGTCGATCAATTGCTCCAAAGTATCTTCATCCATCGCAGGTGGCAGAGTGACAGCAGTATTCATTAGGTCTTCCCTCGGATTTAGGAGCGCAATGATAGCTTGGTGGGCGGTTCCCGTCGAAGCTCTCAGGGACAATGCCCCCAAAAAAACTTGGGCAAAAGGTCGCCTGTCGGTCATTTCGTTGCAGTCTCGAGGCCNCTGCTTTAGCCTTGCGATTCGAANTTAAGGACCTACGCATGAGTAACGACAAAGCCCCCTTCGTCTGGGACGACCCCTTCCTACTTCAGGACCAGTTTTCCGAAGAGGAACGCATGATCCAGTCTTCTGCGCGAGATTACGCTCAGGACAAGCTGCTGAGCCGGGTGCGCGACGCGTTTCGTAACGAGGTCTTTGATCGAGAGATCATGAACGAGTTTGGGGCCATGGGCATGCTGGGTGCGACGCTTCCTGAGAAATACGGATGTGCCAACGTGAATTACGTAGCCTACGGCATCATGGCGCGGGAAGTGGAGCGTGTGGACTCCGGTTACCGCTCCGCCATGAGCGTACAATCCTCTTTGGTGATGCATCCGATTCACGCATTCGGTTCGGAAGCACAGCGCGAAAAGTATTTGCCCAAGCTTGCTACGGGCGAGTGGGTAGGCTGTTTTGGTCTGACCGAACCCGATCACGGTTCTGATCCAAGCAGCATGGTCACCAATGCCAAGCGCGTGGATGGTGGCTTCATTATGAACGGTGCCAAAATGTGGATCACAAACTCACCGATCGCAGATCTNGCGGTGGTTTGGGCGAAGCTAGACGGCGAAATCCGCGGATTCATCGTTGAACGAGCCTTCGAGGGATTCAGCACGCCGAAAATCGAAGGCAAAATGAGCCTACGCGCTTCGGTAACCGGGCAGATTGTTCTCGAAGACGTGTTCGTACCGGAAGAAAATTTGTTGCCCAACGTCAAAGGCCTCGCCGGTCCGTTTGGCTGCCTGAATAGAGCCCGATACGGTATCGCTTGGGGGGCCATGGGTGCCGCAGAAGCCTGCTGGCACGCTGCAAGAACCTACACGCTTGAGCGCACCCAGTTCGGTCGCCCATTGGCGGCGAATCAGTTGGTACAGAAGAAACTGGCGGATATGCAGACCGAAATTGCCTTGGGTTTGCAGGGTTGCCTGCGAATGGGTCGGATGCTCGACGAGGGTAAGCTCCCGATTGAGAACATTTCCCTGATGAAGCGCAATAACTGCGGCAAGGCGTTGGATGTGGCGCGCGTGGCCCGTGACATGCACGGTGGCAACGGTATCTCCGACGAGTACCCGGTGATTCGCCACGTGATGAATCTAGAGACGGTGAATACCTACGAAGGCACTCACGACATCCATGCGCTGATTCTGGGTCGTGCGCAGACGGGTTTGCAGGCTTTCTCCTAAGCCAAGGGCTCGCTGGGGGGGAGAGATCGTAGCCCCCTCAATGCCGAAGCGAAAAGCGTGAGTTCTCCTCACGCGAGCACGGCACGCCGGTAAATATGGCGGCTATTTCTCATACCTTTGTAAGCCTTTGCTGAAAAAGATTCTAACGGTTTGCCGAGGGCCGTTAGGGATTCTATGTTTGATTGTCCAAACTCAAGGAACGAGGGCATTGAACATGACAAAAATTCTATTGGCTGATCATCAGTGTTTGTTTCGCGCAGGCATGGTGAGATTGATCGATTCCATTGGTGGATTCGGCGTCTCTGGCGAAGTCGATTCGGCGGAGGCTGCGGTTGAATTTGTGGCTCAACACACACCGGACATACTGTTGTTGGAAATGTCCATGCCGGGAATATCGGGTTTCGAAACGCTGAGACGTATTCAGCGACTGCAGGTGGGTACGCGGGTCGTCGCGCTGACTCATTGGACCAATCAACCCTTACCCCTGCATGCCATGCGGGCGGGAATCGCGGGTTATCTGGGCAAAGACATCAGTCCGGCTGAATTCGAAACAGCCCTGCACAAAATCCGCTTTGGTCGACGCTACATATCCGAGAACATTGTACGTGATCTGGCGCGGGTCGCTTATGGGGATTTATCTGATAATCCTTTTCAGCAATTGTCGGTTCGTGAGATGCAGATCATGCTGATGGTGTTGGGCTGCAAGTCGCCGTCGGCTATAGCTCAGGTACTGCACTTGTCGGNGAAGACCGTGAACAGCTACCGATACCGACTGTTCGAAAAGTTAGGAGTCAAAAGCGATGTTGAGTTGGCCATTATGGCGATTCAGCATGAGGTGGTTGATCTGGGCGCGCAGAAAGGTGATCGACCGCGAACCACGGATACGCCACCCGACCGTAAGGGGCCCGTGGCGTCGGGGACGGGCGCTGACCTGACGGGTTATGACAGTCAGCATAGCACCGCGGATAGGGGCACGAGTTAAGTGCACTACCCCCCACAGATGGGCTAACAGTCGAGGGAGGGGAGTGGCTACACTAAGGCAATGAACACTCCCGCATCCTTACGATCGACGATTGAGTCCTGCCGAAAGTGCCCGAGGCTCACTCAGCATCAAAACGCACTTAAAACCATTCATCCTGATTATCATTGCGCTCCCGTGGTTCCCTGGGGCGTCGCTCGGCCCAGATTGTTGATCGTTGGGCTCGCACCGGGGCTGCAGGGCGCTGGTCGTACGGGCAAGGGCTTTGTTGGTGATGCCAGCGGTGCTTTTCTGTTTTCATCTCTTCATGAATACGGTTTTTCCACCAGCGTTGACGCTGAAAGGGCGCATTTACAGGGGGCCGTGATTACGAATATCGTGAAATGCCTGCCGCCGAAAAACCGTCCCTCGGGCAGCGAAAAGCGGCAGTGTGAAGCCTTTCTTAGGCAGGAACTCGCGCAATTTTCCCCAAGCAAGAAAGCCAAGCCGCGTGTGGTTCTCTGTCTTGGTAAGGACGCGTACGAATCCGTTGTGAGCGTGACGGGGGCTGCGAGAAAACCGTTCGTGCACGATCAGCGCATCGAGCTGGCTAAAAACTATCACCTCGTCAGCAGCTTCCACCCCAGCCGACTGAACGTAAATACCGGGCGTCTTACTCGGCTCATGTTTAATGACATGTTTTCCAACATCAAGGCGTTACTCGACGGTTCCTCGTCGCTATAGTTCTCGCATGGAAGAAACCGATTTCAACGCAGAACAGTTCCTCAAAAACCTCACGCGTAAGCCTGGGGTGTATCGAATGTTCGACGTTCACGGCAAGGTGCTCTACGTGGGCAAGGCTCGTAATTTGAAAAATCGGGTCTCAAGCTACTTTAGAGCCTCTGGTCTGGCCACCAAAACCATGGCCATGGTGGCGAAGATTCATCGCGTGGAGACGACGGTAACCAAGAGCGAGACGGAGGCGCTGCTGTTAGAGCAAAATCTGATCAAAACCGATCGCCCGCCTTACAATATTTTGCTCAGAGACGATAAGTCCTATCCCTTCGTGCATATTTCCACCCAAAACACCTATCCGCGCCTGTCTTTTCACCGAGGGTTGAAAAAAGGTGCAGGCAAGTACTTTGGGCCGTTTCCGTCGGCAGCGGCGGTACGAGACAGTTTGAACATGCTGCAGAAGCTTTTTCAGATTCGTCAGTGCGACGAGAGCTATTTTAGAAATCGCTCTAGGCCTTGCTTGCAGCATCAAATACGCCGCTGCAGTGCGCCCTGTGTGGGGCTGATTTCCGAGCAGGACTATGCCGAAGATGTGGACCTAGCGATTTTGTTCCTGCAGGGCAAGAGCATTGATGTCCTGGACCAATTCAAAGTAAAAATGGACGCTGCTGCCGCTGAGATGGATTATGAGAAAGCGGCCAAATACCGCGACCAAATCCAACAGCTGCGTAAGCTGCAGGAGCGACAGTACGTGCACGGCGCAGCAGGCGACGTCGATGTCTTTGGTTTTGCGGAAGAGGGCGGCCAGAACTGCGTACAGGGTATGTTTGTTCGCGCGGGTCGGGTTCTAGGTCAGCGAACCTATTACAACAAAAATGATCTGTCGTTGTCGCCTGGCGAATTTTTGCAGGCTTTTTTGGCTCAGTATTACTTTGCGTCGGTACAACGCGAGATTCCAAAGTCCATCCTTGTGAGCGACCTGTCCACCGATGTTGAAGCGCTAAACGAGGCGCTGAATGAAAAAGCGGGTCGCGCCGTGCAGCTAACGCAGCATGTGCGGGGCCAGCGGGCGCGCTGGCTTTCGTTGGCAAAAGACAATGCAAAACTGAACTTACGCAGCCACTTGGCGGACAAAAGCCATATGCTCGCCCGGTTTCAGAATTTGCAGGACGCGATCGGCCTCGATGAGATGCCCCAGCGACTCGAATGTTTCGATATCAGTCACACCATGGGCGAGGCTACGGTGGCGTCCTGCGTTGTTTTTGATACCAATGGACCAGTGAACGCCGAGTACCGTCGCTTTAATATTGAGGGTATTACAGGCGGAGACGATTACGCGGCCATGGAGCAGGCACTGCGTCGTCGCTACACCCGATTGATCAAGGGAGAAGGGGCGATGCCTGACTTATTGGTCATTGACGGCGGGTTAGGTCAGGTCCGACGTGCCTTAGCCGTATTGCAAGAGCTACAAGTCGAATCCGTCAAAACCCTCGGTATTGCTAAGGGTGTTGAGCGTATTTCTGGCGAGGAACGTTTCTTTCTCGGTGAAAGGGAAACAGTGATCGACGGGCGTTCGGAAGCGGGCCACTTATTGCAGCATATTCGCGACGAGGCACATCGGTTCGCCATAACAGGTCATCGTGCTCGCCGAAGTAAAAAACGCAATCAGAGCGAGCTCGAAGAAATTGCCGGTGTTGGACCCAAGCGTCGCCGTCAGCTTTTGATGCATTTTGGCAGTCCGGGAGGTATTCGAGGTGCGAGTGCAGAAGAATTAGCGAAAGTGCCGGGAATTAGTGGCACCATTGCACACCAGATATACAACGCGCTGCATGAATAAGTGCCGGCCTCAGCCGAGCGCGATAGCTTGTGTATCCATCAGTCAAACCAACCTGGATAACAATTCGTGAATCTCCCGAATGTCATAACGGTCGCCCGCATTCTTTTGATCCCGGTTTTCATCGTGCTGTATATGGTGCAGAAGGATTGGAGCATTTTCGCCGCCAGCGTATTGTTTGCCCTCGCGGCGATAACGGATTGGCTCGACGGTTACTTGGCCCGCCGCTTGAATCAAACCACGCCTTTCGGCGCATTTTTGGATCCGGTGGCAGACAAGCTCATCGTGGTTGCTGCGCTGATCATCTTGGTTTCCTACCACAACGATCCCTGGTTAACCCTGCCTAGCCTGGTGATTGTTGGGCGCGAAATAGTCATCAGTGCCCTGCGCGAGTGGATGGCAGAAGTGAACGATTCCGTTGCGGTTGCGGTCAGCTACCTCGGCAAGATTAAAACCACGCTGCAAATGATTGCGCTGACCTTGTTGCTGTCTCAGCCTGTTGGAAACGACTCAACAACCCTGCAAGCAGGCTACGTATTGCTGTATCTGGCGGTGGTGATGACGTTGTGGAGTATGTGGCAATACCTGCAGGCGGCGTGGTCGTCACTCAGCCGCGGGATCCGCTAAAGCGAACCCCGGTTGGCGCGAAAAAATGGAGGCTGAGGTCGGAATCGAACCGGCGTTAACGGAGTTGCAGTCCGCTGCATAACCACTCTGCCACCCAGCCTTGGGGTGCAGGAGTCTAACGGTGTCGCTGTTCAAATGCCACCGCCCAAACGGAATTGGCATCGCTTTCGTCGAAAGAGTAACGTTCGGTCTGCAAAGTTTGTCCAGTAGTAAAAGGATTGATGTGAAAAACGATATTATGCCCGTGGGTGACAGCGAGGCTTTTTTTCAACGGTTCGACGAAAACCCCTTCCATCAGTTTATCGGATTATCCGTCGCTGACATTGCGGACGACTACGCCTGTCTGCGACTTACCGTTACCGAAACAACGCCCACGGGTATCGGCGGCAGCGTGAATGGCGGCGTGTTGGCGACGATGGTGGATATGGCGGCAGTTGCAGCCGTATTCAGTAAGGCCTTGCCGGGCAGTGTGCCTGCCGGTACTGCGGACCTGTCCATCACGTATCTGCGACAAGCCCACGGTCAGTGGCTAGAGGCGAAAGCGCGAGTGATCAAACGCGGTCGTCAATTGAGCACCGTGGCCATCGATATCGAAAATGACGAGGGGCGTTTGTGCAGTACGGGCCAGGTGCTCTACGCCATGCGCACCGGTACAGATGCTTAAGCTGTATTGAACGCAGGAGGCTGGTGGTGGCCTTTGGCCCCTAGCGATTGACAGAACGCGCGAGTATGCGGTCGAGCGCGTTAGCGAAAACCTGCACATCCTTTTTGTCCAGCGCGGCAGGGCCGCCACTGAGGACGCCCGTAGCGCGCATTTCTTCTGCTCGATTGCGACGTTGCAGATAGTCTTTGACGTTTTCCTTGGTGTAGTGGGTGCCTCTGGGATTCAACGCTGTAGCGCCTTTCTCAACGACTTCGGCGGCTAGTGGAATATCGCCGGTAATCACCAAATCGTTTTCAACCACGCGTTCGACAATGGCGTTGTCTGCAACGTCGAAACCTTGCGCGACCTGAATGGACCTGATTACCTTTGACGGCGGCGTCGGGATGTACTGGTTGGCTACGAGGGTCAATGGCACCTGTAAGCGATCGGCTGCCTTGAAGAGCACCTGCTTGATGGCCTTGGGGCAAGCGTCTGCATCAACCCATATATTCATGTTGTTTGCTCGTGAACCCAACTGGAGGAGATAAGTGTGCAGGTTGCAGGCCCAAGATGAAATGGCAAAGCACATCGTGATCTGTGATGAGCGTGGAGGCCCATGAGTGATTCGACTTTTCGAGGACTGTTGAAAGACCTCGGTATTTTTTTCGGCACTGTCTTCGCCTTCGTTGGAGGGTTTTTGATGGTGAGCTACGTGATGGCACCGAGCCGTAATCCCTATGGTTTCTGGCTTGGTTTTTTGCTTTACATGTATGTGTTTTCGAAGGCGCTTCGCTGGTTGTTGGATCGTCGGCGAGGCCAACAGAACATCCCGCGCTCGAAACGATGACGTGGGCCAGGAAAAAGCTGCGTCAGTGTATTGGGAGCGCGGCGCGAAGAGACCGGGGAAGATTGAGTGATGAAAGTGTCTTGGAGGTGAAGTAGCGCAGAGGGGGAGAGGGGATAGCACAGAAGCATCACCTCCAAGACGAGATCAGAGTGCGCCTTGGCAAGTGAATTTGCAGTGTTTCCTGACGGATTTTCAGTTCACGCCGTGCAAACATAGATCGCATCGTTTACACGGTGATGGGAGTGCTGGTGTCAGTCCTTGGCGGCTACGCGCTTACGCTTCTTCACCTCTCGAACGGGCTTGTTCGCCGTGCCGCCTTTTGCCTTCACCTTTTTCTTCTTTGGTTTTTGTGCCTGGTTGTCTGTCTGCGTCCGGCTCATTTTCTTTCGGTGTGCCTTCTTACCTTCAGATGCTGCTTTAGCGCCGTTACCATCAATTCGGCTGATGTTCAGTTTTTGACCGCAGACCCAAGCTTTCTTCAGATCGGCGAAAATGGGTTTGGGCATGCCTGCGGGAAGCTCAACCAATGAATGATCGTCCTGGATGTCGATACGACCGATGTTCTGTGCGTCCAATCCCGCTTCGTTGGCAATCGCGCCAACGATATTCCGCGGCTCGACCTCATGATTGTGTCCCACTTCGATACGAAATAACTCCATATCAGCAGCTGCCACGATGGCGCCGCGCTTTTTGTTGCCTCGTGGATTCTCGTCACGCCGGCTGCGCTCAGGACGTTCTGATCTGGGGCCCCTTGGTTTTAGATCTCTGTTGCCTCTGGCGTTTTCGGCATTGCGTTCGTTGCGAGCGCGAGTTTCTGGTTTCACCAACAAAGAGCGCTCGCCCAGCGATAGGGTGGCCAGCGCCGCGGCGATGTCCAAAGGCGCTAAATCAGAGTCGTTTTGGTATTGCTCCAAGATGCCGCGCATGAAGGCTAAATCGCCCTGATTGATGGTGTCTGTAATACGCTGCTTGAAGTCGGCAATGCGTTTGTTGTTGATTGTCTCGGTGGTCGGCAAGGTCAGCGGTTCTATTTTCTTCCGCGTCGCGCGCTCAATGGCACCGAGCATGCGTCGCTCACGGGGCGCGACAAAGAGTATTGCGTCGCCTTGTCGACCGGCACGTCCGGTTCGCCCGATTCTGTGGATGTAGGCTTCCGTGTCGTAGGGAATGTCGTAGTTGATTACGTGGCTGATGCGGTCCACATCCAAGCCACGTGCCGCAACGTCTGTGGCGATCAAAATATCCAAGCCGCCTGCCTTGAGTTTGTTAACCATCTGCTCTCGCTGCTTTTGCGGCATATCGCCATTCATTGCGGCGGCGGCGTGACCTCTGGCTTCTAATTTGTCTGCCAGTTCTGTCGTGGCAATTTTCGTGCGGACGAAGATCAGCACGCCGTCAAAGGGCTCTACTTCCAAAATTCGGGTCAGGGCGTCAAGTTTGTGCATGCCGCCGACCAGCCAAAAACGCTGGCGAATGGTTTCCGCGGTGGCGGTCTTTGCCTTGATCGATACCTCTTGCGGATTTCGCAGGTGCCGTCTGGCGATCTTTTCGATCTGTTTCGGCATGGTCGCGGAAAACAGGGCGGTTTGGCGGGCTTCCGGGGTTTGTTCGAGAATCCATTCCACTTCGTCGATGAATCCCATGCGGAGCATCTCGTCGGCTTCATCCAGTACTAAGGCTTGCACCTTGTCGAGCTTCAAAGTGCCCTTGCGAATATGATCCGATACTCGTCCGGGGGTGCCCACAACCACATGCACCCCACGCTTCAGACCGCGAATCTGGCCGGAGTAATCCTGTCCACCATATATGGGCAAAACCTGAAATCCCTTGATGTTACCCGCATAGGTCTTGAATGCTTCGGCAACTTGGATCGCGAGCTCACGAGTCGGCGCTAACACCATGATTTGCACGTGCTTTTGGCTCAGATCCAGACGCGAAAGCAAGGGCAGGGCAAAAGCTGCCGTTTTACCGGTGCCCGTTGGGGCGTGGCCCAGTATGTCGTCGCCGTTCAACAGATGAGGGATTGCCTGAGCTTGAACTGGCGAGGGGGCCTCATATCCTAGGGATTCTAGGGTGTCGAGAAGTTCATTGGTTAGGTTGAGTTCTTTAAAAGAAAGGGATTGCTTGGTCTTGCCGCTCATAGGATCCTGAGGTTGCTATGCCAAACCGATAGTCTGGCGGAGCGGTATCATACCGCAACGCCCTGTCGGATATCTGACTGATTGCGTGAAAACAAGCCTGCGTATTAAAAAGCTGAATCTCTTTTTTGAGGCGGGCCATATTCCCTATTTGATCAATTTCTTATTAGAGGAGCGCTCTATTAGTCCTTTCTTTTATCTCTCCGCATGTTAACTTTAGATTGACGTCCGTAACGCCCACGGGGTGTTTTGGGCTACGCACAGGCTCCTGGAGAGGAGTGTCAAATAGACAGGGGAGAACTATGATTCTTGATCTAAGTAAGAAGGCTTTGCGCAGCAGTAGCCTTTTCTGTGCTGCAAGCGTGCTTGCCTTAGGCAATGCAACGTACGCGGTTGCAGAAGAAACGATAGAAGAAGTAGTGGTAACAGGCTCGTATCTGAAGCGATCTTCAGAAAACACGCCGTCGCCACTTTCAGTGGTTACTTCAGCGGACATTGAGGACATCGGTGCTCAAGGTATGGCTGAAATTATCAACACAATGCCTTGGCAATCAGGCAGTGAGACGCGATCCGCAACCTTTAACGGTGGCGCCGGATTGGGGCAAATGACAGTAAACCTGAGAAACTTGGGTATGTCGTCGACGCTGGTTCTGGTAAACGGCAAGCGCAGTGTTGCGACCTACTATGATGGTAACTCCAACGCGGCAGTCAACATTCAAGCGCTGGTGCCAACCATCGCCCTTGAACGTATGGAAGTGGTAAAAGACGGTGCCTCGGCTCTGTATGGCTCGGATGCGATTGCGGGCGTTGTTAACTTTATTACTAAAAAAGACTTTGAAGGACTTGATGTTCAGTTCGAACATTCGGCCATTGAACAAGTCAGTTCGGGTGACACCAACAACGCTTCGATGATCTTTGGCGTTCAAGGTGATCGTGGTGGTATCGTGATGTCCGCAGGCGTTATGTCTCGTGGCATGGTCACAGTCGGTGACTTGTACTCACGTCATGGCGGCTCTTCTGCATCAAGCACCGGTCAGCCAGGACGCATGTTCCCCACGGGAACGGCAGTATGGGCTGACAACGGCTTAGTTCCCGGCGAGGAGGTTGAGGGTGGTTTCCCTCGTGATCCTCTAGGCACCACCTACGGTAACGCGGATCCAAGCTGTGAAGCAGCCGATGCGCTGGATCCGATCGGCGGGTCTGCTAATTACTTCAATGCGTTGTGTACATACGATTTCGGCCCCTTCTTCCCGCTTCAGGGCGACGAAGCGACACGTCAAATGTTCATGACCGGTCACTATGACTTGACCGATAAGGTTGAATTGTATTTTGAAATGGGCGCAAACGGCGCTGAGTTTTTCCGGTTCAACTCGTTGAACCCGAATGCCGTATCGCTGACCATTCCAACCCATCACTTGGGTTTGATCGAAGACGCGGATAATCGCGGAATCGTACCGATGCCTCTGCGTAACGGTACTCGTATGTTGGGCCGCACGGTTTATGACTCTGGTACAAGCGAACGTCCGTTAGATACCTACTCGCAACTTGATCGTTCGATGGACCGTATGCAGTTTGGTGCAAAGGTTGATTTAGAGAACGATTGGATGCTCGATGTGTCTTACACACGCTCCGTGTTCAATCAGCAACGAACCGAACTGCAAGATACGCAGTCCGTTGAGTTTGAGTTGGCGATTAACGGTATGGGTGGACCAAACTGTGACCCGTTTAATGGTACAGCAGGTAGCGGTAACGCAGCTTATGCAACTTCCGGCGGTGACTTCGGTGCAGGCAACTGCTACTACTTCAACCCATTCGGTAATGCCTACATTAATCCAGACGGCACCCCCCAGACGGATATGACCTTGGTCAATCCTCCTGAGTTGTATGCCTACCTACTGGGTCGAGTCACATCGGATTCGGTTTATGAGCAAGACGTCTTAGACGCGGTTGTCTCAGGAACCATCGGTGATTCCATTGGTTTGGCGCTGGGTTTGCAGCACCGAGTTGATTTTGGTCGCACGCTTTACGACGCTACCATGAACTCCGGTAACCTGGACTTCGTCTACGGTGCAACCGATTGGGAAGGCGAACTGACAACGACGGCGGTTTTTGCAGAAATTGCGGTTCCTTTGGGCGATAACATCGACATCAACGGCGCGATTCGCTACGAAGAATTCGATGAACTGGGTGTTGATACCACCGATCCGAAACTCACGGTTCTTTGGCGCGCAACAGAGACGCTGACCGGACGAGCCTCTGCGGGTTCCTCATACCGAGTTGGTTCACTTAACCAACTGTTCGGTAAAGTGACCACGGTTCACAACATGACGGACTACAACGGTGTTTCCGCTTACAAGCCCTCGTTGACGCTCGGTAACGAACAACTCAAGCCAGAAAGTGCCGATATGTGGAACGTTGGTTTCTCTTGGATTCCTGGCGGGGCACTCGAAGGATTCCAGTTTGATGCGGACTACTACAACTACGAGTACGAAGACATCTTGTCCAGAGAAAGCTATTTGTCTTTGATTGCTGCAGACAACGCTGCGTTGAATGCTGCAATAGACGGTGGTCAGACGATCACAGAAGCAATTGATGCTGGCGTGGGTAATCGCGCTCAGGTTCTGCGAACCGGTGCTGGCGCGATTTTGCGTGTTCTACCTGACTTCGTGAACCAGAACTCAGCAGAAATCAGCGGTCTGGACATGCAGGCAACCTATTCTTTCGACAACAAGTGGGGCGCCTGGCGCGCAAGCTTGGCGGCGGCTTGGGCTCAAGAGTTCAAGGTTGCTGGGCAGAAAGATGCGGTTGGCCAGTACAACGTGAAAAATCCAGTGATGCCACGTCGTGCGTTGCCTGAGTGGAAGATCAATGCGTCCTTGAACTGGAGCTATGAGAACCACCGCGCATACGCGGTTGTGCGATACATCGACGGATACGAAGCAACATTGTCCGATGAGCCAGCTTCTGCGTTCTGGAAGAACACCATCAGTCTCTTCTTGGGCAGCGAAGCGTCAGCTAAGTACTACAACCCAAATGTTGATAGCTGGACGACAGTAGATGCTAACTACACGTATACGTTGCCTGAAATGGGCGCAGTATCTTCTTCCTCTGTGACAATTGGTGCGAAGAACTTGTTTGATGAGGACGCCCCTTGGGTACCAAACAACACAAGTTATGACCCAGTCACCCACGATTTCCGTGGACGGGTTTGGTACGTGCGACTGTCTGCAAGCATGTAAGACGATCAGCTAGTGCTGAACGAGAAAGCCCCGGTTTCCGGGGCTTTTTTTTGCCTGTCTTTTACAACGCTGGAAAGTGGTGGAGGGCGGTCGGGGCAATGTTAGTGCGGGGGAAACAGTGGCGACCTGTTCCCCAACGACACAACTGTGGCCGGTAGGAGTTTCAGTCGACGCGCTTAACGCGAAACCAAGGGCCTTCATTGATACTCATGAGGTACCCGCCGATGGTTCCGGTTTTGATCTTTACCGAATCGCCGGCCGATGCCGACATCGCCCGATCCTTCGTCGGTGTCCAGATTTGCTCATTGTCTAAGTGTAATCGCGGCGTTGATCGAGGCTGTTTCACTACCTTTGTTAGCGCGGCGCTGAGCGTGCTCGTATCGCGATTGCTGAACATAGGTCGTGGCTCCCCAAAGGACGAGTCAGCGGTTTGCGGTTGCGACGGGCTAGCAACGCTTGCTGGCGGCAAGGGGCTGGTATCGCCACTTGCTCTGATGTTCGTGCGAGTTGCGGACGAGCTTTGTGCCGCGCCGCTATGACTTTCGTCATAGCAACTCAGTCGGGCTAACAGATTGCTGATGTCCCGGCAGTTTGCCTCATCGTGGGCGTAGCCGGTATTCGCGGCGAATACGACCGTTAACGTTGCAAGGGTTTTTCTCATAAAGCTCTCCCGGTTGCTGAGTGGTGAACGAGCAGTGTATGCGCTGGGGCGTCATTCGGCATCCTCCGATTTGATTTGCTGTCCCCACAGACGCTTTTGGTTTGGATGCGTCTGTGGAAACATAGTGTTCAAACACCGGAGAGAAAACACCAATGTATCCGAACAAAGATTCCGTAAATTATGGGGAGCGGGCGGCATTTATTATGGCCAGTACTGGTGAAACCGTGACCTATGCGGCTTTCGACGCCAGAGCGAACAGGCTTGCGCATTTGCTGCGTTCCGCGGGACTGCAGCACCAAGATCATTACGCCATCATGATGGAAAACAACGACCGCTACATGGAAGCCTGTGCAGCTGGCGAACGTGCGGGCCTTTATTACACCTGTGTGAACTCTTACCTCACGGCGGACGAGCTGGCTTACATTCTGACTAACTCTGAATCTCAAATTCTGATTACCAGTGTCGCCAAGCTAGAGGTGGTTCAAGACGCAGTGGCCCAATGCCCGGCGGTTCGGCAGGTGTTGGTGGTCGACGCCGCAGAGATGGACCTGCCCGAGGGATTCGACGACTACGCCGCTGCCTGCAGGGGCTTCCCAGAATCACCGATTGCCGACGAATTGTTGGGTACATCCATGCTTTATTCATCGGGTACCACCGGCCGACCGAAGGGCATTATCCGGCCTTTGCCGCTGCAACCACCGGCAGAGCAGTTGCCAATGTTTGATTTCCTAGGAGGGCTGTGGCGTTACCGGCAGGGCATGGTCTACCTTTCGCCAGCACCTCTTTATCACTCAGCGCCACAAGCGGCGGTGAATTTAACCATTCGCCATGGGGGTACCGTGATCATCATGGAGCGTTTCGATCCCCAAGAATATCTGGCGTTGATTGAACGTTATCAGGTGAGCCATTCCCAACTGGTACCCACCATGTTCAGTCGTATGCTGAAATTACCGGAAGCCCAGCGTCTGGCCTACGATTTATCGTCGCTGGAAATCGCCATACACGCGGCCGCGCCTTGCCCAGTTATGGTGAAAGAGCAAATGATCGATTGGTGGGGGCCGATCATTCATGAGTATTACGGCGCGACCGAGGGTCTCGGGTTTGCAGCCTGCGATACGGCGGAATGGCTCGCCCACAAAGGCACTGTGGGGAAAGTTGTGCTGGGCGAGCTGGCGGTGCTCGACGATGAGATGCAGGCAGTGCCTCAGGGGCAATCGGGGACCCTGTGGTTCAAGACCGCTACGGAATTCGAGTACCACAATGATCCGGAAAAGACACAGGAGGCCAGGTCGGCTGACGGCGAAATGACTACGGTAGGCGACGTAGGTTACGTGGATGAAGACGGCTTTTTGTATTTAACAGATCGGAAGACATTCATGATCATTTCCGGAGGTGTGAATATTTACCCTCAGGAATGCGAGGATTTGCTGATTACCCATCCCAAGGTAGAGGACGCTGCTGTGTTTGGCGTACCAAATGTGGACCTGGGCGAGGAGGTCAAGGCCGTGATTCAAACCGTATCCGGTCAGATCGGAGATGAAGCGCTCAGCGACGAGCTGTTGGCGTACTTAGCGGAGCATTTGTCGCGGCAAAAAATTCCGCGATCCATCGACTACATCGATGAGATGCCTCGGTTGCCTACAGGCAAACTGTACAAGCGCGTGCTGCGGGATAAGTACTGGGGTGAGGGGCAGTCGCGTATCGTGCAGTAGCACGCTGCATCGCAATCCCATCAGTCCGGTGTCCTGAGATTGGCGCTACTCTTCGTAGTCTGCGCCAATATCAAAGGTTGTTTCTAGGTTAATCAAGGCTTTGGCCTTCCCATCGATGATGATGGGTTCGTACTCAACACGGGAAACGAACTTGTTCAGCAGTGCCATATGCTCTTCTTTCGTCTTCTTGCCGGTGACGCCTCTAGGCTCACCCTCTAAGTACTCGCCGTCTAAAATGGTGGTCTCTCCGTCGGCAGAAATGCGATAGCTGTAGCGATAGCTCATGTTGTAGCCCTCAGAAAACGTCATTCGCTTTACCTTCTTCGGCAGGCAAAACGTGTTTCTACACAGTGTCTCACGGTCTTCAAATCCGGCAGGCCAGATGCGCATTGCACATTCGTCACCGATACACGCCAGACAGGCCTGAGAAAAACGCTCGCGATTGGCCTTGGCAGTTTTTAGGCCGTCTCGAGTCAGCGGTTTGATTTCACAAGCAAAGGTAGGCAGGTTGGTCGGAAAGGTTTCCGCCGCGGAAGCTGAATTGACGGTAAGCAATCCCAGCGCGGCCGCGATCACGAAAAGGAATGATTTAAGTTTCATGGTGCGCCTCCTCTATCGGCGGTTTTTGAATCTTGACCCTGAAGTCTGCCATGCCGGTGTTGAATCGTCTCTAGCCAGTTTTAGCCGGGGTCATTGTGGTCGAAAGCCGAGAATACGATGTTTTGCTCGATAAGCTGGTCGATCTCCGACTGTCCATAGGCAAGTTCACGCAGTATTTCCGCCGAGTGCTCTCCCAGTTCTGGAGTGTGGGCGTATAGGTTGCTCGGAGTCTGCTCAAATTGCGCGGCAGGTCTCGGTGTGCGAACCCGTCCGGCTGTCGGATGTTGATAGTTCAGTAATGCGCCCATGGCCTTTATCTGCGGGTCGTCGATGACTTCGGCCCGGCTGTTGAGGCGGGAGTAGGGCACGTCTTCCGACTCGAAGCGCTCGCACAAATCTGCGGTGGTGAATGTGGGATAGGCCGCGTCCATCAAGGCTCGCAGTTCGGTACGGTGCTTCAAGCGTGCTGCGGCATCCTGAAATCGTGGATCATCCACCAGTTCCGGCATCTCCAAAGACCTGAAGATGCCAAAAAACTCCGCTTCCTGAACGGGCATGCTGGCAATCCAGCCGTCCTTGGTCTCGTGCAAGAAGACCGAATGATCGAGTGGCGCCACGGGTTCAATACCGTCATCCAAAAAAGTGAAATTGTTCATAGTGTCTGGCCAAAGAAAGGACAGAGCAGCATCCAGCATAGAGATCTCCACTCGCTGGCCTTGGCCGGTGCGTTCGGCGCTGAATAATGCGGCTACAATCGCTTCCGCGGCTGTGAGAGAGGTGACCTTGTCGCAGATCAGGCTATTCACCATCTCAGGCTTACCATCCACACGCAGCGCGGTAAATCCTGAAACGGCCTGAATGACTGCATCGTAAACGCGTCGATTGGCATAGGGCCCAACAGAGCCGACACCATTAATAGAGGCATAAACCAGCTTTGGGTGATTTTCTTTGAATACGTCGTAGCCAAGACCGAGGCGATCCATCACTCCCGGGCGGAAATTTTCCAGCACGACGTCGGCGGACTGAATGAGCTTGGTGGCAATGGCTTTGCCTTCTGGCGTTTGCAAGTTGACGCTCAGGCCTCGCTTGTTGCGATTCATGCTTGTGAACGCGCTCGCCATGCCGCCGCTTTGCGGGTAGCCCTTGCGCATCAGGTCGCCAGTGAACGCTTCAACTTTGATGACGTCTGCCCCTTGATCGGCCAGCATGGCGCCGGCGATGGGCCCAGAAAAAATGGCTGAAAAATCAGCGACACGAACGCCTGTCAGTGGACCTGTCCGCGGTTGGCCCAACGCTACCTCTTGCTCCATTGCTACTCTCCCCAGTGCAGTTTTGCTGAATGCATCAAGAGTAGAACATGCGTGGATGATGAAGAAGTGGTTTTCTCAATTGAAAAAAAACGCTTAATGTAGTGCTCACAGATCGCCGGAGGAGAAACCACAGTGTCCTATGTCCATCCTGAATATCTAATCAGCGTCGAGGAACTCTCAGCTCAGATAGATGATCCGTCGCTGCGAATTTTTGATACGTCGGTTTTGCTGCATGCGACAGATCAAGGTTATACCTCGGAGCCCGGGCGGGCCCGCTATCTTGAAGAGCATATTCCCGGAGCAGCATTTATTGATCTGAGTCAAGATTGGTCGGATACAACGTCTGGCCTAAACAACACGTTGCCTGGTATTGACGCGCTTGCTCAGGCGATTGGTAACGATGGCATTGGTCACGACCATCTGGTGGTGCTGTACTCATCAAGCCATCTCATGTGGGCGACGCGCGCATGGTGGTTGTTGCGCTACGCCGGCCACGCAAATGTGAAGGTGCTCAACGGCAATTTGGCCGCTTGGATAGACGCCGGTTTGTCGACTCACACGGGCGAGGAGCGTTACCCGGCAACCGCCTTTACGCCGTCGCCGCAGTTGGGCTGGTTCGTAAACACCGAAGAAATGGCTCGCGGTATGCGTGAAGCCGTTTGTACGATTAACGCACTATCGCCAGCGCTGTATGCGGGTACCGGCGATTTTTACTACGGTCGCAGAGGGCATATTCCGGGTAGTCGCTCGGTATATTTTGCAGATATTTTGCGCAGCGAGTTTTTCTTGCCTGCGTCGGAGCTAACAGAGGTGTTGGACGCGCAAGGCATGCTCAGCGCGCCGCGAACGCTCATTTATTGCGGTGGTGGTATCGCTGCCACATTGGATGGCTTCGCTTGCATGTTGCTTGGGCAAGACAATGTCGGGGTTTACGACGGCTCCATGTCTGAGTGGGCGGCAGATGACACGCTACCGCTAACACTTGGCGATACACCTTAAACGCTCGAGCTTCCAACGCCTTGAATGACTAAGAAATGAAGCATTCGATACAACAGTCTGTTGCGCGGATCGGTCTGTTGCTGTGGCGGCGGATGGGCTGGGTCACCCGGCGATTTTTTGCACACGATTGTCTGACCATCGCAGGGTCTTTAACCTTTACCGCCATGCTCGCCTTGGTGCCTGTGATAACGATCGTGTACCTGGGGTTGGCTTATTTACCCGAGTTTGGGGTGCTGGCTGAGCAGGTCGAGCGTTTCGTTTTTCAAAATTTCGTGCCGAGCAGTTCCGCAGCGGTGCAGGCCAAACTCAATGAGTTTGCGGATAGAGCTGGCGACCTCACTACCTTGGGTCTAATCGGCCTAACGGTTACTGCCCTAGGGCTGTTGCTCAGTATCGAGCGCCACTTTAATGCGCTCTGGCAGGTGAGCATGCCTCGTCTGAGTCTTAGGCGGCTTGTGGTTGTACTGGGTCTGTTAACCATCGGTCCCAGCCTTGTGCTGACGGCTTTATGGGTCTCGACCTACCTCCTGTCGCTCCCGCTTTTGGCGACATTGGATGTGATTGGTGTTGCGCCCATGTTGCTGGGCGAATTGCCGCTGCTTTGTTTGTTTTTGGTGTTCGGCATTTTGTACAAGGTCGTACCAAATGCCACGGTTGCAGCGAAGCACGCGTTGTTTGGCGGGTTTCTGTCAGCGGCGGGCTTTAAGTTGGCCTTCGAACTCTTTGCTTGGTTTTCAGGCCACTTGGTTTACGACGCGATATACGGTGTGCTTGCTGCACTGCCTGTGTTTTTGCTTTGGCTTTACGTTGTCTGGGTCATTGTTTTGATGGGCGCGTTGTTTGTTTGCTCCTACAGCGCGACGGATTTTGATCAAAATTGAGCGAATATTTCCTGAGATTTCCCACGTTCTAGTGTTTGCTGGCGTGTTACCTATTAGTTAACATCCGTGAAGTCGATGGGGTGGTAGCGAGACGATCTGCCGATCCACCGTCGGCGCAACAACAATGAAAAATCTTTGTACAAATTTTTGAGAGAAAAAATGATATCGAGAGTCATCGCAGCCTTTGTTTTCTCCCTACTAACGATTGGTGCTTCTTCAGGATGGGCTGAAGAGACCTATCAGGGGCAGGTCGCCGGTGTTGGCGAGGTCGAGGTAGAACTGGTCGAGCGAGGCACACCCGTGTTTCCCCGCCGAGCAAAGTCCTATGGCGTCAGCGGCTCCGTCTTGGTGCGGTTCTCGGTTGATGTGGAAGGTAATGCCATAAGCGCCGTCATTGTGGAATCAAAGCCCAGGCGTATGTTTGATCGTTCGGCGATGCGGTACATGGAAACGCTGAGATTCAAACCCTTTGAGGTGGACGGTGAGGTAACGCAGGTCGACGACATTCTGATGACTGTAGCATATCGATTGGGAGGCTGACTTTAGGCTTTTTCATTCACGGCGCAAAAGCTAACAAACCAAGAAAAAAAATCATAATGTCCATACGCAACAAACTCCTCGCCCTTTTGATTANGGGCTTTTCCGTTCTCCTAACCATCTTTTATGTGTCCAATCAGACGTTAAACAGCGCGTCACAAAAGTTCACCTCCGACTCTCTCGCACAGACCTACAGTGCCGCTTGGTTGTCGGCTTCGGATGCCCAGTTCGAGCGATCCGTGGAACAGTTTGACCCTGAGTTAGGTGCGCCGGAAATCACGCGTCTTTGGGACCCGTTTGAAAACGCGTTCGACGATTCCGGAGAGGGAAACCCGCTGGTTGCAGCGCTGGAATCCGATCGCCCTGACTTGGCGCGTGGCTACTTTGATACGCTGTTTGCTGACGCTGTTGATCTCGAAGAAATCAGCTTCGTGATGGCTTACACGATCACAGGACGGCAGGTNTATTGTTTGTCCGGCCTTTTCTTGCACGGGGCGGATCCTTGTGGAAAATCCGCCCGTCCGGACTTTTTTCTCAATTTTGACAGCTTCATCCGCGACGCCATTCAGCGTCCGACGCGCAATATCGTTCGCATCACGGATATTACTGGTGACAAGCCTCTGTCGATAAACGACTCGCTCTCTTTCGGCGTGTTGAACGCCGACGAAGAAGCCGTTGCCTTAGTCGTCGTGGGTAAGAATTTGGTGGATAACCTTGAGCTGTTTAGCGAAGACTTTGAGGTACGGTTGGCCGTGCGTTCAAACGGTAAGAGCATCAGCTTGGATGACTATTACGACGATGGCGGGTCAGAATCCACGGAGTATGGTGTTTCCAACCTACGTAAGTTGGTCGCACAAGGTTCACAAATGGCTGAAGAATCTGCGGATGCGACGTTCAGTGAAGTGATCACCGAGTTGGGTGTGTCCATCACGTCCATACCGCTGAGCTATCAAGCGACGGCTGAAGAAATCAGTTTGCTCATTTTTAAGGATCAGAGCGAGAGTATCGGTCAGCAGCAGCAGACGACGTTTAATACCAACGCCAGCGTTGTTGCGACCGTGGTTTTGGTGGTTGGCGTTATTCTCGGTCTGATTTGGGGCGCGTTTGGCCAGATCAAAGTGGCGATTGATGTGCTTCGGGGCATGGCGCAAGGCGACTTGAACCTAGAGATGCCTGAACGCAGTCGGATATTGGCGTCGGATAAGGACGAAGTGGGCCGTTTGTCTGGCGCTATCGATCAATATCGTGAACAACTTCTCGAGGCTGAAGATCAGCGTGTGGACCGTTCGCGTCGACGAATAGAGCGTGACAACCTGATGTTCGAAAAAATGGAGATTTTGGCCGCAGAACTGGAGGGTGGCGCTAAAGACCTCATGCTCGAAGACATCGAGCATATGCGCTCCGAAGTTGAGTCGGGAGATGATGCCGCGAAAGAGCGTGCGTCTATTGAACTGATGGGCGTGGCGTTTTCCCGCATGTCAGATGAAGTTTCTTCTTTGATTAACGCGCGGACCGAAGAGTTAGTTCGCACGAGAGATGAAATAGACAGTTCGATTCGCTACGCGGCGCGTCTGCAAAACGCCCTGTTGCCGAAGCAGTATCCGGGAGACATTTCGTTCAAGGTGCATTGGCGACCGCGAGATCTGGTGGGCGGGGATATCTACTTCGTCCATAGCCTGCCTGATCGTGTCTACATCGCGGTAGTGGACTGTACAGGGCACGGTGTACCAGGAGCATTCTTGTCGATCATCGCGCGTTCGGTACTAGAGCGAGCGATTGATGAGCGTGAAATTCAAAACGCTGGCGACTACTTGACCAAGGCCCATGGCTTGGTAATGGAGACTCTGAGTCAGCAAGACAACGCAAACGAGAAAATCGACGAGGGCTTTGATGGCGGCGTATGCATCTACCATCGCAAAGAGCGGCGGCTAGAGTTCGCCGGAGCCAAGTCGTCACTGTTTTGGGTCAACGACAAGGGCGCCGAGGAGATCAAAGGCGACCGCAAATCGGTTGGTTCGTCTCGCTCTGGAGGGGCGTTTCAATTCAATACCCACGCGGTCGAAAATCCAAGCGGCGTGCTCACTTTGGATGTAGCGGGCGGCGAGCAGACCCAGGAAGACGGGAGGAGTTTGAATAACTCCTAAAGATAAGTGTCCTCCGCGAATGCCTAATCGCTGTGGTACCAATGCTACAGTCAAG
>PAFU01000031.1 GCA_002704225.1 Gammaproteobacteria bacterium | reverse complement strand
GATAGCTCGCTTTTCACTAACGCCTTTGGGCACCCAGCCTCGAACTGGCAGACGGGCATCGAGGCCTGTCTTCGGGCGCTATACCAGCCGAGTCAGTAATGCAGAGAGTTCTTCGCGGATTTTCTGATTCGAAAAATGTTTCTCATAGGTGGCAAACGCCACACCGGCATCAACACCACCGGGGATTTGAGTCGAAAGCGCGTCGGACAGTCTCTGGGCAATGGAAGCAGGATCCCCGGCGGGTACCCACAGCAGCCCGCCGTTTTGTGAGCGCAGCTCTTCGGGATAGGCCTCTGCCTCCATCGTGATGACCGGTCGATCGCAGGCCAGTGACTGATACACCTTGTTNGGAATNACACGATTGGTTTTNTCTCCGATCCCGAAAACACCGAGACACAGATCGNCAGCACCGATNCGCGCAGGCANNTCGGTCAGCGGCACCCACTCNTCGAAAGCCACGAGTACCCTAGGATTNGAGACGCGCCGCACAATGGCTTCGCAGGCTGCCCGGTCNGGCCCAGTGCCCAAGAACGTCAGCCGGCAGATTGGCCCCNGATAATGGGCAACGGCTTCGGCAATGTAGGTCGCCCCCTGCAAACCGATAAAGGTGCCAAAAAACAGGGCTTCAGGAATTTGATTCGCCGGTTTTNCCTGAGGCT
This sequence comes from Gammaproteobacteria bacterium, assembly GCA_002704225.1. Classification (GTDB taxonomy): domain Bacteria; phylum Pseudomonadota; class Gammaproteobacteria; order Pseudomonadales; family Azotimanducaceae; genus UBA4421. The sequence continues at coordinate 9,476 of PAFU01000031.1, read as the reverse complement.
TAAAGAGCCCCTCCTCAGCACCTACTGGCAAAACGCAAATCTGCTCGATGGGAAAGGCGTGCTCACGGGAAAAATACGCGGCATGTTCTTGGGTATCGGCGATAAGCCAATTGGCGCGAGCAAAGCACGCTTGCTCCCACCGCAGCAGGCGTCGGCCCTTGCCAGAGGCGGCCGAAAATTTCTGGCGCTCAAAGACCTGCTTATCAAAGGCACTGATCAGCGGATCAAACACCAAGGGAATNCNCTTGCGTCGGGCCCAACGGCTGGCGGCGGCAACGTCCCGCTGACGGAAGCAGGGCACCCAGACCAGATCAATATCTCGNNACCCTCTCAGAGCCGCCTCCAGATCGGCNGTTTGGGAAAGCTTTGGCTGAAAGGTCTGCACTTCCCAACCCAACTGGGAAAAGCANCTCATCAGGGTACGATTGCGCGGATAGTCGGGACCGTAGTTGCCGAATCGCCCCCACCAAAGAACAGAACTCATCTAGACNAGCCGCAGANTATTCATGTCAGNCTCANTTNTCCGCGTCATTTTCCCTAATATCTACTCGTAGGNGGTTACCTAATGTTTCCACATCCACACCCGTTCAGCCAGACTGAACCACACTGGGCATCGAGCATTGTGTTCTTGCCGGCGCCTGAATCACAACAAAACGCAAACCCCAAGGTAGCAGTCGGTTAGGCAAACAGGCGCAGCATGATCTCGTTTTTTTGCGCCTTACGCATGACTTTTTATTGATCTGGGATTAAGCACGCAATCCCTATGGCAGAGTCGCGCAAGCGACCGGTCCCTCGTACCGTGGCGAAAACAACGGGAGCGCATTCCGACAAAACAAGCGCTCAAACCTTGGAAGACTTTCACTATCGATAGCTTCCGCGTTACCCTGCCNAGCGCTGGCCGAAGAGCCCGCGTCATATCAGATAAGGTCGTCATTGGCTTTGTGACATTCTTGGGGAGGAAAACTTGCATCCGATCGATCTAGCCGTCGTTGTCGCCTATGTGGCGCTCATCACCTTCGTGGGCATCCGTTTCGCNCAACGCGTAAAAACCGCCAAAGATTTTTTTCTCGCCGGTCGCTCTCTGACTTGGTGGGTGATCGGTCTGTCGATTATTGGCACCAACGTCGATACCAATGGGTACATTGGTGCCTCTGGCAATGCCTACAGCATTGGTATTGCCCAAGCGAACTTTGAATGGATCGGCGCGATTCCCGCAATGATCATNGCGGCCTTAATCTTCATCCCCCTTTACTGGCGCGCCGGGGTGTACTCCATTCCCGAGTATTTGGGGCTTCGCTACAATCNGGCAGTGCGAGTGGTTGCTGCCAGCATCGTTGTGACGGTCTCTGTATTCGCCATGGGCGTGGCNATGTGGGCGCTGGCGATCACNCTGCAAACGTTTATTGGCTGGCCTATTTGGCTGGGCATTTTGGTCTCCGGCACCGTTGTCGGCTTGTACAGTGTGGCTGGGGGCTTGGGCGCAGTGGCAATCACNGACAGCATTCAAGTCTGCATCATGTTCCTCTGTGGGCTCATCATCGTGGGCATCGGGATCAGTGATGCGGGCGGAAGCGCAAGTTTTGTCGCCAAGCTCACCGCCGAAAACCCCACGCACCTGCAAGCGTATTTACCGTCGGACCACGAAAGCTACCCCTGGCATGGGGTCATCTTGGGATTGGGACTGGTGCTCTCGCCCGCTTACTGGGTGGGTGGCCAAGCGATTTTGCAGCGTACCCTTGGCGCGAAGACCCAATGGGACGCCAGCGCCGGCATGATGTTTGCCGCCGTCGCCAAAACCTTCGTACCCGTACTCATTGTCTTTCCCGGCCTGCTGGCACTGGTCATGATGGCGGAAATTGAATACCCGGATATGGCCTTGCCTTGGGTCATCAAGAATGTTCTGCCCGTTGGGGTTTCTGGCCTGATGTTCGTTGCCATTATCGCGGCCCTGCAGTCGTCTATCGACTCCAGCATCAACTCCACCGCGCTGATCATTACCCGGGACATTCGCCATGTGTTGATGAAAAACCATAATCCCGAATCGGACCTAAGAATTGGCCGCCTACTGACCTTGGCCTTGCTGCTCAGTGCCATGTGCATCGCTCCCTACATCGGCAATCTGGGCGGCATCTTCAATTTCTTGCAGTCCCTGCTGTCGTTGTTTCAAGGCCCGATGCTGGCACTGCTGCTGCTAGGCGCGATGACCAAACGAGCCACCGGCACAGCGGGCATCATTACGCTGGTCAGCGGGGTCTTGCTGGCAGGCATTTTGTCTTGGGTCGTCGAGTTCAATATGCTCTACGTTGCCTTCTTTACCTTTTGTTATGCGGTGCCGGCCCTGTGGATTATCAGTGGGTTTACGAAACCCCACAGCGACGACCACCTGCGTAACCTGACCTATTCACCCTGGGCGAACAGCAACGCCAACAAACCGTCCGCTGTTTAGGAGAAATTGACATGGAACTACCGGTTATTTGGGCGAACTACATTTCCATCGGCCTATTTCTGGCCTTAGGCGTTGGGGTATGGAGTATTCCAAAGTCTGTTGTCGTTCCCGAGGAATACGCAGGGGAAACTTGGCGTGATCTGCGTTGGTGGGCTACGGGTTTGATTCTTTTCCAAGTCGCCCTCTACACCTTCTTCCGTTAGTGACTGGCCTTGGCGCCTCGGTCCAACATCGTCCTGATTGGTATGCCGGGTGCTGGCAAAAGCACGCTGGGCGTGCTGCTGGCCAAAGCCTTGGCCTACGATTTCCTCGACACCGACTTGCTCATTCAGCGCCGGGCAAGCCTCACCTTGGCCGAGTACTTACACANACACGNTCATCANGCGCTGCGTCAATTGGAGTCGCAGANCATCGCCGACCTGAATGTGCAGCAAACGGTGATCGCCACCGGCGGCAGCGCAATCTACGGCGAGACNGCCATGCGACACTTNGCGCTCATGGGGCATATCGTGTACCTGCGTTGCCCGCTATCGGTTTTGGATCAACGTATTNGCGACATGAACGCACGCGGGATCGCAGCACCNCCCGGTCAGGGCCTAAACGAGGTCGAAGCCGAGCGAGTACCGCTGTATNAGCAGTATGCCGACGCGACACTGGATGTCGGCACCCAGTCGATGGAAGACGCTCTGGACCAGCTGCTCACCCTGATAAAAGCTCGCTGACTGAACCGCCCCATCCGCGCTTAAACACGCTGTGGATTTCCGCGCAAGTCTCGCTTTGGTATACAAAGGGGGGCTGCGAATGGATAATCCGGGGCTTTGCGCAAAAGTGTACGTGGATCTTTTTTATCCGCCGACCGTCCAGTCNGTGTAACGGGTTCAGTCGGACCACCGAGGCGTGATAGCAACTTTCACCAAATTAAGGATCATCATGGGGGATATTGAAAAACTGGCGGGATCTGTAGCGTCGCTACAAACATCGTTTGAGGAACACCGTTANATCTGCAGCGATGAAATCGCTACCGCTGTGTTTCTTGCCTACCAGCTACGCAAGCCCATTTTGATTGAGGGACCGCCCGGCGTTGGCAAAACCGAGCTGGCGAAGACCGCGGCGGAAATGTTTGCGCTGCCACTGATTCGTTTGCAATGCTACGAGGGGCTGGACGAGTCCAAGGCCATCTATGAATGGAAGTATGGCAAGCAATTGCTCTATACCCAGGTTCTGAAAGAAGCCCTCAATGAAGTGCTTGGCGACGCCAAGGGCTTCCGTGAGTCCGTACAGGCACTGCACAACTTTGGCGACATCTTTTTCTCCGAGGAGTTCTTAGAACCTCGTCCGTTGATGAAGGCGCTGAAAGAAGAGGACGGCTGTATTTTGCTGATCGACGAAATCGACAAAGCCGACCACGAATTTGAATCACTGCTGCTGGAAATCCTTTCCGACTTCCAACTGTCCATTCCAGAAATTGGCACCATCAAGGCAGCATCGGAACCCCCACTGGTATTCCTAACCTCGAACAATACCCGAGAAATCTCTGACGCGCTGAAGCGCCGATGTCTGCATTTGTACATTCCGTTCCCGGACGTCGAGATCGAACAGCGCATCATTGGTGCCCGGGTCCCTGAAATTCCCCCAGCGCTGCAAAAGCAGTTGGTGGCTTTTATCCACGAACTGCGCAACCTCGACCTGAAGAAGATGCCGGCGATTTCAGAGACCATCGACTGGGCACGCACCTTAGTACTGCTGCATGCAGAAGCACTCGATCCTCAGATGGTCAAGGACACATTAAATGTGATTCTGAAGTTTCAGGAAGACATCGATAACGTCAAAAGCGAAGTACCCGCGCTGACCGCCAAGGTTTCCAACTAGGTTTTCCACATGGGCATGGATCGCACCATAAGCAACTTCATTCGCGCACTACGCAACGCCGACGTGCGCGTTTCGCCCGCCGAAACACTCGATGCCATCAGTGCGGTTGAGTTGGTGGGCTACAGCGACAAGGCGCACTTGAAGCGCTCCCTGTCCATGGTGCTGCCGAAAACCGCAGACGAGAAAGTCACCTTCGACACCTGCTTCGATCAATTCTTCCGCTTTCAAGATGTGCGTGGCGAGTCCACCAACAACAGCGAAGACAGCGGCGAGCAAGAGGGTGAAGAAAGCGGCGAAGGCGGTGATGGCGAAGGCGGCGGCGCTGGCGGTGACCCTCAAGCTCAGAATCGCAGCAAGAAAAAGTCCAAATCCAAGGCCAAGAAGAACAATCTGTACGAAGAGGAAGAAGAGGCAGATCTGGGGCCGGGGGAGGTAACCGACGCACACTCGCCATTAGGCAAATTGCTGATGGCGAATTCCCGGGTAGAGCTTGCGCAGTCCATGGCGGAGGCCGGCGAGGCGACCAATGTCCGGGAGATCCAAATTTTCACCCAAAAAGGTCTGTATGCGCGACGCATCATGGATCATATGGGGCTGGCGGACCTAAACCGGGAAATCAGCGATCTGCGCACAGACTCTCGGGTGCCTGCACGCCGCTTGGGCCAACAGCTCAAGCAGCGACGTGATTTTTTGCGCGAACAAGTTCGGGATTACGTTGAGCAACAGTTCATGCTCAATGCCGATGTGTCGGGCAAGCGCCTGCGTGAAGAGATGCTGCGTTCCGTCAAGTTATCAAACATCGAACACCGTAACTTCCGCCTGATTCAGGAGATGGTGTACAAAATGGCGAAAAAGCTGAGCACCCTGCACAGCAGACGCCGAAAAATCTTCAAACGCGGCCAACTCAACGTACCCAAGACCTTGCGCAACAACATGTCCTACGACGGCGCAATATTTGATCTGTATTGGAAGTCGGTAAAAGTCGATCGGCCTAAAGTTTTCGCCATCTGCGATGTTTCCGGCTCTGTCGCCAACTATGCGCGTTTCATGCTGATGTTTTTGTACAGCATGGACGAAGTCATGCCCAAGGTGCGTAGCTTTGCGTTTTCCTCCGATCTTGCCGAGGTCACCGAACTGTTCAATCGCAACAAGCTCGAAGACGCCATAGCGAAAACCCTGCACGACTACAGCGGCGGCTCCACCGACTACGGTCAGGCACTGTTGGATTTCAAAAAACTCTGCTTGGACGACGTCGACAACCGCACCACGATCATTATTTTGGGCGACGCGCGGAACAACCACGGTGAAGCGCATGCCGAGGTACTGAAAGAGCTGTATGACCGCTCCAAGCGTATTATCTGGCTAAACCCGGAGGCCAAACTGGCTTGGAACACGGGCGATTCCGAGATGCGCAAGTACGGGGCCTACTCGCATCAGGTGGAAGAATGTAATTCGCTGATGCATTTGGAGCGGGTGGTCAGCAATTTATTGAGACAAACCGGCTAATCTGAGCTCCAGCCGTATTGGAAAGGTCTTGCTTTTCCGCCAAAATCAGAGCGTCTCCATGCGATGGACCACTTTGACTAAGCGAATGTCCCCCAATCGCCAATTGGCGCAATTTTTCCTGCTCGCCTTTACCGGTGTCGCGATATTAATGCTGGCACTGCACTACGCGGGCAGCGCTCTCAGCGGCAGTAACGGCGATGTCTCTGCGGTGGACGAAGACGCTAACAGCATTTCCATCATCATTCGTGAGGAACCTCCCCAACTGAACAGCAGTCGAGCCACCGACGCGATCTCGGGCATGGTGCTGGGACATGTAATGGAAGGCTTGGTGCGCATGGGTCTGGATGACCGACTTGAAGGCGCTGTTGCTGAGCGCTGGGAAGTCACGCCCACACAGGCCACATTCTGGCTGCGCGAAAACGCCAAATGGAGCGACGGCCAGCCGGTGACGGCAGCAGACTTTATCTTTGCTTGGCAAACCGCGCTGAAACCCGAAACCGGTTCCCAGTACGCCTTTCTACTCTTTGCTATCCAAAATGCCGAGGCCATCAATCAAGGCACGCTACCCGCAAGTGCGCTTGGGGTCAGCGCCCCAAACCCGTATACATTGGTGATCGATCTCGCGCGGCCCGTGCCTTTCTTCGACAAAACGCTGGTGTTCCCTACCTTCTTGCCCATCCGAGAAGACTTTTATAACGCCACCAACGGTCGCTTTGGNGCAGACGCGGATCAACTGCTGTACAACGGCCCATTTCAGATCAGCCAGTGGGTACACGGCTCCAGCATGACCTTTAAACGCAATCCGCACTTCTGGAATCAAGATGAGATTCATCTGGATGCCATTCATGTGCCTTACATTACGTCGGACGCCACCGCTTCCCTNAATTTTTTCAAAGACGACAAAATCGCAATCACGGGATTACAGGCGGAAAACCTGATCGAGGCCATGCGCATGGGCTGGCAGATTCGCCAGCATCGAGACGGCACGGTCTTTTTTCTTGAATTCAATCATCGGCAAGGCCGGGTCACCGACAACGTCAATCTGCGTCGCGCCTTACAGCTNGCCTTGGATATGGACGAGATGGTCTACAAAGTCACCAAACTGCCNGGCTACGAACCCGGGGTGTCNTTGTTCCCTGGCTGGCTGATGGGCGAAGAAAAACTGCTGCGCCAAGANTACCCGCCAGAAAAAATCACCCCCGACGCNTCCCTGGCGAAACAGCACCTGCAAAAAGCCCTACAAGAGCTGGGCCTCAGCGAACCCCCTACCCTCGTGCTACTCACAGGCGACAATCCGATTTCCAGCGTGCAGTCTGAGTGGGTACAGCAAACGCTCAAAACCAAGCTAGGTATTAACGCAAAAATCGACAAGCAGATTTTCAAGCAGCGGCTGGCGAAAATGACCTCCGGTGAGTTCGACATCGTTCTGGCCGGCTGGGGACCCGATTACAACGACCCGCTGACCTTTGGTGACCTGTTCGCGTCGTGGAATAAAAACAATCGCGGTCAGTACAACAGCCCGGAACTGGATGCCCTGATCNACATCGCCCAAAGCCGGCTGGAGCCCGCNGTGCGCATGCAGGCCTTCGGCNATATCCAACAACATCTGATCGATCAGGCCGTNNTGTTGCCGNTGTATGAGCGTGGGGTTACCTATGTGGTGGACCCCAGGGTCAAACAGCTGAAACGCCGNGTCATCGGCCCAGACCCGGACGTCAGCCGCGCTTACATTGANACCAGTGGTGAGTAAGTCATGCCAATAGACATTCAGGACGTGTTGTCATGATGNCCTACTTTGCCAAGCGTTTGCTTCTCGGCCTGGTGACCATCTGGTTTATCGCCAGCGCCACCTTTTTTGGCATGCACGCCGTGCCGGGCGACCCCTTGGCAGGCGACAAAGCCATGACGCCCCAGATACGAGCAAACCTTGAAGCAAAATATGGGCTGGACCAGCCGTTGGGNACTCAATANNTGATNTATCTGGGCAATATCGCCCGCGGCGATTTCGGCATCTCCTACACCCAAGAAAACCGCCGGGTGAACGATATCATTCGCGAGCACTTTCCCATCTCCGCCACGCTNGGCATCTTGGCCATCGTCTTTGCCGGCCTGGGCGGTGTACTGTGGGGCGCCCTAACCGCCCTGTACCGCAACCAGTGGCCCGATATGGTCATCATGTTTGCGGTGATTTTAGGCATATCGGTACCCAGCTTTGTGGTCGCCGCCATCAGTCAATGGTCCTTGGTCGGTCTTAATCTGGNTGCNGGCACNACNNTCTTACCCATTGGTGGTTGGGGCAGTGTCTGGCATATGCTGGTGCCCGCGCTNGTATTGGGTCTATCCACCATGGCCTATCTCACCCGCTTGATGCGCTCCTCCATGCTGGAGGTAGTCGGCACAGACTACATTCGCACGGCCAAGGCCAAGGGCCTACCGCCAACGCAGATTTTCAGTCGCCATCAGCTACGCAATGCCATCTTGCCAGTGATCACGGTACTGGGACCGGCGATTGCGGGCATCACCACCGGCGGCTTCGTGGTGGAGATCGTGTTCGCCATACCCGGTCTGGGCCGCTACTTCGTGCAAGCCATTCAGCAGCTGGACTACACAGTCATCATGGGCACCACGGTGTTTTACGGTGCCTTCCTCGTGTTTATGGTGATCTTGGTGGATCTGTTCTATGGCCTCATCGATCCGCGCGTGAGGGTNGACCAATGAGTTCGTTGAAGCTGAGTTCCTCCGACTTTCAGCCCCTGCCANCCAGCGANGCCGTGCAGCAGATCAGCCGGCCTTCANTGTCCTACTGGGCTGATGCCTGGCGACGTTTGCGCGAGAATCCTCGAGCCATGGCATCCTTGGGACTGATCACGTTCCTGCTGGCCTTCGTCAGCATTGGCCCGACCCTCTGGCCGGTCGATCCGTCAGCACAAGATCTCGATCAGATCGGCATCGGTCCCGGCGCTGATCGTACCGTCACCCTCGCCGCACCTTTCAAGCCTTGGAGCCCTCAACAACAATCTGTCACCCTAGCTGACAACGACTTGGGCTTTACGCTGGCCACGCCAGCCAATACTCAGGCGGTCCGCTTGGCTTGGNCGGGAACAAGNCCCGCGCGCCACCGACTGTATCGCAATGTGTTTGACCCCGAGACAACCGGCAGCCTCGGTCTGCCGTTAGTGGACCGAGATCAGCCCTGGTTTGAGGATCGCCTTGATCTGCAGCCTGGCACCTACTACTACACCCTTGTGCCACTGGGCGTGGACGGCACAGAGACCGGGGGCGCTGTGACCCTCGCTGTCGACGTCATTCGCGTCATTTCCATCGCACAAGCTGTGGAACGCGGCCTGATTGATGCAAACGACACTGTGCAACTGGGAAAGCGTCTCAAGCTGGCTTGGCACCCGCTGGGCACCGACTACTTGGGTCGAGACATGCTGGCTCGACTGATGTACGGCGGTCAGGTGTCGCTTTTCATTGGCATTTTTGCACCCTTGGCCTTTGTGTTTCTTGGTGTCATTTACGGCAGCGTATCGGGTTTCTTAGGCGGTGCGACAGACCAAACCATGATGCGGTTTGCGGACTTCGTGGTGGCACTGCCCTTTTTACTCTTCATGATCTTGTTCAAAGTCATTTTTGGCATCGGCCCGGGTGAAAG
>PAFU01000030.1 GCA_002704225.1 Gammaproteobacteria bacterium | reverse complement strand
AAAAAAATGGGGGGGGGCGGGGGCGCTGACCGAAAAAGCCGATATCGAGTACCGCGCCGGGGTGGTCGACGATGAAATTGCCGATTTGCAGGAGTATCAAGATGCTCGGGGCTTTCTTCAGATTGCCGAAACGTTTGTGGTGCAATGTGCAGGGTCAGCGCAACGCGGTCGCTTGCTTGACCAATTCCAATCCGCAAAGGCTTTGTGGCCCGATCTCAATCCTGAGGTGCCGATACTGGGGGACCCAGCGACATTATCCGCGTTGATCGGCCAGCTTGAGGCTGCGGCGCAACTTGCTTCTCATTAGCCTTTACGCCTACATTTCTTCGCATCGAATTTCGCTTAAACGGGGTCTCGTGCCTCTTCATCGAATGATCATGTTAAACACCGTAAGGATTCACTATGTTGACACTTCACTTTGCCCCCAACTCCCGCGCAGGCCGCATTGTTTGGTTGCTGGAAGAACTGGAATTGGCTTACGACATCAACAAGATGGCGTTTCACCCCCAAGACCTGAAGTCAGATGCACACCGTGCCCGCCATCCGCTGGGTCGGGTGCCGGTGCTGGATGACGGTGATATCCGTATTTTTGAATCCGGCGCCATCGTGGAATATGTGTTGGCCCGACATAAAAACGGCGGGTTGAGACCGGCAGAGGCGGCTGCGGAATTCCCTGAATATTTGCAATGGTTTCACTATTGCGAGGGAATGGTGATGCCTCCCGTGAACACCATTGTGGTGCAAACGGTTTTGCTGCCACCGGACCGCCGGGACGAAACCGCTCTGGCTCAGGCGAAACGTCTACTGTCCAAGGCCCTTGAGCCCGTTAACGCCGCATTAGAGGGTCGGGACTATGTGATCGGCGACTTTTCTGCCGCGGATATCATGCTGGGCCATGCCTGTTTCATGAGCAACCGTCTGGGCTGCGTTGGTGACGATATGCCTCATTTGAAGGCTTATGTTGAACGCATCGCGAATCGCCCCGCATTCAAAACAGCCATAGAGATGCAGTAACTGGGCGTTACCGAATTGGAGCAATACCTGCCCCTTTGGGCGTTCATTGTTCTCATGGTTGGTACGCCGGGACCGGCAAATCTGCTGATCATGAGTGCGGGCGCTCAGCACGGATACCTGGGCTGTGTGCCCTTTGGCTTGGGTTTGATTGCGGGGAAACTGCTCTTGAATCTGGCCATGGTGATCGGTCTAGGCGCCTTGTTGGTTCTCCATCCCCTGCTTGGCAGTGTCTTTGCCTACCTGAGTGCCCTCTATATGAGTTGGCTTGCCTTGCGAGGCTGGAATGTGGACCCGGTAAGTGCCAGTGCAACGACGCAACCGAGTTTTCGTCAGGGGCTGCTCGTCCATCCGTTAAACCCCAAGGCTTGGGTGATGACGACCTTGGCATTTTCTCAATTCGGCGCGGGACTTGAGGAACCGTGGCAGCGTTACGTACTGATTCCCCTAAGTTTTGCCGTCGCCCAGGGCGTATTGCACAGTGCATGGTGCTTGGCGGGTTCAGCCCTGAGTGCATCCCTTGGAGGCAGTCTGGTGCTGAATCGCAGCCTGATCGTGGTCACACTGGGTACTGTACTGTGGGCGCTGGCCTGGTCTTCTTAACTAATGGCCCTCAACCACATAGTCCGAAAGCGCCTGAATGAAAGCGAGGGCGTTGGCCTCCAATTCTTCACTATAGGCCTCGGGCCAAGCGCTTTGCAGCACCACAATTAAATCCCGATTGGCATCGATGACAATGAACTGACCGAACACGCCTTCAGCAGCGTAAATGCCGTCGCCGAGCAGCCACCAAAAATAGCCGTAGCCCGCGTAACCCTCGGAAGGCGCCGTTGATTGTTGCATCCAGTTGTCGGTGAAAGCGCCGTTGGATGGCGTTTTTGCATTTGCCAGAGCGAATAAACCCAGACGGCCGTAGTCTCGAAGGTTTGCGCTGATACAGCACCCGGCAAATTCTCGGCCGTTAGGCCCATCGAGTAACCAGTTCGCATTGTTGGACAGGCCACCGGGGAGGAAAATCTTTTCAGAGGCGTAGTCGCTTAAGGTTTTGCCAGTGGCCTTGGCGAGAATCACACCAGCGATGTTGGTTTCTCCGGTATTGTAGTTAAAACGAGTACCAGGCTCTGCGACTCTTGGTAACTGGTTCATGTACCGAAACCCCGCCGTTTGTTCCGTGGGTAAATTCACGATATCCGAGGCTGGATCAGCATAGTCTTCATTCCACGCAACGCCGGACGCCATTTGCAGGATGTTTTTGATGGTTACGCCAGCGTAACTGCCAGTAGCAAAAACCGGGACGTACTCGCTAATTGGCGTGTCGAGTGATTCGATGAATCCATCCTTGATCGCGGCCCCATAAAGCATGCTGACAACCGACTTTGTGACCGAAAACGAGACCCACGGATTTTGCGGCAGATGCCCTAGGCCATAACGCTCCACTTTCAGGTCTCCGTTGTGAATCACCAGCAAACCGGCGGTGCGATGGCTTTGCATATAATCGGCAACGCTGAGTACTTGCCCGTCGAGTCGGTAAGTGAAGCGTTCAAGGTTGGTCAGCTTTTTCGGCAGTTCGGAGGGGGCAGGGTGTCCTTGAATCGAACGCGTTGGATACAGTTCTGCCATGCTTGAATAGCCGGTGACTTGCTGGTCCGGCGTCCAAAACAATATGCCGCTGTCTCCTGTCAGATCCGGGGTAACAGCGGTTTCAGAACGGGCTTGTTCAGACGCATAAAGTCCTGATGTCGAACATAAAATCAGTAGGGTCAGGTAGATGGATCTCATTTTAGTCTCCTCGCGGGCTTGGTGGTCTTGGCTAAATGGTTAGACCATTGAGGTTAGCGCTGACTCAGCCAGTCCTTTTGTTGGGTCATGATACGCTTGCTCGCGGTCATGGTGCTCATGCTTGGCTGAGTTGTACCGGTTTGTCCGAGCAGCTCGAGCTGGGCATAGAACCAAAATTGCACGCCAAATGTTGAAAGTGCTCTGAGGGCCTTGAATCGATTCAGAAACGCCAACCAACGTGGAAAGAATTTAAGTTCGGATTCATAGCGCGGCAGTTCGTCCAAGCCCGACATCAATTGGTTAGGTGCGTCGGTCATAACACACATGGGCCGGCCAATGCCGATCACGTCGGCGCCGTTTTGCAGCGCTTCTTCCATGGCTGATTTCAGGCGGAATCCACCGGTGACCATCAGTGGTATTGAGACTTCTTGTTGCATGGCCAAGGCGAAATCGACGAAGTATGCTTCGCGCGCGATGGTACTTTCTTGCACTTCTTGTTCGGCCACTTCTTCCATACCTTCCACGCCCAGCAGCTGAGGTTGCTCGTAGGTGCCACCGGAAATTTCAATCAAATCGACGCTGGCCGCTTCCAGCCACTTAGCAACTTGGATGCTGTCCGCAAATTCAAAGCCACCCTTTTGAAAGTCCGCGCTGTTGAGCTTCACCGCGATTGGAAAGCTCGGGCCCACTGCACTACGAATCGCATCTACGACCTCGAGCAGCATGCGTGCGCGGTTTTCCAGAGAGCCGCCGTATCGATCATCGCGTAGGTTGGTTCGAGGACTGAGAAATTGGGAGAGCAAGTACCCGTGAGCCGAGTGGATCTGGACACCGGTGAATCCCGCTTCTTGGCAGGCCTTGGCACAAATGCCGAACCGATTAACCAAATCGACAATCTCGGATTCGGTTAGCGCCACGGGTTTGCCAAACTGACCACCGGGTAGGCCAACGGCAACCGCTGAGGGTGCCTTGGGTTGTTTGTTTACGTTGGTTTGGGTCTGGCGGCCCGCATGGCTGATTTGTGCCCACAAATGATTGCCGTTGCGAGTGCCCGCTTCCGCCCAGCTCGCCAAAGCGGCCTGCATTTCATTGTTTGGGGTACTGTCGACGATGACGTTGCCGGGGCGCTCGAGATGATCTTTGTCGACCTGAATGTTGCCAGACAAAAGAATGCCCGCACCGCCATCACTCCATAGCCCGTAGAGCCGATTGAGCTCGGGCGATGGCAGCCCCTGAGGGGTCGCAAGGCCTTCGGTCATGGCTGCTTTGCAGATTCGGTTGGGAACGGTAACGCCGCATGGCAGCGTGAGGGTCGAGCCAAGGGTGCTTGTCGGCTGGGAATCAGTCATTGCTCAAGTCTCCATTAGGAATAGTGGCGCGCGCCTAGGCGTTAACGTTTTCGTTAGAGCTTGGGCGAGCCGAGATTCTCGCAGGAAAGATGCCTCAATGCTTCGAGATTCTCTACTAAAAGGAGTGCGCGAACAGGGTCTGTTGGGCGATAGTGGGGCGTTGGGGAAAAAGGCCCTGACCGTAGTCAGGGCGAAGTCACAGATCGGGTCGGTTTAGTCTTGTCCCATGGACCACGTCTTGCTGGCTTGACGGGCTCTTTCGAACTCAGACAGCTCTTCGTCAATACGACGAAGCGGCAGGCTCTTTTTGATCTCAGGGATCTCGATTTTAAATTCTTGCGGAAGGATAGGGTCGACTGCTGGCTTATGCATGATTTTTCCTAACGATGACGTGCATGTGTTGATGCGATGGGGCGCAGTAAACCGGAGATGTCTCTAAGGGTAAAAGGAATAAATCAAAAGAAATAAATTCCATTTGGGAAAGGTTTGGATTTACCTTGCTGGCAGGGAGCCGCTTAAGTGATTGTGGACGTAACTTGCCTGCTGGCGATTCAGCAGTGATGATTCTTAATCCCACAGTTAATGGATTTTTGCTTTGATCAACGTTGATACTGGTCGACTTAACGGCGTTATTTTTGGGCTTTTACTGGTGTTCACTGTCCCAGGGTGTGCGCCTGCGGAAAACCCGCTAAGCGAAGGTAATGACACCGGGAATGCCGAAGCCGATACCATTTTGTTCGGTGGCGTTGTGGCCAGTATGGATTCGCAGGTTGTTGGAGCGACCGCGGTTGCTGTGGTGGATCATCGTATCGCTGCCGTTGGCTCTGATGAAGAGATCCGAGTGTGGGCTGGTCCAGCGACCCAACTCATTGACCTGGACGGTCGTCTGCTTGTGCCGGGTTTGATCGAAGGCCATGGGCACTTCATGAGTTTTGGTCGTGCCCAGCAGATTATTGATTTAAACGATGTGCAAAACTGGCAGGAAGCGGTTGGTCGTGTGGCGGTTGCAGTTGATGCGGCCGAGGCCGGTGAGTGGATTTTTGGCAGGGGCTGGCACCAAGAAAAGTGGGATCGTTTGCCTGCCGACGCGGTTGATGGCGTTCCGTTAAACCAAACCTTGTCTCGCATTTCACCCAATAATCCGGTTCTGCTAGGCCACGCCAGTGGTCATGCAGCATTTGCGAATGATGCGGCACTGGCTGCAGCTGGTATTCGTGATGCGACCCCAAACCCTGAGGGAGGCACCATTGTCCGTGACAGCGCAGGTCGCGCCACGGGGTTGCTGCGAGAAACCGCACAACGGCTGGTTGCAAAAGCGGCGGCAGATTACCAGTCCCAGCGCCCTCGAGAAGAACAGCACGCCGAGCTCAGAGAGCAGGTGTTGTTGGCTGGGGAGCAGGCGTTAGCGCACGGTATCACCTCGTTCCATGACGCGGGGGCCAGCTTTGCGACCATCGACTTTCTCAAGGAAATGGAGGCTGCTGATGAACTGCCCATTCGCCTTTACGTGATGGTGCGGGGCGAGAGCAATGAAGATCTGGCAGCCAATCTGTCGGCCTATAGGATGGAGACGGAAGAAAACGACTTTTTAACCGTCCGCTCCATCAAGCGTCAGTTGGATGGAGCCTTGGGTGCGCATGGTGCCTGGCTGCTCGCGCCCTATACCGACTTGCCAGAAACAGATGGGTTAGTTCTGGAGTCGGTTGAGGAAATTGAGGAAACCGCGAGGCTGGCAATTGAACACGGCTACCAGCTCAACACTCACGCGATTGGTGATCGTGCCAATCGGGAGATTCTAGATCTCTACGAGCGCGCCTTTACAGAGGGCGGGGTGGATGGCAAATCCTTGCGCTGGCGCATTGAGCACGCGCAGCATGTTGATCCGGTTGACGTGCCTAGGTTCGGTCAGTTGGGCGTGATCGCTGCCTTTCAAGGCATACACAGCGCGTCTGACGGGCCTTGGATCTCCTTTCGTTTGGGTAATGAACGAACCGCTCGTACGTCTTATCCATGGCGGGATTTAATCGAGAGCGGGGCGCTATTGGCCAACGGCACCGACGTACCGGTTGAGCCAATCGACGCCATGGCTTCTTTATACGCTACGGTGTCTCGTCGCACGTCTCAGGGTGCGCTGTTTCTTCCNGAGCAGGCCTTGAGCCGAGAGGAAGCGCTGGCGAGCTATACCATTAATAACGCCACAGCCGCCTTTGAGGAGCATGTTAAAGGTTCGATCACCCCGGGTAAGTGGGCAGATTTGGTGGTTCTGTCCCAAGATTTCTTTACGGTGCCGGAAGCGGATATTCCAGACATNGAGATCGACATGACTCTGGTGGGNGGACAGGTTCGTTACCNACGAAACTGANTCGATTAAATGCTGAAGGTGGCTTTNNNGTCGTCGACGAGACGGCAATTTTGCTGCATTGCACGAGCCGTCANNTGAGATTTTNTTCTNNCNNTCTNGCTTNCACGGNGTGGAGGTTATAACCANCTGTTTTGTATAAAAAATTCACATTAGTCANCCAAAAATNNACAAATATTTCACGAAAATATCAAATTGTTACGAATTNGTAACAAAAAGCTTTACAGAGGACGTTTGAAGGCGAAAAATCCCGCNNGTCGCCTTANAGGCGCCNTTTATCAATTTTTGGAGATNGNCTATTGAATAAGAGCTTTTCCAGCGTTCTGCTGACAGCACTTTCTATCGTGGTTTCTTTCTTTCTGACTTCGACGCAAGCCTTGGCCGCCGATATGGCCCAAGCGGACCCCGAAGTAATGGAAGAGGTGATCACCATCGGTACACGGGGCAAGCCTCGTTCGACTACCGATTCTACAGCACCAGTCGACGTTGTGACGGGTGATGACTTCTTGCAGCAAGGTGGTGGAGATACCAGCAATCTGCTGCGTAACCTTGTGCCTTCGTTAAACGTAAATGACCAGCCTATTAGTGATGCGGCAACCCTAGTGAGACCCGCTAACCTGCGAGGCCTAGCCCCTGACCACACGTTGGTTATGGTGAATGGCCGTCGTCGTCATCGCGCAGCCGTAATTACATGGTTGGGCAACGGTATGGCGGACGGTTCGCAAGGTGCGGACATTTCTGCGATTCCTGGCCTAGCACTGCGCAGCGTTGAAGTACTGCGAGATGGCGCTGCCGCCCAGTACGGATCCGATGCGATCGCGGGTGTAATCAACTTCAACCTGAAGGACTCTGCGTCTGATGGTGCGGTTGAGATCAAGTTCGGAGAATACTCCGAAGGTGATGGCGCCCAAACTGTGATCGCGGTAAACAAAGGCTTTGCTCTGGGTAGTGAAGGTTTCTTAAACCTGACCGCCGAATGGGCTGAAGCCGATGCGACCGATCGTTCAGTACAGCGTCAAGACGCAGCCAATCTGATTGCAGCGGGCTATCAGAATGTGAGTAATCCAGCACAAGTTTGGGGTACTCCTGAAGTGGCAGACGACTACAAGTTATGGGCCAACTTTGGTGGCGACTTGTCGGATAACGTTGAGTTCTTCGGAAACGCGAACTACAACAGCAAAGAAGTCACCGGTGGTTTCTACTATCGAAACCCAACGAACCGTGGTGGTGTATACAGCGGTGACGGCGGTGCTACTTTGTTGATCGGTGACCTAACTCCTGGCGATGCAGGCACGGACAACAGCGCCTTTCCTGCTCTTTCAACCGGTGATGGTGTTGCTTGCCCGACGGTAACGATGAATGGTCTGGTGCCAGACGCAACGGCGATGGCCCAGGTGCAAGCGGATCCAAACTGTTTCAGCTTCCAAGAGACGATCACAGGTGGTTTCACACCAAACTTTGGCGGGGAAATAACGGACTATGCAATTTTAGTTGGTCTTCGCGGTGAAACCGATAGCGGTATGTTCTGGAGCGTCAGCGCCTACAACGGCAGCAACGAAGCAGATTTCTTTATCAACAACACCGTAAACGCAAGCTTGGGTCCATTGACGCCGCGCAACTTTGACGCGGGCTCTTACGAGCAAGAAGACATGGGCTTTAATGCCGATTTCTCGATGACGTTGTCAGACACGATGGCTTTGGCGTTCGGTGCCGAGTACCGAATCGAAGAATTCACCATTGGTGCCGGGCAGGCAGAATCCTACATCGACGGCGGTTTGGGTAACCAAGGNTTCAGCACATCGACCAACGGATTCCCTGGGTTTTCTCCAGCGATTTCAGGCTCTTGGGAGCGTAAGAACTACGCGGTCTACGGTGATCTGGAATGGACTCCATCGGAAGACTTGCTGGTTGCTGGTGCCCTGCGTTTCGAAGACTTNGATACNTTNGGGACCACGACGAATGTTCGNNTNGGNGCNAACTATGCCTACAGCGANAATCTGGGTTTCCGAGCAACGGTCAGCACGGGCTTCAAGGCGCCCACTCCTGGCCAATCCAATGCGTCCAATATCTCTACTCAGATCATTGGCGGTGTATTGACCAACCAGGGTGTGATTCCATCCACCAGCGGTCCTGCAGCATTGAAGGGCGGCAGCGAGTTGGATCCTGAAGAGTCTTTGAACTTCACCGTGGGTNTCTATGGTTCGATTGGGGACTTTGATATTACCGTTGACTACTTCGACATTGATCTGGATGACCGGTTGAGCCTGTCGAGCGATTTCGCACTCAGTGCGGCTGATCAAGCCACGCTAAGCGGTCAAGGTATCGATGCGTCTGATATTTCGGAATTCCGTTTCTTTACCAACCAATTCGACACCAATACGTCGGGTATTGACCTCGTTGTAAGCACCGAAACGGAATGGCTGTCTGGTGTGACCAACTGGAGCTTGGCCTACAACCGCTCGTCAACCTCGGTGACTCGTCGCAATGCAGAACTGCTTGGGGACAATCGAGTGCAGTTGATCGAAGACGGTGTGCCTAATTCCCGTTGGGTAATGACAGCACAGCACGATATGGGTCAGATGGATTACTTAGTGCGCGTCAGCTACTACGGTAAGTACTATGACAGTGAAGCGGGTGGTGTGTTCGACGACGCAATGTTGTTGGATCTCGAACTCGGTTACGACGTCAGCGAAGACCTTCGTGGTTCCTTTGGTATACGTAACGCGACCAACGAAAAAGGTTGCCGTGCCGGTTCATGCGGAACAACGCCCGCAACGGTTCTGGGCCTGCCTTATAGCCAATTTACCCCCTACGGGTTTAATGGCGCGTTCATGTACGGACGTTTGAGCTACAGCTTCTAAGCGGTTGTGACTCAAGGAAAGCGGGCTTTAAGCCCGCTTTTTTTATGCCTGGATTTTGCCCGAGGATTTGGTTGATCGCGTTATCGGGCCGCGGTGATGTTTAGTGCAAACCCGCCAGATATTCGGCGAGACGCTGGTATTTGGGCCCACCACCGAAGTAGTCGATTTCTTCAGTGTCAAAGCGCGATAAGGACGCGATCAGATCTGCAAGCGCCTCAGGGTAGAGGACGATGTCCCTCAGCGGCGCGAAGCGAACGTTGATCGTAAACAATAAGTAATCATCGTGAAAACGACACAGGGTTTCTCGTTCGGATCTTAGGAACCAGTTTTCGGGCGATCCTGCTATCTCGCCCTCTGGTGCCAGGTGCATACGTTCACGATTACCGTGCACAAACCAATTGCTGCGCTCAAAGGGCGTCATCACTGGTGCCTGAGTAATGAAGCGCTGAATTTGGCTGCCGATCTTTCGCTGCAGTGACGTGACTGGTCGGTGAACAGCCGATAGGGACAAGCCGATTTTTTCCTTGATGTTCCAGTAGCTGGGTGAGCAAACACTGGCCGCGATCAGTCGTTGTTCGCCACCGGTTTGGATAACACACAGATCGTCGGATACTTGTAGCGAAAGTGCGGCGATGAGATCAGGGTAGTCGGTCGCGTCGCGGCTATGCGCTTCGTACCATTCGTGTGCCTGCATCTGCTCGGCCAGGCGTGCCTGTGCGTCGCGTGCCTCGGGCAAGGCCTGCACGACTTGCCCATAGGCTCGCTTCAGCAGATTGTATTTGTGGACTCTAAGGTCTGGCGACGGTTGACCTTGAAACCAGTGCTCGAGTGAAATCGGACGCATGCCTAAGCGATACTTGGTTGTACCACCCTGCCACGGGGGGCGCTGCCATGGGAAATTGCCGACAATAGATTGCATGGCCGAATGCTATCAGAGTCTGTGTGAGATGCTGAATTCGGCTATGCCTTATCCAAAAGTAGACGTGCTAGTATTTCGGGCATCTGATGAACGTGTGACTCAAAGGAGCAGATCATGCCCGAAGGTATTGGTTACGGGGCCCCGGTATCCGGGAGCAACGCAAACGCATCAACCCAACGAACGAACGCAAGTGAGAGGGGTGAGGCGCCACGAGAGGAATCTCGTACTCGAGAGGAGGCGCGGCCTCGGCAAGCGACAAGGGCTGAAGGCGGCGTCGACGTACAAATCAGTGAACGTGCTCGAGCAGGCGCAGAGGCGCCGCAAGAACAAAGTGATACCTATGAGGATCCAAGAGCACGCCGTCGAAGTTGATCTCACTTTCCAGACAATAAAAAGCCGCGCATAAAGCGCGGCTTTTTTCTGCCCATGAGATAACGGCATTTAGCCCTGGTTCGGCACATACCAAATTGGTGATGACCAGACCCGCTCTTGAATGGTGGTTTGCAAGTCCTCACGTGGCGTTGCACCGGCACGCAGAGCGTCCCAAGTCGACCAGCGGCAGGTTGGATTTTCCAAGGCGCGAACATAGTAGAAGGCGCGCTGCTCCTCGTTGAAGTCGGGGTCCGTCCAGTTGGCTTTGAGTTCCCCGGCTCCTAAGTTTTCGCTGATTGCACAGTTCGATAAATCTACGCTGGCACCATTATCTGGGCAGCGATGTGTGACTGGATCGACGCTACCACCATCAGAACAGGCGACATCGTAGACCTGTTCGAAAGATTCACCATCGACACTCCAGCCTTTGATGATCTGCAGTCGTTGCAATGCCGCGGAGTTGGGGTCTTGGGCTGCCCAGGCCAGCAGGGTAGGGGCGCTGTCGCCCTCGGCCTGTATTTCTGAACCCATGCTGACACCGGCTGCGTAGGCAGCGCTCAGTTCGTCAGCGTTCGCCAGGTTGTTGTCAGATAAGCCGTAGCCGGCAAACAGTCGGACTTTCATGCGAGGGCCGGAGGTGGCGAAGGTTTCCTTGCGCCGAAAAGCGTTATAAATCGCTTCTCGCGTGTTTTCTTCTGCCCACACACCGGTCAAACCCGACGCGCCCCAAGATTCATAAGCGCCGGAAGCGTATTTCTCGCCTCCGATATCCTTTACTTGGACTCGGCCCGCAGCGGTTATCAGCTCGGCATCTCCCGCGGACAGCGGTTCTGAGCCACGCAAACCGCCATTGCTATCCAATAAACCAACTTTTGAAAAGTAGTTGTCTTCATCCAAGGAGGCTGCGCCCGTATGGGTGTCTGATGCGCCTACAAAGCCAAACTGATAGGCATTGGTCATGCCGTTGTCTTGCAGCGTGAGGCCCTTGCGTAATGCATCTCGTGCATAGGAACCCTTGGGTTCGCTGTAGAGTGTGGTGGCGACTCGAAATGGCATGATTTCGAAGTTCGCCCATTCGTCTTCCGGCGACAACAGGGGGTGGGTTTCAGAGGTACCCTTAACCTGGGTCAGTTCAACAAGCGGTTCATTGCGAATTCGCTGCTGGGCATAGGCGTTATCGATAGGTTCGCCTGCCCAGTTGACCATCATGAACATAGCGCCATTGGAGCCGTTGGAGTTGTGCGGTATGGCCAAGGCTTCAATGCCTTGCGCGCGAATGGCATCCATCCAGTCCCAAAGGCCTTCGGGGTTTTGGCTGTGGAAACGCGAAAACGGCATCACGGGCAGTTTATCCGTGTCGCGGAAAATGACGTTGCGATGCAAGTTGCCGCGCTGATTGGTGGACGATGTGTACTCGTATGCAGCAAAGGTTGTGAACTCGCCGGGCTGGTAGTGAGTGTTGGCGGCGGCAATGGTGTCCGCCCATGCATTTTTCGCGATGTCGTCGAGAATCCGCTGGTCGGTTTCACCGCTGGTAACGCGATTTAAGGTGTCCGGCAGAAATCCAGTGAACGCCTCAACGCGTGCCTGCAAACTGCCCGTGTTTAAATTCTCTGGGGCGTTCAAGTCATGCAGGCTCTGTACGTGAGGTTCTTGAGAAAAGCGCGTGGACGTATCCGCTGCGGCTTTGACTGCGCCCAAAAACATCGCGTGATCCGTGACGGCGTAAAAATCCAGCGGCTGTCTAAGCCGGACTTGGAAGCCTGCGGGGTGGGCAATGGCGTCACCTTTCGCGTAGCGATAAGCATCATAAGGGGTCGCGACAGTGCCAAAGGCATAGGCGTCGAAGGAATAATCGGTATGCACGTGCAGGTCGCCAAAGTACGCATTGCGCAGGGCATTGTTGTTCGGCTCTCCGATGATCGTCCCTGAATCTATCTGCAAAGCTGGAGCACTGAACCGAGGTGTGGTGTCCGGCTCACGTTGCTCGGCTGCTGGGCTGCAGGCGCTGAGCGCAAATGCTAGCCCAAGCAGTACAATGCTCGTTCGTTGTCGCGCGGTATTCTGAGTCTCTCCAAGCATCCGAAACCTCCCCGTTTCTTATTGCGTGTGATGAGGACGGTGGCTCTATTGCACAACGTCCCAAGCGAGCGCCCATCATAGCTGAAATTCGATTCGGGTGATGCCCTAGCCTTCTCGGCATTGGTGTATTGTTGGGTACGTTAACTTTTAATTGATGGCTCAAATCCCTATCATTCGCCTCTCTGTAGCGCGGCGAAACGATGCTATGTGATCGTACGAAGCGAGCGCCGGACAGCTGCTAATCCCCGCGAAATCCACGAAACAAGGAAAGGGTGTCATGAAAGACAACTACAAAATCCTCTTAGACGAAAGTGAAATGCCTACCCAGTGGTACAACATCGTCGCAGACCTGCCGGAGCCTCCTCCGCCGGCACTGCATCCGGGTACCCATGAGCCGGCCACCGCAGAAGATTTTGGGCCCTTGTTTCCTAAGGCTCTGATCGAACAGGAAATGTCTACAGAGCGGTACATTGATATTCCCGGCGACGTGCTCGACGTCTATCGATTGTGGCGGCCCAGTCCCTTATTTCGTGCTCATCGCTTAGAAAAGTTGCTCGATACGCCTGCGAAAATTTACTACAAGTACGAAGGCGTGAGCCCTGCTGGGTCACATAAGCCGAATACGGCGGTGCCGCAGGTTTGGTACAACGCGCAAGAGGGTATTCGCAAGCTGACCACCGAGACCGGTGCCGGACAGTGGGGCAGCTCTCTGGCTTTCGCCTGTGCGCAATTTGGTTTGGAATGTGAAGTGTGGCAGGTTGCTGCATCCTATCTGGCGAAACCTTACCGCCGCACGATGATGGAAGTCTGGGGTGGCAAAGTGCACTCCAGTCCATCGCCGGCAACAGAATTCGGTCGCAGTCTGTTGGCTCAGGATGCGGATCATCCAGGCTCCTTGGGTATCGCCATTTCCGAAGCGGTCAGTGAGGCTGTCGAAGATCCGCATGTTCGCTACGCCCTTGGCAGTGTCTTGAATCATGTTCTACTGCACCAGACCATTATTGGTGAAGAAGCATTGCTGCAGCTTGCCAAGGTAGACGCGGTACCGGATGTGTTGGTGGGTTGCACCGGTGGTGGCTCCAACTTTGGCGGTTTGGCGTTTCCGTTTTTGCGCGAAAAACTGGCGGGTCGTATGAATCCTACCATTCGCTGCGTCGAACCTGCGGCCTGCCCAACGCTGACCAAGGGTGAGTATCGCTATGACTTCGGTGATACCGCAGGTCTGACGCCAATGATGAAAATGCACACTCTGGGCCACGGCTTTATTCCAGAACCCATTCACGCCGGTGGCTTGCGCTATCACGGTATGGCGCCGCTGGTTTCGCATGTTTACGAGTTGGGCATGGTTGAAGCGATTTCGATTCCACAGAACGAGTGCTTTGCGGGTGCCTTGGATTTCGCTCGTATGGAAGGCATCGTGCCAGCGCCTGAGCCCACTCACGCGATCGCAGCGGCCGTGCGCGAAGCATTGGCATGCAAAGAATCTGGAGAGGAAAAAGTGATTTTGACTGCGTTGTGCGGCCACGGTCACCTAGACCTTGCGTCTTACGACAAGTACCTCAACGGAGAAATGATCGATGCGGATTTATCAGATGATGTGATCGCGCAAGCGATGCAGGCGGTGCCGGTAGTTAACGGCTAGAGCGGCTGCAATGGAATGAGTGTTGAAACATAGAGTGAAACGGCTTTAGTACGAGGAGAGACGTAATGTTAAAGCGATGGTACACCCTGGCATTTGCCACGGGAGCAATGAGTATCAGCCTAGCCACAGTGGCGAACGCTGAAGAAACCGTAGAGCGCACCGGCGCGGATGCCATGATTGAAGAAGTGGTTGTGACGGCACGACGCCGTGAGGAAGGCCTGCAAAGCGCCCCTATCGCGATTTCTGCTTATACCGGTGATTCCTTGGATTATCGCGGCGTGACGCGATTGGATCAGATTGCCAAGTTCGCCCCGGGGCTGACTCTGGAAAACAACCCAAGTTTTGGGGGTGCATCGAACTCTGCTGCGATTTATTTGCGGGGTATCGGTCAAAAAGAATTTTTGCCTACGACCGAACCGGGCGTGGGCCTTTACGTTGACGGTGTTTATGTCGCCCGCTCGGTTGGCGCGATTTTAGACATCGTTGATGTCGAACGCATCGAAGTGTTGCGTGGTCCTCAGGGAACGTTGTTCGGTCGCAACACCATTGGCGGCGCAATTTCTGTTGTCACCCGCCAGCCGGAAATTGGCGGTGATGTGCAAGGCTCGATTGGTGCAAGCATCGGCGATGACAGCTTGCTGCATTTGAATGCAAGCGTCGAAGGCACGCTAAGCGATACCGCAGCAGCCCGTGTAAGCGTCGCCTCGTTCAACCAAGACGGTTATGTACAGCGTGCAGACGGTATTGATCTGGGCGATGACGATACGCTTACCGCTCGCCTGGCAGTGAACTGGCAGCCCACAGATGCGCTATCAGGACAGTTCAGTGTGGACATGACCCGGGATCGTGAGAATGGTCCTGCCATGCAACTGATTGGTATCGACTTTACCGATTTGAGTCAGTTGGCTGGCGTCGTAGCGGCACCACCTCCGCCCATGGCCTTTATTCATAACGTGACGACGGCAGCATTGGGGCCGGGTCAGCCATGCGCTGCGACCAATGCGGCCGGTCAGGGCGTTACTTCGAACCCGGGGTCAGCGAACTGCTATGACTCGCGTTACATCGGTGCTGATGGTGAGAACGAGGGCACCGCGCCCGCGCTTTCCGAGACGGACTTGTTGGGGCTTTCTGCAACGTTTACCTACGAGATATCCGATACGCTGACGCTGAAGTCCATCACGGCGTCTCGTAGCCTGGAGTCTGAGTTTGCCCGTGACGGCGATCACTCGCCTCATCGCATTTCTCAGTTCCATGATGATCTAGAGCAGGATCAGTTTTCTCAGGAGCTACAGCTGTTAGGCTCAACAGATAAGCTGGAATGGATTTTGGGTGCCTACTACTTCAATGAAGACGGTTTCAACGTGAATACTTTGGATTTCACTGTGTCCAATTTCCGCTCAGGCGGTTCCTTCGATAACGAAGCATGGGCGGCATTTGCTCAAGCAACGTACGATCTGACCGACGCATTACACTTGACCCTCGGCGGGCGCTACACCGATGAGCAGAAGTCGTTTACGCCAGATCAAATCATCTACCAGAACTACTACGCGGGCTTCAGTAACTTGGTGCCGGCGGACAATCCCTTGGCCGCCTTAGACGCTCCTTTTTTGCAAGCAGGTGGGCGGATTTTGCCGCTGCTTGAAAAAGACATTGATATCTCAGAGTTTACGCCCATGGCGAACCTGGCCTTCGATCTGTCGGACGACATGATGGTCTACCTGAGTTATTCCGAGGGCTTCAAGTCAGGTGGTTTTACCCAGCGCGTATTCCCGCCAATTATTGCGCCTTTTACCGCAGCACCGGGGACCCCAGACATCGATCTGATTCCGACTTACGATCCTGAATTCGTTGAAGTGCTGGAACTGGGCTTCAAAGGTACCTTTATGGACGGCCGAGTTCGTGTGAACGGTGCTTTGTTCACCACAGATTATGAAGATCTGCAGGTGCAGGTGTTCAATAGCGTTGCACCGGTAACTCAAAACATCGGTAAGGCGTCGATTGAAGGCCTTGAGCTGGAAGTGATGGCTTCTCCCGGTAACGGCTGGTTGGTTGAGGCCAGCCTGTCCTTGCTGGACGCGAACTACGATGAGATCGATACCGGCAACACGCTGATCGCCCGGGACAACGACTTCGAGCGCGTCCCTGAAACAGCAGCCAGCTTAGGACTTTCTCGCGAGTTGACGCTGGGTGACAACGGCACGTTGATTCTTCGAGGCGATTGGAGCTACCGATCCAAGACATTCAATGACGCCTACAATACGGCCTTGCTTGAAACGGATTCGACGGATTTGATCGACGCAAGCGTGCGTTGGCTGAGTGCTGACGAGGCGTGGACCGTTATCCTAAGTGGCATCAATCTGACGGACGAAGAGTATATGGTGACGGGCGTTTACGGCACCGCGTTTCAGTCCTTTGAAGGTTTGTTCGATCGAGGGCGGGAACTGCGTCTGGAAGTGCGTCGGGACTTCTAAGCCGCGTCGTCTTGTACATGAGCGCGCAGATGGCGTGCTCATGTGAACAGTGAAACAAACAGAGGGAAGTTCCTATGGCCAGAGTGAGGCTAGCGAAGCCAGAATCTGTCGAAGATCCAGCGGTCGCGGGTATTTTTGAATGGGTCACGCAAATGGAAGGCAGTGTGCCAAACCATTTCTATGTCGAGCTCAACTTCCCCGCCTTTTTTACCGCCAAGCTAGGCGCAACCAAGGTGCTCTGGGAAGAGGGCGAGCTCTCCATGGAAGAGATTCAGCATATTGGCATTCTGGTGTCCCAGGCCAATGGCTGTGCTTACTGCACAGCAGCCTTTTGCACGATTTTGAATTACGGCTTGGACAGTCCCGAAGATACGGTGGGGGCACTGCTGAACGAAGGCGTGGATGCGGTAGAGGAGCCTCGTTTGCGGGCATTGCTTGACTACGCTCTGAAGGTCAACACGGATGCCGCCTCGGTCACCGATGCGGACGTAGAGGCCCTGCGTGGCGCTGGGTTGACGGATCTGGGTATTGTGCAAATCACCCATATTGTGAGTGATTTCGGTGCCTACAATCGATTGAACTTAGCGCTGGATACCGACTACGACTACCGTAGCTTCTGGCAGCAGCTCGCGTTTCCATCCAGCCACTAGGCCACAGTATTCAACAATTATTCCGGATGGATTCTCACCAGCCCCTCTTGGGTTGTTGACGCGACGAGTTCACCGGCTTGATTGTAAATCAGGCCGCGATTAAAGCCTCGGGCACCGTTGGCGCTGGGGCTGTCTTGGTCGTAAAGCAACCACTCATCCGCTCGAAATGGTCGATGGAACCACATCGCATGATCCAAACTGGCCACCTGAACATTGTCTTGCATAAAGCTCACCGCATGGGGGCGTGTGGCGGTATCCAGCAGCGACCAATCCGATAAATAGGCCAAAACGCATTGATGAATGCGTGGGTCGTCGGGAAGCTTTTCGCCGCATCGCATCCAGCAGCGCTGCACGGGGGGCGCGGGTTCAGGGTTCAGCATGTCGACAGGGTCGATGGGCTTCACCTGTATGGCCGACGAGCCCAAAAAGCTGTCTTGAAATTCTTCGGGCCAGCTTTTGGCCTGTTGTTGACGAATTTCTTCGTCTGTCGGCAGTGCGTCAGGTGATGGCACATCGGGCATGTCAAACTGATGGGTTAAGCCTTCTTCATCAACCTGAAACGAAATGGACATGGTGAAAATGGCCTGGCCCCGCTGGACTGCAACAACGCGTCGTGTCGTAAAGCTTTTGCCGTCCCGAATTCGATCCACTTTGTACAAAATGGGTATATCCGTGTCTCCGGCGCGCAAAAAATAACCGTGCAGGCTGTGCGCGCTCCGGTCGGTAGAAACCGTTCGGGACGCCGCAACCAGTGCTTGCCCAATGACCTGGCCGCCATAGACTCGCTGCCAACCTTCGTTGGGGCTGGTCGCCAAGTAGTGGTTTAACTCGATCTCTTCAAGGTCGAGTGTTTCGATGATTTTATTGAGCGGCTGCATAGGGTGTTTCGATACGTTTGATCAAGGTCTCAGTATTTGTAAGATTCCAGCTTGAAGGGGCCTTGCTCTGCAACGCCGATGTAATCTGCTTGGGTCTTGGTCAGGCGCGTCATCACACCGCCAAAGCCTTCGACCATCAACTCGGCCACTTCTTCGTCCAGTTTTTTGGGCAGTACTTCGACGCTGACGGGCTGGCGTTGATTTTCATCCTGCTTTGCCCAGCCTTGCTCGAACAAGTACATCTGCGCCAGCACCTGATTGGCGAAGGAACCATCCATAATGCGAGAGGGGTGACCCATGGCGTTGCCCAGATTCACTAATCGGCCTTCGGATAGCAGGATTAAGTAGTCGCCGCCTTGCTCTGAGCGGTAGACCATGTGCACTTGCTCTTTCACTTGGTCCCAGCGCCAGTGCTCGCGCATGAAGGCGGTATCGATTTCGTTGTCGAAGTGACCGATATTGCATACCACAGCCCCCTTTTTCAGAGTGCTGAGAATGGCCGAATCACATACGTTGGCGTTACCGGTACAGGTCACCAAAATGTCGGTGTCCTGCATCAGCCGCGTATCGATGTCTTCGATTTTTCCGGTGTTGACGCCGCCTTGGTAAGGGGACACCACTTCGTAGCCATCCATGCAGGCCTGCATGGCGCAAATTGGATCGACCTCAGTCACGCGGACGATCATGCCCTCTTGGCGCAAACTCTGGGCAGAGCCCTTGCCGACATCGCCGTAGCCGATGACTAAGGCTCGTTTGCCGGCCATCAACATATCTGTGGCGCGTTTGATGGCATCGTTCAAGCTGTGTCGGCAACCGTATTTGTTGTCGTTCTTTGACTTAGTCACAGAATCGTTGACGTTAATGGCGGGTATGCGCAGCTGACCGTCACGCATCATTTCGTAAAGTCTGTGCACACCCGTTGTGGTTTCTTCGCTGATGCCATGAATGTGATCCAGCATTTGAGGGTATTTTTCATGAATGATCAGGGTGAGGTCACCGCCGTCATCCAACAGCATGTTGGCATCCCAAGGTTTGCCGTCCTGCAAAATGGTTTGCTCGATACACCATTCGTACTCTTCTTCGGTTTCGCCTTTCCATGCAAACACCGGTACGCCGTTGGCGGCCATCGCGGCAGCGGCGTGGTCCTGGGTAGAGAAAATGTTGCATGACGACCAGCGAACTTCCGCGCCCAACTCGGTGAGCGTCTCGATCAGCACAGCGGTCTGAATGGTCATATGGATGCAGCCAATGATCTTGGCCCCGGCCAGGGGCTGTTCCTTTGCGTAGCGTCGTCGCAATGCCATGAGCGCAGGCATTTCAGCTTCGGCCAAGGTGATTTCCTTACGTCCAAAGTCCGCTAAATTGATGTCAGCTACCTTGTAGTCACTCATGCTTGTCTCCGAGTCATGCGTCGTTTGATTTGCCTCAAAATTTGTCTGCCCTACGAGGCTGAGGCGCGGCGGCGCGTTAGCGCTCATGAAATGTGCGCGCATACTACCAGCGGCCACCGGATGGAACAAAGCCATTCGTTGCAATGGCTGACCTGTGGCCAACGTTTGCTTGCGCATCTCGCTATGCGTATGGTTTTGGCCGTGCGGCAGGCTGTGTTAATCGCCTGTCCTGACCACATAGAGACCGTCGCACGGCGATCGTAAGGATGTTATGAATTTACCCGCGAACCCAGTCAGCAAGTTGCCTGATGTAGGCACGACAATTTTTACCGTCATGAGTGCGCTGGCAGCAGAGCAAAATGCGCTCAATTTGTCCCAGGGGTTCCCGGATTTTGACGGGCCTGAAGCACTCCTTGATCGGGTGAATGCCCATATGCGCGATGGCCAGAATCAATACCCGCCCATGGCGGGAGTGCCTCTGCTGCGTCAAGCCATCGCCACCAAGGTCGATGATCTTTACGGCCTGCACTGCGACCCGGAAACCGAGGTCACGGTCACCGCCGGCGCAACGGAGGCATTGTTTTGCGCCATAGCCGCGGTGGTTCATGCCGGCGACGAGGTCATCGTGCTAGATCCAGCCTACGACAGTTATGACCCGGTGATACGTTTGCAGGGTGGGGTGGCTGTGCATGTGCCGCTGACTGCTCCGCGCTATCGAATCGACTGGGAGCGCATTGAAGCGGCCATCACGTCGCGAACCCGTTTGCTGATTTTGAACAGTCCACATAATCCAACAGGCATGGTGATGCAGGATGCGGATATCACCGCCCTGTCCGCGTTGTGCGCCCGCCACGACATTTACTTGATTGGCGATGAAGTCTACGAACACATGGTGTTTGATCAGGGCAGGCATCTCAGCCTCTGTGCGTATGCGGATCTGTACGCGCGCAGCTTTGTGATTTCTTCCTTTGGCAAGACTTATCATGTGACGGGCTGGAAGGTGGGTTACTGCATCGCTCCGCCCCAGCTGACTCGGGAGTTCAGGCGGGTTCACCAGTACGTGACTTTTACGGTGAATACGCCGGTGCAGTTGGGCATCGCGGATTTTTTACAGCAGCACCCAGAGCACCACGAGCAACTGCCGGGGTTTTATCAAGCGAAGCGAGATGTCTTCTGCGAGTTGCTGCAGGGTTCTCGATTCCATATTGTGCCGAGTCAGGGCACCTATTTTCAGTTGCTCGGATACGCTGATGTGTCCTCGGAGCACGATGTCGAGCTGGCGCGACGGTGGACCTGTGAGCAGGGCATCGCCTCAATTCCGATCAGTGTCTTTTTTCAGACCCCCAGCGAATGCGAGCATCGGGCCTTGCGCTTTTGTTTTGCCAAGGACGACGCCACGCTGGCCCAAGCGGCGGAGATTTTATGCCGCCTTTAACTGTGAGTTTGATCCAAGGCACCACCCGTTGGCATGACCCTGCGGGCAATCGTGACGATTTTGAACCCTTGCTGGCATCTGGTGCTTACGCTGATGTCATCTTGTTGCCTGAAATGTTCAGCACTGGGTTCACCATGGAGTCCAGAGCGATGGCGGAATCCATGGATGGTCCCACGGTCACTTGGATGAGTGCGCGGGCTGTGGCGCTTGGCTCGGTTATCGCAGGCAGCCTGATTGTTGACGATGGCGGTTGTTTTAATCGTTTGATTTGGGCCACGCCGGATGGGCGAGTGCAATATTACGATAAGCGGCATTTGTTTCGTATGGCGGGGGAGGATCAGTACTTTAGTGCAGGCGGCGAGCGAGTCATTGTTTCCTACCGGGGGTGGCGGCTGTGTTTGAGTGTTTGCTACGACTTGCGATTTCCTGTTTGGTTACGCAATCAAGGCGACTACGACGCGCTGGTCTGTGTGGCGAATTGGCCCGCAGCTCGGTCGGCTGCTTGGCAGACGTTGCTGCGTGCCCGTGCCATCGAAAATCAGGCCTATTGCATTGGATTGAATATTATTGGGCGTGATGGCAGTGGTTTGGACTATGCCGGTGGCAGTGCTGTTTACGCACCGGATGGTGAGCCCTTGGTGCTTGCTGGCGATCAGGCCGGTCAGGTTGAAGCGACATTGGATTTCGAGGCTTTGACGGCCTTGCGACAGGCCTTCCCTGTTGCGTTGGATGCCGATAGTTTTGATCTCAAAAGCTAGCGTCCACGGATGGGCGGTTAATTAGGCGCGATGATGCGCAGTCAAAGGAGACTTTTGTGAAAGTTGTGGTTTCGTTTCTCAATAGGGTGTTGGTGTTGGGCCTTGTGGCCTCTCTAGCGGCATGTTCGTCTGAATCTGCTGAAACATTGGCGGATGCCCATCCGGGCCAGTCGACCTATAACGAAGCCTGTATTTCCTGCCATAACCCCGGTATCAGTGGGGCCCCGCGCTTGGGGGATGCGGATGCATGGCAACCTCGAGCTGCAAAAGGCCGTCAGGCCTTGGTGGCTTCCACCGTTAATGGTCTGAATGCCATGCCAGCCAAGGGAATGTGTTGGCAGTGCAGTGACGAGCAGCTCGCTCATGCAGTGGATTACATGCTGGAGCAGGCTGGGGTGACGGCAACGCCATGAATCTACGTGACTTACGTTATCTGGTCGCGGTTGCAGAACATCGTCACTTCGGGCGAGCGGCGGAGTCCTGCTTTGTCAGTCAGCCGACGCTGTCAACGCAACTGAAAAAACTTGAAGAAACGTTGGGCGTCGTGTTGCTCGAGCGCAGTAACCGGCGGGTCATGTTGACCCCTGAAGGAGAGCAAATTGTTCAACAGACCCAGCGGATATTGATTGAAGTCAATTCGCTCATGGCTTTGTCTGAGCAGCTTCGAGATCCCATGGGCGGAGATTTGAGGGTTGGTATCATTCCAACCATGGCACCCTACGTGCTGCCCAAGGTGCTAGGACCGATTCGGGAAGCGTTCCCAAATTTACAGATTCAATTGACCGAGGCTCAGACGTCGAATATTACGCGAATGCTGAAGCAGGGTGATCTGGACGCCACATTGCTTGCTCTGCCGTTGGGCGAAGAAAATATTCGAGAGGTGGCCTTGGCTGACGAACCCTTCGTGCTCGCTGTGCCGGCGGACCACCCGAAGGCGAATTGGGCGGAAGTTTCGACCAATGATCTTGAGGGGGAAGAGGTGCTGCTGCTGGAAGATGGCCACTGCTTTCGCGATCAGGCTCTAGAAGTCTGTCAGGCCCATCGGGGCATCGAGAGCAAAAGCTACAGTGCGACCAGTCTGGAGACGCTGCGCCAGCTGGTTGCCGCTGGCGTCGGGATTACCCTCATTCCCCAGCTGGCCGTACCTGCCGACTCGGCAAACAAAGGCTCCGTACGATACATACCGTTTACAGCCAAGGGCTCGGACAGCCCCAGACGGACCTTGGGTCTGTGTTGGCGTTCAACGTCAACCCGTGGCGAGTTGTTGGAGAAGGTCGCCAGCACCCTGGGCGAGTGCATGGCGGATCTCTAAGGGGCGTTAGGCGAAGTCGGCGATCAGGGCGGCTCGTTGGTCCTCAGATACCTCATAACTGCCGGCCAGCGAGGCGTGGTCAATGCCCATAAAGAGGCCCTCACCGGCTTTGAGTTTGCCGATGTCTGCCGCGCCGAGCTCAAACCGCATGAAGTGCACGGCCGCCGCCTTTTCGTCTCGGGTGCGATCCATATCTTCGTTGGTGATGGCGTAAATTTTCTCGCCGGCGTCACCGACTCGAACCCATACCGTTTGTTCGATACCGCCCATGGTCGCCAAAGCGACTTTGCGCTCTTCGATGTCGCCATACTCGATCATGAACGTCGCTTTCCAGTTACTGCCGTTTGGAATCAGCGGATTATAAGACGCCAGTTCTTCTTCGATTTCGGCGGCTTCAAAAATTCGCTCCACCCGCAGCATCTCTTGAATTTGATAACGCATGGTCAGTTCGTCTTCAAAGTAGAGGGTCGCGTTGGGCCCGAGAGCGATGTTGCGGCGTTTCTTGTGAGCCATTACCTGAGAGCGGAACGCTTGGCGGTGCCCGGCGTATTCCTCTAATGACCAAAGATCGGAACGTGTGAGTGTCATAAGTCTGTCTCCAATTAACGTGGCAAATCCCGGTGGCGGGTTAGATGCCATAAGCTTTGCGTACCATGCTGACCGGGTGCTGGGCCTCACCCTCGTCCATGCCGTCGGCGATCAGTCGGCCGGCCATTGGACAGTCGGAGCCGAAAGTATCGGCCTCACTGTCCTTCACGCGCTTGACCACCGGTCGCGCGATTTTTTTGGCCTTATCAAAGGTTTCCGCCTTTACGGCGTAGGTGCCATCATGCCCGGAACAGCGTTCAATGGCGGTTACCTCCGTGTCTGGAATGAGTTGTAAAAATTCCCGAGTCTTCATACCAAAGTTTTGCACGCGCTGGTGGCAGGCGACGTGGTAGGCCACCTTGCCGAGAGGCTGTGGGAACTCAGTATCGATCAACGAGTCTTTGTGTCTAAGCATCAGGTATTCGAATGGGTCAAAGAAATGCGATTTGACCTCGGCAATTGTCTCGTCTTCAGGAAACATCAGTGGTAATTCCTGCTTGTACATCAGGACGCATGACGGAATCGGTGCGATGATGTCGTAGCCCTCCGCAATCGCCTGAGCGAACACCGGGATGTTGGCGTCTTTCATTTTCTCAACTTTCTTGAGGTCGCCCAGTTCCAGTTTTGGCATGCCGCAGCATTTTGCGTCCTGCAGAATTTTGACCGGAACATTGTTGTGTTGCAGCACGGCGATTAGGTCTTCGACCATTTGTGGTTCGTTATGATCACCGTAGCAGGTAACGTAAATTGCGACCTTGCCGCTGGTACGATCTGTGCTCGTCACTGGCAGTTCTTCACCAATGAGGGCCGGCAATTGCTTGGTCAGCGCCTTGGTGCTGAAGTGGGGCAGTGGTGCATCCTGGTGCAGACCAAACAGCGCCTCACCCGCTTTACGCAGGGTTTTTGAACCCGCTGCCGCGTTGGCCAGTTGCGCGATGCCGGGCGTTGATATCGCGTCAAATATCGGGTCCGTTGACGTGATGATTCGATCTCGCCATTTGGTGTCGTTTTTGGCAAATTTTTGCGCCTTGGCACGCAGCATCAGGTGTGGAAAGTCCAGTGCCCATTCGTGGGGAGGCAGATAGGGGCACTTGGTTTCTGCGCATAAATCGCAAAGGAAGCACTGATCGACGACCTTGCCGTAATCAGCTTTGTCTACGCCGTCCACTTCAAAGGTGTCTGATTCGTCGATGAGATCGAAAAGTGTGGGAAAGGAGTCGCACAGGCTCACGCAGCGACGGCAGCCGTGGCAGACATCGAAGACCCGCTCCATCTCAGCATGTAAGGATGTCTCGTCGTAGAACTCTGGATTTTTCCAGTCCAGGGGCGCGCGTTTCGGCGCCTGTAAATTACCCTCTTTTGCACTCATTGAAGACCTCTATCACGTTGATTCATGTTGGCTATCTTTGCCGTACCAATAAAAAAGGGGCTGTTGAAAGCCCCTTTATCGTTCGCGTCACAGTGGGGTTTAGCCCATTGCATCGAGAGCTTTCTGGAACCGGTTAGCGTGAGACCGCTCAGCCTTAGCTAGCGTCTCGAACCAATCTGCGATTTCATCAAAGCCTTCATCACGAGCGGTTTTCGCCATGCCAGGGTACATGTCTGTGTACTCATGGGTTTCGCCTGCGACGGATGCACGTAGGTTGTCCGCAGTGTTACCCATGGGCAGGCCCGTTGCGGGATCGCCAACAGCTTCCATGTATTCAAGGTGGCCGTGTGCGTGACCTGTTTCGCCTTCAGCAGTTGAGCGGAATACGGCGGCTACGTCATTTTCGCCCTCAATGTCAGCCTTTGCTGCAAAGTACAGGTATCGACGGTTGGCCTGAGATTCGCCGGCAAAGGCGTCCTTCAGGTTCTGTAAAGTTTCGCTTTCTTTAAGATCCATTTGCATGAACTCCATAATCGTTTAGGTGGTTCGTTTGGTGAACCGATGGTCAAAGACTCTTTGAGTCATCGGCGAGCGGTCTACCGATGCAGCGCAGTATAGGTACTTGAACCAATCTTTCTATTTGAATGTTTAGATCATAAATATAGGCTTTGCCTATCAAAACTCACCTTACGATTGTTTTTGCAAATGATAATTATTCCCATTTAGCAGCTGAGAGAGGATGCCGTGCGCTCACAGGAAAGAAGCGTACAATCCCGCCACCACGTACATTGACCCAGAGCGCTATGCGACAGGAAAAAGGCATACCCGGCAGCACACGCTTCGAACTGACCCAGTTGATTCGTTTGGCGTTGCCCTTGGTGGCTGCCCAGTTGGCGCAAATGGGCATGGGCGTGGCCGACACGATTATGGCGGGTCAAGTTGGGGCATTGGAGCTTGCCGGCGTGGCGTTGGGCGGTGCGGTACTTTGGCCAACGCTGATGCTGGTCAGTGGTGTGGTGATGTCTACAACCCCAATGATTGCTCAGCTCAATGGTGCCGGTAAGGACGCTGAGGTAGGGGAAGTTACTCGTCAGGGGCTTTGGGTAGCGCTGGGGTTGGGCATTGTGTTGACGATCGGCCTCAAAAGCGCGGGCCCCGTCTATCTGGCGTTAGGCATCGAGGCGGCGATTGTTGATGTCACGATGGGGTACCTGAGTGCCGCAAGCTGGGGCATGGTGCCTGTGTTGGGGTACTTTGCCCTTCGGTACTTCTGCGAAGGTCTTTCCTGGACAAAGCCAGCCATGCTGATTGCGGGGATTGGTTTGTTGTTAAAGATACCGCTGAATTACTGGTTCGTGTTCGGTGGCCTTGGCATCGAGCCGATGGGAGCCGAGGGCTGTGGCTGGGCCACCGCCTTGGTTATGTTGCTGGAACTGTTGGCCATGGCCGGTGTTGTGGCGTTCTCGAGAGTGTCGCGCTTTGGTCTCTTCGCTCGGTTTAGCCCGCCGAATACCCGTCAAATCGCGACTCTGTTTCGGGTAGGTTTGCCCATAGGGATGGCAACGTTTGTGGAGTTTGGTTTTTTTGCCGTCGTGACCTTGCTGATCGGGCGATTGGGGCCCGAAACCGTTGCTGCTCACCAAATCATCAATAATTTGAGCGGGCTGATCTTTATGGTGCCTCTCGGCTTGGGTATGGCCACTTCGATTCGCGTGGGCTTCAACGTGGGTGCCGGCAATGTGGCGGCGGCTCGTCACGTAGGCTGGCTGGCCATGGCCGCCAGCGCGGCCTTTGCGACGGTTTCGATCGTCCTGCTGCTGCTTGCGGGCCCTTGGTTGATCGGTCTCTACACCCAGCAGGCTGAGGTTATTGGCATCGCCACGAGCCTGTTAGGCATTGTGGCCTGTTTTCTGATTTTTGATGGGGTGCAAGTCAATGCCATGGGAGCGCTGCGTGGCTTCAAAGACACCGCCGTGCCATTTTTTATTGCCTTCAGCTGTTACTGGCTGTTTGGCTTCCCTATCGCGTGGATATTGGGCTTTGGGTTCTTTGCGGGTCTGGACTACGGTGTTTCGGGCTATTGGCTTGGCCTCGCCGCCGGACTGGTAGCGGCATCTGCCGCCTTGGGTATGCGCTTCAATAT
This sequence comes from Gammaproteobacteria bacterium, assembly GCA_002704225.1. GTDB lineage: Bacteria > Pseudomonadota > Gammaproteobacteria > Pseudomonadales > Azotimanducaceae > UBA4421. Next base: position 55,415 of record PAFU01000030.1, on the reverse strand, counting down.
GATTTCTAATCGGGCGCTGATCCCGTTATGAGTCCTTGGATCGTGCTTACCATTGCGGGTGCCTTTCTGCAAAACCTGCGTTCCTTGCTCCAGCGACGTTTGACAGGAAATCTGTCGGTTAACGGGGCAGCCTACGTACGTTTTCTGTTTGCACTGCCCTTTGCGTGGTTGTTTTTTGGTTTCATGGCGGACTTCTCCAATGCCTCGAGCGGGCTTGTGCCAAACCAGCGGTTTTTGCTTTTCGTCAGTGTGGGGGCCGTTGCTCAGAGTGTGGCAACTTCCGCCTTGGTGGCTGCGGTCAGCGGTTCGCACTTTGCGCTAGGTACCGCTCTGAGCAAAACTGAAGCGGTTCAGGCGGTTATGTTGGGCCTACTATTGCTGGGTGAAAGCGTAAGCGCCCAAGCGCTCGGCGGCATTGGTATCAGCTTGTTGGGCGTGTTTTTGTTGTCGGGCAATATTCGCCCGAAAGACTTAGTCCGAGCAGACCGTCGGGTCTGGTTTGGCGTTCTGGCCGCGACGTTTTTGGCGCTGTGCGCTATTTGCTACCGTGGTGCCAGTTTGGCGCTGTTGGAGCCGATGATGGCGGATGCAGGGTTGGTGGAAGCCAGCTTTGATCAGGCCCTGTTGGTCGCCTCGTTCACTTTGGCTGTGGCCGTAACGTTGCAGACTGTCTTTATGGGTTGTTACCTTAGATTTTCGGAACCGGGCCAACTCACCCAGGTGCTACTGCACTGGCGGCCGGCGTTGTTGGTCGGGCTGATAGCCATGGTGGCCTCGGCGTGTTGGTTCACGGCGATGGCGCTCTACAATGCGGCCATGGTTCGGGCGCTGGGTCAGATTGAGTTACTCTTTACGCTCATGACTTCGGTCTGGCTGTTAAATGAGCGAGTGCGCCGGCGGGAAGTTCTTGGAATGGTCCTGCTGGTACTCGGTATATTGATGTTGTTCTAGAAGGGGGATTGATGACGAATCTATTGCAGGCCAACGACGCCGTTTGGGTAACGAAACACCAAGCAGACGAGGGAGCGTGTTGGGGCGAAGTGATCCTGAACCGCCCAGAACGAAAAAACGCCATTGTCGGTCCCCTTGGGCTGGGTTTAGCCGAGGGCATCGCGCGCTTGGATGCAGATGCAGACGTTCAGGCCATCGTACTTCGGGGGGCTGGTGGCAGCTTTTGTTCGGGTTTGGATCTAGCAGCGTTCAACGATACCCCCGAACCCGAATGGCTGCCGGATTTTCAACAAATTTGGCGCGGCGCCCACCGCGCGCTATTTGAATGCAGCACCCCGTTGATCGGAGCCATGGAGCGCTATGCCATCAATGGCGGTGCCGCGCTGGCCATCGCCTGTGACTACTTGGTGGTCGGTGAGAAATCGTTTCTGCAAGTCGGTGAGGTGCAAATCGGTATGGCGGCACCGTATAACATGGCGTGGTTGAATCTGCGTCATAGCGAGGCGGTGATTGCCCAAGTGACCTTGGTCGGTGACCGAATTGCCGGTCCGGAGCTGTTGCGTTTGGGTTTGGCTACTCAATGTGTGGACGACGCCCAGGTGATAGCGTGCGCGACAGATTTGGCGAAACGCATGGCGACTTTTCCGTCTGGCACCACGTCGAAAATCAAGCGTGGCATCCGTGCGCGATTGGGTGAAACTGGGGATCAATGGTTTGATCGGCACACCCAAGTGGCTGGACCTTCGGTCAAGCCCAGCACCATGAAAAGTCGGTGAACAATCAATGATAGCGCGATGTGCGCCGGCCAGCAGAGGGTCGGTCTAAACTAAGCCCTGAGACTTCAGTTGTCGCCATTCCATCGCGAACCACGGGGTAGTCGCCATGTGTTCATCGTCCAACATGCGATCTACCTCTGCGGCGCTTACCCAGCGGTAGTCGCGTATTTCTTCAGAGTTGATGCGTGGTTCGCCGTCATACTGGCCAACGAAGACCGAGCACAGTTCGTGCTCCGTGCCTATGTCCTCAAAGTGTGCGGTGTATTCGAATTTATAGATGAAACGCGTTTCGGTGGAAAATCCGAGCTCCTCCTGGCTGCGGCGAGCTACGGCCTCTTCCATGGTTTCACCCACGCGAGGATGTGAGCAACAGGAGTTAGTCCAGAACCCTCCCCACAAGGGCTTGCTGTCGGCGCGCTGATGAACCAGCAACTGATTCGAAGAATTGAATATGAACAACGAAAACGCGCGATGCAGTTTACCGTCGCCCTGGTGACAGTCGGCTTTAAGCATTTCCCCGACGGCCTCATCCTTGGAATTCACCAATATGAGTGGCTCTGTGTCAAAGGAAACGACCTCGGCTCGGGTTGTCAGTGTGTTAGTCATCGTTACCTGTCGGAATGTAGGATGCTGTGTTGGTTAAGGGGAAAGTGTAACCCCATTTCTGCAGTTTCACCTACGGACTACAATTGCTGTCCTATTATAAGGCCCGCCAACAAGCTCGGCAAAACAGCGTTAAACACAAGTGAAGTCTATGCCCATGTCTCCGAAAGAACAGTTGATTCGTTTTCCCGATGTCGATCTGTGTGTATTTGAATGGGGTAAGCCCGGCGGGCAGCAGGTTTTGCTGGTACATGCCACAGGGTTTCACGCCCGCTGTTGGGATCAAGTTGTGGCCAAGCTGCCTCGGGATTGGCATATCTACGCCGTGGACATGCGCGGTCATGGCCGGTCCTCGAATTCAGAGCCCTTTACTTGGGCCCAGTTCGGGGACGATTTGATTCGGGTCAGCCAAGCGTTGGAGCTGAAAGATGCCATTGGGGTAGGTCATTCCATGGGTGGACACTGCGTTACCCACGTGGCAGGACATCACGCTGAATTTTTCAAGCACTTGGTTTTGGTCGACCCAGTGATTTTTTCACCGGATGTCTACCGAGAACGCGGCGACGAGGGGTTTGCATCGGTGGAAGAGCATCCGGTTGCACGTCGGCGTGGCCACTTTTCCTCAATCGATGAAATGCGCGAGCGCTACGCCGACCGCATGCCCTATAAGATTTGGCAGCGTAAGGTGTTTGACGACTACTGCGAATACGGTGTGTTACCGGCGTCGTCGGGTGAGGGTTTTGAGCTTGCGTGTCCTGGCTACGTTGAGGCCTCGATTTACATGGGTAATTTTGACGCCAATCTGTATCAGCTTCTGCCCAACATAAAGGTGCCGGTGATTGTCCTCAGAGCGGATCCCAGGGATCCAGACAGTAAGGAAATGGACTTTTCGGCCTCTCCAACCTGGCCGGCGTTAGCGAGTCAATTTCCGCATGGTCAGGATGTGCATTTGCCCGATTTGACTCACTTTATCGTTATGCAGGATCCTGACTTGGTCGCCGACTTCATTCGAGCAGGTGCAGATTCACAGATAGTCAGTGCTGTTGGCTAAAACGATACTCACGAGGAAGGGGGAAGCATATGAAAATTAGTGTAGCGATGGCTTTTAACGAGTCCACAGAGCCCGGTTTTATTAAGGACGCGGTTCAAATGGCGGAAGCCAAGGGCGTGTATGGGATCTGGGTGCCCGAGCATGTGTTGTTCTTTCCCGACTATGCGTCGACCTATCCATACTCTGATGACGGGCGCTTGCCCGGAGATCCGGAAGGCTTGTTGGATCCCTTCAGTGCCTTGACCTTTATCGCGGCCCATACGGAACGGGTCAGACTGGGCACCGGTATCTGCCTCGTGCCTCAGCGACAACCGGTCTATACGGCAAAGATGGTGGCTGATTTGGATTATTTGTCCGGTGGCCGGGTGGATTTTGGCGTCGGCATCGGCTGGCTAAAAGAAGAGTTTGAGAATCTGGGTATGGATTTCGCTACTCGGGCGCCGCGAACCGAAGAATACCTGCTGGCCATGAAAGCACTTTGGTCAGACGGTGTATCCGAATTCACGGGCGAGTCTGTGACGCTCAAGCCATGCCATTTCAACCCTAAACCCGTTCAACGCCCGCATCCGCCGATCATCTTCGGCGGCGAATCCGACCCTGCAATGCGCCGGGTTGCCCGTCTGGGTGACGGTTGGTATGGCTACGATTTGGCGCCGGAAGATTTGCGTGCTCGCCTCAACAGTCTGGACGCTGCCTTGGCAGGTAGCGGTCGTCGTCGCGCTGACATACAGGTGATCGTGGGGCCCAATCGACACCCGGTAACGCCACGAACGCTGGCCGAATACGCAGCGGAAGGCGCGGATCAGGTGGTGGTGCCACTGTTCGCGAGAAGTGTGGCGAAGCTTGAGCAGCGACTGGATGCCCTTTTGGCGATGCAACCAGCCGCCTAGCCCGTTTCTCAATCGGCCAGAGCCTGCTGATATTCGGCAATTCTCGCCAAATGGCCATTCACATCGGTTTCCCCGGCATTGTGGGTGGCGATGGCCAAATGGGTGCAGCCCATGCCTTGCCACGCTTTGGCGTGTTTAACCCAGCGTTCCGGGGTGCCGCCGGCGTACTGGGCCTGGGCTTGAATGCCAAAGCCGTCCATGCTCTTGCCGATGGCTTCACGGCCGGTTTTGATGCGATCAATGCAGGCCTGGGCTTTCTCATTCGCTCCCATCAGGGGTATCCAGCCGTCGCCCAATGTCGCGCAGCGATCAAGGAGCGCCGGGGCTGAACCGCCAAACCAGATGGGAATGTCCTTGGTGGGCCTTGGCTTGATGCTGGCCTTGTCGATTCGATGGAATTCGCCGTGATAGTCGAGCGAGTCTTCTGTCCACAGGCGGCGCATTAATTCGACTTGTTCACTTTGTCGTTTGCCCCGGTTGCGAAATTCTTCGTTCAATCCGACGTATTCCACCTCGTTCCAGCCAACGCCGATGCCCATTTTAAACCGGTTGTTAGAGAGCAAGGCCACTTGGGCAGCCTGCTTTGCCGCCAGCACGGTTTGGCGCTGGGGCAGAATCATAATCGTAGTGATCATCTCCAGTCGTTCGGTTACCCCGGCGATAAAGGCGAAGGTGGTCAGAGGCTCATGGAAGGCTACATCTTTGTCGTAGGGGCCACGAAAGCCACCCTCGCGATCTGGATCAGCGCCGAGCACGTGGTCGTAGATCAGCAGATGGGAAATGCCGAGCGCCTCGACGCCTTGGGCAAACGCCTTGATATCCGCCGGGTTGGTACCGATTTCGTTGTGTGGGAACACTGCGCCCAGTTGCATACCGTTTAAATCCATTGTCCTCTCCTTTTAAAAACCCACTCGAATTGAAGTTATTTTTGCCAAGCAGGGTTCGGCAACTCATTCGCAAAGCGGTTACTATAACGCCCTGTTTTATTCAGAGCTTCCCAAATGTCCGAACCCGCAGAAAACGGTGCGTTTTCCTTTGTCGATATGGAGCATCAGATCCTCAAGTTATGGGAGGAAACCGATGCGTTCAAACAGTCACTGGAAAAAACCAAGGGCAAACAGCCTTTCATCTTTTACGACGGGCCGCCCTTTGCGACCGGGTTACCCCATCACGGACACTTAGTGGCGAGCACGATCAAGGACATTGTCCCCCGTTATTGGACCATGAAAGGCCGCTACGTCATGCGGCGGTTCGGATGGGACTGCCATGGCCTGCCGATCGAGCACGAGATTGATAAACAGTTGGGTATGTCCGCCCAGGATGCTGTGGCGAAGCTAGGTGTTGCCGGTTATAACGATGAGTGTCGAGCCATTGTGCAGCGTTACGTCAAAGAATGGCGGCACACTGTGACCCGTATTGGTCGCTGGATTGATTTCGATGACGACTACAAAACGATGGACACCTGGTACATGGAATCTGTGTGGTGGGTGTTTAAACAGCTTTGGGACAAGGGCCTGATTTATCAGGGGGTCAAGGTCGTTCCTTTATCGACGGCTCTGGGTACGCCTTTGGCGAACTTTGAAGCGACTTCAAATTATCAGGACGTGCAGGATCCTGCGGTAACCGTGTTGTTGAAGCTTCGGGAAGAGGATGCGTATCTTGCGATTTGGACAACCACGCCGTGGACCCTGCCGTCGAATCTGGCGGTTTGTGTCGGCTCGGATATCGACTATCAGCTGGTGCAAGACGGTGACCGCCGCATCTATTTTGCGAAAGAGCGCGTTGACCACTATCTGGGCGATGATGCTCACGTGCTCAAAGAGGTGAAGGGCGCCGCCTTGGTTGGGCTCTCCTACGAACCGATTTTCTCCTACTTTACGGATCAGCGGGATCTAGGCGCGTTCGTCGTAGTCAGCGATGACTACGTCAGCACCGAGAGCGGTACCGGCTTGGTGCATCAGGCGCCGGCTTTCGGTGAAGACGACAACCGGGTGCTCAAATCTCATGGCATCGACGCCTTGGTTTGTCCGGTCACGTTAACCGGGGAGTTTACCGACGAGGTCTCGGACTTTGCTGGCCAGCATGTCAAAGACGCCGATAAAGGCATTATTGCCATGCTGAAAAGCGCGGGCAGTCTGTACCGGCAAGAAGTCATTCAACACAGCTACCCGTATTGCTACCGCTCGAATACCCCTCTGATTTATCGGGCGATTCCCTCTTGGTATGTTCGCGTAACGGCCATCAAGGATAAGTTGTTGGAAGCCAATGCCCAGATCAACTGGGTGCCTGAACACATCAAAGAAGGGCGTTTTGGCAAGTGGCTGGACGGTGCCATTGATTGGGCGGTATCGCGCAATCGCGTGTGGGGCACGCCGCTGCCGGTGTGGATCAATGATGTGACGGGCAACGCAGTTTGCATGGGTTCTGTAGACGAGTTGGAACAGTACAGCGGGGTGCGTGTCTCGGATCTGCACCGCGAGCATGTCGACGGGCTAGAGTTTGCCTTAGATGGCGAAGAGGGCGTCTATCGCCGAATCGAAGAGGTACTCGATTGTTGGTTCGAGTCGGGTTCAATGCCCTACGCTCAGCTGCATTACCCCTTTGAGAATGAAGACGTTTTCGCGGCGGGATTTCCTGCGGAATTTATTGCCGAGGGTTTAGATCAGACCCGAGGGTGGTTCTATACGCTAACGGTGCTGGGAGCGGCGTTATTTGATAAACCGGCCTTTCGCAATGTGATCGTTAACGGCATGGTCATGGCCGAAGACGGGAAGAAGATGTCGAAGAGCCTGCGTAATTACACGCCCCCTGACGACCTTATGGAGGCCTACGGTGCGGATGCGCTGCGGCTCTACGCAATTAATTCGGGTTTGGTCAAAGGCGAAGAGCAACGCTTTGCCGATGCCGGTGTGCGGGACATGGTCCGTCGTGCGCTGTTGCCTTGGTACAACGCGTTCTCATTTTTGCGCACCTATGCGGCTATTGATAATTGGTCACCGGACAAAGGGTTGCACGGTGGCGACAACGTGCTTGACCGGTGGCTGCTGTCGCGGCTGCAAACACTGAAGAGTACGGTTGCGAGAGAGATGGAAGCGTATCGGCTCTACAATGTGGTGCCCCAATTGTTCGGTTTTATTGAGGACCTGACCAATTGGTATATTCGTTTGAACCGAGGCCGGTTTTGGGGCGAAGACATTACGCCGGATAAAATCGCTGCCTACAGTACGCTTTACGAAGTCCTGCTCGAGTTGGCTAAGCTGATGGCGCCATTCGCGCCGTTTTTGTCAGAACATCTCTACCAGCAATTGGAAGCGCTCGCGGATCGACCGGCATCGCCGAGTTCGGTTCATCTCTGCGACTATCCTCTGCCAGAAGCCGATCAGATTCGACCGAACCTGGAAGTGGCAGTTGACCGTATGCAGCAGGTGATTTTGCTCGGACGACAGAAGCGCGAAGAAGTGAAAATTGGCCTGCGAACGCCGCTCGCGAAGCTCACCATCATTCACCGCGATGACAGCCTGCTGCAGGATATGCGCTCGTTAGAGGGTTATTTGCGCGATGAGCTGAACGTGATGGCGATTGATTACAGTACGGACGAAGCGGGTTTCATTGACCTTCAGGCGAAGCCAAATTTCCCTCTGCTTGGGAAGCGTCTGGGTAAGCGTATGAAAGCCTTTGCTCAGCAGATCGGTCAACTGGGCGACGAACAAATCGCCGAATTGCAAGCCCAGGGTGCGCTTACGCTGGAAGCTGATGGAGACGTGGAAACCTTTACCGTCGAAGAAATTGAGGTGAAGCAGCAGGCTAAGACGGGTACGAACACCATTTCCAATAGCCAAATAAGCGTGGATCTTGATTGTGAGCTGACACCAGAGTTAGTTCGACGCGGCTACGGGCGTGAGGTGGTGAATCGAATCCAGCGCGAACGTAAAGAACGCGGGTTTTCGGTGAGTGACCGTATTCATGTGGTATTTCATGCGGACGGTGTATTGGCTCAGGCCATCGCTGAGCATAAGGACTACATCATGGGTGAGACCCTTTGTTTGCTTATGGACCATGATGCTTCGCCTCAGGAAGTTACCGCTGAGATTGATGACCACGCCTTCAGTTTTCAGCTTGGTTTAGCGGGTTAATAGAGCCGGCTCAGCGTAATTGAGACCGTCGTTATGAAGCATGAATTTGTTCCAGCTGCCTGCAATTCCCGTTTGGATCACGTGGGCAGCTACCGCCGCCGTTTACCGGTAAGTCTGGATCGCATGTACGAAAATGCGCTGGACTGGGAGCATTTACCGCATTTACACAGCAGCAGCTTTGGCTCCATCGACTGCGTAAGCGCTGGTGGGTGGGGTTGGCAGGCGACCGTGTCTTCGGGCAGTGGCGACGACGAAATTGTGAGCGAATTAGAGCTGCGGTTGGATCGTGACGCTCGGCGCTGGATTACCCGCAATCTGTCCGGCCCTAACGCCGGCGCGGAAATATGGACCCATGTCTTTGTTGTCGCCGACCGTGTACTGGATATCGTCGTGGATTTTTTTGTTCCCAATGTGCCTGCAGAGGCCCGAGAAAAAGTTGGGCGAGCCTATGCGAAGGCTTATGAGGTGCTGTACGACGAAGACGTTGACATGATGACCGGGCGACAGAACCAATTGGATTTGCGCCTCGATGGCGTCGACGAATCTGAGGTGCTTAAGCTGTCGCCTCAAACACAGGGTTCATTGCCAGTATCGGTCACAATGTCAGGACGCCGGTTCGTGGTAGATCGGTTGGAAGGCGAGGGATCCAAGGACAACGAGTGGGTGGTCTACCCAGCCCAATGTCCGCATCAATTGGGGCCTTTAGACGAGACGCCGATGCAAGAAGGCACCGTTCGCTGTCCTTGGCATGGCTATGTGTTTGATGTTCGCACCGGCGAGTGTGTGAGTGGTAGTCACTGTCGGTTGGGGCGTGTGCCGCGTGTGCTGGAGTCGGAGGAGGGTGTCGAGCTTCGTTGGCTCTGATTTAATCGCCAGTAAATTCCCCGGTCTGCTTGCGTCGCTGAGCATCAATCGCAACGCTCCTATCCTGGGTGTTGGCGGAGAGCAGGTTTTGATCGGTATCCATATGCATGATGGCGCTGCCAAGGGCGTGTGCCAATTCGTTGGTGGATTGTTTGATCATTTGCACGGCTATTGGCGGTTTGCTCGCGTAAAGATTGGCCATTTCACCTGCTTTGTTCAGCAGATGTTGCTCTGATGTGCGATGGTCCAAAATGCCCCATTCATAGAGTGTGTCCGCACTCACGCGCTCGCCTCCTGCGACCAAGCGTTTGGTTTTGGCCGGACCGACCAAGGCCAGGATCAGAGGCAAGCTCTTCCACATCAAATTGATACCAAGATTCACTTCTGGGTATTCCATAAATGCGCTGTCGCTGCCGATACGAAAGTCGCAAGCGGTCGCGACACACGCGCCTCCGCCCATGGCCGCTCCTCGCCATGCCGCAATTGTGATTTGATCGATGCCCAAAATGGCCTCTATTGCCCGTTGACCCATGCGGGCTCTGCGTCGACGTTGCACTAAGGGCATGTCGGCGGGGGCAGTCGTGTCTTGAAGATCTGCTCCGGATGAGAAATGTTTGCCTGCACCGGTAATGATAACGACGCGTGTATCGGGATCGTCGCGAAAAGACAGGGCAGCATTCTCGAGTTCGGCTAGATGATCGTGGCTCAATGCGTTGGCTCTGTCGGGCCTAGACAGTGTGATGGTAGCCACGGCATTTTTGCGGGAAACAATCACGTGTTGGTAGCTTTGTTCTTGGGTAGTCATCGGGTCATCTTACGATGCCCGACGGCCGGTGTAACGATCCGAGTTGCTGGGAAAGCGTCTTAAATGGCGGAACGAAAAAAGGCGGAGGATCTTGCGATCCTCCGCCTTCGAAGGATGGGAATTTCCGAGGAGGGGAGGGGAGAGGAGTTTCGGAAATCCCCGTATTCCAACGGGGTGTTGCCACTTGGCCGTTGAATGAAGCCATTGTTACCTCAAGTAACATTAAGTGCAAGCTTTTTGTGTATTTAAGTAGCTGATTAACGAAAAAGCGCGCCATTTATGTGCTCCAGTGGTCAAATTTCGTGAAATTTAGACGTTTTCTGCAAGAAAAAACCGGTCGTGGGGCAAAAAGGTGCGTTCTTTTGTCGTCCTTACCCGTCTTTTGCACTCAATTTCATTCCCTTATCGGGTTCTCGCCAGCCGCCGGTGTAACATGTTCGGCGTTGCACATTCCGCGCGTTCTGGCGCCATGCTGTGTTCTTTCAATAAGGAGTTTAGATGTCTGTGGTTTTGTCGAGCGGCCTGTCTCCAACGTCGCACCGTTTTTTTTCCCAAAGACTGCGGATGCACTTTGTGGAATGGGGGAAGCGACAGGCACCAACCGTGGTGCTGGTTCATGGTGTGCGCGACCACTGCCGTACCTGGGATGACCTGATAGCCAGACTATCGGCGATCGGAGACTACCATTTTGTGGCGCCGGATTTGCGAGGCCATGGAGATTCTGACTGGGTTCAGGGGTCCGGCTATCGTTATATCGACTACCTGTACGACCTTCAGCAGCTCATTGAGCAGAACGACCTCGGTCCGGTCATCCTGGTGGGCCACAGTTTGGGGGGTGCCATTGCTTCATTTTTTGCCGGTGTCTTTCCCGAGCACGTGCGCAAACTCGTGTTACTTGAAGGAATTGGATTGTGGTCGAGGGACAATGAGGATGCCGGAATCGCTCAGCACATACGCGATTGGAGCGAGATGACGCGCAATCTTGCCGGGCGTGAGCCGCGCCGATACCCGGATTTACAGACAGCCTATCAGCGCATGCAGGCAGCCAATCCCCAGTTGAGTGAGGCTCAGGCGTTTCATTTGACCCTTCATGGCGCAGTGCAACTGGAGGACGGGCAATTCACGTGGAAGTACGATCACTACACCTATAACTTTAATGGCGTGGGCCTGTCCGAAGCGGAAATCATCGAGCTTTGGCAGAAGATCAGTGCTCCGACCTTGCTGATCAATGCCGATCAAGGCCTGCAAAATCGTGCAGGTCAAGACGATACCCTGCGGCACTTCCGCCACGCTGAGCTGCGTGATGTGGCTGATGCGGGGCATTGGATACATCACGACCAGCTGGAAGCGGTTACGGCGTTGATCGCCGAATTTCTTGGTGAAGCGCCTTAGTTCAGCATGCGTTCGAAAACGGCAATCGCGTTGCGATTCGGGAGCCTGCTGCGCTTAGGGTTGCTCCAGCAAAAATGCCTGCACGTCCTGTCGGGGGCCTCGAAATTGCACCCGATCGGCTTTTTTCTGAAGCTGGAAATCGTACATGGGGTCGTAGTATTCCGTGAGCAGATAACGGATCCAGTCTCGGTGATCGCATTGATGGGAAAACGCCTGCTGAATCTTATGAGTCAGCTCGGTAAGGCGCGCGCCACCAAGCCTGCGTTTGATGCGGACCACGGCATCCTCGTAGTGGGTCTGTAGCGCAGTTTCGGGCAGTCCGGCGGCAGCATACTCGGCCAGCGCATCCCGCACATATTCTTTGTGAATGTGCTCGATTCGCTCGTCCAGTGTGGCCTCAACCAAGGCGATGGGTGCCCGCTGCATTTGGGCATGCCACGCCAACGGCAGACCGATTCGGCCAATGGTGCGGCTTTCGTCCTCGACGATCAAAGATTCGAATGAGTGCTGCAGGTATTCCACAGCCAGTGCGTTCTCGAAGGTCACGGGTGTTGGCTGTGGCGTTAGACGGCGGCCAAAGGCGGAGCCTCTGTGATTGGCCAAGCCTTCAAGGTCAACGCTTTGAGGCAGTGTTTGAATCAATACGGTTTTTGCCGAACCTGTTCGACCGCTTACCAACCACCATTGTTTGCGAGGGTTATCTAAGACGCTTAGACAGGTGTTCCGAAGGGCTTTGAATCCGCCGGGGACTCTCTGTCGTATCAGACCTGCTTCTGCGAGCCATTGTTGGGCAAGCCCAGAGCGTTGACCGCCTCGCCAGCACATGATCAGGGCCTCGGGATTGGCTTGGCAATAGGTTTGCCAGGCGGCTATTCGGTTGGCCTTGGTTTCGCCGCTGACCAACCGATGGCCCAAGGCAACCGCTGCGTCGTGGCCTTGTTGCTTATAGGCGGTGCCTACCTGAGCGCGTTCTTCGTCGTTTAAAATTGGGGCGTTGAAGCTGTTGGGCAACTGGCCGAGTTGAAATTCCCCGGGCGCACGGACATCCAGCAGTGGCTGCCGTTGCTTGAGCAGCGTGAGTGCCGCTTGCTTAGGGGGTTCGGTCGGTGATGTTTGCACCGGCTTCGAAGGATTCCAGGTGAGTTTGTAAAATGGCTATCACGTCTGTGCGCTCTTGAATTCGCGCGTAGTGCAACGCGCGCTTTTGCAGCTCGATGGCTTTGATGAAGTTGCCATTGGCGGCGTAAGTAGCGGCCCAAGTATCCAAGTACTCGGGGTGGCTTTGAACCTGCTTATTGCTTCGCATCATCGTGTCCATGATTGCTTGGGCATAGCTGGGTTTGAGTAGACCTTTCTGATTGGAAACCGCTAAGTTCCACGCCACTTCGTTGATCACTGCTGCATTGCCGTGATGACTGGCCTGGACCTGCGCGACAGCCCTTTTGTACCAACGCACCGCGGCACGCGATGAGCGTTTTACGCTAACGCCTTTGGCATACAGATTGCCCAAAACCACCATGGCCTCAGCATTGTCCGCGTCCGCCAGTTCTCGGAGTAGCGGTATCAGTTGGGTCTCGGATCGCCGCTCGGGCGATGCTGCAATATATCTTGCGTAGCTGATGACGGCCTTTGGGTTTCGCAGATTAGCCGCTTCTGCAAAGAGGCGATTTGCCCTGTCTTCATTCGCGGGTAGCAGGGTGCCTCGCTGGTATTGGCTGGCCAAGTAGAGCAGGGATTCTGCATGGCCAAGGTCGCCTGCCTGTTCCAGCAAGCTTACTGCGCGCTCTCTTTTCGTCTGAGGGCTCACGGCGAGCGGGCTGCTTCTGTCGACAGCTGGCATAGTGGAGTCTTCCAGCAGCAGACGCCCCAGCGTATACATGGATTCGGTGGAGCCTAGGCCAATGGCTTTGACATGGTTGTCGACGGCCAGCTGCGTCAGCTCCTCGGCAGTTTGGCGTGTCGTGGCTGCTTGATCGTTATCAAGTTCCCGGCCAACCAAGCCAGATTGATACCAAAAAATCCGGGCGAGCAGAGTATGCGCGAGCAGGTTGTCCTCTCTGCTTGCCAACTGTAACCAACCAATCGCAGACTCATAGCGGCGCTGCTTCGCGAGATAGGTTCCGATGGCAGCGCGAGCTGCAGAATCGTTGCTGTCCGCCAAAATCCGTAAAACGTCCCACGGATTGCCAGCAGAAGCTGGGCCGACCTCTTGCCCGCCGACCGCAGGAAGCAACGACGACAAATCGAAGCAGTCACGGGTGACCGGGCTCATGCTGGTCGCACGGGAGAGTAACAGCAACTGCAGAGGACTGGCTTCATTGTTCTGATATATGCCGCCGACCAGTGATTTCCCCTGGCTGCGCACCAGCAGCTCTGCATCGGCCTTACTGAGCACTTGATAGGGGCGTGCAGCGCTGCCATCACCGGTTGTCAGGATTTGATCCTGCAGCAGCTGAAACATTCGTTCGTGCTGCTCCGCAGCCGCTGAGGCATCAACGTGTTGGTAAAATCGGGTCAAGGCGTAGTGTCCGGTAAGGCTGGCCGGATTGATTTCGATCAGGGCAGAACCAAGAGCGCCAAGGGTCAAGGGCTCTTCGCTGCCTAGCGCAATCACGCGAGTTTCCAGCGCGGTCACATGGGTCAACTGCTCGCTGAAACTCGGTTGGGATAGATAAGTTGCATAGCCGTTGCGAAGCTCAACGCCCGGTAGGTCGCCGCGATTCGCGATTTTCGTGGCAGCGCAGGCAGTGAACAGTAGCGTGCTGCCGAGCAGCAGGAGAATAGATTTCAAGGGCTTATACATACACGGTTTATAGCATTCTGACTGAGTTGATGAAATAAGCGAGGGGCTCGGGTCGCGCTTAGCGCCCTGATGTCTAGCCTTTAGCCTTGAACAGCGCTTCACACGTTGTTGTGGGATGTGTGTCACAGGTTACACTGGCGGGGTCGAATTTGTTGAGCAAAGCTATGACGTTTGGATCCAAAATGCAGTTGCCGAGCGCTGAATATGCGTTACCCGGTCGAACCGAAACCATGCCCGTTCCGCCCAGTCACTTTGTCTTGGGGCATCCGCTCGTTGGGCCCTTTCCCAGCCACCTAAAAATGGTGCAGTTTGGTATGGGTTGTTTCTGGGGTGCCGAGCGACGCTTTTGGCAGATGGAGGGGGTGTATACCACCGCTGCTGGGTATTCGGGCGGGGTGACAGAAAATCCCACCTACGAGGAAGTCTGCTCTGGCGGTACGGGCCATACCGAAACCGTACTGGTGGTTTACGACGAGACTGTTGTCAGTTTGATGACCTTGCTCAAAATGTTTTGGGAAAGTCACGATCCCACTCAAGGCATGCGTCAAGGCAACGATCTGGGTACACAGTATCGATCGGCTATTTATACCTTTGACGAAGAGCAGGCGGCAGTGGCTGAAGCGAGTGCTGAGCTGTTTCAGCAAGGGCTCACAGCAGCAGGGTACGGTCCGATCACGTCTGAAGTGCAGATGTCAGGACCGTTTTACTACGCCGAGCATTATCATCAGCAATATCTGGCTAAGGTGCCAAACGGTTACTGTGGCCTAAACGGAACCGGCGTGGGCTGCGATATTACTGCGCTGGCTCAGCTGGAAGTCGCGCCTAGCTGACCCGAGTTCGAGTCGCATTGCAGCGGGCGCACCGCTGCACGCTGACTAAGCGCCCCTGCTTGACGTCAAACTGTTTGGCCTCATCGTCTTTCCATTGATGAAATCCTGAACGGCACAGGGTGCTGCCGGAACCTCGCTCCTTGCGGCGCTGCTTGCGGAATTTGTTCAGGTCAGTGGGCTTTACCATCTCAACATCACCTAACGGAAACGGCGTGCTTCTTTCTCATAGGTACCAATTGTACGCATCTTGGGATCTGTTGGAACGTGGTTGGCGCTGGATAGCGTCGCAGGTAAGATGCCGCCGCATCATAGACCGAGTATTTTTAATGACAAAAGGCATAGGTATCGATTTTGGTACCAGTAATTCTGCCGCCGCGATATTCGATGGCGATGAGTTGAGACTGGTACAGCTGGAAAGCGCCGATGCCATTATTCCCTCGGCAACGTACATCGATCGAGCGCTGACATCCAAAACCGGCCAGATGGCGGTGGATCAATACATTGCGGATAACACCGGCCGCACCGTGGAACTGGTGCCTGAGGTGATCGGAGAGACCAGCCAGTTTGTAGAGGGTGGCGGCCAAGACGGTGCCCCGGGCGAGGTAGAGACAGCCACAGAGAAGGTATATGGCGCAGCCGTAACGGACAGCAGTTTGCAGGGAAGACTGTTCCGCGGCACGAAACGCCTGCTTGGCGACGAAGATGTCCGTCGTCTGATGGTTTTCGATCATCCGTTTCGACTGGTGGCACTTATTACCCCCTTGCTGCTGCGGATTCGACAAAGCATTGAGGCGGAGGTGGGTACGGTCGCCAGCGCCAATTTGGGCTATCCGGTGAATTTTGAGGGGCGTGACGCGTTTTCAAATCAGTTGGCGTTGAGTCGCTTGGGCGAGGCATTTGGCTACGCGGGGGTCAAAAAGCAGCACTTCTATCCCGAACCTATCGCGGCCGCGGTCAGTTTTTTGCACAGCAATGCAGGCGCACAAGGCGAAACCCTGCTGTGTTTAGACTTTGGTGGCGGCACGCTGGATTTTTGCGTGCTGCGACGTGACGGTCAGAATTTCTCTGTCGTAGCCACTCACGGTATTGGGTTGGGCGGTGATCATCTGGATCAGATCTTGTTTCGTGAATTGCTTTTCCCGGAGTTGGGTAAGGGTGAGATGTGGCGTCGCCGCGGCTTCGACCGTGAAATTGAAACGCGCTTTCCCTTTGAAGATTTTGAAGACCTGCTGGTCAATTGGGCGGTGACCTATACTCTGAATCAAAATCGATTCACCACGCCGGTAATGGAGCGTATTGCCGCGGGTGGCCCGGCGACGCACAAATTCGAACGCCTGCGAGACGTGATCAAGCACAATCTCAGCTATTTGATATTTGCTCGTATTAAGACGTTAAAAGCAGACCTTTCGAGCCAGCAGTCTGCCTATTTGGATGTCCCAGAGATTGATTTGCGCGTGGATCTAAGCCGGAAGCATTTTGAGGATCTGATAGCTGAGCCGCTTGCGCGGGTAGCTCAGGCATTGGACGAAACCGTTGCGAAGGCGGGTATGGTACACAGCGATATCGACATCGTGCTGGGCACCGGTGGTTCCAGCTTGATACCAGCGGTCAAGCAGCTGCTAGAAGATCGCTTCCCTCAGCGAGTCGTTGAACACGATCCGTTTACCAGTGTGGCCGCTGGTTTGGCCATCGCCAATTTCCGTGGGTTGACGTTTCAGCCCTGAGATTCAGTCGATTTCCACCGGCGGCTGCCAGGCTTTGTCGATGGCGGTGAAAAATGTTTTCAACATTCGGTAGGTCAGTCCCCAGACAAAGTGCCCGCCGCTGAGGCGATAGCCGTTGAAAACGGTTGGGGTGCCGGCCATGGGTAGGGTTTGGGTGTCGTGCAGCGAATTTCCGGCCAAGGTGGATAATGGGGCCCACACCACGTCGGCGACCTCGCGATTGGGGGTGAAGTCTGGGGTGTCCTTGGTGATAAAGACGTGTGGGGCCACCAACATGTTGAGCGTTTTCCCTCTCGGTCGTGCTTCTTGGTGATCTAAGGCTCCTAGATACTCGGCATTTGCCAAGCTCAAACCGATCTCTTCATGGGTTTCTCGCATGGCTGCAGCCAGTAGACTGGGGTCTTCGGCTTCTCGATGCCCGCCGGGAAACGCCATTTGCCCAGACCATGGATCGCCATCACGGTTCGCGCGCTGAATGAACAACAGATCACTCTGTCCGGTTTGTTCATTGTGCTCGCGCAATATCACGGCCACTGCGGCTTGCCGCGTGTTCTTACCTGGGGTTACGAGAGATGGCCTATGCGCTTCTAAGGCCTCGCGGATTTGCGTGGTGGTATACATCTATTGCGTCAGGTGACTCAAACGGTTTGGAAATCCGCAGGGTCACCGGATACTGCTCTCCATAGAAAAGGTTCATCATAGCGAACTATCGCCGTCCAGTGCGCGGTCGAGTGTGCAGATCGCGGTGGTGTATAGCGATAACTTTTTATTCATCGGGAAGATCAAATGACGGAAGACCTATCAGAAAAACGCGCCGAACAGCTGGCCAGTGGAAGCAATCACTGTTTTGTCTGTGGCCCCGCCAACCCCATTGGCTTGGGGGTCACCTTCGTCATGGATGCGGATGTCTGTCGCGGGGAATTCACCCCGGGACCCGAACACATGGGCTACGACCAAGTCACCCACGGGGGCATCGTGTTCAGTTTGCTGGATGATGTGATGGCCAATTGGGTTTGGTTGCAGGGTGACCGCTGCTTTACGGCGAAGGCGGACATCCGCTATCGAGCCGAGCTGGCCGTGGGTACCCCGATACGCCTAGAGGGTCGCTGTATCAAGCGCAAGGGTCGCTTGGCCCAAATGGAGGGGAAGCTGGTTCGCAAAGCCGACGACTTTGTTGTGGCGGAAGCATCTGGAGCGTTTATGATCGCTGTTGATCCAAGCTAAGGTCGCTTGGACTTACATACGATTAATCAGGGAGAGGAAGATGGAATACGTAGTCGTCGTGGTGATGCTGGCATTGCTTCAATACACATGGTTTGGCATTGAGGTTGGACGCGCCCGCGGACGCTTTGAGGTCCCCGCTCCCGCGACCACGGGTAATGAAAGCTTTGAGCGCTTTTTTCGCGCTCACCAAAACACCACCGAGCAATTGGTGGTGTTTTTGCCGGCAATTTTTGCTTGCGCTTACTCAGTGAGCGAAACCCTCGCCGCAGCCATGGGGCTGCTTTTCGTGGTGGGTCGCCTGATGTATTTTCGTGGTTATACCGACCCTGAAAAGAGCCGCAGCCTCGGCTTTGGTTTGGGTCTGATCGCTAATACGGTAATGATTTTAGCGACCCTGTATCAGATGGGTATTGCTGCGGTCGGTTAGTGAGCGAGCACAGCAGGCTGTCTGTGAGAGGCAGCCTGCACGCGCATGCTCTGTCATTTCAGGGGCTGCTTTATGCAGCGTAATACCTTCCTAGCCATTCCAGCATGGCGGCATTGGTTTCCTGAGGCATCTCCTGTTGTATCCAGTGCCCACAGGGAAAGTCCACGACTTCCAACGTGCTTACCCGTTTCGCCAACGTTTTTGATTTAGGCACCATGTCGTAGTCGCCGAAGATCGCCAGCGTGGGTTGATAGATGTGCTGCTCGAAGGCCCCCATCGTTTGCCAGTTGCGGGTGAGGTTGCGGTACCAGTTGATACCACCGGTAAAACCCGACAAGGCAAATGCGTCTAAAAAGACCTGCATTTCCGCATCGCTCATAATGGGATCCCCTGGCACGCCGTCCGCAAGCGCGGGATCTTGGGCCATGTTTATCATGTTCATACCGGGGCCAAGGTCCGGCCTTGGGTGCTGCCATTGGTTGGTGCGATATAAGTTGCTCAGGAATTGCGTGGCGTTGTCTGCAAACACCTCGTCAGCCACACCGGGCTGCCGGTTAAAATGCACCATGTAAAAATCTGGACCCAGCATTTTTTCCCAGAAGCCAATCCATTCGGTTTCGCCCCTTTCCATAAATGGCACGCTGAGGTTGATGACACGAGACACGCGCTCGCGATGCATCATGGCCAAGTTCCAGACGATGATGGCCCCCCAATCGTGTCCGACAAAACATGCGTTGTCGTAACCGAAGTGATCCAGCAGGCCGATTAGGTCACCTGTCAGGTGCTCAATCGCGTAGTCGGTGACATCGTCGGGTTTGGTGGAATGGCCGTAGCCTCGTTGGTTAGGCACGATGACGTGATAGCCCGCGTCGACTAAGGGCTGAATCTGATGACGCCAGGAAAACGCATGCTCCGGCCAGCCGTGACACAGGACAATGGGCTTGCCGGCGCCTGCGGTAAATACCTCAAGTTCCACGCCATTGACGGCAATCATTTGCGGTTGGGGGAAATCCATCATGTCGGGAACCTCTATAAATGCGTGGTGCGATAGATTAGCGTGATGTTCGCTTACTGACACCTGTGCGTGTTGAATGAAAACTGGGGGGACATATGAGATCAATTGATGAGGACAAGTTGGGCCTCTTTGTGAAGCAAACCGGTGGCATGGTGGCTGCCAGCTTCAATTGTGCCATTACCGTGCTTGGCGATCGGCTCGGTCTCTATCGAGCCTTGTCTGAGTTAGGACCATGCTCCAGCGAGGCACTGGCCGCTCACCTGACCCTACATGAACGTTGGGTGAGAGAATGGCTCTACCAGCAAGCCTGCATCGGACAGGTGGAGTACGTGGAAGGCGCCAATCAATTCGCCATTTCTCCGGAGGCCTATGCAGTGCTGGCGGATGCGGATCATCCTGCTTACTTGATGGGTGGTTTCGATTCCGCGTTGGCGGTCTTTCCCGCGGTGACCAAGCTGGAGGAGGCATTTCGTACCGGTATCGGTATGAGTTACGACGATCATGGCCCAAACTGCGCCTGCGGTATTGAGCGTATGGGCGCGTTTACCAAAAAGAATCGGTTGGTTGCTGAAATGGTTCCGCTCATACCCGGTATGCACGACCGACTGTCTGCCGGGGCAGATGTAGCCGATGTCGGCTGTGGGGGTGGGTTGGCTGTTATTGCGCTGGCTGAGGCCTATCCAAGGAGTTCCTTTGTGGGTTATGACACATCCGATGAGGCCTTAGCGCGAGCGCGGGCGAATTTGCAGGAGACGGGCCTGACCAACGTTCGGCTGTGCAATCCTTTTCAAGAGCCATTGCCGGAAAACCCCGTCTTCGATCTCATTACGACGTTCGATGTCATTCACGACACACCCTACCCGCAAGACTTGATCGACCAGATCTACGGTGCATTGAAAGATGACGGCCGTTGGTTGTGCGAGGACATCAAGGGATTTGATTCTTTTGAGGACAATCTCAAGCACCATCCCATCGCGGCTCTGCTTTATGGATTCTCTGTGACCGTGTGCATGAATAGCGGTTTATCCACCGCCGATGGTGCAGGCTTGGGCACGTTAGGGTTTACCGAGCCCATGGCTCGCGAAATGACGGCTCAGGCAGGGTTTCGCGAATTTGAATTGCTCGCGATTGAAAACCCGATGAATAATTACTACTTGCTCGGCAAATAGCCGAGCAAATATGCCCCGCAACAGGGCAAACTAGCGGCTTCTCAGAAGGATATAACATGACAAATTCCAAGCACCGTGGCCCCCAGGGTATGGGGTTCGATACCCTCTCACTGCATGCAGGCCAAGTGCCAGATCCCACTACCGGTGCCAGAGCCACGCCGATCTATCAAAGTGCCGCCTTCGTTTTTCCCGATTCGGATGTGGCGGCAGGTCTGTTCAATATTGAGCGCGCCGGTCATGTCTATTCCCGCCTGTCCAATCCGACTAACGCGGTGTTGGAAGAGCGCATGGCCGCGCTAGATCATGGCGTGGGTTCGGTGGTGACGGCCAGCGGTCAAGCGGCTTTGCATTTGGCGATCACGACGATTTTGAGCGCCGGTGATCATATTGTGTCGTCGCGCTCTGTGTATGGCGGCACGCACAATCTGCTGGAATACACGTTGTCGCGTTTCGGTATTTCTACGACCTTTGTAGATCCTCGGGACATGGATGCCTTCGCCAGCGCGATTCAGCCGAATACCAAACTGGTGTTTGGTGAAGTGCTGGGCAATCCCGGCCTGGAAGTGTTGGATATCCCTTCGCTTTCCGAAGTCGCTCATGCCCATCACTTGCCGCTATTGATCGACGCGACCTTCGTGACCCCCTATCTTTGTCAGCCGATAGAGCTTGGCGCTGACTTGGTTGTGCATTCGGCGACAAAATTTCTCAGCGGTCATGGTGTGGTTGTCGGCGGTGTGGTGGTGGATGGCGGTACGTTTGACTGGCAAAGCAGCGACAAGTTTCCAACATTGAGCGAACCCTATGAGGGTTTTCACAATTTGGTGTTTGCTGATGAATTCGGTCCGGCGGCTTTTATTACGCGGGCCCGCAAAGAAGGTATTCGCGATTTTGGTGCCTGCATGGCACCCATGACTGCCTTCCAGATTCTGCAAGGATTGGAGACCTTGCCGCTACGCATGCAAAAGCATGTGGCGAATGCCTTGGAAGTGGCCGGATATTTGGAACAACACGCTATGGTTGAGTCGGTATCTTACCCGGGCTTACCCAGTCACCCAGATTATGAGTTGGCGCAAAAGATGCTGCCCAAGGGCTGCGGCGCAGTATTCAGTTTCGAGATTAAAGGGGGACGCGACGCAGGGCGTGCCTTTATTGAGAGCCTGAATGTCTTCTCACATTTGGCCAACGTAGGTGACGCCAAGTCCTTGGTGATTCATCCGGCAAGCACGACACATCATCGGGTTGACGAAGCCAGCCTGCGGGCTTCTGGAATTGGTCCGGGATTGGTTCGCCTAAGTGTTGGCTTGGAAGACGCCAAGGATCTGATCAATGACCTGAAGGGTGCGCTGAGAGCCGTAGAGAAATTGCACAAACAAGCGGCAGCACAGCAAGGGGAGAAGGTGTCTTGAATATTCAGCTAGACGGCAAAAACGTGGGTTTCAGTAACGGTAGCGGACACCCGGCAGAAGAGGCTCCTGCGATCTTTTTCGTGCATGGCGCGGGTATGGATCATACTGTATGGGTGATGCCGGCTCGGTATTTTGCGCGCCATGGATACCGTGTCATGGCGGTGGATTTGCCCGGGCATGGGAAATCGGAAGGGCCGGCATTGGACTCAGTGGACACGATGGCCGATTGGTTAGGCCGCCTGATCGAAACATCGGCGGCCCAGGCCAGCGATGTGACCGTGATTGGGCACAGCATGGGAAGTCTCGTGTGTATGAGCTTGGCGGCGCGGTATCCGGCATTGATCGATCAATTGGTTCTGCTGGGTACCTCAGCACCCATGCCAGTGGCGGATGTTCTCCTCAGTGCAGCCAAAGACAACGACCACGCCGCTATTGATATGGCCAATACGTGGAGTCACGGACAGCGCAGCCAACTGGGTGCAAGCGAGAATCCGGGGACATCCAATTTGCATATGGGTGAACGTCTGTTAGAGCGAGTGGCCGACGACGTTTACTTCAAGGATTTTTCCGCCTGCAATGGCTTTACGACCCAGCACTACGACCCGATTCTGACGCCGACGCTGATCATAACCGGTGACCAAGATAAGATGACGCCGCCCAAGGCAGGTATGGCGGTAGCTGGGATGCTGCAAAACAGTCAGGTCACCCATCTGCGTGGATGTGGACATTCGATGTTAAGCGAACAGCCCAACCAGGTGCTGGATGCCATGTCGGGGTTTATTCGCGGATAGGGCTCCGAATCAGGGCAGAGACCACGGCTGATGCCAGATTGTCTGCTTGGCCGGCGAAGAAATGACCGCCACCACTAAGCGTCAAACACTCCACGTTGGGTTTGTCCGCAAAGTAGTTGGAGTCGACAAAGTCATCATCATCGCACCAGACCGTGTGAATGCGCTTTGGCGTTGAGTGTTCTATGTGCTGAAAGGTCATCGCGGCCGTTGGCGGGGCGATCATCAGTGCCTGTTCCGCTGTCAGTAGAGATAGGGCATGCCACAGCACATGGGCTCCAAACGAATATCCCGCGCACAACGGCGCTGGCGCGTTATGTTCGTTGGCGAGCCAGCGAGTGACCGCCAGCAAGTCACCGACTTCTGGTGGTGCATACGGTGCGGCAGATTTTTCTTCGTCGGTGGTTTTCCCGCTAATGCCTTGGCTCGCGCCGACACCGCGAAAGTTAAAGCGCGCAACGCCTAGGTCATGGTTCAGCAGGGCGTCGGCGGCAATTTGCAGCACGCCGTCGTGCATGCTGCCGCCGTAGAGCGGGTGGGGGTGACACAGCACGGCGATGTTGCTTGGTTGATCTGGCAGGTCAAGACTTAACTCGATATCGCCCGCGGGTCCGGCAACGCGTGTTTGGATTTTCTTAAGCATGTTGATGTCGCGTAATTTGGCCGGTCTAAGTGTGCTTTAATTTTGTCCCGTCGTCCTAGTACCCTGAGACAGTGCGTGATAAGACCAAGCACAAAACGATACACAGCGAGGTACGCCCGATGATTGATTTGTATACCTGGCCCACGCCGAATGGCCGGAAGGTCTCCATCGCCTTGGAGGAAATGGGCTTGGCCTATCGTTGCCATGCGGTCAATCTGCAAGAGCAAGAACAATTCCACCCGAATTTTCTCGCCATTTCCCCAAACAACAAAATTCCGGCCATCGTGGATCAGGATACCGGTCAGTCGTTGATGGAGTCCGGTGCGATTTTGATGTATCTCGCGGATAAATGCGGGCAGTTCTGGGGTGATGATCGCTACACCACGCTGCAGTGGTTGATGTGGCAAATGGGTGGGCTCGGTCCCATGCTCGGCCAAGTGCACTATTTTAAGAAGTATAACGCCGGCAAGTCGGTTTATGCCGAGGAGCGCTTTTTTCATGAAGCCTTGCGCCTATACCAGGTTTTGGATCAGCGATTGGGCGAGTCTGAGTACGTGTCCGGTGCGTACTCGATTGCTGATGTGGCGATTTGGCCGTGGGTTTCCCGGTTTGAATGGCAGGGCATTGACCTTGCCGATTTCGCGAATGTTAAACGGTGGTATGAGGTGATCGCCTTAAGGCCAGCTGTGCAGATGGGCTATGATCAGCCGATGTACATGAACGACATTCCCAAGGCCTGACTCGGGCTTCAGTCCAGTAGCGCCTCCTGCAGGGCGGCGACCAGTACGCGTAATTCATCATCGGTATAGGCTTCGGCAGCGCCAACGCCCCACACAGGCCCAGGCCAAGAGGCATCCTCTTCTCGGCGAGCGATAATGTGAATGTGAAGCTGGGGCACCATGTTGCCTAAGGCAGCGATATTCATCTTGGGGGCCCCGGTCAACGTTTGAAGACCGAGGCTTAAGCGCTTGATGGTCTGTGAGACCCTAGAGAGGCGCTCTTCCGACAATTCGTGCATTTCCCGCAGACCCTCCTGCTCGGGCACCAAGATCAGCCAGGGATAACGCGCATCCTTCATGAGAAGAAGCAGGCAATCACTGGTACGGCCGATCAACGCGGTGTCCTTTGCCAATTGTGGGTGCAGTACGAACGATTTCATGAAAATGCTTCCGGTTAAGCAGGCACGGTGCCCGCGATGGTGGTGCGATGCATGACACGGCGGTGACCGGCATAGCCACCTTGGGCGCAATGCATCACCGAACGGTTATCCCACATCACCAACATAGCTTCTTCCCATCGATGTTTGTAGATGAATTCGGATTGCAGCATGTGCTCGAATAAACGCGCTAGTAACTCGGCACTTTCCGACGGCTCCATGTCGTCAAAGGCCAGGGTGTACACCGGGTTTAACCAAAGCGCCTCTCGCCCGGACTCTGGATGGGTGCGAATGACAGGGTGGCTTTGGGTCTGCCAAGCGTCATCGCTGGGCACGATTTTCATACTGGTGCGCTTGCCGCCAGCGCGGTATCCGGCGTGGCTATAGGGCCGCCGTGCGCTGTGCGTTGCCGTGCGGCCTTCGATGGCGCGGCGTAGATCGACGGGCAGTGTCGCCAGTGCCCGAATCCCATCGGCGAAGTGGGTGCCTCCGCCGACCGGCGGAATGATTTTGGCGTGAAGAATGGTCGCACTGGGCGGGGCGGTTTGGAACGACCAATCTGAGTGCCAACTGCTGCCAAAGGGTACAACGTCTTCTCCGGGTTCTCTGCGCACCTCAAGAATGTGTCGGTGCCCGCTTAAGGGGGTCACGAATGGGTCGTGGCCGTATGGGCCGAATGTCTCAGTAAATCGTTCCAGTTGGGGATGGGTGAGCGCCTGGTCGGGAAAATACAGAACCTGATAACGCAGCCAAAGGGCTCGGATCTGCTCGGCATCGGCGGCGGATAGCGCTTGCGCTAAGTTAACGCCCTTGACGCAAGCCGCAAAATCGTTGGCGTGAGGCCTGATACAAAATTCCGACATCGGTGACTTACTGATTGCAGAGAGGAAGACGCTACGATCAAAACAGCAAAAGGGCAAGCACGCCGGCGATGACACAACCTATACACAAGGCTTGCACTGCCTTGGTCGGTGCTACCGTTTCGGGGTGTCGCCAGCGGTCCAGATAAAGAACCAGCGTGACTAGGCCAACCACGACTAAAACGATGGGAAGGAGAATTTTTAACATGCCGCTCTATCTCTGGACTTGGCTCATCTTAGGTGGTCTTGAAAAAGTCGAAATCTGGTGAAATTTTGCCTCTCGAAAGGCTAGTGCATATAGACATCACTTGTCGCACAATGCGCCCATGCTTTTGTGGCCGATCCGAAAAACCTCGAATGTTTTTTGGTTATTGGGCACAAATAGTTTGGCAGATTCAGTAGGCTAACGGATATACAGACGGAGGCACAGTGACCAAATCGACGGCAACGCAGCAGGCGCAAACAGCTGCTGAGCGGGACGCTCCAATTTATCAAACGTTCAGTGAACTCAGTGATCACGGATTCTCGCTAGCACCCGGCATCTGTGTGTTTATCGCGAGCGTGCACTTGGCTGCATTGGTTCTGGGTATCTGGCTCTATGCCGCCGCACCGTCAACCTGGATGTGGGCGGGTACCGGTTGGTTGATTGTGCATTTCCTGTTGGGATCTCTGTCCACAACGCTCTACAGCCATCGTCTGATAACCCACAATGCAGTAAAGCATGTCGGCCTGCCGGTGCACTTGTTCTTCAATGTTTTCGGCCAGATATTCAGCGTGCAGGGCAGTGTTCGACGCTGGTCAGCAAATCACGCACTGCATCACGGCGTGGATCGGCACGGCAAGAAAGAACTGGACCCTTACAGTGCCACTTGGTTCCCGGATGCTCTGCGAAATTTTCTGTGGTCTCACACACTGACGCACCTTTATGATCATCCGCAGTCTGAAGAATATCAGCGTTCCCACAACGCTAAGCGGCATCCCGTGATTATGTGGCAGGACCGATGGTACGGACTGCTCACCACCTTTTGGATTTTCTTCTTTCCGATGGGAGTCGGCTACGCACTGGGTGGATTCCAGGGAATGTTCGCGCTCACCGCCGGGTCGATGCTTGGTACCGTTGCCGTTCAGCACAACACATGGACCGTCAACAGCGTTACGCATTTGTGGGGATTTACCCCTGGCGTTAAAAGTTCGGCGACCAATAACTATGTTTGGTTGGGACCGCTGGGCGAAGGCAATCATCACGGAGATCACCACGATTTTCCTCGGGACTACCGTAACGGCTTTGGTCTGTCCGGCTGGCTGTTAGACCCAACGCGCTACGGTATTTTAGCCCTTAATGCGCTCGGACTGGTGCGCGGTTTGAATTCCGCCTCTAAGCATGAAGAAGCAGAAATCATAGCCCAGCGTAAGCTAGCGGAAGTGAACCTGTTTAAGCCGATTACCCGAGAGGCTGCAGTGCTTCGCGAGCAACTGGAGAAAACCGCCCTCACTCTGAAAAACGAGTGGGTAGAGGCCTTGGCTCATGTTGAACAGTTGAAGCAGCAGTCTAAGCTGTTGGAGCGTGCTCGCGCGGGCCGAGCAGAGCTCATTCGCGATTTGGCATTGGCGCAACAGGCGGTCGCTAAGCGCAAGGAAGCCTTTTACGAGGCTGTGGAACGACTGCGTCAGCATGCAGAGGTGTACGCTTAACAGCGACACACAGCGTCTTCTGATCTCGAACTTGGCGTTCAACCGATGACAGTCTGGCTGGTAGAGCACTGGCTGGCCGTCGCTCTTTTCGGCCTATACACCATCGCCCTGATGCACAACGCACTGACTGGGCTACGTGCGAGTAAGTCAATGCGAGGCTTCTATGTCGGCAACCGGAACCTATCCGGTCCCCTGATCGGGCTTTCATTCTTCGCTACCTTCGCTTCCACGAACAGCTACATTGGCCACGCAGGCAAGGGTTATGAGTATGGTTTGGCCTGGATGGTCATGCCATTCATGTTGATCGTCTTTACCTATATTTCCTGGCGCTGGATCGGTCCTCGAACGCGCCTGTTGGCGCGAAATTTTGATGCCCTAACCCTGCCAGATTTTTTGGCAGCGCGTTTTCTTCACGCCAAGAGTGATGGGCGGCACCCTCTGCGTGTCGTCGCGGCTTTAGTCGTCATGCTGTGCAGCCTGCTGTACTTGGTCGCGATTTTTAAGGGTGCTGGGCATTTGTTCGAACGCTTCTTTAACGTGCCCTATCAGGTCGCGATTGGCCTAGCCCTGATTGTGGTGATGCTCTATACGTCTATCGGCGGTTTTGTATCGGTCGTGCGCACGGATGCTCTGCAGGGGGTGCTTATGATGATTGGTGCGGTACTGATTTTTTATTTCGTGACCCGTGCGGCAGGCGGAGTTGGAGCGATTTCCCAACTGTCTGTTATGCCTGACAAGCAGTTTATCTTTGAACTCAATGGGGGCATCCCCTTTGTGGTCTTGCTCGGAATCAGCCTCTCGGGTTCGTTGAAGCTTATCGTCGATCCGCGCCAAACCTCACGGTTTTTTGCGCTGAAGGACGAGGCGGCACTGCGCTCGGGAATGTGGGTCGCCATCGTGGGCCTGACCATCGTTCAGCTGTGCTTGTATCCTATTGGGGTCTATGCCCATTTGCTGATTGACGGGGTGACGGATACGGATTTGATCGTTCCCTCATTGGTGAACAATGCCGCGATTTTCCCACTGTGGGCCGGGGACTTTTTGTTTGTCGCCATCGTTGCGGCCGCTATGTCGTCTATGGACAGTGTGCTGCTGGTCGCCGCGTCGACTGGTTATAAAAATCTCGTGCAGCCGACGTTTCTCAAGGCGCGAGTGGATGCATCGAAGCCGTTGCGGTGGACCCGATTGATGGTGGTTGCTCTGGCGATATTGGCCGCTGGACTTGCGTTGGAGCCGCCTGGGGACATCCTACAAATTACGATATTTTCCGGCAGTCTATATGCGGTGTGTTTTTTACCTGCAGTCGTTCTCGGGCTTTACTGGTCCAGAGGGAGTGCAACGGCGGTTCTGGCATCGATGGTGGTGGGCACCGCAACCCTGCTGATTTGGCTGGTTTTGGGATACAACACGCTGATGCATGAAGTCTTTCCGGCCCTTGCAGCGTCAATCGTGGTCTACGTTATCTGTGCGCTGGGCCATTCCCGGCGCGTAGATCTGAATCAGTTACTGACCGGCGACTGAGCCATCGCTACTCGACAATGGCCTGATAGGTCAGCACCTGAAAATCTTGGCGAATGTTGATGTGCGTGTAGGGCCTTACCTGAGTCATCATAATGGCCACAAGCTCTTGCTCCGGATCCAACCAAGAAAGGGTGCAGTAGGCACCACCCCAGTAGGCGGCGCCGGTAGATAGCGGGGTTGCAGCGGTGCCGCGGTCGACTACGACCCCGTAACCCAGGCCAAACCCCATGCCGGGTCCTGTCAGCCAAAGCTCTAAGTCGCCCGTGTGATTTTCCAGCATGAGGGAGACGGTGGAGGGGGCCAATAGCCGGACCCCATCCAAACTACCACCATTGATCATGGCCAGCTGAAAGCGCAGATAATCTCTGGCCGTAGACACTAATCCCCCAGCTCCGCGGTATAAGGTTTGAGGGCCGTTGATCCACCGGCTTTCCAAGCTGCCCGGATCTTGTAACTCGATTTTCTTGTCCTTACCCGGACGATATTGGGCCGCCAATCGCGGTGCATCCTTGGCTTCGAGGTAAAAGTGCGTATCGGTCATGTCCAGCGGTTTGAAAATATGTTCTTTGAAGAACGCATCCAATGACCGACCAGAGATGACTTCGACCAACCTGCCCACGACGTCGGTTGCTGCCGAATACTGCCATTGCGTTCCGGGCTGATAATTCAGGGGGAGCCCGGCGAGCTTGCTGACCAACTCAGCATTGTCCCTAGGTGGTGTGCGAAATGTCGCGCGATAGGTTTCGACGTCGCCGATGTAGTTGTTAGCGAGGCCTGCGGTATGGGTCAACATGTCTCGAATCTGAATGGGGCGTTGCAGTGGTTCCAATGTCTCCGCTGATCCGTTGACCTGGCCGGGAATTTTTACTTTCACATCAGCGAATTCGGGAATGAATTTAGCCACCGGATCGCGCAACTGAAAATGGCCTTGCTCCCAAAGCATCATCAAAGCCACCGACGTGATTGGCTTGGTCATAGAGGCGATGCGAAAAATTGTATCGTCCTGCATGGCCTTGCCCGCGCCGACGTCCATATCACCCAATGCTGAAAAGTGAACGAGTTTGCCCTTGCGCAAAATTGCGGTGATGACACCCGGCGTTAATGACTCATCGATGTAGCGCTGCATGGCGGGTTCGATTCTCGCCAATCGCGCGGTGGACATACCGACAGATTCTGGGGTCGCAGTCGGTATTTCATCTGCGTTCGCGTTCTCTGATCCAAGGATCAAGGCTAAGGCTGTGAACAATACAATTGTTGGATTGTTGAAGAATGACATGAACGTTCTCCTATCGGATGGTAGCTGCCAGCGCTCTTCAGGAGGCCAGCAGCGCTGTGTGGGAACCACGGCACTGCTGGCAGAAGCCTACTTGGCAGCTGCTTCCTCGGTCACCCGAGCGATGCTCGGGTGTGTTGCCAGCATCGCCATCAGCTCACTGATTTGTGGGTAGTCAGCAAGCAGATCCGCGTTGAACATTTTCTGCGAGATGGCCGACGCCAACCCCATGCTGTAGTAGGTGTAAAGATCTGCAATGCCAAAGGTTTCGCCAGCGGCATAAGGCTTACAGACCATCAGCTGAGAAACCGCTTGCATGCCACGGGTAACTTCCTGGCGGGTGGTTTCGATCAGTTCGTCGCTTGCTGTGCCACCAAACATAGCGGCGGGCAGCAGTCGGCGAGCCGCTAATTCAACGTCGAGCTTGATGTGCAGGGCGAGTTCCAAAGCCTTCGCGGCGGCAACCGGATCGGCGGGCAGTAGGGCTGGCTCTGGCTGAACACGCTCGAGATAGCTGACGATCGCAAGTGACTCAGAAATGTATTCGCCGTTTACCTCGATGGAAGGCATTTTACCCATTGGGCTGCGTGCCAAATTGTCTTCCTTCTGAGTCGGTGGCGCCTTCACCTCTTCAAACTCCAACCCTTTCTCGATCATTACAGCCTTGACGAGACTGTAATAATTGCTCATTCGTAATCCATATAGTTTGATCATGTCCTCTCCCTGTTTTTGTATGACTTAAATTATCCGCTTTGAGGTAACGAGTGTAGCGAACACCTAAACAGAATACGCTGCCGCATCTGAATAACGCGCTAACGTAGATTGCTATGAATATTGGAAACTCTCAAACGAATCTGGCCGCTCTAGAAAGATTCATTCAGCAGCGTGAGAACTTGTTGGTCATCACCGGAGCAGGCATCAGCACGGTATCGGGTATCGGTGATTACCGAGACCAAGCAGGGAACTGGAAGCGGCCACAGCCGGTAAGCCACCAAGATTTTCTGGCGAGCCACGTTTGGCGACAACGCTACTGGGCGCGCAGTCAGCTGGGTTATCCATCTTTTTTGGCAGCACAACCCAACGGCGCCCACCATGCGCTGGTGCGCATGGAGCAAGCGGGGCAGCTGTGTGGGTTGGTCACGCAAAATGTTGATCGGTTGCATCAACAGGCAGGGCATCAAAACGTGGTGGATTTGCACGGCAGACTGGATCAAGTGATCTGTATCGACTGCCGCATGCTGGTGGGTCGCGATATCGTTCAGGAGTGGTTGGAGGCTCAAAATCCCCAGCTGCAATCGCAAACCTTCAGCCCTGCACCTGACGGTGACGCCGATGTAATCGCAGATTTTTCTGCTATTGAAGTGCCCAGCTGCGACCAATGTGGTGGGATCTTGAAGCCCCATGTGGTCTTTTTTGGCGACAGCGTTGATCGCGGCGTGGTG
Source organism: Gammaproteobacteria bacterium (assembly GCA_002704225.1). GTDB lineage: Bacteria > Pseudomonadota > Gammaproteobacteria > Pseudomonadales > Azotimanducaceae > UBA4421. Next base: position 23,977 of record PAFU01000030.1, on the reverse strand, counting down.
GATCACATTAGGGAACAGGTGGATTCTGCGGATGGTGTGCTGGTGATTGGTTCTTCCTTGATGGTGTTTTCCAGTTATCGTTTTGTTCGTCAGGCCCACGCTAGGGGAATCCCGATTGCTGCGCTGAATCAAGGCGTGACCCGAGCTGATGAGCTGATCACTCTCAAAGTTAACGAATCCAGTACTGTTTTGGACACCCTGGTTCCACGCTAGCACAGGGCATAATGGAGGGGTAGGATCGGACTACCTTCAGGCAATAGGAGAGAGAAATGGCGAATACACTCTCAATGATGAAATCCAAGGACGTCGGTTTGCTAGGCGGTTGCAAAATGTTGTTGCTGGCGGCTTTGTTATTTTGCTCTGTGGCAGGCCGCGCGGACGTGGCCGAGCAGGCGCAACCAACCGACGAAGAGGCGGTTATCGTTGCCCAACAACGGATCAGTGCAATTTTTTCTGGTGACGCCAACGCTCCCGAGCTCCAAGGGGACCAGTGCTTACCCGCCCGGCGTATTCGAGGTGTTGATGTGCTGGACGGTCGGACATTGGTTTTTGATATGGGAAGGCATCGGAGTTACCTGGTGCGCTTGAACCGTCAGTGCTTTGGGCTACGGCGGAATACGCCCATCAGCTACGAAATCCACGGTGGCCGGTTGTGCAAGCACGATGGCATTCGCGCGTTGGAGAATTGGGGCGTCAATCGGCTGGTACCAGGTCCGCGATGCGCTATTCCATCCTTTATCGAGATTAATGATATCGAGCGTTCGGTGGTACAGGACCGGATTGCAGCGGACAAGGCCGCAAAAGTCGCGCAGCATAAAGCCGACAAGGCAGCTCGTAAGGCAGCCAAACGAGCGGCAAGAGAAGCAAGGCGAAACGCGAAAAACGCTGCCTAGTAGCCGAGCTGCCCAGCTTCAGGGCAGCGATGCAGACCGTAAAAGGCGAGCAGCCCGCTAGGGCCGCGCGCGATTGGGTTTAGCGATCCAGCACCAGGTCGGCTAATGTTTCCAGCTCGGCCGGGCTGCGCGCGGAAACGTTGAGCGATGTGACCGGTGTTTCATCCCAAGCCTGCAGGCGATCACGAATTTTATCGATCGATCCGACCAAGGATATTTCATCGGCAAGTTTGTCAGGCACCGCCATGGCGGCTTCGTCTTTTTTCCCCGCTAAGTACAGATCTTGAATAACCGCAGCTTCGGCCTCGAAACCAAACCGGCTGATCAGTTCTTTGTGGAAGTTTCGATCCTTTGCACCCATGCCGCCAATATACAGGGCGAGCATGTGTTTGACCGGGATTAAGCCTTTTTCTTCATCATCGGTAATGTTGACCACGATCCCCTGAGTGACCTCGAAGTCCGCCTTCGCATTAGACAGCGATGCCGAGTAGACGTCTTGGCGGAATGGCGAATAATAAAGTGGCAGCCAGCCATCAGCGATTTCCGCTGCCAAGGCAACGTTCTTTGGACCCTCTGCGCCCATCATAATGGGCAGATCTGCCCGCAGCGGATGCACAATGGATCTGAGTGGTTTGCCCAGTCCCCAGCTGCCTTCACCGCTGAAGGGCAGTGGGTAATGGGGGCCATCGCTTGCGACGGGCTCTTCTCGCGCCAACACCTGCTTGATGATGGAAATGTACTCTCGTGTGCGAGCCAGCGGTTTGGCAAAGGGGGCACCGTACCAGCCTTCAACGACTTGAGGTCCAGAAACACCCAGGCCCAATATCATGCGACCGTTAGACAAATGATCCATGGTCAGAGCAGCCATGGCCATGGCTGTTGGCGTCCGTGCTGAAATTTGACAGATGCCAGTACCCAGCCGGATGGTATTGGTTTGAGCGCCGATCCACGCCAGTGGCGTAATGGCGTCGCTGCCGTAGGCTTCTGCGGTCCAGACAGAGTCGTATCCTAGGGCTTCGGCTTTTTGGGCCATACCGATGTGGTGAGTCGGTGGCGTCGAGCCCCAATACCCAAGTGAGAGTCCGAGTTTCATGTCCGTCATAAATTGTCCCAGTGATTGTTGTCGGTGTCTCTTCCTAAGCTCAAAATCCTGCCGCTGTTCAGCAACTGCATTGCGCTAACCTTCCATCCAATACGACAACGAAGCGAGGGCCAATGCAAGAGGTTCCAGCACTATGATGTCGCAATGTTTAGCGGGCTTTTCGTTCAAAACAATGCATACGTTGGCGAAATGGGCGGCACGCGTAGGCACGGAATGGTTGCTGCGCTATAGTGTTCGGATACGCCGCTTTGCTGGGGTTAGCAGCCTAAGGCCGATTGCATCATGACAGTTCTCCAATCTCCATCGACCAGGCGCACCGAGGGTGCCAATGGATACAGCACGCAACATGTGGCGGATTTGTTGGGCCTGTCCGAAACGCGTATCCGAGACTATGTTCGACGTGACTTGCTGACCCCTCAGCGCACCAGTCATGGACATTTCCGTTTTTCCTTTCAGGATGTGGTGTTTCTTCGTGCGGCAAAGGGGCTTACGGATGCGGCCATCAGTGTGCGCCAAAGCAACCGAGCACTGACGAAGCTCAGAGCAGACCTCATACAGCTAGACTCTCTGAGTGCTGTTCGGATCTATGCCAACGGTAGCGTCATCGAGGTCCAGGACGACGAGAAAGCTTGGGAAGTTGAAAGTGGTCAGCTCACCATGAATTTTTCCATTCAGGAGCTTGCTGCAAACGTTGCGGAGCTTGCCAAAGCGACGGCTGGTGGAGAAGAAAAAGCACTCGCGGATTTAAATTCCGACGAATGGTACAACTTGGGTTTGGACCTGGAAGAAGTTGATCCACTGCAAGCCCCTGACGCGTATCGTGAAGCCATCAAACAAGACCCGCTGAATGCTGATGCTCATGTGAATTTGGGCCGGCTCTATCAACTGAGCGGCGATTTACGTGGTGCGACCCGCCATTATCAGTTGGCGCTAGCGTCTCGACCGGATCATCAGCTGGCCAATTACAATCTGGGTACGATTTTTGACGAGCAAGAAGATTGCGAGCGAGCGGCGATCTATTATCGCAAGGCAAGTACGGTGCCCGACGCGCATTACAACTTGGCGCGTATTCGTGAACTCGAGGGTGACGAGGTCAACGCTCGTCGTCACCTACGGCTATACCATCGTTTGATCGATCAGGAGCAATTTTGATTCAGCGTGCCCAGCGGATCACTTTTTTCTGACGTACAAAACCAGCTCGTGATGCACAAGTTCGTAACCGTGCTCTTCTGCGATTTCATGCTGTAGCGCCTCAATGCGCTCGTTCACAAACTCCGTAACCTGACCACTGTCGACGTCAACCATATGATCGTGATGTCGGTCTCCGGCTAACTCGTACACTGAATGACCGTCATCGAAATTGTGTCTGTCCACCATGCCAGCCGATTCGAACTGAGTTAGCACTCGATATACCGTGGCAAGGCCCACGGTATCGTCGGAATTCATCAGCCTTTTGTAGACGTCTTCAGCGCTCATATGGTGAGGATTCGCTTGCTCGAGAACCTCTAAAACCTTAAGACGAGGCAGAGTGACTTTGAGTCCAGCTTTTTTCAGATCAGATCCAGGCACGATTGAATTCCAAGTAAGTCGAGTGGGTAAAAGGCGTGGCCGCGTGAGGCCCCGTTAAGTGCGAAAGATACGTGGAGCCCGGTTTTTTTGCCACCTCATTTGATGGGATCTCGTCCTCAAAACAATGTAGACCTAAGATATACGGCATCGGCAATTTTTCTGAATTGTTGTACAGTTTAGGGCTGCACAGGGCGAGCGAAAGAATGGGGTCGACTGCTGTTTGCAGGGCTAATCGTTAAGGCGCAACGTCGCAACAAGACTAAAAATCGGAGAGAGTAGGGATAAATGCAAAACATCGATGCGTTTCGTGAAGAGGTTCGGGGTTGGTTGGATGAAAATTGTCCGGCTTCCATGCGCACGCCCATGGAGGCTGACGAATATCCGGGAGGCGGACGCAAAGCCGAATACGTCAATCCAGAGACGAAAACTTGGCTCGAGCGCTGCGCCGAGCGCGGGTTTACTGTGCCAACATGGCCAAAAGAATATGGTGGAGCCGGCTTAAACAAAGACGAGCACCAAGTACTGCGAAACGAAATGGGTCGCATCAATGCTCGACCTCCACTACTTGGCATGGGTCTCAGCATGATTGGTCCGGCCCTGCTTGAATACGGCACCGATGCGCAAAAAGAAGAGCACCTACCCAAGATCGCGCGAGGCGAAATCTGGTGGTGCCAAGGTTATAGCGAACCGGGTTCCGGATCGGATTTAGCCAGCCTTCGCACAGCGGCGGTAGAGGACGGCGACGATTTTATCGTAAACGGCCAAAAAATCTGGACCTCGGGTGCAAATCATGCGGATTGGATGTTCTGTCTGGTTCGAACCGATTTTGATGCGCCGAAACACGAGGGTATTTCATTCGTTCTGTTTGATATGACGACGCCAGGCGTGACGGTAAAACCAATCAAGTTGATCAGCGGGCTATCGCCGTTTTGTGAAACGTTTCTGGATAATGTCCGAGTACCCAAGGCCAATTTGGTCTACGAACTGAACAAGGGTTGGACCGTCGGCAAGCGATTGCTGCAGCATGAACGCTCCATGATCGGAGGTATCGGAGGCGGCCAAAAAACGACGTCGCTGGAAGAGTACGCTCAGCAATATCTGGGTGTAGACGAGTCCGGAAAAATCGCCGACGCGCCACTGCGGAGCCAAATTCTTGCTCATCGCATGAACGACCGGGCCTTTGGATTGACCACACGACGCAGTGTCGAAGAGTCGGCGACAGGCAATGCGCCTGGGGCCACCTCATCGATGTTTAAGTATTATGGTACCGAGCAAAATATTGGGAAGTACGACCTGTTGCTGTCGGTGATGGGAACCCAATCAGTGGGCTGGTCTGGCGATGGGTTCGATGATGAAGAACTCAATACCACCCGAGCTTGGTTGCGATCCAAGGCCAACAGTATCGAGGGCGGAACGTCGGAAGTGCAGTTGAATATTATTGCTAAGCGAGTGCTAGGCCTGCCGGAGTAATCCCAATGACGACGGGTCGGTGACGCCTAGGTTGCCGGCTCAATCTTCAACAGGCGCCTTCCCTTATCTCAAGGCCTCACTTCAGGGCCTCAGTATCACTTCGTCGTGAGGCGACGCGCTCGCCTCATGAGCGCACTAACGTAGTGCCCCCCGATTTCTTCACGGTTCTTAGAAAATCCGCAGCGCGCGTAACGCCGCTCTGCAACCCCCGTCGGTCAAGTTAAACATACCGTTCGTCGGTTTTTTCAAAGTTCTTGTGTGCTTTGCTTTATGGTACGGCCCTCTTAGAGACTCGGTGGGCCCCTTTCTTCCTAGGTGGCGCAACCTTACGTTTCTTTGAGCTTTCGGGTGGTCTGTCTATGACCACCCTTTTTTTGCCTGCGAGTTTTGTCTACGCCCGCAAGAAGCCTGCTTCACTTTGTGCTGATCCGAGTTACCCTACTGCTTACCTTTGCGGCAAAGAAACCTAATGCAGAAGAATACGAGTTGGCTTACGCCCACAACGCTGTTGGTGCTGATGTCCATCGCAATGCCCTTGGCATTCAATACGTGGTCAGCATTGCTGAATAATTTTGCAGTCGAGCGGGCTGCTTTTTCAGGCGTCGAGATTGGCATTTTGCAAAGCTTGCGAGAAGTACCGGGCTTCCTTTCCTTCACCGTGATCTTCGTCTTGTTGGTCATTAAAGAGCAAACCTTTGCGGTTATCTCTCTGGCATTGCTGGGCCTGGGCGTGGCCATGACCGGTTTCTTTCCCTCCGAGTACGGTCTGTACTTTACGACGGTGTTGATGAGCATTGGTTTTCATTACTTTGAAGCCATCAAACAATCGCTAAGTCTTCAGTGGCTGAGCAAGGAAGAGGCGCCGCAGGTGTTAGGTCGGCTTATCGCTGTTGGCGCTATGACGTCGCTGATTGTTTATGGCGTGCTCTGGGTGTTGCTTGAGCTTTTTGCTGTCAGTTTTCTGTGGAATTTCGCGTTGGCCGGAGGTCTGTGTTTGGTGCTAGCGGCCGTGATGTGGCTCGGGTTTCCCCACTTCCCGGCGAAGACTGCACAACATAAAACCTTGGTGCTGCGACGCCGTTACTGGCTTTATTACCTGCTGACGTTTTTGTCGGGTGCCCGGCGTCAGATTTTTGTCGTTTTCGCTGCCTTTCTGATGGTGGAAAAATTCGGTTATTCCGCCTCAGAGGTCACCCTACTGTTTTTGATCAATTACGCGTTCAACTGGTTTTTTGCGGAGCGGATCGGGGCATTAATTCATCGCATCGGCGAGCGGCGCGCGCTCACTATTGAGTACATAGGGCTTATCTTTGTCTTTGTCGCCTATGGTTTAGTGGAAGACGCGACGGCGGCGGCAGTGCTTTACGTGATCGATCACATGTTTTTTGCCATGGCGATTGCGATCAGTACCTACTTTCAGAAAATCGCCGATCCAAAAGACATGGCGAGTACGGCAGGGGTTTCGTTCACCATCAGTCATATCGCAGCCATCGTCATCCCAGCCGCACTGGGGTTGGTGTGGATGTGGTCTACGTCTCTGGTGTTCTTTATTGGCGCGGGATTCGCCGTGCTTTCCTTGCTGGCCGCACAGTTGATTCCCTTCGACCCTGGCCCGGGACAAGAAACGCTGCTGCCTTCGGGCCGCGACCAAGCCGTGGCTGCCGCCCCATAAGCGGCAGCAAAGGGGCCAAGACTAAAAGAACGAAACGCTCTCAGGATCAATGTCCCGGCAAATGCCTCCAGCTAGCCTGTCGTACTCAGACGGTACGAACTGGTCATCGCGAAAGGTGCGCGCATAGATTTGGCAGCGCAAGGTCTCGTCTGAGAACCCGTCGTCGTTCATCAACGCCTCCTTGATGCTCGCCATGGTGACCTCTTGATCGTCCATGAAAATGCCTTGATCGGCCGGGCTGTCCAGAATGATGCTGCGTTTTCCGTCGGTGCCCCAGGCCAGCCAAGGTACCTGTTGGCCGCCTTGGCCCATTCCCGGATCGCCGTTTGCAGCGAATTCGGTCCAGTAGGCGCTCATGCTATCCGCCAGTGCGAATTGCGCTTCGTTGCCCGGATAGAGCGCGCCAGCACCGAGTCCGTCGTTGAAGTCATTGAATGCGAAGGCTATTTCCAGGCCATGGGCGGCGCCTAAGGCCTTGCTCAAATCAAATCCTAACTGAGTGGGTTCCTCATCCCAGTCGAATCGATAGGTATACACATCGGTATTACCTGACGCGGTCATGGCTCTGGCAAGGCTGTCGACGCCGCGTTCTTTCCAGCTTAGGGCCCCGTACTTGACCAGTCCCAAATAGTTGGCCTCATCAACAAGCCGCGGGATGAATCCCAGAAACAACTCCACGTAACGAGGGTCGCGAAACATAAACAGTGAAGGTTCATCGCGGTTGGTGCCCAAGATCACGGGGACGTGGTTGTAGTTTTCGAGGTTGGAAAATATCTCCTCCGTCGGCAGGTTTGGCAGCACAAACCCATCGCCCAAGTTGGCCGGCAGATTGACCATGCCAAAGGCAGAGCCATCGAAAAGCGCGTAGAAGTCGTCTGGTTTTTTGTTGTACAGGTACTGCCGCAGGTTGGCTCTGGACATGTCTTGAGCGTACTCGGCAGCAACCGTCTCGTCGGCAACTGTGCCATCGGCAACCAACAGCTTCGTCAAAATCTCTGCCGAGCTAAATGCGTGCCCGCCGTCGCTTGCTGTGTTGCGGGCTACGGCCATTGGAGTGGTTTCAAAGCCACCGCTTTGCACAATCGCTCGATGGAACAGCCCTTCAGCCAGCGGTGATGCCATCATGGCTAGGGTGTCGAAGGCACCGGCTGATTCACCGAATAGAGTGACGTTGCTCGGGTTGCCGCCAAAACTCTCAATGTTGTTCCTGACCCATTCGAGTCCGCGAATAACGTCCAACGTGCCGTAGTTACCGGAATCATCCTTAGGATTGCCGGTGCTCAAGCTTGGGTGACTGAACCAGCCGAAAAGTCCCAGTCGGTAATTGATGGTGACCACGATGACCCCATGTTTTATCGCCAGGTTCTCGCCAGAGTAACTGGCACCTTCGCCAATGGTGTTGCCGCCGCCGTGTAGCCAGAGCATGACCGGCGCATTTTCCGCATTGGGGGGGGCGTAGATGTTCATGAATAGGCAGTCCTCGCTGCCGACAGTGACTCTGCCGGGTGCGGCGTCTTCACTTAGCGTTGATGGCAGCTGGGGGCAGGCGCTTCCAGACGCCAAGGTTTCAATAATGCCGCCTTTGCGCGGTGCCTTTGGGGGTAGGGGGGCGCGCCAACGCAGAGTGCCCTTGGGGGCCTTGGCGTAGCGGATGCCCCGCCAAATCCAAGCGCCATTGGCGCCGGTGTAGCCCAACAGATTGCCCGACGTGGTTTTGCGCAGAGTGGCGTTGTCTGGCACAGGGACAAAGGTTGGTTCTTCAGGTTGGTTTAACCAATAGCCACCGACCGCCAGCGTAATAACAACGAGAAAGCCTAAGATGATTTTCATGATGATCTCCGGTCAGGTTCTGATCTTTATCCAGTATTTTCGCTAGCTAAAATTCGGGTCAGCAGTTCTAAGCTGCCCTTCATTCCCTTGGCGATAAACGGCTCGACCGCAACAGGTTCAACATGGGTTTGCCAAGTGAACAAGGTGCCCTCTTCGTGGGCTTCTAGAGTAATGCTTGCAACATGAGATTGTAGCGGTGGTGTTGATTCGATTACCGAATATTCCAGATACATGCGGCCTTCATCACGTTTATTGATGCGTTCGGCCAGTCCCCCAGCACCAGCCATTTTGAAGCGGCGGACGTGACCATCAAATTCCGCTGATTCGACGCCTGGCACCCAATCGACCCGGCCGGGCTCGCCCACGATGGTCCATATGTCTGCAGGGGGGTAGGGCAGAATTTGTTCGATTTTGATAGCCATGATAATGCTCCAGATTTGAGGCTGCGCTGGGCAGGGATAATAAGAAATAAACCTTAGCGTAGTGGGACCGCTGTGGCGATCCAATCGCCACGGTGTCGGCTTTCTCTCGCCTCGGCATCTGTGATAGAACATCCGTCGGAGAAACAGGAGGGGCGTTGGCATGGCTCAACACGATATGGTGATTCGATCCGGTTCGGTAATAGACGGAACCGGTCGGGAAGCGTTCACTGCAGACGTGGCGATTAAGGACGGGCTGATCGTTGAAGTGGGCAAGGTGTCCGGCGCAGGGCAACGTGAGGTCGACGCGGATGGTGCTCTGGTTACACCGGGATTTGTTGACATTCACACCCATTACGATGGCCAAGCAACCTGGTCCAATCGCATGTCACCCTCTAGTCACCATGGCGTTACCTCCGTCGTCATGGGCAATTGCGGGGTGGGTTTTGCCCCAGTGCGACCAACAGATCACGATTTGTTGATCGAACTGATGGAGGGCGTCGAGGATATTCCCGGCGTTGCCTTGAGTGAAGGCCTGAGCTGGGAGTGGGAGTCGTTTCCCGACTATCTCGATTATCTGTCCAAGCGCCAATTTGATATGGACATTGGTGCCCAGTTACCGCACGCGGCGCTACGGGTTTACGTCATGGGTCAGCGTGGTGCCGATCGCGAGCCCGCAACGGCTGAAGATGTCCTGGAAATGCGTCGTTTGACAGAAGAAGCGATTCGCGCCGGAGCCTTGGGCTTCACCAGTTCAAGAACGCTGAATCATCGCAGTGTTCGTGGCGAACCCACGCCAACGCTGCAGGCGGAGTACGACGAGCTGGTGGGCATGGCGAGTGCGCTGCACAGCAGCGGTCGCGGTGTGATGGAAATGATCTCTGATTTTGATGATCTGGATGAGGAATTCAGCTTGCTTGAATCCATGGTGCGCTCTGCTGGGCGCCCCATGTCTATCTCGTTGGCCCAAGGCATCAGCGATCACGGCTGGCGTAAGGTCTTGGGTAAGATAGAGAGTGCGAGCAATGCCGGTCTCGCCATGCGAGGGCAGGTTGCCCCTCGCCCAATCGGGATTCTCTTGGGACTAACGACGACCTTATCACCGTTCACCACGCGGCCATCGTTTTCGGAAGTGGCTACGCTGCCAATGGCGGAGCGTGTTGCCGCTCTCACCGATCCCATGCGTAAGGCGCGTATTTTGGAAGAACCCACCGGTCACGGTTTCATGCGGCTGTTCCGGCTAATGGATGAAGGGCGAAAAATTTGGCTGATGACCGATCCGCCGAACTACGAACCAGACCCCAAGGATTCGCTGCACGCTCAGGCGACGAGCCGTGGGCTGGATCCGTGGTCTTATGTCTATGACATGCTGTTGCAAAATCAGGGTAAAGCGTTGCTCTACACCCCGTTCGCTAACTACGCGGAAAACAATCTCGATTGCTGTCGCGACATGATCCTGCACAAAGATACGGTGATGGGTCTGGGCGACGGTGGCGCGCATGTGGGCACCATTTGTGATGCCAGTTTTATTACCTCATTGCTTACCCACTGGGGGCGTGACCGTACTCGCGGCGAGGGGATTGACTTGCCTACCCTGATCAAATGCCAGTCGTCAGACACGGCGCGTGCCGTGGATCTGACCGATCGCGGAACGCTTGAGGCGGGTATGCGCGCAGATGTGAATATCATCGACTTTGACAATCTGAATGTGCGGTTGCCCGAAATGGTCAACGATTTGCCTGCCGGTGGTGCTCGATTGCAGCAACGAGCGGACGGCTACCAGATGACCATAGTGAAGGGTGAGCCCACGTATATTGAGGGGCAGGCGACCGACGCCTTACCCGGACGGCTGGTGCGAAAAACCCATTCACATGACCAATAGCGGGACTGTTACTGTGCGTCAGGGACCGCTATCGCATATCCGTGTCTTAGATCTGACCATCGCTCGGGCTGGGCCAATGGCGGTTCGATTGCTGGCGGATTGGGGTGCCGATGTCATTAAAGTTGAGCCTCCGCCTCGTCAGGATGCCCACGGCAATTCGGTGACCGGCGGTCGTCGCGGCCCGGATGAGCAGAATTTGCATCGCAACAAACGCTCCTTGGCCATTGATCTTAAACACGAAGAGGGCCGGGCGTTGTTCCATCGTTTGGCCAAGGACGCCGACGTGGTCGTCGAAAACTTTCGCAGTACCGTGAAATATCGCCTTGGCGTGGATTACGAAACGCTCAAAACCATCAACCCCGGGATCGTCTATGCCAGTATTTCCGGTTTTGGTCAGGACGGCCCTGACAGTGAGCGGCCGGGGGTGGATCAGATTGTTCAGGGGATGAGCGGTTTGATGTCGATTACCGGCGAGCCCGAACAAGGTCCAATGCGTGTGGGCATCGCCATCTCAGATACCTCGGCGGGGATGTTTCTGGGGCAAGGAATTTTGCTTGCCTTACTGCACCGAGAGCGGACCGGGGAGGGTCAGTGGGTCCATACCTCCTTGCTGGAGGCCATGATGTCGAAGCTGGATTTCCAGGGCGCTCGCTACACCATGAGCGGCGAAGAACCCGTGCAGCAGGGTAACGACCATCCGACACAAGTGCCCATGGGGATGTTCGAGGCCAAGGATGGATTCGTCAACATCGCAGCCTTTGGTGGTCAGATGTGGCAACGCTTTTGTGATGCTCTTGGTGCCACGGCACTGTTTGAGCACCCCGACTATCAAAGCGTTGGCAGCCGGACTCGCCATCGCCACCAAATCAAACGGGATATGAACGCGGTAACGTCCAAATTTACCGTGGCCGAACTTGTACAGGCTCTGAACGATGGCGGTGTGCCCTGCGGACCGATCAACACCATCAAGGAAGCCTTCGACAATCCCCAAGTCAAACACTTGGGCATGGCGGTGCCGGCGCCTCACCCCGAGATGGGTGACCTCGACCTTGTCCGTAGCCCGATCAACTTATCGAAATTCCCGCATGGACCATCTCTGCAGCGAGCCGCTCCGGATCCCGGAGCCGACGGTGTAGACGTTTTGGCCGGTTTGGGGTTTAGCGATGACGAGATAGACGCTTTGCGCGTGTTGCGAGTGATTGAATGATGGGTTGGAAGAAGAGTGTTGGTTACGCGGTGGGTGATCTAGGCATCAACCTGTACTTCATCTCGTCCATGACGTTTTTGCTCTATTTCTATACCGACGTTTTGGAGATCAGTGCCGCCGCTGCAGCCGGAGTACTGTTGGTGGCGCGAATTGTCGATGCGGTGACTGACCCAATCATGGGGGCGATTGCCGAACGCACGAACACTCGATGGGGTCGATTACGGCCCTACTTGCTGTTGGGTGCGATTCCCTTGGGTGGGATTACGGTGCTGACATTTACCGTGCCAGATCTTGATGAAAGCGGTCGTGTGTTATGGGCATACGCCACCTACATTGGCTTTGGCATTCTCTACACGGTGGTGACGATTCCCTACTCGGCGCTGACCGCGTCTTTAACGAACGACTATGAAGAGCGCACGCGGCTGTCGACTTGGCGCATGGCTTTTGCGTTTGCCGGTGCAGCAGCGGTTACCGTCGGTGTGCCTGCGCTGGTGCCACTGTTTGAGACCGAAGCAGTGGGATACCAAGCGGTGATGGGGCTGTTTGCGGTTGTCGCCACCGTGTTACTGGTGCTGGCCTTTTTCTCCACTGAAGAGGTGATCAAGCCACCCGCCCAGCAGCAGCTTGGTTGGCGCGACAGCATGCAGGCGGTCTTTGCCAACGGACCACTGATGATCGTCATTGGCTTGTTTACCTTGGGGATGCTCAGTTTTACCGTGCGTCAAACCGTCGCGATTTACTACTTTACCTATAACATCGGGCGACCGGATTTGATTGGTCTTTTCTTCGGCCTTGGTCTCGCAGTCATGTTTGTGGGGCTGCCCTTCGTGCCCGCATTGGCGGCTCGATTTGGCAAGGCGGGAGCCATTCAGATAGGTGCGTTGTTCACCATCGCGTCCTCTGTAGGGTTTTATCTGACCCCTGCCAGTGACTATGAATGGACTATTTTCTGGGGCTGTCTGGTCGCCTTAGGCGGTGCGCCGGTGGCGGTACTTGGCTGGGCGATGATTCCGGATACCGTCGAATACGCCCAGTGGAAGCACGGCAAGCGGGCTGACGGCGCAGTGTACGCCTCGGCCAGTTTTTTCCAAAAGCTCGGCAAGGCCGTGGGCGGCGCAGGGGTGGCGCTGGCGCTCAGCGCAGCGGGCTATGTGGCGAATCAGGAGCAGACCCCGGACACCCTTGAGGCGATCAAGCAGATGCTGACCTGTGTGCCCATCGTTCTGATGAGTTTGGCCATCGTGCTTGCCCGCTTCTATATCCTCGACAATGCACTGCACGCCCGGATCAGAGAAGAGCTGCAGTCTAGCGATTAAGGTGCGGCGCAATGCCAAAGCCGCCGATTCAGCAGCAGCTCACACATGTCCGCCCTCAGATGGTGTTTGGCAGTGGTTAGGACACTGCGTTTTGTCGATGCCATTCCAGCAGTAGGAGCTTCATGGAAGAGGCGACAGCAATGGGCTGGTCGAACATCAGGTGGTGATAGGTGCCGGGTACGGTAATCACAGGCAGCTTGCCACCACTGGCCCGCAGCATGTGGTCGCCATAAAGCGCTCCTTCGTCCTCGCTCTGTTCGCCAAGCATCAAGGCGGTTTTACAAGGCAAAGCCATCAGTTTGTCGTATTGATCCATGCCCATTTCGAGATAATCGAACAGGCCAGGATCAAACTTCCATGTCCAGCCTTCCGGCACTTGCTTGAGGCCGTAAGTGCCGAGGTGCTTGAGGACTTCCGGGTGCACGCCGGGTTGCTCCGGAATGAAGCGAAAGCGCCCAAGCGCCGATTCAAAGTCATCGTAGATGCGCAGTTTGCGACCGGGCTCGACGCCTTCGCGTTCAACGCGCAAGCCCCACTCCATAGACTCTTCGGGGGGTGCCACGGTGAAGTCCATAAACAGAATGCCGCCCAAATTCGCGCCGTAGTAATGACCGGTTTCCAGCGCGACAAAACCGCCGAAACTGTGGCCGACAACGATGGGTCGTTCGCCTAGTTGCGCGGCCTCACATACCGCCCAAACCTCGTCTGCAAAGCCCTTGCCCGTATAGCGTTCGCGCCAGCCGCTGTTGCCGTTGCCGGATAGGTCGATGGCGGCTAGACGAAAGCGATCGGCCAAGAACGGAGCGGTAAAACGCCACCACTCCAAATGTGCATTGCTGCCATGAATCAGCACAATGCCGGGGTTGCCGACCTCGCCCCACGTTTCATAGGCGATCTCGATGCCGTCGACGACAACGCGGGCGGAATCAGACGGGCATTCCATAGATTGGGTGTACCAAAAGGGTAAATCGGACACGAGTGACTCCGGCAAAAGCGCCATACCCTACACCGGCACTTGGCATTTTTCACGCGCGAGAAAACGTGGTGGGTAGGGCAGATCGCGTCTAGACTCGAGTAATGCGTTTTAGTACCGACACTCAAGTCATCGACTGCCCTTACTGCGGTGAAAGTTACGAACTGGTGGTCGATACCAGTGAAAGCGAGCAGCGTTATATCGAAGACTGCTACGTTTGCTGTGCGCCGATTCAGTTTACGGTGAGCGTGTCGGGAACCGGGGAGTTCATCGTGTTGGCGCAGCACGAAAACGATTGTTAGCCAGGTGCGAAACGTATTGGAGTGAGACGCGCAGAGAAGGGGGGATGATGGAGCATTTTTTAGAAGATCTGGTTGTTGTGGATGCGGCGACGTTTCTCGCCGGCCCGGGTGCCGCGACCATGTTGGGCGATTTTGGTGCCAAGGTGATCAAAATTGAGCCGCCCAGTGGCGATGGATACCGCGGTCTGGTGGGCCGTTATCCGGTGCCGTACCACTGGCTGCTGACCTCGCGAAACAAAGAGTCTTTGGCATTGGATCTGAGTAAGGATTCGGGCCAAGCCCTACTGCATCAAGTCATCGCCAAAGCCGATGTGATGACAACGAATTTCATGCGCAGTCAGCTAGAACGTTATCAACTGACCTATCCAACACTGAAGGCCATAAATCCCCGTTTGGTGTTCGGTCACATCACCGGCTACGGCGACGAGGGGCCAGAAGCCGATCGCCGCGCTTTTGACGTCACCGGTTGGTGGGCGCGCTCGGGCATGATGGAATTCGTGCGCGACCCAGACCAAACGCCTCTGATGCCCGCGCCAGGCATGGGCGATCACTCCACCGCAACGGCTTTGTTCGGGGCGATTATGAGTGGTCTGTATAAGCGTGAACGTACTGGCGAGGGCTGCCATGTCAGTACGTCGCTGGCGGCCAACGGCGTGTGGGCTAATGGTATGGCCTTACAGGGTGTGGCTGCCGGTAATGATCTGGCGGAACACCGCCAGCAGGCCGGATGGGTTAATCCGCTGAGCGCGGCCTATGGGTGTGCGGATGGGAGCTATCTGGTGCTGACGATGATCAACACTGCCCGGGAATACCCCCAGCTCTGCGCGGCCTTGGGTCATCCTGAGTGGCTGCAGGACGAACGCTTTAGTGATATTCGTCAGGCCATGCGTAACCGGGGTGATCTGCAACAGATGATTTCTGATGCCTTTGCTCAAATCGACTATGCGGAAGCGGCAAGACGTTTGGATGATGAGGGGATTACCTACTCGAAAGTGCAAACCATGAGCGAAGTGTTGGTAGACCCGCAGCTTCGCGCCGCGGGCATCGTGATAGAAACTGGGGATACCCAAGGTGATTACGAACTCACCATATCCAGCCCCATCAACATGGTGGGTGAGGTTAAGAAGGCCCCCCAAAGAGCGCCGGATATAGGCGCAAACAGTTTGAGCGTGCTACGTGAATTGGACTTTGCTGAGGACTATATCCAGTCACTGATTGGGGCCGGCATTGTTGTCGACGGGAGCAAATAGATGAGCCAGCCAAAGCTGACATTGGTAACGCTCGGTGGTGCCTTCGGACTGCAGAATGTGAGTCCTTTCTGTCTGAAGGCGGAAATGTTGATGACGCAACTCGGCTTAGACTATGACATAGAGGTTCAGGCAGATCCGCGCAAAGCGCCCAAGGGCAAGCTACCCTACCTGATAGCCGATGGCCGAGAAATCGCTGATTCAGAGTTGATCGTGGAATATTTAAACGACATCACTCAGGGGCGAGTGCATGCGGGTTTGTCTGATAAGGATCGCGCCGTTGGGCTGGCATTGTCTCGTCTCGTAGACGACCACTTGTATTGGATCTTCGTAGCCAGTCGCTGGTTGGACGACGGTTGGTTTCCAAACATCGTCGAGGGGTTTTTCCATATCGCGCCGTGGCCGATTCGGGGCTTCATCGCCAGACAGGCCCGTAAGGAAGTGGAACAAACCTATCACCTGCAAGGCTTAGGCCGTCATAACCAAGAGGAGCAAGAAGGTTTTGCCCGGCGGGATCTGCAGGCATTACAGGATGCGGTGCAAGGCGATGGCTTTCTCTTTGCAGCCGAACCCTGTGTGTATGACTTTGCTATCGCCAGTTTTATGGCGGGGGTGTTCGATCAGCAACCCGCAACGTGGATGACCCATGTGGCGAATGAATACGGTGGCCTGAAAGAGTACACCGAGCGAGTCCAGCAGCGGGTTGGCGTATTCGGTCGTATGACTGAGTAAACGCCGTGGCACGTTTCGAGTGCCTGAAGATCTGCGTTTTGCTTAGCCCCCTCCGCGGCCGAGTATCTGTTGATCTCAAAGCGCCTATGCAACGTTTTTATTCCATGGATTTTGTTCTACTGTGGTGACTTACCCCAGCGTGAAACACGAACAAGTGTTGATACGCTGTTTCGGTTTGGTATGAAAACGGAGGTTCCATGATCGAATTTCACAACCCGCAAGGCGAGCGTGCCGTGCCGGCAGATCCCTATACCCTTGGTATCGATTTAGCTGCGAATCCCCCCTCAGTGGTTGGATTGTTGGCGAACGGCTTCCCAGACTCCGAGAATTTTCTCAGACATGTGGGCACGGAACTGGAACGACTCATCGACGGCATCGAAGTGCGCGTTTGGAACAAGGGCAATGCATCCATCGCAGCCCCGGACAGCATGCTTGATGAGATTCAGGCTCAGTGCGATGCGGTCATCGCCGCCTATGGCCACTGAGGCAGCTGTACCACCGGCACCGTGCGTGACGGCATCAATACAGCAAAACGCGGCCTCCCTTCCGTTGCCTTAGTCACCGAAGACTTTTGGCCGCAGGGCAATTTTACTGCCGAGAGTTTGGGCATGCCCTCAGTGCCTCGCGTAAAATTACCGCATCCTTTGGCTGGAACCGGCCAGAGTCATCTCGAAGAAGTGGCCAAGCGTCTTGCGCCGCAAATTATTGAGCAATTGAAACATGACTGAGCTCATGCAGGCGTCCGACGAAGGCGCAGCGCTTGAAGCATTACACCGTGCGGGTATGACCGATGGTTTGCCGGTGGTGGTTCCGACGCTGGATCGTGTGGCGAATATGGTCTTAGCCAGTGGTATGGACGCAGACATGCGCCTTGGCGTCATGGGGCCAGCAGGAGGCGTCGCGACGGTGGAAAAAGTCGCCGTTGCCGCCGTGATGGCCGGATGTCTGGCCGAGCATGTTCCGGTGGTCATCGCCGCAGTACAGGCGGTACTGCAAGACGAGTTTGACCTAGCCCAAATGCAGTCCACCACCCATTGCACCGCACCTTTGATTATTGTGAATGGGCCGGGTCGGCTGAGCTGTGGCCCAATAGCCAGCGGTTTTGGCGCACTGGGCCCGGGTCACCGGGCGAATGCCAGTATTGGTCGCGCACTGCGATTGTGCATGATCAATATTGGCGGCGCGCGTCCCGGCGAGTCGGATATGGCGCTCTTAGGCCACCCGGGCAAGTTCACCTACTGTCTGGCGGAAGATGAGGAGCACTCGCCTTTTTCGCCCATGCACGAAGGGCTGGGCTTTGCCGCCGAAGACACCGTAGTGACCGTAATAGGTGCCGAGGCACCGCATTCGGTGATGTACAGCGGCGACGCGGATGACCCCCAAGACGCCCACAAGCTGTTGGAGGTGCTGGTCATCGGTCTGGCCAACATGGCCACCAACAATGCGGTACTGACGGGTGGTGGCGCTGTGGTCGTCCTCAATCCAGAGCACGCCAAAATTCTGGCCGATGCCGGCCTAGATCGCCCGGCGATTTTGCAGCGATTGTGGGAGCTCACCCACTATCCAACGGAGCGGCTGGCCTATTTCTCGGCAGGTTTCGCCGAGCGCATCACGAGCGAAACCTATCGCTGCTTCAATCGGCCGGAAGACATATTGCTCTTGATGGCCGGAGGGAGCGGTCTGTACTCCATGGTGATGCCATCGTGGTGCGCTGGTGCTCATCAGAACCGTTACGTTAGCCAGCGGGTAGAGCTGGACTTATACTGTGAAATTCCGGGCCTCAGCCAGTCCTGACGCCGCTTCATTACCAACACGGAGTCATTAATGACCGTTATCAAGCAAGATGATCTGATTCAGAGCATCGCCGACGCACTGCAGTTCATTTCTTATTACCACCCGACGGATTTTATACGCGCGATGCGCGGTGCCTGGGAGAAAGAAGAGTCACCCGCAGCAAAAGCAGCGCTTACTCAGGTGCTGGTGAACTCGCGCATGTGTGCCATTGGTAAACGACCGATTTGCCAAGATACCGGCATCGTCAATGTGCTGATATCCGTCGGTATGGACGTGCAGTGGGATGCGGACATGGCCTTCGAAGACATGATCAACGAAGGTGTGCGCCGGGGGTATACCCATCCGGATAATGTGCTGCGCGGTTCGGTACTGACTGACCCCAATGGAGCCCGAGCCAACACCAAGGACAATACCCCTGCCGTGGTTCACACCAAGATCGTGGCCGGCGACAAGGTGGAAATTGAAGTGGCGGCCAAGGGCGGCGGCAGCGAGGCCAAGGCGAAGTTTGCCATGCTGAATCCCTCGGACTCCATTGTGGATTGGATTTTGAGTGTAGTACCCACCATGGGCGCTGGTTGGTGTCCCCCGGGTATTTTGGGGGTCGGCATTGGCGGCACGCCCGAAAAAGCCATGTTGTTGGCCAAGGAGTCCCTGATGGAACCCTTGGACATGCACGAACTGCAGGCCAATGGGGCCAGTAATCCTTCGGAGGAACTCCGCATGGAGTTGTTTGAGAAGGTGAATGCACTGGGCATAGGCGCCCAAGGCTTGGGTGGTTTGACCACCGTCCTAGACGTCAAGGTCAAAGACTATCCGACTCATGCAGCGAACAAACCTGTGGCAATCATCCCCAACTGCAGCGCGACCCGACACGTGCACTTTACGCTGGACGGTTCGGGTCCCGCTCAGTTCACGGCGCCGGATTTGTCCGAATGGCCGGATATTGAGTTCGAGTTGGGTGATGAAGTGAAACGTGTGAACCTTGACACGCTAACCCCGGAGGAAACTCAGTCGTGGCAGTCCGGCGACACCTTGNTGCTGTCNGGCAANATGCTTACCGGTCGCGATGCNGCCCACAANAAGCTCGTCGATATGATCGAGAACGGGGAAGANCTGCCGGTAGATTTCACCAATCGTGTGATCTACTACGTTGGTCCGGTGGATCCCGTGCGGGAAGANGTGGTGGGGCCTGCAGGCCCGACAACGGCCACGCGGATGGATAAATTTACCCGCACCATGCTGGAACAAACGGGCTTGCTCGGCATGATCGGCAAGGCTGAGCGCGGCAAGATAGCGATTGATGCGATCCGCGACAACAAGGCGGTTTCAATGATCGCCGTTGGCGGGGCCGCCTACCTTGTCGCCAAGGCGATTACGAACTCCACACTGCTGGCATTCCCGGAGTTGGGCATGGAAGCAATTTACGAATTCGAAGTAAAAGACATGCCGGTTACCGTGAGCGTAGACGCTACCGGCGAATCTGTGCACATCGAAGGGCCGAAGATTTGGTCCGCCAAAATCGCGGATCGGATACCTGCCGTACAGGCTTGATCCGACCTTGCGAGGAAGCCGCGGGTTAGCCGAGTGCGTCTAAGTAGCGTTCGGCGTCCAGCGCAGCCATACAACCAAAGCCTGCGCTTGTGATGGCCTGCCGGTAAATGTGATCGGCAACGTCGCCTGCTGCGAAGACGCCGGGAATGCTGGTGGCGGTGGCATTGCCCGCAATGCCGCTGTTGATCTGAATGTAGCCGCCTTCCATATCGACCTGGTCGGCAAAGATGCCGGTGTTTGGCGTGTGGCCGATGGCGATGAAAACGCCCGCAAGATCAACGTCTTGTTCTGCGCCATCGTTTTGACGAACGCGCATACCGGTAACACCCATGTTGTCGCCAAGCACCTCACTGAGCTGATGATTCCAAAGCGGTTTGATGTTTTCTTTTGCCAGCAACCGATCCTGCAAAATTTTCTCGGCTCGTAAGGCATCGCGGCGATGCACTAAGTAGACAGTCTTGGCAATGTTTGACAGATAAAGCGCTTCCTCAACGGCGGTGTTTCCGCCACCCACCACGGCCACGTCCTGACCGCGATAAAAAAAGCCGTCACAGGTTGCGCAGGCGCTGACGCCCTTGCCTTTGAACTCTTCTTCGCTGGGCAGGCCAAGATACTGGGCAGAGGCCCCGGTGGCGATGATCAAGGCATCACAAGTGTATGTGGCCTGATCACCGATCAAAGTCAGCGGCTGCCCGCTTTGGGTCAGTTGGGTGGTGTGAATGTGATCGTTAACGATGCTCGCGTCAAAACGCTCCACATGTTCGGCCATTTGCACCATGAGTTCCGGGCCCTGCAACTCGGCATGTCCGCCCGGCCAGTTTTCGACTTCTGTGGTCGTGGTCAACTGCCCACCCACTTCAACACCCGTGATCAGTACCGGTTTGAGATTGGCTCGGGCGGCATAAAGTGCTGCTGTATAGCCGGCAGGACCGGAGCCAAGCACGATGAGACGATGGTGTTGGGAATTGCTCATATTACAAAAGCCTTAGGAAACGAGTCTGACGTTAGGAAACCGCTAGGTTAGCCCAGCGGCACATATTAGCGAGATAAATCCGGCGAACAAACCGTTCTCACTGCGATAGCGGTGGTTTACCGATCAAATCATGCCGGCATCTCGCATGGCGCCAATCTCTTGGGCTGAATAGCCCAGTTCCTCAAGGATTTCCTGCGAGTGCGCTCCTAGGGTCGGGGAAGGGCCTTGAATGGTAGGGCTGCCCGGTTCAGCGACATGTGAGGCCCGAACGATTTTGACGGATTGTTCTGGGTCTTGGTGGTGCGCCATGTCGACAATCACTCCCCGGTGCGCTAACTGAGGCTCTTCGGCGACGGTCGGAAAATCTTGTATCGCTGACACCGGTACACCGATGGCGTCCAAAGCATGCAGCCAGTGTTCGGTGTTCTCTGCCGCAATCAGTGGGGCAAGTATGCTGTGCAATTCATCCCTACGCCGGAGGCGCTTGCTTGGTTCGTTAAATTCAAGGTACAGCTCCGGGATCCCCAGCTCTCCAAAGAGCGCTTCGACCTGGGTTTCTTTCATGGCAATAACCTGCACATACCCGTCGCGGCTAGCAAAGACGTTGGACGTGGGTTGTTTGGTGGGTGAGGCGTTGCCGTTGAGTTCAGGCACGTTGCCGGTAACCAAGTACCCGGTCATTTGCGGCGCCTGCATGAACAACGCGGTGTCCAGCATGGAAATGTCCACCCGCTGGCCTTCACCGGTGTTGGCTCGTCGCAGCAGAGC
This sequence comes from Gammaproteobacteria bacterium, assembly GCA_002704225.1. GTDB lineage: Bacteria > Pseudomonadota > Gammaproteobacteria > Pseudomonadales > Azotimanducaceae > UBA4421. Next base: position 2,277 of record PAFU01000030.1, on the reverse strand, counting down.
GGCCGTAATGGCAAAGGCTGCGTTCAGGGCGGTGCTCATGTCGACGGCAAAGTAGCCGGATCGCACCGGCCCGGTTTCCGCGTGGCCGCTGATGCTCATCATGCCGGAGTAGGCTTGAATGGCACCATCAAAGGCAGGCAAGCCTGCGCGCGGGCCGGTTTGGCCGAAGCCAGAGATCGAGGCGTACACCAAGTCAGGCTTGATAGCGCGTAAGGCGTCATACCCATAGCCCAAACGCTCGATGGTACCCGGCTTGAAGTTTTCGACCACGACATCGGCTTGGGCCACGAGCTTGTGAACAATCTCGCGGGCATCCGGGTTCTTGAGATCCAGCGCCAGACTGCGCTTACCGAGGTTCGCCGAAAGAAACGAAGGCGCCATGCCGTCACTGCTGGACGACATCAGTCCCCGTGTCATATCGCCACCCACCGGCTGCTCGATTTTAATCACCTGAGCACCCAATTGAGCCAGTTGTTGGGTCGCAAAAGGGCCCGCGAGTACCTGGCTAAAATCCAGAATGCGGACCCCGGTCAGAGCTTGTTCTTGAGACATGGTTTACTTCCTATTTCGGGTTGTTGTTAGCGCTGGACGAGCTCAAACACCCAGAGGTTGTTGCTTTCTACTTCGTCGAGCATTGCGTCCAATGGCGGCTCAACAGACATGTACTTTCTCGCCAGTTCGCCCATCACAGGCCGAAGCAATTCCGGGTTCTTGGTACGCACTAAGGTCACGCGATAAGCCTCACCGTCGATCCGCAGGAGGGCAGAGCCGTTTTTCTCGGCGTGCATTGGCCAGTGTTTCCAGAGTTTGCCAACGGTAGAGTTCATGTAGCCGGAAGGAATGAAGACTCGATTGTCATGTTCCATAATCCAAGACGTGCGCGAACTCACGGGGTCAGTCAACTGAAACTCCACCGTGTCGAGATCCTTGGTGAAGGACCAATCTTTGGGTGTAGGCTGGCCGGGTTCGCTGAAAGCGCCGCCGGGTACCACGCCCCAAGGACCGTCGGCGAAGCCCATGGCGAAAACGAATAACGCACCGGCGATGGCGACGCCGACCAGCGCTTTTAGGATAAATTTGCAGATTGAAACAAGTCTGTTCATGCGTTCCCCCAAACTACATAGACAAATGAGCTTGGCGAGAGTCTACACCACCGGTGCTCAATACGAGCACTCACTGCACATACTGAGGAGATAAGACATGGGCGCAGCATTGATTACTGGAGCATCAGCAGGACTCGGTGCAGAGTTCGCCCGGCAGCTGGCCGCAAAGGGCCTCGATCTTGTCTTGGTGGCGCGTCGGGTAGAAAAACTGAATGACGTTAAACAAGAGATTGAAAACAGTTGTCCAGGTATCAGTATTAGCCTCATTGAAGGCGATCTGAGCCAGCCGGAAACGCCTCAATTCATTGCTGAGCAAATCAGCGCACAGGGCATCGAACTGCATTACTTGGTGAATAATGCTGGCGCATCAGGGCCGCGCTTGTTGCAAGATCAGGACATAGGTTGGTGGCCGCATCAGGAGTATTTGACCCTGATGATGACGAGCATCACCGAGCTGTGCCATCGCCTCGTGCCGACAATGACTGCCGCAGGCTATGGCCGAGTAATTAACGTCGCATCGGTGTCGGGGCGTATCGCCAGTGCTGGCGACAGTCACTATGGCCCGGCAAAAGCCTATGTCATCGCCTTGTCTGAGGCGTTGGCTCTGACCGTGAAGGCCCAAGGCGTTAATGTCAGTGCGCTATGTCCCGGTTTTACCCATACAGATTTTCACGCCACTGCTGGGATGAACGAGATCAAGCAGTCGACGCCAAGCATGCTGTGGTATCGCGCCGAAGAGGTCGTGCGAGAGGGTATAGCCGGCGTCGAAAAGGGCAGGCCCATCGTATTATCCGGGAGGCTTTACCGCTGGCTGGATCCATTGATGCAGTCTGTGTGGACGCGATGGATGTTTAAGGGAAGGGGCCTACCCGCTTCCTCCAGTGACTAGGCAGAAAAATCTGCGCTGATGCGGTGCTGAGCTGATTGACAGCACACCCAGAATCGGTACCATACGCGACCTCGAAAGAGTGCTGAAAGACGGGTGTTTAGCTCAGTTGGTAGAGCGGCGCCCTTACAAGGCGTAGGTCACAGGTTCAAATCCTGTAACACCCACCAAGTCTCGTCGATCGTGACCCCACGATTGATGTTTTCGCTGCGGAGCGGTAGTTCAGCTGGTTAGAATACCGGCCTGTCACGCCGGGGGTCGCGGGTTCGAGTCCCGTCCGCTCCGCCA